>NZ_CP116341.1:2335000-2935000 GCF_033304595.1 Sporosarcina jeotgali
TGCAGTGACAGCCGAAACCGTCTTTCAGAGTTCCTTCATGCGAAGGAACTGATTATTCGGTATTAGCCCCGGTTTCCCGGAGTTATCCCCATCTGCAGGGCAGGTTGCCCACGTGTTACTCACCCGTCCGCCGCTAATCAAAAGGAGCAAGCTCCAATTGATTCGCTCGACTTGCATGTATTAGGCATGCCGCCAGCGTTCGTCCTGAGCCAGGATCAAACTCTCCATAGTTCTGAGCGGCGATGCAAGGCACATCACGTCGTCAGCTTCACTCCCTCAGTCGGTCACGTACCTGAGTACGCTCCCTTCCTCGATCGTTCGCTTCCTAGCGCTGCACCTTACCTCACCACTCAGACAATCACTCATCAAATGAATGATTGTAGTAGAGAATTGATTGCTCAATTCGTACTGGCATCATTTAAGATGTCTATCAGATCGATTAAGATCTGTTGTGTTTGTTCCACCGGCAGAACCGGTTTCTCAAACGATAATTCGTTGACATTTTGCTGTTCAGTTTTCAAGGTTCATGTTGTCGTCCTCTCGAAGCGACTTGATTATCTTAACATGTCTGAGAAACTCAGTCAAGTTATTTTTGAAAAACTTTTTTCGTTCATCTCAGCGGTTTTTGTAGGCTAGTTAGTTACCTCCGCGGCGACAAGATTTATAATAACATCGAATGCAATTGTACGTCAACACTTTTTCGAAAAAAGTTTTAAAACCTCATAGCAACGGGGCTGAGTAATAGAAAAACAGCCGTCGAGTACGGCTGTCAGTCGAGTACACTATACATTCTATGATAAAGAAACTCATTTTTGGAGTCGACAGACTTAACTTGAATAATGTTTTTCTCTATTAAGAATTCTATAAGCATTTCAAGATCAACTGAGTACATCCTCAATTCATCATGTTCATGAAGTTCCTGTATCGTCCACGTCTCTTTTCGGGACATGACCTCCAGTATATGACGCGCACCATATTCGGTACGATTATGAATAAAGAATTCACTCGCTAAGAACATAAGCTCCAGCCGTTTCTCAATAGGCTCATCACTCATAATCAGTTCTTCGTAAAGTTTATATATAGAAGGATCGATTTTTTTAACTTGAGACCATACAGTTACTTCAGGAAGAATTCCTTTTTCAATCACTGACAATCTCGCTAAATGATGAAGGGATTGTACCGCATGATGGTAAGCGTCCATATAATGATGCTGTTCAAAAAACGTCTTTCCTTCCATATAACGGCGAACCAGTTTTGCAAGTTCGATTCCCATCTTTAAATCTCTTCCGAAGAAAGGGTATTCTTGCAGTTCCGTTTTCAAGTCTTCTATATATTCGTTGCGATCGAAGAAGACTTTTCCGTAGAAGAGCCAATCTACAACTTTCCGTTTTGTGCCAAGAAGCAGCCATTTCTTCAGCTGGTTCTCACTGATGATGTGCAGCGCTGCCTTCTCTTCACCGTCTGTATAGTGTTTTGTTTGAATGGGAATCGTATTTGATGAGGATATAATCAGCAGGATTTCATCAAAAGTATCAGTCAGGGGATCTCCTTCCCACCGTTTGCTTACGAGCAGTACACCGAGTGTGTCCGGAAAACTTGCCCGTTCTTGATAGATTGGTCTGAGTGTTTGTTCCATTGTAATTCCTCCCTAGATGATATATAAATTCGCCAGAGGTTCCGCAAATCCTCCTTCAAGAGACTCCTATGTTGCTCTACTAGAATATGTGCTATATTAAGGGAGCGAATCACAAGGAGGTAAAGCAATGAAACCTTATAAAAATAAAATCAATCGCATTCGGTCATTTGCTCTTTCACTCATCTTTATCGGAGTGATTGTTATGTATATCGGGCTGTTCTTCAGAAAGTATGAAATCATCATGTTGCTATTTATGGTTCTTGGTGTATTAGCTATTCTAGCAAGCGTCGTCGTTTATGCTTGGATTGGCACCCTTTCAACACGAGCCGTTCAGATTGTTTGCCCGAATTGCGGCAAGGAAACAAAGATGCTTGGACGTGTAGACATGTGCGGTCACTGCAGAGAGCCGCTGACAATGGATCCTGCACTAGAAGGAAAAGACTTTGATGAAATTTATAATAAACCGAATAAACGAAAAAGCTAATGCAAAAAACACGTACTCCTCTTTTATACCATAAGAGAAGTACGTGTTTTTAGTTAGCTTTAGAAACTTTTTCCTCACATGATGGACAAACTCCATATACTTCTAAACGGTGAGAATTCACTTTAAAGCCGGTCACATGGGAAGCCAAACGTTCCACCTCTTCAAGCCCCGGATGATGAAAATCGACAATACTTCCACATTGATCGCAAATAATGTGATAGTGGTCATGTGTTACAAAATCAAATCTGCTGGATGCGTCCCCGTACGTCAACTCCTTAACAAGCCCGGAATTTCTGAACACACGCAGATTATTGTAAACTGTCGCTACACTCATATTTGGAAAATCCTTTTCGAGTGCTTTGTAAATTTCATCCGCCGTTGGATGGGATTCAGAAGAAATGAGGAATTCTAAAATGGCATGTCGCTGCGGAGTGATCCGAACACCACTTTCCTTCAATGTGACTAGCGCATCTTTAAGCATGGCACCAGACATAACGAACACCTCTATTCCATAAGGATTACTTCTTTATAATCATTATAATTAGTTTACTGAATTCGTTGTCTGGTGTCAACCATTCTGGGTTTCCAAGAAAGTGTGCAGGCGGTCAATAGCCTCTTTCTGTCTCAATTACATTTTTAAATTCTTTATTATCCGATAGCCAAACCTGAAGATTCTCATTAAAGATTTCAAGAGCACGCTCCACATATTTCGCTGACAGCGCTGAAACATGCGGTGACACTGTACAGTTTTCCATTTCCCATAAAGGACTTTCTAACGGCAGCGGTTCCTGTTGAAATACATCTAGCACTGCATGAGCAATTTCGCCTTGTTGAAGTGCTTCTACTATAACTTGTTCTTTTACCAAGTCTCCCCGGCCAAAGTTCATAAACACCGCGCTCTTTTTCATGAGCTGGAAATGTGAGCGTTCTAAAATCCATCTTGTCTCCTGGGTACTGGGCAATACAGAGATGATATAATCCGCTTCTGGCAGGTATTCCTGAATATGAGCGAACGAAATGTCCTCGTCCATTCCGTTATGCACACCGCCAGATCGGCTGCAGCCAATTGTATATACCCCGAATGCCTGAAGCAGCCGGCCAATTTCTCCGCCTATTGCACCCGGACCAAGAATAAGCGCTTTAGATCCCCGCAGTTCACTGGACTTCATCTTTTCCCAAACCTTTTGTTTCTGCTGTGCCTGAATAATCGGAAGTGCTCGATTGAGGGATAGAATATGCGCAAGCACCGATTCTGCCATCGGAGTCTTGTGAATCCCGCTCACGTTCGTTACAAGAATTCCCCGCTCCCCCAGTTTTTCAAGCGGCATTTTATCCACTCCTGCTGATGCCACCATGACCCATTTCAAATCCGTGAGCTGATCCAAAATCTCTTCAGTCAAGTCACTGCCGTATGTTACAAGAATTGTAACTTCCTTGCCGCCAGCATCTTCGATGGTATTTGCAAAATCGAAGTGAATTTGCGGGAACTGTTCGCTCAAGCTTTGCCTAAATTGTTCTTTAATGGGAAATGTTACTAATGCATTCGTCATTGCGAATCACCATTCCCTTCATTAGATAACTGCAGTAATGTTTGATACACAGTATCTATATGACCATCCACTTTAACCTTGCGCCACTCTTTAATAACAGTGCCTGTCGGATCAATGAGGAATGTGGAACGCTCAATGCCCATATACTCTTTTCCAAATGTCTTTTTCAGTTTCCATACACCATACAGCTCAGATACTGTATGTTCTGTATCTGCAAGAAGAGAAAATGGAAGTCCATGTTTGTCACTGAATTTGAGATGGGAAGCTTCTCCGTCAGGACTCACACCTAAAATTACTGCATCGAGTGCGTTAAATTCTGCATGATTCTCTTTAAATGTTTGTGCTTCTAATGTACATCCTGGCGTTGCATCCTTAGGGTAGAAGTAAAGAATTACATACTTCTTCCCAGCATATTCAGAAAGTGTTATTGAATTTCCGTTTTCATTTTGTAAGGTAAAATCAGGTGCATGCAACCCTTCAAGCGTCGACATTTCTCATTCCCCCTATCAGATTCTTTCTTATTATAGTATCGGACTACTCCGTCTTTTTCAATTCCTTTGGTGTTTCGCTCATTATTAGGTAAAATAGAAAAGAAGTGATTTGAACGGAGGAATAACAATGGAACGAACTAATTCAGAAGCAATCTATGCAGAAGCGTGCGAACATATTGTAGGCGGGGTTAACAGCCCATCCCGAGGCTACAAAGCTGTAGGCGGAGGAGCACCGACTGTTATGGAACGCGCAGAAGGTCCTTATTTCTGGGACGTTGATGGAAATAAGTTTATTGACTACTTAGGTGCATATGGTCCAATCATTACCGGGCATGCCCATCCTCATATAACAGCAGCTGTCACAAAAGCTGCCGAAAACGGCCTGCTCTACGGAACACCTACTAAACATGAAGTGAAGTTCGCAAAAATGATTAAAGAAGCAATTCCTGGTTTGGATAAAGTCCGATTCGTCAATTCAGGAACTGAAGCTGTCATGACAACAATCCGGGTTTCAAGAGCCTTTACAGGACGCACAAAAATCATGAAATTCGCCGGTTGTTATCACGGACACTCGGATCTAGTTCTAGTGGCAGCTGGTTCAGGACCTGCTACTCTTGGAACTCCGGACTCAGCGGGTGTCCCAAAAACAATTGCAGAAGAAGTCATTACGATTCCATTTAACAATCCTGAAGCATTTAAAGCTGCTATGGACAAATGGGGAGATCAGATTGCTTGCATCTTAGTCGAACCAATCGTCGGGAACTTTGGAATCGTTGAACCTCAAGAAGGTTTCCTTCCACTTGTACACGAGATTGCAAAAGAAAAAGGTGCATTAATCGTATACGATGAAGTCATTACTGCATTCCGTTTCCATTACGGTTCAGCAGCTGAGCTCCTTGGACTACAGCCGGATTTAATGGCACTTGGGAAAATTATCGGCGGCGGACTGCCAATCGGTGCATATGGCGGTAAATCTGAAATCATGGATACAGTCGCACCGCTCGGACCTGCTTATCAGGCAGGAACAATGGCAGGCAATCCAGCATCTATGCTATCAGGGATTGCATGTCTGGAAGTGCTTCAAACTCCTGATCTTTACACAGAACTGGATCGTCTGGGTGCCATGCTGGAAGAAGGAATTCTGCAAGCAGCAAAGAAACACCATGTCCCGATTACCATCAATCGGAAATGCGGCGCCTTAACGGTTTTCTTTACAGAAGAAACAATTGTAAACTACGATCAGGCAGAAGCGACAGACGGAGAACGATTCGGTAAGTTCTTTAAACTGCTGCTAAAGAATGGTGTCAACTTGGCTCCTTCTAAATACGAAGCTTGGTTTATCACCTCTGCACATACAGAGAAAGACATCCAGGATACTTTGGTCGCTGTAGATCTCGCATTTGCAGAACTACTTTAATAATGGCCTGTTGACCAGCTCCGGAATTTATTGTAAAGTAGCGCAAAAGAGACCGTTAAAGAGAGGAATACATTCATGAAACTTGGTGCCCGAAGTTTGAAAACGGGTATTGCGATTGTCTTCGCTTTGTTCGTTGCGCAATTGCTCGATTTGCCCAATCCTGTGTTTGCAGGGATTGCTGCGATATTCGCAATTCAGCCCACCATTTACAGGTCATATTTGCAAGTTATTGAACGAATTCAAGGTAACTTAATCGGTGCTACAATAGGCGTATTCTTTATTCTTATTTTCGGCCATCAGTTGGTCATCATCGGATTGGGAGCCGTAATTGTTATTTTAGTCATGTTAAAACTCGGTCTGGAGAAATCCATTGGTCTTGCACTGGTCACGACGGTTGCTGTTATGGAAATTCAGGGTGACGACTTTCTTTTACTTGCATCCCTTCGTGTATTAACCATTACAATTGGAGTGTTGGCAGCATTTTTAGTTAATCTGCTATTCATACCTCCCAAGTACGAAGTGAAGCTTTTTCAATCCATTCACCAAGTACAAGACGAAATCATACGTTGGATCCGTCTCACTGGGCGGCAAGCATCAGACTTCATTGCAACGAAAAATGTAATTGTGAACTCTAAGGAACAACTGACAAATATTGATCAGCTCTATTTGCTGTATAAGGAAGAACGCTACTATTTAAAAAAGAACCAATATGCAAAAGCTCGAAAGCTCGTCATTTACCGGCAGATGATTGTTGCGTCGAACGCAAGTCTTCAAGTGCTGAAGAAACTTCACTTGTATGAAAGTGAGCTGGCCGTATTGCCTGATCACTTTAAGATGATGATTCAAGAACGACTGGATGCAATCCTCACATATCATGAACAATTGCATTTGAAGTTTGTCGGTAAGTTAAAAGCAGATCAGTTAAGCACAGGGCTTCATGATGAGTATATCCAGCGGCATGAGGTTATGGAAATCTTCGTGAAAGAGATTGTTCTTTCAAAAGAAGAGGATGAAGAGTTCTCCACTTACTATTTGCTTCACATTCTTTCTTCTATTCTTAACTATGAAGAACAGCTGGAACATTTGGATAGTCTCGTCGTCACCTACCAGCGCAGATATGACAGTGAAGCCAATACTAAATTTGATGATGAAATCTATTAAAAAAACCTAGAGGCTAGTAGCAGCCTCTAGGTTTTTCAGCTTTTCATTTTAGGATCGAGTGCATCCCGCAACCCGTCTCCCATTAAGTTAAATCCTAATACCGTCAACATAATCGCGAGTCCGGGGAATATCATCGTCCATGGTGCTGACTGCAAGTAATCTTTGGAATCCGCCAGCATTTTGCCCCATTCCGGCTGAGGTGCTTGGGCTCCCAATCCAAGGAATCCCAGTGCAGCTGCTTCAAGAATTGCAGTTGCAATGGCAAGAGTTCCTTGTACAATCACCGGCGCCATGGAATTCGGTAAAATATGTGAAAACAATATCCGAGCGTCTTTCATCCCGATTGCTTTCGCAGAAGTGATGTACTCATCTTCCTTAATACTAAGCACTTTCGAACGAATCAGCCTTCCGAAGTTCGGAACGTTAATGGTAGCAATGGCAATGAGTGCGTTGCGTAAACTCGGTCCGAGTACAGCTACAATCGCAATCGCAAGCAAAATAGATGGAAACGCAAGCATGATATCAAAGATACGTGAAATAATGATATCTACCCAACGGCCATAATATCCTGCAATAATTCCAAGAATACTCCCCACCACTACGGATCCGATTACTGAGAAGAAGCCGACCGCTAACGAAATACGAGCGCCGTGTATAATTCTTGAAAGAATATCCCGGCCAAAATCATCCGTTCCAAACCAATATTCGGCAGAAGGCGGATGGAGTCGGTCTGCCATATTCTGATCGTTAATTCCTTGGGATGCGATCCATGGTGCTAAAAGAGCGATAACGACAAAGAATACGACGACTGCCATCCCTACAACTGCCACTTTACTTTTCCTAAAGCCGTACCAGGCATCCCGCCAAGGTCCGGACTCTTTCTCAATTTGAGCTTCTGCAATCCCATCAATCTTTGGTGTCAGTTCAGACATGGTGCCAACCTCCTTCCTCAATCATATTTTATCCTCGGATCAATCACGCCATAGAGTAAGTCAACGATGAGATTGATCATTACAAAGAAGAATGCAACAATCAAAATCCCTGATTGGATTACTGGGTAATCTCTATAGTTAATAGCATCATAGATGTAGCGTCCGATACCTGGCCATGCGAAGATTGTTTCTGTAAGAATCGCACCGCCGAGGAGCATCCCCATTTGCAGACCGACAATCGTCAAAACCGGAATAATTGCATTTTTCAACGCGTGCTTATAAACAACCCAAAACATTTTTTGACCTTTTGCCCGTGCTGTTCGAATATAATCTGCACGCATAACTTCGAGCATACTGGATCTAGTCATTCTAGCGATAATCGCCATCGGAATTGTTGCTAGAGCAAGTCCCGGAAGTATTAAGTGCTTGAACACTTCCCACAGCTGATCAAATCTGCCGTTGATCATCGCGTCAATCATATACAAGTTCGTGACCGCCGAAACTGGATCTCGCACTTGCTCACGGCCTGTCGTTGGAAGCCATTGAAGTTCAATCGCAAATGCCCATTGGCCAAGCAAACCGAGCCAGAAGATCGGCATCGATACACCAACAAGAGCCAAAATCATTGCCGTATAGTCGAACCATGAATTTTGGAACCAAGCAGAAATGATACCTGCGTTGATGCCGATGACAACTGCGATAATCATCGCGAACAATGCTAGCTCAAGTGTCGCTGCAAGGTACGGCCAGATTTCGTCCGCAACTGGCAATCTCGTTCTCATTGACTCTCCAAGATCACCTGTAAAGAGTCCTTTTAAATAACTGAAGAATTGAATATACCATGGCTGGTCCAGCCCTAATTTCGCATTGAGCGCAGCAACCGCCTCAGGTGTTGCTTGCTGGCCTAATATGACTTGTGCAGGATTTCCAGGAATCGCGCGGATCATCATAAATACAACAAATGTCATTCCTAGTAAAACAGGAATTAGTTGAAATAATCGTTTTCCTATGTAACTGAGCATTCGGTTCACCTCTCATGGCTCTTTTTTCCTTTAGCGCAGAACAGTGCTTTTTAAAACATGAAAGGGGGTATGGCTTAGCGCCTCCCCCTCTTCATACAGTCATGTGGACTTCAGGCTTACTTAAAATCTACATTTGAAAGCAAGTCAGAACCTGTAGGATGCGGTACAAATCCAGTAAGATCCGCTGCTCCGCCAAGTAATGGCGTTGAGTGAGCAAGTGGTACCCATGGAGCTTCTTCATGAAGAATTTCTTGAGCTTTCATGTAAAGCTCGTTACGCTTATCTTCATCAACTTCAGTTTGTGCTTCAAGGAATAACTTGTGTGTTTCATCATTCTTGAAGTATGTGTAGTTGTTACTAGCAATATTGTCTTCATCAAGCAGCACGTATAGGAAGTTATCAGCGTCGCCGTTATCTCCTGTCCATCCAAGCATGAAGGCATCTGCTTCACCTTTACTAGCTTTGTCAAGATACGTTGCCCACTCATATGAAACGATTTTTGCTTTAATGCCTACGTCAGCCAAGTTGCTTTGAATAACTTCAGCAACTTTTGTGCCATCTGGCATGTATGGACGCGGAACTGGCATTGCCCATAGTTCCATTTCGAATCCATCTTCAAGTCCTGCTGCCTTTAGTAATTCTTTTGCTTTTTCAGGGTCGTATGCATATTCTTCAATCTCATCATTGTAACCGGAGATAGACGAAGGCATTGGGTTTTTCGCAGATTCTGCGCGGCCTTCAAAGAACGAATCAATGATTGTTTGCTTGTCGATCGCATAGTTCATCGCCTGACGTACTTCTTTCTTATCGAATGGAGGACGAGTTACTGTAAGACCTAAGTAACCAACGTTCATAGATGGGCGTTCGAACAATTGAAGTTTGCTGTCTCCTTCAATTTTCGCTCCATCTGCAGGGTTGATGCCATCTGCCAAATCGATTTCTCCTGAAGTCAATGCATTCAAACGTGCCGCATTATCAGGAATTGCACGGAATACTACTTTATCAAGCTTAGGAAGTCCTTCTTGCCAGTAATCTGCGTTCTTTTCAATTGTGATAGAATCATTTGGTTTCCATTCAACAAATTTGAACGGACCTGTTCCTACTGGGTTACGTTCGTATTCATCGTCACCTTTAGCAAATGCTTCAGGGCTTGAAATTGCAAACATGCTCATTGCCAGGTTTTTCAAGAATGGTGCTTGTGGACGCTTAAGTGTGAACACGACTGTGTTTTCATCTTCAGCCATTACAGACTCGATGACTGCATCTTCGTCTCCGTCGAATCCACCGAACATTGAGCTATAATATGGGAACATTTCAGCATCCCCAGCTGCCCAGCGCGCAAAGTTCGCAACAACTGCATCTGCGTTAAAATCTGTTCCATCATGGAACTTAACGCCTTCTTCAAGGTTGAATGTATACGTCAATCCGTCATCAGATGTCGTCCAGTCTTTTGCAAGACCCGGCTTAATCGTCGTATCTTGCTCACCGAAGTTCACAAGTGTTTCGAATAGATTGACTGTCACTTTAAATGTTTCTCCTTCAGTAACACGAGACGGATCGAGAGAAGTTGAATCGCCCCCGCGTCCAAATACTAACGTTTTTTCTTTCCCGCTAGCTTTCCCACCGTCTTTCTCTGCGCCTTCTTCTTTGTCGTCACTTCCACAAGCAGCAAGTGCTGTAGAAAGAACGAGAAGCATTACAAGCGCAAGTGACCATAATTTCCCTTTCCTCATAAAGACCCCTCCATCTCTTTTTCTTTCATTTCTATGTCAGTGTCTGCTTGTTCACTATAAAGGTGACAAGCGACAGATTGACCATTCTCATGTTCTGTCAGCTTTGGAGAGACTTTCGTACAGATATCCATTTTAAAAGGACAGCGTGTATGGAACGTGCACCCGGAAGGCGGATTCGCCGGACTCGGGATATCTCCATCAATCATCACTTGTTCTTTTACGAAGTCAGGATCCGGTACAGGTACCGCTGACAAAAGCGCTTTCGTATATGGATGAAGCGGATTTGCGTATAGCTGCTCGCTTGGAGCAAGTTCTACCATCTTTCCTAAATACATCACTCCGACTCGATCGCTGATGTGGCGTACCACTCCAAGATCATGGGCGATGAAGATGTAGGTTAAGTCAAACTCTTTCTGAAGATCCTGCATCAAGTTCAATACTTGGGCTTGTATCGATACATCAAGCGCAGACACAGGTTCATCTGCAATGATCAGTTTCGGATTAGTCATAAGTGCACGCGCAATTCCGATACGCTGCCGCTGTCCCCCGCTGAATTGGTGAGGATAGCGCTTCGCATGGAATGCACTCAAGCCCACAATCTCTAAAAATTTAATAACGGACTTTCTCCGTTCCTTAGCATCGGAAATCCCATGCACAAGAAGCGGCTCTTCTAGTATCTTTCCAATTGTATGCCGCGGATTAAGTGAAGCATACGGATCTTGGAACACCATTTGAATGTCGCGCCGCATCTTTCTCATTTCGTTCGTTGACAAAGACGTTAACTCTTTCCCGTCAAACTCGACAGTTCCTTCGGTCGGCTCCAAAAGTCTCATAAGCACGCGGCCAGTTGTCGACTTTCCGCAACCGCTTTCCCCTACGATGCCAAGCGTTTCACCTTTGTTTACATAAAACGATATATCATCTACTGCCTTCACATGGCCTACTGTTTTTCCTAGAAGACCTTTTTTAATAGGGAAGTACTTTTTAAGACCTTCAACTTTCAACAAAGGCTTTTGGTCCATCTTCCATCACTCCTTCCTCGCTATATAAGAAGCATCTCGTCTGATGACCTGTTTCTGTGTGAATCAGTGCTGGATCTTCAACTAAACATCTGTCAAATGCAAATTCACATCGAGCGGCAAACTTACATCCGCTTTTAATGGAACCTGGTTTCGGGACATTCCCCGGGATTGAGTAAAGCCGGTCTTTTTTGTAACGCATATCCGGCACCGATTGGATGAGTCCTTTGGTGTATGGATGCTGGGGATCTTCAAAAATTTTCTTAACGGGCGCCTCTTCGATTACTTGACCGGCATACATGACAATCACTCGCTCGCACGTCTCAGCCACTACACCGAGGTCGTGGGTGATTAACATAATCGCTGTATCGAGCCGCGTATTCAATTCTTTCATCAGCTTCAAAATTTGAGCTTGAATTGTTACATCCAGCGCGGTAGTGGGTTCATCTGCAATGAGAAGCTTCGGGTCACAAACGAGTGCCATCGCAATCATTACCCGCTGTCGCATTCCGCCAGATAACTGATGAGGATATTCGTCGATTAACTCATCCGCACGCGGCAAACCAACTAGCTTCAACATTTCAACAGCCCGGGCGCGTGCTCGTTTTTTAGACCACTTTTTTTCATGAATCAAAATCGCTTCGGACATCTGATTTCCAATTGTGAAAAGAGGATTCAACGAGGTCATTGGTTCTTGGAAAATCATCGCGATGTCGTTCCCGCGTATGTATCGCATTTCTTTCTCGCTTTTTTTCAGTAAGTCATTACCTTGAAATAGTATTTCGCCACCCGTAATTTTCCCTGGAGGTTTCGGCACTAGACCCATCACTGAAAGCGAGGTTACGCTTTTTCCACATCCTGATTCCCCCACTATACCAAGCACTTCCCCTTCTCTCACAAAGAAATCTACGTGATCGACTGCTGGAATTGCTCCTGAATCAGTAAAGAAAGTGGTCTGCAAGTCTTTAACTTCTAAGACCTTTTTTCGTTCGCTCATGGTACCGCCCTCTCTCAATACTATTTTTCTAAAAATAACTTCTATTCAGTATTATACGTTTTTTTAAACGTAAATCAAGACAATTTTCAATGCAATCAAAAAAAGCAGACAATTAAGGTTTACCCTTTTGATTGTCTGCTTTAGGTTATATAGTTTGAACTTGAAATAAATCGTAATAGATTCCTTGCTTCTCGATAAGTTCAGCATGAGTCCCTTGCTCTTTCAATTCCCCATGGTCAATCACCAGGATTTTGTCCGCATGCGTAATGGTCGACAGCCTATGTGCGACAATTACAGTTGTCCGATCATGAGCAAGCCGGCTCAAAGAATCTTGGATAAGTGCTTCACTCTCTAGATCCAGTGCTGAAGTGGCTTCATCCAAGATGAGCATTGGCGGATTCTTCAAAAATACACGCGCGATTGAGAGCCGCTGTTTCTGGCCGCCCGATAGTTTCACTCCGCGTTCCCCGACTTTTGTCTCATAGCCTTCCGGCAGCTCCATGATGAAGTCATGAGCATTGGCAGCTTTCGCAGCAGAAATAACCTCTTCTTCCGAAGCGTCTGGCTTACCCATCAGAATATTGCTGCGTACCGAATCGCTGAATAGGATACTATCCTGCAGCACCATACCGATCTGATCCCGCAGCGTTTTTGCCTGTATATCACGCAAGTCGTGACCATCGATAAGAATAGCCCCGCCTGTGACATCGTAGAAACGCGGAATCAGGCTGACGATCGTAGACTTTCCGCCGCCGCTCATCCCGACAAGCGCGACTGTTTCACCTGGTTTCACAGTGAAATTCATATCCTTTAAAACTGGAAACCCTTCCTTTTCATAAGCGAATTCTACGTGATCGAATTCAATTTCACCTTGAATGGCCGGCAATGCACCCGCATCTTTTTTATCCGTCACTTCATACGGTTCCTGCATCAATTCAAATACACGGTCCATCGATGCAAACGATTGAGTTAAAGAAGTTGACGCATTGACGAGTCTGCGCAGCGGACTGTATAACCGTTCAATATAGGCAATGAATGCGACCATCGTTCCGACAGACAAAGAACCATTGATAACTTGATACCCCGCATATGTAATGACCAGCAGCGGAGCAACATCAGTTATGGTGTTCACAACTGCAAATGCCTTCGCATTCCATTTCGTATGTTCAATCGCTTTGTCGAGAAACTTTCCATTCGTCTCATCAAAACGATCTTGTTCAATTGCTTCCAGCGAAAAACTCTTAATGACACTTACCCCTGCAACACGTTCATGCAAATAGCTTTGAACGTTTGCCAGTGCCTGCGATCGTTCACCTGTCAGCTGACGGAGCTTGCCAAAAAAGTGTTTCACGCTGAATGCATAGAACGGGAACGCCAGCAGTGTTACAAGTGTCAATGGCACGTCCATGGAGAGCATAATCCCAATCGCGATAAGAATTGTCGCAAGATCCAGCCAAACGTTCATTAAACCGATCATAACGAAGTTTTTCGTTTGCTCCACGTCATTGATAATCCGGGAAATCACTTCCCCGGCGCGCGTTTCCGTGTAAAAACGCAAGCTGAGCTTTTGCAAGTGTCCGTACAAATTTTGCCGTATATCATATAGTATTTTATTACTGACTAACTGAGCGTAATATTGGCGGTAGTATTCAACTGGCGGCCGGATGATAAAAAACACAAGGGCCGTTCCGCCAAGCCAGTAGAAAAGTTGTGCAGTTTTTTCATCTGCTGTCATCGTTGGTGATCCAATGACGTCATCAATTACAATTTTTATGAGAAACGGGATGAATAGCGGAATCGCAAACTTGATGATTCCAATGATTACAGTTAATACAATCTGCCAGGTATAGGGTTTAACAAATTTCAAATATCGTTTAGTACTTTCTCCCATTTCATACCTCCTATCTAAAAAAGCCTGCCGCAAAGATCGCAGCCCGGCTTATCATTCTTCACTTTTCATATTCTTATTAAACTCATAACGGGATGTCCAGACATTTATGAAATCTGGAGCAAACGGACCCTTGCGCTGCTTGATCCAGCTAAGAAGTGTCTCAAGATTACGACGTAAGATTTTATCAATCACTTCGGGATAGCCCATTTTCTTTTTATGATCTGCATATTCATCTTCATCCAAGATGAGGTAGCTCATATCAGGAAAAACCTTGACATCCAAATCGTAGTCAATGTATTTAATGGAGTTATTATCGAACACGAACGGTGAACTGATGTTGACATAGTAATATACACCATCTTCCCGAAGCATGCAGATGATGTTAAACCAGCGTTCCGCATGGAAATAGCAGATTGACGGTTCGCGTGTAATCCACGTTCTGCCATCCGATTCCGTGACGAGCGTTCGATCGTTTGCTCCGATAATAATATTGCGGGTACCTTTCAGAACCATTGTCTCTTGCCAAACTCTGTGGATATGGCCATCGTGCTTATAACTATGTACTTGTACTGTTTCCCCTTCTTTTGGAATATCCATCCTTAAAACCACCTTTTTATGACCGGGAAATTTACCGCTCCATTCTTATCACAACATTATACCAACCGTACCTGAAAATAGAAAATGTTTGACCCTGTTGTGAATTGAAAAACCGGCAAGGAGTCAATTGCTCCTGCCGGCCGGTGGTGTCCATCCAATTATTTTGTCTGGTCTTCGTAACTGTTTGCACGTGCTCCTGAAGCTTTTCGTTTGTTCGCTTCAGCTTTTTGGTTTTGTTGTTTCACGTGCTGTACATCAGTTTCGGCTCCAAACTCTTCGTTCATGAGCGGATTGTTTTGTTGGTTTTGTTGGTTGTATTGCTGTTGCTGGTTGTTTTTCTGATTCCGCTGGTTGTTTGTTGTCATGGATATTCACCTCCGTAACAACTAGCATATCCAGCCGTTCGTAAATTATCCTGTTCTTATCTATTTATTTTTTCAATTGCTCCAGAAGTTTGCTCATCGGTTTCGATTTTGGGAGAAGCTCCAATTCTTCCTCAGAGAAAAAACGGTATCCTTCAGGAATCGGTGAAGCATCAAGGAGCACTGCATGAACCCCTTCAACCAGCCAGGTGACATGCGAAAAGATATGCTTAAACTGCGTGTAGGCTTGTCTTTGTTCAATAAGCAGGCCCGTTTCGTTCTTCAACGACTCGGAGATTTCCAGTGCAGGACTGTCTTCAATTTGCGGGAACTCCCAAAAATCTCCGAGGAGCCCATTTGAGGGTCTTTTTCTTAATAACCACTTTCCTCCAGGTTCAGAAATTGCAAAGGATCGGATCGTCACGACTTTCTTCTTCATCTTTTTCGTTTTAACTGGAAGTTCATCTTGTTTTCCTTCTTCAAAGGCTGCACAAAATTCTCTAACCGGACAGAGCAGACAGCGCGGATTAGGTGTACAAATAGTTGCTCCCAGTTCCATAATAGCCTGATTGAAAGAGGACGGGTCTGTTTCATCAATCACTTCCATCACTCGCTGCTCAAATACCTTTTTCGTTTTTGGAATTGCAATATCTTCTTCAATTAAAAAAAGTCTTGAGAACACACGCATGACATTTCCATCCACTGCATGTTCAGGAACCCCGTAGGCTATACTTAAAACGGCCCCGGCAGTATAGGGTCCAATTCCTTTCAATTTCAAAATCTCATTGCGGGTTTGAGGAATTTTACTATCATAACTCTCTACAACTTCTTTAACGCCTGCCTGTAAATTCCGGACACGAGAATAGTATCCTAACCCTTCCCAATGTTTAAGAACATGTTCTTCCTCAGCTTCAGCCAGGGATTCCATTGTAGGAAAGGATTCAATGAATCGTTCATAATACGGGATGACCGTATCGACTCTCGTTTGCTGCAGCATGACTTCCGAAACCCATATATAGTAGGGATTCGATGTTCTCCTCCATGGCAAGTCTCTTTTTTCCTGATGATACCAAGAAAGAAGTCTTTCGTTAAACTCTTCCTTCTGCGAAATTTTCATGGACAAACCCCTTCTAACGGATAATACTTTTAGGTTATTCAAATTTGGGTATATAATTAAGTAACTGTTGAATTCGTTTCAATGGATACGTCAATTTAAAGGAGTGATGGAGTGGACACGGGAACACATATTGCAATGGGCATTGCTATAAGCGGACTTGCAATGGCAGATCCGATCGTTGCCTCACACTCAGCAACAATGGGTCCGGTTTTCGCGGGTATTATGCTAGGTTCGCTTGCACCGGATACGGATACCGTTCTAAAACTGCGTAATAATGCTGTTTATATACGGAATCATAGAGGAATCACGCACTCCATACCAGCTGTCCTTTTATGGCCGATTGTTATTTCCATCGTATTATCATTTTTTGTACCTGAAACAAATTACATTCATTTATGGGCGTGGACATTTCTCGCTGTTTTCATCCATGTGTTTGTTGACATCTTTAATTCATACGGGACGCAGGCACTCAGGCCTTTTTCACATAGATGGGTCGCTTTAAGCGTCATCAATACGTTTGATCCGATTATTTTCGCTTTACATGCAATCGCGATCGCAGCGTGGATATTCGGGGCACCGCCTGTTCTAACGATGAGTATATTGTATGGCGTCGTCTTCATCTATTATTTACTGCGATTCGCAGTACGCGGAGCAGTTAAAAGAGCTGTTAACAATACGATTCCAAATGCAACTGACATATACATCGCTCCGACGATGCGGTTCTTCCAATGGAGAATTGCTGCTTCAACTGAAAAAGATCATTACGTGGGACGTGCATACGGCCGGTCTGTAAACATTTACGATCACTTCGATCGAAAACCTTTACCGGAATCTCCGTATGTGAAAGCAGCTTTGACAGACAGAAACGTAAAGGCATTCGTCTCATTCTCTCCTATTTATCGCTGGGAAATCTCACAAGTCGATGTACTGACTGAAGTTCGCCTGATCGACTTGCGTTATCGAAGTAAAACGTTTTATCCCTTTGTCGCAGTTGCACATATTGACGAAGACTTCAACGTGGTGAACTCCTATACAGGATGGATCTTCTCGGAAGACAAATTGCGTAAGAAATTGAACTTCCTAGAAGAATCGTAACGTCTTTAAATCATTTTCCGGATTTGACGGATGTAAGCATGGCGAGCGGAAGCGCTTCTTCAGCGTATTCGCCGCCCATGCGGTATCCCCAGGCAAAATGTCCTTTTAAGTAATCCACTTTAAAGAAGTATCCTTCATCTCCTTGGATTTTATAGATTTCTCCAGGTACTATTGAAGCCGGATCGACTAGGAAAGATTGGGCCATTACTGCTTTACGCTGGTAAACTGCGTATTCGTTCAAAATCCCGAGCTGTTCGGCTTTTCTTGCTTTCTCCATAAGCCGTGCAATTTCTGTACGCAATTCTTGTTCAGTCATTTGACTGTATTTTTTTTCATTCAGCATCTTCTTCAAGCTCCTTTTTTTCAATGAACGCATCAATTCGATCAAACGGAATTCCTTTTTGATACATCGCTTGTTTTACACGTCTTTTTCGGTCGTACCCCTTGTACTTTATGCTGACACGACGCCAAGCTTTTTCTCCAGTTGTTTCGGTTATAGAAGTCCATTCATCTTCATCCGGTTCAAATTCAACTGCATTAATCGCTTCTTTAATGATGTCAAACGAAAATCCTTTGCGTTGAAGTGCGTTTTGAATCCGTTGTTTGAGTTGAGCGGGTGCAATTGTATGATGTTTGCGTGCTGCTTTTTCTGCTAGTTTAGTTGCAGTCTCTAACTGTTCTTTCGGATCATATTCTTCCAGTACAGACTCTTGTATGGACGGGTCAATTCCTTTATTCTTCATTTCCTGTTTGATAGCATTCGGTCCCTTCGAAGATGTATTTTTTTGAGTACTGAGCAGAGCTTTTGAAAAAGCCTGATCATCCAGGAAACCTAGCTTTTTCAACTTTATAATGGCTTCTTTAATGACCGATTCTCCGAACTCGGCCTGCAGAAGCTTTTGTTTCACTTCATGTTCACTTCGCATTCTGAAACCAAGAAAATGAAGGGCTCTGTTAAAGGCACGTTGAATCTCTTCTTCATAGACAAGGTCTTCTTTTTCCCAGTTATCCAGCTGCATTCCTTTTGTTAAGCCGAATTTAACGAGATTCGCTTCATGTACGCTGAACGCGTAAATTTCGTCTAAAAAGATATTGTAACGTTCTTTATCACGCGTTTGCTGCGTAATTTTTGTTATGACCGGCACGTCCATCACCTCCCGTTACTAATAGTATACCTGTTCTCATTATGCGGGTCAGCTGTTTCGTTTATCATTTTCGAAAGGAGCAATTTCATGAATATCTTAATTACTGGCGGGACTGGATTCATCGGTTCCAAACTCATTGAATTACTTAAAACTGACGGACATTCCATTACAGTACTATCAAGAAGTGAGTCGAAAATAGAAAATGGTGTTCATTTTGTGCAATGGATGCATAACGATAAAAAACCTGAGCAAGACCTGACTCCGCCAGATGCTGTCGTAAATTTAGCTGGAGTTTCCATCAATGAGGGGAACTGGTCGGAAGAACATCAAAAAAAGATTTATGACAGCCGAATGGAAGCAACAGATGAATTGCTGAGAATACTCAGTACGCTGCGTCAGAAACCAGACGTATTCGTAAACGCCAGCGCTGTCGGAATCTATCCGACTTCAGAAACTCACGTGTACACAGAAAGCTCACCTGAAATTGCTCATGATTTCCTTGGAAAGACAGTTCATGATTGGGAGCGGAAAGCATCCAAGATGAAAGAATATGGGACCCGGGTTGTTTACACCCGATTTGGTACGGTATTCGGGAAAGGCGGCGGTGCTTTGCCTCTTATTGCACTTCCGTACAAGTTATTTGCTGGCGGTCCAATAGGTTCCGGACAACAATGGATATCATGGGTTCACGTTGAAGATGTCGCACGTGCAATTTACTTTGCAATCACGACACCTTCTATAGAAGGTCCTGTTAATGTAACCGCCCCTGCGCCTGTAAGGATGTCTGATTTAGGAAAAGCAATCGGGTCCGTCATGCATCGTCCCCACTGGCTGCCCGTTCCGAGTATTGCCATGAAGCTCGCATTAGGCAAGAAGAGTAAATTGGTTCTAGAAGGACAGCATGTTTTACCTGAAAAACTTAACGAAAGCGAATTTAATTTTAAGCATCCCGCAATTCGTCCTGCACTTGCAACTATTCTGGAATAGGCGATGTATAGAACGACTGCAACAGCACACGCTATGTAAAAAGGAGTGTGCTCGATATGATGGAACACCATGGCCCTGGTATATTAATGGCGGCATTCGTGATAGTCGTAGGACTCGCTTTCAATCCATTTGCCGCTCATGCTGACGAATTTCATTGGGGTTTTAAGAAAGCGATGAACGGAGAACCTCCAAATGCTGGATCCGCTCTTGAATCGATGTTAAATGAGTACGGTGCAATTTATAAAGGCAAGCCCGATGAAAAGATTGTCTACTTAACCTTTGATAATGGGTATGAGAATGGTGAAACGGAAAGTATATTGGACACGCTGAAGAAAGAGGATGCTCCCGCCACCTTCTTCCTCACAGGGCATTACTTGAAAAGTGCTGAACCACTTGTAAAACGGATGGTCAAAGATGGACATGGAATCGGAAATCATTCTTTTGATCACCCCAATATGGCAAAACTAAGCCCTCACCAGATGGAAGAAGAGTGGAAAAAATTCGATACTCTTCTTGAAGAGATTACGGGTATCGATCGTACTGTGTATGCGAGACCGCCAGAAGGTATCTTTAATGAGGAATTACTCGCTGTTGGGAATTCGCTGGGATATCGACATATTTTCTGGTCAATCGCTTTTATCGACTGGTATGCGGATAAGCCGAAAGGAAAAGAATTCGCTTATAACGAGCTTATGAATCAGTTGCACCCTGGCGCGGTCATTCTAATGCACACCGTTTCTTCTGATAACTCGGGAGCACTCCCGGATTTCATCAGAGATGCCAAGAAAAAAGGGTACACGTTTGGTTCACTGGACGAACTTGTGATGGAATATGAGGATATCCAATTAGGAAGCCTGCAGTAAAATGATTTCAAAAAACAGAGACCCGATCTCCAATTTCGGCGTCTCTGTTTTTCTTTTCGTTATGTGAGTTCCCGCTTTACCGTTCTCTTTCCCATCAACGTTAGCAAAAATAAAGTTCCGAGGAAGGCACCAAACAAGTATAAGTAATTTTGCTGGGATACTTCCAGCACGTATCCACCAAGTATGGGACCCGTCAAGCTGCCAAAGCTGAAGAATATGCCGCAAAGTAAATTTCCTGTTGGCAGTAAATGCTTTGGGGTAAGATCTGACATATACGCAACACCCAGGGAAAAGAGAGATCCTGAAAATATGCCCCCGATGAAAAACATGACCATAATTCCGAATGCATAAGCACTGAACAGCGCTGCACCTGTAAACGCAAGTGTCCCACCGCCTAACGCGATCAGTAAAACCGGACGGCGGCCAATTCGGTCAGATATAATTCCAAGAGGCACTTGAGATAGAATGCCCCCAAAAGCAAAGGCAGGAATGATAATGGCTACCATACCTAAAGTAATTCCATTTCGAAGTGCAAATACAGGAAACATTGCATTCAATGAAGACTCCAGAAAGCCATAACCAAATGGTCCAAGGAATGCAATCCAAGCAACAATCACTGTCGCTTTTACACGGTTTCCAAAATGACCGGCAGTTGCCGTTCCTGCCATTACTTCCGGCAAGTCATTTCTTAACGTAAATACGAGTCCCCATGCACACATTGTGAGTAATGCGGAGACGATGAAAGGCAGCCCTTCATTTATTGAAACGAGCGGTACAAACATCGGACCAATTGCAAATCCCACTCCTACAGATAGCCCATAGATGGAAATACTTCTTCCTAAACGGTCAGGTGAAACAGTGCTCGTTATCCAAGTTTGTGTGGCAAAATGGAGAGCATGATCTCCGATTCCTATAAATAAACGGAGAACGAACCAAAACACGACACTTTTCCATAAAGGAAACGATAGAAGCGAAATCATAACGATTAAACCACCCGCAATAATGACTGGTTTATAACCGAACTTTCGCAACGGTGCCTCCATGAATGGAGAAACTAACAATGTTCCTATGTATAATCCAGTGGCATTCAATCCATTTAACGTGCCTGAAATGCCATCTTGCTCAAAAATAGCTGAAATTAGCGGGAGCAGCATCCCTTGAGAAAAACCAGAAATTGAAACGATCACGACTAGCACCCAAAACCGGTGCTGTTGCGAGTCTTTTATGATAGCCATTCGTCAAACACCCCTTATTCAACAAAAACCTATATAATGATAGCATACAAAGGAGGGAATTTTAATGAAATTCGAAATGACAGAATACGGCTTTGAAACTGAAACAGAATTTGGTAAGCTCGAAATCTCTTCTAATGAAGAAAAAGGATTCCGTCCTTACCAGTTAATGGTTTCTTCTATTGCTGCGTGTACGGGCGGAGTCATGCGGAAGATATTAGAAAAAAAAAGAATGCCTGCTCAATCCATTAACATCGAAGTGAAGGAAGTAGTCCGATCACAAGATGATGCCAGCCGTCTTGAAAAAATTCACTTCCACATTACGGTCCAAGCAGATGGTCTTACGGATGAAAAGATGCCTAAAATTCTTGAGTTAACAGATAAAAACTGTTCGATGTACCAATCTGTTGCCGATTGCATCGATATTAAAAAGACATACGAACTTGTGAACTGATTTTTTGCGCATTAAAAGACCCGGCCTCTTGTTTTTCACTAAGGGCCGGGCTTTATGTTGTAATTAAATTGTTCATAAATTTACTGCGAATTCGCCAATAGAATTTCCCTTTCCAGACGTCTTCGAATCGCCTCCTTCTCAATGGTTAAATTTTTGCATCTGCCCTCCTTTTTGTGATTAGAAGTATCATAACACATTAACTTTTAATTGTGAATAGTTAAAACAAAATTTATTTTCAGCTAATTGAACTGATCGCCCACTTCCGTTAAAATAAGTGTATAGAAAGAGGTGACCACTATGCAAAACTCACCATCTAATCAAGTTGATGATTTAAAAGTCCGGCTTAATCAGTTTTTGGAAACGCTTGATACGATTGAACCTGAAACCGCAGATATTGAAGAGATCGATCGTCTCATTAGCCTCGTTGACGATTTAGAAGTACGAATGGGCAAGATGAAATAACAATTTTAAATTTAATAATGCATTGAACAGCAGGGGTTTTTCACAGCCCTTGCTTTTTTTGTATATAAAAAATTCAGGTTCCCGCACAAAAAACATAGTGTGACACTTTTTTCTCAACTATGGTATACTACTATTAATAGTCATTATAAAGTAGTAACTGATATTATTTAAGTCGGATTCCCCTTACGAAATGCGACTTTGTGATTTTTATAAGGTAAATGAAAGTGAAATTCATTCTCAATTAGGAGTGGTGTTATGACAACCCATGTAAATACCGAGCCACCGAAATCGATCACCTGGAAAGAACATATTGAGCTGGTTTTAGCTATTCTATCAGGGGTACTCATTATAGCGGCTTGGTTAAGCGGAAAAAACGGAGCAGAACTTTTTTCCATAGCTCTTTATGTAACTGCTTTTTTGATCGGCGGTTATGCGAAAGCCAAAGAAGGAATTGAAGAAACGATCAAAAATAAGGAACTTAATGTTGAAATGTTAATGGTCCTGGCAGCAGTTGGTTCAGCGATCATTGGATATTGGGCCGAAGGTGCGGTTCTGATTTTCATCTTTGCGTTAAGCGGAGCGCTGGAAACTTACACGTTGAACAAAAGTCACAAGGAAATTTCTTCACTTATGGAATTACAGCCTGAAGAAGCTTGGCTTATACAAGATGATGGCACAGAAATAAGTGTTTCAACAGATTCCCTTGCGGTTGGCGCTAGACTGCTGGTCAAGGCTGGTGAGAGAATCCCTGCAGATGGCATCATTTTAACAGGCAGTACTTCTATTGATATGTCAGCGATTAATGGTGAATCCGTTCCAGCTGATAAGCGTTCCGGTGATGAATTATTTGCAGGAACAGTAAATATTAGCGGCGTAATTGAAATGGAAATGACTAAACCAAGCAGTGAATCCTTATTCCAAAAAATTATTACAATGGTACAGAATGCACAAAGTGAAAAATCTCCTTCTCAGCAGTTCATCGAACGGTTTGAAGGAAGTTATGTCAAAGTTGTGCTTCTCACAGTTGCTCTTATGCTGTTCTTACCGCATTTCTTGTTCGGATGGGATTGGACTACGACGTTCTATCGAGCGATTGTTCTTCTCGTGGTTGCCTCCCCATGTGCGCTAGTCGCTTCAATCATGCCTGCAACGCTTGCAGCTGTTTCTAACGGTGCAAAACGAGGTGTCTTATTTAAAGGCGGAATTCACCTCGAACATTTAAGCTCATTACGTGCAATTGTATTCGATAAAACAGGGACGCTTACGACTGGCAAGCCCGTTGTTACGGACTTCATCGTCCGTGAAGGTACTTCCGCTGAGGATGCGTTGTCACTCTTAGCTGGCATAGAATCCCGCTCGAATCACCCGCTCGCAACAGCTGTTACGGCTTACGCACTCACTAAAGAAGTACCAATGCGACGCAACTTTGACATTGAAGAAGTTCCTGGTAACGGCTTGCGTGCATTTCCTCCCGAAGGAGAAGTACTCGTTGGAAGCCCCCGTTTTGTTGGGATCGACAAAGCGAAAGCATTTCATAATGGAGATGCATTTGCACTTGCAGATGAGGGTAAAACTGTACTATTTATAAAAGATAAGGAAGGCATTCTAGCAGCTGCTGCACTGCAAGACGTGCTCCGGCCGGAAGCAATTGAAGCAATTCGTGAACTCAAGAAAGCTGGTTTGAAAACGATTATGCTGACGGGAGATAACGAAAAAACCGCAAAAGCCATTGCTTCACAAGCTGGGATTGACTCTTATACAGCAGACTGTCTTCCCGATATGAAAGTTAAAAAAGTCAAAGAATTAATGAATGAATACGGTGCAGTCGGAATGGTTGGGGATGGGATTAACGACGCTCCAGCACTGGCTACTGCAACTAGCGGAATTTCAATGGGAGAAGGCACTGACGTGGCATTGGAAACAGCAGACGTCGTTCTGATGAAAAATGATTTAACGAAACTGCCATACACGATAAAGCTTTCAAGGAAGATGCAGCGGATTGTCAAACAGAATGTATTCTTTTCTATTCTCGTCATCGTCATGCTAATCATTTCCAACTTTATGCAAGTTGTCGATCTGCCGCTTGGAGTAATTGGGCATGAAGGTAGTACGATTCTTGTCATTCTAAATGGTTTGCGAATGCTAAATACAACAAAGTAAAAAGCAATGCAGCGGTTTTACACCGCGGCATTGCTTTTTATTTCTTTTAGTCGTTCTGTCCGTTCTTTTGAAACTGCATTTATTTGTCCGCCAATCATAAGAATAATTGCGGAGAAATAGAGCCAGAGCATTAATATGATAATGGTACCGATACTGCCATACGTATTTGCATAGCTTCCAAAATTGGACACATAAAATGAGAATCCGAGAGTCGTAATAATCCAGCCGATTGTTGCAAACAAAGCTCCCGGGAGTACTGTTTTAAATGGAAGCTTCACATCAGGCACTAACCAATAGATAAGTGTGAAGACAACAGCGATCAGTACCGGCGGCAGTATGAATCTCAACTGATTCCATAATGTATTAAACCCACCTTCAAATCCTAAGTACGAAAAGATCACTGAGCCGATCTGTTCTCCAAAGACAGGTAAAGCGAGTGCCACTACGACTACAAGTACAAGCATAATTGTAAAGACAATCGACATTCCGCGCTGAACCACGAATGACCGTGAGTCCTCTTTGAAATAAGAGCGGTTCAGAGCTTTCGTAAGTGCATTCATCCCTTTGGATGCCGACCAAAGTGTCGCCAAAATACCAATAGACAGCAGTCCTCCGTTTTTGTTAGCCAGCACTTGCTCAAGAATATCGCTAATCATCGTTGCTACCTCTGGCGGTGCATAGTCCCTTATGAAAAGCATGACTTCTGACTGGTCCAGATTTAAATACGGCAGCAGTGTGAAAAGAAAAATAAGCATAGGAAACATTGAAAATAAGAAGAAGTAAGAGAGCTCGGCACCAAGTCCGGATACATCAACGGTTTTAATACGCAAGATTAACTCTTTCATGAACCCGTCTTTTGTCGTGACATCAAAAGTATGTAGTTCGCCTTCTTGGATATCGGAGACAAAACCGCCTATTTTCGAATCAGAAAATTTATGCCCCTCATCGTTAGAACGATGAGATACTTCGTTTATGTATGGTTTGTCCTGATGGGCCTTTTTAAGTGAAGGCGACCCATCGGACAACTTGTTGTTTTTATCTTCTTTCAAAGCGGTTCACTCCTTTCGCTTCGGAATTTAAGAGGTTGCTGCTGGTGAATCCTTCATAATTGTTTCGTATTCTTCTTTTGAATCGACAAATGTTTCCTTCGTATCTGTAACCAATTCTTTCACTTGAGGTGTCAATGCTTTAAGTTCTTCCACTTGTTCCTTAATATACGAAACATCTCCAGATAATTGTTCATAAGCCGCTTGGAATTTGTCTTTCTGATCTGCCAATTTCTGCTTCAAGGTATCAGGATTTTTAGCATAATACGAAATTTCATTTGCCGCTTTTTTCGAAGTGCCCATTACAGAATTACGTGTCGCACGATCGAGCAAAGCAGCTGCCCCGCCAAGTAATGCGCCTAATAAGATGAATTTGCCAAGTTTACTATTTCCCATAAGAATTACCTCCAAATAGATTACTTAATTGCTTACCGTATTATACCCCAGTCAGTAAAAAACAAACAAATCCGCTCAAGCTTTTAAAAAAGTACTTGACGTATGCACTGAAGTTTCGCAATATTAGTACTTAATAACAACAACTAATTATATTAGTTGGAATATTCGATTATTTATGGAGGTGTGTACTTCTTTCTTCGTATTTATAAACATATAGTTGGTCAAACAACAAGGGGGGAATTGGGATGGATCAAGCACAAGCATTTTTAGGAAAGTTAAGTGACATAATTTGGGGACCGCCACTGCTCATTTTACTTGTTGGAACGGGGATATTTTTAACGTTCCGGCTCACATTCATTCAGTTTCGATTATTACCGTACTCATTGAAACAAGTGTTTTCTAGAAATCACGACAAAAAAGCAGACGGCGATATCACTCAATTCCAAGCGTTGATGACTGCCATGGCTGCGACGGTCGGTGTAGGTAACATCGTAGGTGTTGCCAGTGCTGTTGCAACTGGAGGACCCGGAGCAATCTTTTGGATGTGGATCGCGGGACTATTCGGAATGGCAACTAAATATGGAGAAGCAGTACTCGCAGTTAAATATCGCGTGAAAGATGCAAATGGTCAAATGGCCGGAGGACCGATGTATTACTTAGAACATGGTCTTAAACAGAAATGGCTAGGTGTTTTATTTGCCATCTTCGGTGCATTTGCTGCATTTGGAATTGGTAACGGAACACAATCTAAAGCGGTTGCAGATGCGATGAATAATGCGTTTAACGTACCTTTCTGGGTAACTGGAATTGCACTCGTCATTTTCGGGGCACTTGTAATTTTAGGCGGCATCAAGTCAATCGGTAAAGTAACAGCATTCTTTGTTCCGATTATGGCACTTTTCTATTTCATTGCAGGAGCAATTATTATTATCTTAAATTTCGACTTGGTTCCAGCTGCATTCGGCTTGATTTTCAGCGATGCATTTTCTGGTCAAGCACTTGCCGGCGGAGCGATTGGTACAGTCATTCGTTTCGGAGTTGCTCGCGGACTCTTCTCAAACGAAGCTGGTCTCGGATCTGCTCCAATCGCTGCAGCAGCAGCAAAGACCGACATGCCTGGACGTCAGGCACTAATTTCAATGACACAAGTTTTGTTTGATACACTGATCATCTGTTCAATCACCGGCGTAACAATCGTTATGTCTGGGCAGTGGAAGAACGGTATCGATAAAGGAGCATTAACTGGTGCAGCATTCGGTGAGTTCCTTGGCGGAGCCGGACCCATGATTGTAACTATCGGACTTATCTTCTTTGCATCGTCTACGATTCTTGGATGGAGTTATTATGGTGAGAAGTGCTTCCAGTACTTGTTCCCGAATCCAAAAGCTGTTTTCGCTTATCGCATTGTCTTTGTCCTCTTCATCTTCGTAGGTGCTACAGCTACTCTAGATGTTGTATGGACACTCGCAGATGTTCTAAACGGTCTGATGGCGATTCCAAACCTTATCGGCCTTCTCGGCTTGTCTGGTGTCATTGTAATGGAGTCTAAACGTTTCCAAGCTAAAATCAAAGAAGAGAAAGAACAAAAAGAGAATATGCAGGTTGACAGTGACTTAAATTAATGGAATGATTAAGTCCATAGATAGCGAAAGGCGGAAAAAAACTATGGACTTAACTCAACCCACTCCTGAAAATGTCTCTTATATGATTACTGAAATTAAAGAAAAGCTTCGTATGGTCAATGTAGATGCAATGAAGGCAGAGAACTTCAGTACATCTAAATACGAAGATCTTCATTACATTTACAAAATGGTAATGAAACGCGAGACCATTACACCGAACGAGATGCAGGCAATTGTTGCCGAACTCGGTTCACTTCGCGGTTAATTTTCAATACGTTTTACAGCAAAAAGCAGCAGCTCCCATTCCGCGGAGCTGCTGCTTTTTATTTAGCGGTTATTCATATGCCGTCCCGTCTTTTAATACGAGCGGTTGAATTAAAACTTCAACCCGTCTGTTCTTTGCACGATTGGACTCTGTATCGTTTGCTGCAATAGGACGAAATTCTCCATAGCCTTTAGCACTGAATGCCATTGGATCCACTTGGTCATTTTCAGCAATAATTGACAAGAAATTAACTGCACGCATAACGCTGAGCTCCCAGTTCGATTTATACTGACCGCTAACCATCGGCACATTATCCGTATGACCAGCAATCACGATTTGACGGGGCTTTTCAAATACCAGTAATTTTGCAATGTCCGATGCAATCGAACGATATTGTGTGTCGATTTCGGCACTGCCAGTTTTGAACAACACACTGTCACGTATCGTGACCAGCAGCCCCTCTTCCGTAAGCTTTGTATCAAACTGTCCTTCTAACTCATTTTCAGCAATATAGTCTTCTAGATTTTCTTGGATTTCTCCAAGTGAACGCTGGTCCTCTAAATAGGAAGAATTATCGTTTTCAGCACCTAAGTCATCCTTCGGAACAGGTACTGTAGTTGGAGAAGAACTCTCCATAACCCCTTTACCCCCGTCAAAAATTTCATTAAACACCGATGAAATTTGACTGAACTTCGCTTCATCCACAGAACTGGATGCAAACAATACGATGAACAAAGCCAGGAGCAATGTTAACAAGTCTGAATAAGGCAGAAGCCAGGATTCATCAACGTGGCCATCATCTTTTTTGCGCTTACGCTTCTTCGGCAACTTCTCCCGCCTCCTTGCCTTTCGGGCTTTCGTTAGCAAGCTTACGACGTTCCTCCATAGATAGATATGAAGATAACTTTTGTTCAATTACGCGTGGAGCTTCTCCTTCTAAAACAGAAAGGATTCCTTCAATCATCATGTTCTTCTGACGCACTTCTTCTGCTGACTTCCGCTTTAGTTTGTTAGCAAATGGATGCCAGAGGACATACCCTGTAAAAATCCCCAGTAATGTCGCGATAAAAGCTGCGGAAATCGCATGACCGAGTGCTTCGGTATCGTTCATATTCCCAAGTGCAGAAATGAGTCCGATTACCGCACCGAGTACACCGAGCGTAGGCGCATATGTACCCGCCTGCGTGAAAATAAGAGAGCCGGCAGAATGTCTGTCTGACATTGCATCTACTTCTTCACCAAGTACATCTCGGATATAATCGGCGTTCTGTCCGTCTATGGCAAGTCCCAAACCATTTTTCAAAAAAGGATCCTCGATAGAATCGGTTTGCGCTTCAAGTGATAGAAGCCCCTCTCTTCTTGCTACATCTGCCCAAGATGAAAACATCCGGATAATATTTGCGTCTGAAGTAAGTTTCTGTTCTTTGAAAATCACACCGAACAATTTCGGTATCCTTTTAATCTCATTCATCGGAAATGCGATGACTATCGCAGCTATAGTACCAACTATGATAATCAGGAAAGCAGCAGGATTCACCAAGTTCACAAGTGGCGCACCTTTTAGTACCATTCCAACCAATACTGCTGCGAAACCCATAATTAACCCAAATACTGTTGATAAATCCATGTAAAGACCTCCATGTCTTTCATTCTTCTATTTATTTCGTCATAATCTGTGATTTCTTTAGACAATCCGATCGAGAAATCTCAGTAATCTTTTCTTTTCTCTGTGTAAGCGGATTCAAGTCTTTCTTTTTGCACTTTTCAAACCAGAATTGGTACTATTAAAGTACTTTCTGAAAGGGGTATGAATCTATTGAATACATTTGAACAGCAATTACAAAATTATGCAGAGCTGGCCGTCAAAGTCGGCGTGAATATCCAGCCCAATCAAAACCTCTTTATAAGTGCTTCTACAGACGTTCGGGAGTTTGTCCGAATCATCGTTGAAAAAGCGTATTCGGCGGGTGCACGGCAAGTCTTTGTTGACTGGAGCGATGATGTTATCTCCCGGATCCGCTACGAACAAGCACCTGCAGATTCTTTTACAGAATTTCCTTCTTGGAAAATTGCAGAACGCGAGGAACTTGCAAAAAAGGGAACTGCTTTTATGAGCATCGTTTCTCAAAGTCCCGACTTATTCAAAAATGTTGATCCGTCACGTATTCGTGATGCTCAAAAAGCGAGCGGACAAGCACTCGATGGATTCCGTCAAATGATGCAGGCAGATAAATTCAGCTGGACAGTGATTGCTGCTCCTTCAGCTGATTGGGCATCCCTTGTCTTCCCTGACTTACCGGAATCAGAACAAGTACCCGCACTATGGAACGCTATTTTTAAAGCAGCTCGTGCCAATACAGCTGACCCCGTTGCAGAGTGGGAATTGCATAATCAGAGACTGCATGAAAAAGTAGATTATCTAAATAACAAACATTATCACAAATTGCATTATACAGCTCCTGGGACTGATTTAACAATTGAATTACCGGAAAAACATACATGGTGCGGTGCTGGCAGTGTGAATGCTGATGGTGCGACATTCATGGCAAATATGCCAACTGAAGAAGTCTTTACTGCACCTTTAAAGTCGGGAGTTAACGGTGTTGTTTCAAGTACAAAACCACTAAGTTATGGCGGAACAATTATCGATGACTTTAAGATTACTTTCAAAGATGGCAAAATTACAGATATTGCTGCAGGTCAGGGGCAAGATGTATTGGAAAATATGATAGATGCAGATGAAGGGGCTAAATATTTAGGTGAGGTCGCCCTCGTCCCTCATGAGTCTCCAATTTCAGCGTCTGGACTATTGTTCTACAATACCCTTTTCGATGAGAACGCTTCAAATCATTTAGCGATTGGAAGTGCGTATGCATTCAATTTAGATGGCGGTAAAGAAATGAACCGCAATGAACTTGAGGAAAACGGATTGAACCAGAGCATCACCCATGTGGACTTCATGATTGGATCCGGGGAAATGGACATTGACGGTATTCTGGCAGATGGAACCGTTGAACCACTCTTCCGGAGAGGAACTTGGGCGTTCTAATAGTGAATTTCCTATAAAGTTCGTACAGGCTCTTAAACTTTTCATGAAAATGAGGTATAATGGAAGCAGTCACTGATTATCAATAGAGAGGAGACTAATTATGGCCTTACTAATCGTTACTATCCTCGGTTTTGCAGTTACATTTGGTGCAGCTGCGATGTTCATGATTCACTATATGAACGATTCTTTAGTGTCGCACGATTCCGAAGTAATTGATCCAAAACCAGATGTCACCTACTAATCATATTCCTATACTGGGTTCTTGAGAATACAAAAAGGGCTGCCATATGGCGCCCTTTTTCTCTATACACTTTTAAAAAACGGAGGATTTCAAATGACACTTCTATCAACTATTTTAGAGCATAATGACCAGTTCGTTTCTGAGCATCAATACGAAAAATTTTCCACAACAAAATTCCCTAACAAACGAGTTGTTATCTTAACTTGCATGGATACTCGTCTTACAGAACTTCTCCCAAGTGCCATGAACTTCAAAAATGGTGACGCTAAAATCGTTAAAAGTGCTGGCGCCCTTGTTGCACATCCATTCGGCAGTATCATGCGAAGTCTGCTCATCGCTGTTTATGAATTACAAGCGGATGAAGTATATATTGTCGGCCATTATGATTGCGGCATGAGCTCCATTAATACAGAGTCAATTATCGACAAAATGGTAGCTAGAGGGATTGATCGTGATCTATTTAAAACACTTGCGTATTCAGGTGTTGACCTTAAAGGCTGGCTGCACGGATTCAAAGATGTAACAGCTAGTGTTAAACAGAGTGTCGATGCAGTACGCAACCACCCGTTAATGGATACAACGGTTCCTGTACATGGATTGGTAATTGATCCGGAGACAGGTAAACTTGACGTGATTGAAGATGGCTATTCGAAAACAACTGTAAAAAACGACTAATTCCTTTTTATTTCCCGGGAAATAGACAATAAAAAACACATTCCCATTTCGCTTGCAGAAGCGTGTGGAAATGTGTTTTTTATTATTGGAACCATATCCGAAAGCGACTTTTTAAAAATCGCCATGCGGTCTTACCCTTTCAATAATCGTCCTCAAGCTGGGCATACATATAATGATCTTCCCAAACACCGTTAATATACAGCAGTTTGCGGTGCAGTCCTTCCCGGTCAAATTTCGTTTTTTCAAGGACACGAATCGATGCAACATTTCGCGGAGATACGTATGCTTCCACTCTATGCAGGCCAGCAGTTTCGAATCCGAATTTCGTCACCATTTCAAGTGCTTCCGTCCCCATTCCTTTACCAGCAGACTCATGGTCAATCGAGTATCCAACAAATCCGCTTGAAAAAGGCAGTCGCTTTATGCTGTAAAGTGAAATTTGTCCAACTAATTTGCTCGTTTCGCTGTCAAAAATTCCGAAATTATACTCTCTGCGATCTCTCATTTGATACAGTGACTCACGAATTTTTTCCCGTTGCATGGGCACCGTATAATAGCTGGCATCGTGGCGAGGTTCGAAAACTGTCCAGTATTCTTTGTTCCGCGAAACCAATTCTGTAAAAATCACAGCATCTTCTTCAGTTAATATGCGTAAATAGCATGTTGTTCCTTCGAGTAGTATCACGCTCAATTCCACCTTTGTACAGGTCGTTAGCCATTCCATTTTCTTATTTGCACATACATCTTTATGTAATCATTTTGCTTAGTATACCATGTTCTCCCCTGAAACAACTGTCCTATACATACAGATTCAGGAGAATTGTTGCGAAAACTTCATAATTACTTTTTCACAACTTCCTATTTACTAGTATACTGGTACGAGGAGGATATTTCATGAAAAAACTGATTTTAGCAATTGTTTTTCTTGTTTTAGCAACTGCACTGACGATTTCAAATTCCACTCTTCTTAACGGGATGACTACAATAGAGATAGCCCATAAACTTCCTATTCTTCTTATGCCTGCAGATTTCACTTTTCTAATCAGGCCGCTTATCATTCTATTTCTTGCATACTGGATTATTCAATTTGATTCCAGTGATTCAGTTTCAACAAAAAGGATTTTGCTCTTTATTACTGCATGTCTTGCAAATGCTGTGTGGTTTCCATTATGGAATTATGGCTATTTTGGCTGGGCGTTCCTGCTTACCGCTATTGGTCTGCTCTCCCTATATGTGCTCTACAGAACTTATCCCAGTAAGCAAAATGAGTGGGGGCAGCGAATTCCAATTTCCCTGCTATTTTCGTGGACCCTAATTGATTTTGTGATGAATGCGAACTACTTGCTTGTTTTGGATGAATGGAACCGTTTGGGCATTAGCTCAGTTTTATGGACGATTATTAACTTAACAATCCTAACAGCCATTGCACTGCACTTTAGTTACCATCATCGGGATCGAATTTTCACTGCAGTCTTCACTTGGGTATTTTTAGGAATCCTTGTGAATATTCGTTTCGAAGAACTTTTCGTCACCTTATCCACTCTTTTCTTAATAGTGATTATGATCATAGGATTGTACATGTTCGCTCCGTCAACACCTTATGACAAAACCGAAGAGACGTCGTTCTAGCAACTAATAGTTGCGGGAGCGACGTTATTTTTTTGAAAAGCTTTTTCATTGAAATTTAAACTTTTTGTGCATTTAGATGCGTTTTTGGCAATACTGCTTTTAATGGCTTTTACAGAAGGGAGAGAACCTATTTTGGACAACTCTAAATTACTATCCTCACTCAGTTATTTCAGTGTGTTTTTTGCACCTTTACTGCTTCCCTTTATCGTTTGGATAGTTGCTGACAATAAGGATGTCAAACATCACTCTAAACGTGCCCTTATCTCTCACCTCATTCCTACGATTTTACTGGTTGCGGCCAGCATCATTTCATTTTTTCAATTTTTTTCATTCCGGCAGACTTCAGCTGACTTTCTGAACTCCGGAAATATGATTTCAGCACCACATTCCATTGGTTTTTGGGGAGCAGCTCCCATTCTTTTTATGATGATGTACAGTTTTTTGTTTGTGATTGTCCTCATTTGGAATGTCGTGCAAGGTGTGAAAGTGTTTAAAACACAGTAAACCGTCTTCTCGGGTAGTTCCTTTCAAATGTGTTATAGTTAAAAGTGACAAAGAAAGTACAGAAAGAAGGATTTCACATGATTGCAAACACAGAAGAAGAAATTGCTGCCTTGCGCAAAATCGGAAGAATTGTAGCGGAAATTCGTGAAGAGATGAAAGCAGCAGCTGCCCCAGGTATGACGACGAAAGAGCTGGATGAACTCGGTGGAAAACTTTTCGCTGAAAAAGGTGCGGTTTCTGCACCAATCGATCAGTATGATTTCCCTGGCTATACGTGCATCAGTGTCAATCATGAAGTTGCCCACGGAATCCCAGGCAAGCGTGTTCTAAAAGACGGAGATCTTATTAATATCGATGTCTCGGGGTCTTGTGGAGGATACTTTGCAGATACAGGCATTTCTTTTGTTCTTGGAACAGCTGACGAAGCGAAGCAGAAGTTATGCGATACTGCAAAGAGTGCGTTTGACCGTGCGATGACAAAAGTGAAGGCGGGTTCACGACTTAACCAAATCGGGAAAGCCGTAGAACGCGAAGCGAAAGATAATGGATTAACAGTGATTAAGAACCTTACAGGTCACGGAATCGGAACGACACTTCATGAAGAGCCCCAGCATGTACTTAATTATTATGATGCATGGGAACCTACAATCATGAAAGAAGGTATGGTCATTGCTGTTGAGCCATTCATCTCTGAAAAGGCTGAGCACATTATTGAAGAAGGCGACGGCTGGACATTTATCACTCCTGATAAGTCCCTTGTTGCTCAAATCGAACATACGATTATCGTTACAAAAGACAAACCGATTATTTTGACTGAACTTTAAGCAAAAAGGTACGCTATGAGAAGCTCTCATAGCGTACCTTTTTTTACTTTTTCTTCTTTTTAGGTGATGAGGGTTTTGGACCGCTTACGGTTTTTGAATTTCCTTCGATCAGCTTACCGCTATGCCACACTTTTTGAACAGGCTTATATCCTTTGGCAAGTTTGCGGTAATCCCGCTCTTCTGGATAAGACAATAATGTCAGCACTTCCCCATCAGAACTCGCGCGTCCCGTTCTGCCAGACCGGTGCACATATTGCTCGACAGTGTGCGGAACGTTTACGTGGATAACATGAGTTAGTCCTTCGATATCTAATCCCCGGGCTGCTAAATCCGTCGCAATTAGAATCCGGATTTCCCCTTTCCGGAATTTGTCCAATGTATCTTGACGCTCAAATTTGTTCATATCTGAATAGAGAACTGCAACAGGAGCTCCTTCATACTGAAGCTTCATCTCTTTCATGCGCAGCTGATCTACATTGTTAATGAATGCTAATGCCCGGAGTCCCTGGATATGAGACAGCCCTCGTAATACATCTGTCTTATCGCGTGCTTCCGTTTTAACAAAAGAATGAACGACTTTTCCGGATGCAGGCATTTCCTCTGCAGTTACTTTTAAACGTACAGGTTCTTTCATAAATCGAACTGCAACGTCTTCAATGTCTTCTGTAATCGTTGCAGAAACAACTGCTACTTGACGTGAAGAATGAGCAGATTCAATCATGTTTTTCACAGCTACACGATTTTCGCGTGACAGAAGCTGGTCGCCTTCATCAAGAACAATATGACGGATCTCTCCCATTTTCAGTTTCTTGTTCTTGATCAACTCAGAGAGCCGTCCGGGTGTTCCGACAACAATCGTTGGTTTCTTTTTCAACTTTTCAATCTGGCGCTGCATATTTGCGCCGCCAATCAGCTGAGTAACCGTAATTTGGGTTCCAGCAGTCCATTCACGAATTACATTTACAATCTGCATGGATAATTCTTGAGATGGTGTCATGATGAGCACTTGTGTTTGCTGTTTCGTACCATCTGCCAGTTCCAGCAATGGCAGCACATAGGCAAGCGTTTTTCCTGAACCTGTTGGAGATTCAGCAACCACGTCATGCCCTGCCAGCATTTCGGGTATCATTTGTTCTTGTATCGGCATCGCATTTTCAAATTTCCATTTTTCTTTAATGTCTTGATTCATTCCTTCTAAAAAGGACATTTCCATCCCCACTTTCGCTCTCTTCCTACCAGTTTACCACAGTTTGTTATCAGCTTGCTTATTTCTTCTGCGCCGCTGTCAACTCGCTGCGTGCCTGCGTCTGTTGCTCAAAAGCATATGCGAAGCTCAGTAACGAAGGTTCAGAATAAGCTGGTCCTGCAAAGGTTAAGCCAAATGGTTCTCCTTCATCTGTCATGCCAGCCGGCACGGTGATCGAAGGAAAACCGGCAGCTGCTTCAAAACTGCAGCCATAATCTTGAGGAAACGCTAATATATCCACTCCGTTTTGCTCTAAAGCTTTTCCAAGTGCTACTTTTTTTGCCAAATGCTGATTACGCAATAAGGCTTCAATGTAAGGATGTTCTGATAAAGTTCCACTCCGATGATTTATTTTTTCAAGTAAGTTTTGTCCATATCGCAATGTCTCTTCGGAGTGATTGTTGTTAAACCTTATAATATCGTCAATCGATCGAATGGAATTGGCTTCTGCTGTTTTGCCTAAATAATGATTAAGTGCCGCTTTACACTCATGTAAGAGAACATTGTAGCCCAGATCATCTTCTGTTGTACCGAGATCAATATCCGACATGATTTTTGCGCCTAAGTCTTCTAAAACGTTAAGTGAATTCTTAAATAGCCGCATCTGTTCTTCAGGTACTTCGTTTCTAAATATAGAACTTGCGACTCCAATTCGAACCCCTTTTAGCGCGTCTTTTTTTAAGCAGCTAAGCCACTCCGTGGAACTGTAGTTTTGCGAAGTAATCGTTATTGGATCGTCTGGATCATGTCCAAGTAACGCTTGAAAGACAAGTGCGGCATCGGTTACTGTGCGTGTCATCGGACCTGCTGTATCTTGTGTCACGGATAAGGGGATGATTCCGCTTCGGCTAATTGCCCCAACCGTCGGCTTCAGACCGACAACTCCATTTTGCGCAGACGGATGAATGATGGAGCCGGTTGTTTCAGTGCCGATTGAAGCAGCCGCTAAATTAGTACTGACAGCAGCAGCCGATCCGGAACTGGATCCGCCCACTTCGAATTTCCCGAAAGGATTTAGCACTTGCCCCCCTCTAGAACTCCACCCATTTGGCATCTCATCTGACATGAAGTTCGCCCACTCGGTCATATTGGTTTTCCCAAGGATAACCGCTCCTGCTTTCCTGAGCTGTTTTACTAAGAAAGCATCATCGGACGCATAGTGCTTTTCCAGCGCCAAACTGCCAGCGCTTGTATGCATAGCGTCGCCTGTATCGATATTATCTTTTAGTAAAATCGGGATCCCATGCAACATAGAACGTTTCCCTGATTTCTTTCTTTCAAAGTCAAGTGCTTGCGCAATTTGTAAGGCATGTGGATTTATTTCTAAAACCGCATTGGTTAGTTGTCCTTTAATGGAGATGCGGTCCATATAAAACAATACTAATTCTTCTGAGGTAATCTCCCCTTCTTCCATAGCTTGCTGAATGGCAGGTATAGCGGCTTCGATCACCCATTTGAATCTAGTACGAATTGATTGACTATCTTCCATGTCCATTCCTCTCTTCACTTATATTGGTATAAACAAAACCGGCTAAGGGATTGTCTCCTCAACCGGTACTGATAATCATATATACTTATAGTATTCTTTCATTAATAGAAGTAATGGCAGTTCATAGAGCTGTTTTCCATCAATCTTGAAAATCCCCCGCCCCACTAGTCGCTGGATGACATCCTCACGCTTCATATCCATTTTGGTTTCTTCAATTTTCAACATGGTGCTTGTTCCTCCTTGAACCGGATCTATATTTCAGTATTCCTTTTATGTACTATTTATAAACCTGTTGAGGCGCACTCTCTCCTAGGCTATCTGTTGTATCCCAATGTGTTTTCCATGTAATATAGAAGGGAGAACAATTATGTACGACAATTCCATCGCATTTTAGGAGGATACCATGAACGCAAAAAAACTTCCGTTCTTGCCAATCATTATCGGTACGGACATGAACGCATACAATATGGCAATTTCTTTTCACGAAGCCTACCATATCCATCCAGTATTAATCGGAAAAGAGCCTTTATCATTTACGCAACTCAGCACAATTCCTCACAAAATCGAATTGAATAACGAGCTGTCTGATGAAAACAAATTTGCAGATATTCTTATTGAAATCAGTAAAAAATACAAAGAAGACGGCCGCGAGTTATTGCTTGTCGGTACGAATGATTTGTACGTGCGACTCATCATTGAACATGCAGAACGTTTAAGGGAATATTTCACATTTAACTATATCAATCGTGAACTTATGGATAATTTACAGATTAAGTCTCACTTTTATAAGCTGTGTAAAGAACACGGAATCGATACTCCCCTCACATTCTTTTACGATTGCGCAGCCGATGGTCCTTTCAGTGAGCATATGAATTATCCTGTGATTGTGAAGCCAAGTGATACAGTTGTCTACAACCAAAATAAGTTTGCTGGACAGCAAAAAGTGTACAAAGTGAATTCTCTTGGGGAATTGAATCAGGTTATTGAAACAGTGAAAAACAGCGGCTATAACGAAGAACTCATCATTCAGGATTTCATCCCCGGCGATGATACATATATGTGGGATTCTGTGATCTATGCAGATTCTGCTGGAAAAACTCAGCTCGTTACGTTTGCACAAGTTGTTTTACAGGAACATACAGTGACGGCAATCGGAAACTACACCGCTGTAATTACAAGATATAACGAAGAAATGATGTACAAGTTGAAAAACTTCTTAGAAGCCGTCGGGTATCAGGGCTTCGCAAACTTTGACTTGAAGTATGACCCGCGTGATAAAAAATTCAAAGTATTTGAAGTGAATATCCGACAAGGCCGTTCCAGTTATTATACGACTGCGCTTGGACATAATATGGCGAGCTATTTTGTAGATGATCTGATTTACCACAAGCAAAAGCCGCTTGTGTTACTAAATGAGCCGTTCCTGTTCACGGTAGTTCCAAAAATTGTTCTTAAGAAATTCGTAACGAACAAGGCGGTTAAACGGGATATTAAACGGTTGCTGAAGCAGAGAAAGTTTGTGAACCCATTGTTCTACAAAGGGGACAAGCATTTGAAGCGCAAGCTTTATTTGTTCTTGAGACAGGTCAATTATTATAAGAAGTATCGAAATAATAATTGGTGACAGCAAAAAAAGCGACAAGAGCTGAGAACTGCTCTTGTCGCTTTTTCGTATGTTTTATTCTCCAAGATCTACGTTGTGATAGACTTGCTGCACGTCTTCTAAATCTTCGATTGCATCGATCATTTTTTCGAACTGCTCAGCAGATGCTTCGTCCAGCTCGACATCGTTTTGGGCAAGCATTGTCAGTTCAGCGACTGTGAAATCAGTGATTCCTTCAGACTTAAATGCCTCTTGAACCTCGTGGAATGCAGTTGGGTCTGCGTATACTAATACGTGTCCGTCTTCTTCACTAATGTCATTGACATCTACATCGTGTTCCATCATAAGTTCGAGAACATCATCTGCAGACTTTCCTTCAATTCCGAAAACTGCAGTATGGTCAAACATGTAAGCGACAGATCCGCTTACGCCCATGTTACCCCCGTTTTTACCGAATGCTGCGCGTACTTCCGAAGCTGTTCTGTTCACGTTATTTGTTAACGCATCGACGATGACCATCGATCCGTTTGGTCCGAATCCTTCATAACGAAGCTCGTCATAGCTTTCTTCGCCGCCGCCTTTTGCCTTCTCAATAGCACGTTCAATGATTGTTTTTGGAACACTGTACGTTTTCGCACGTTCCAAGACGATTTTAAGAGCTTGGTTCGATTCCGGATCCGGCTCCCCTTGCTTTGCTGCTACATATATTTCGCGACCGAACTTTGCATAGATCCGGCTCGTGTTTGCATCTTTTGACGCTTTCTTTTCTTTAATATTGTTCCATTTACGGCCCATTTTGACCACTCGCTTTCTGTTTGGATGAATCAGAGGTTAATATCCTTTTCTTAGTATATCATGACTAAATTCATTGCGGAAAGTAAAAAACGTTGAATATGCGACACTTGCTAGTTTCAGATAAGTATGGCAAAATAATAAATGACTACAATACAACTTCATCACTGACAATATGTAGGGGTACCGGACACCGGTTGAGATGCAGGATACATGCAGACCCTTTGAACCTGATCTGGGTAACGCCAGCGGAGGGAACATATTCATTTCATAATGATTATGTGACGTGCGCTCCCGAAGATTGGGAGCGCACGTTTTTTGTTGCAGTGTGAAACTCCAGGAGGGGGATTTCATTGAAACGAATACTAACAGTCTTATTTGCCGCTTCGCTTATGACAGCATGCGGTGCAGAAAAAGAACCAGGCACGTCTGGCAACCCGGACAAAGAAACCGCACAAAAGGTCCATTTCGCACTCGATTGGACACCTAATACGAATCATACCGGTTTATATGTTGCGGAAGAAAAAGGATACTTTAAAGACGCGGGACTGGATGTGGACATCATGCTTCCGGGCGAAGCCGGTGCTGACCAGCTCGTTGCATCAGGAAAAGCGGACTTCGGTATCGGAGCACAAGAGGCTCTTACAGAAGCCCGTGCAGCTGGAATTCCCATCGTTTCGATTGCAGCAATCATCCAGCATAATACATCTGGATTTGCTTCGTTAAAAGAAGAAGGCATCGAATCGCCTAAAGACTTTGAAGGAAAAAATTATGGCGGCTGGGGTGCACCCGTCGAACAGGCTGTCGTTGAATCGCTGATGGAAAAAGATCATGGAGATAGCAGTAAAGTGAAATACATCAACATGGGTTCTTCCGATTTCTTCACAGCTATTCAGCGGGATATCGACCTGGCCTGGGTATACTACGGCTGGACAGGCATCGAAGCGGAACAGCGCGGGATGGAACTGAACATGCAATATTTAAAAGATTACTCCGAAAAACTGGATTACTATACACCTGTCATCACAACAAATGAAAAACTCATTGCAAAAGATCCTGAGAAGGTGAAAGCATTTGTTGCGGCTGCTGTAAAAGGGTATGAGTTTGCCATAGATCATCCTGAAGAAGCTGCGGATATCTTAATTAAAGCCGTTCCGGATTTAGATCCTGAGCTCGTCAAAAAAAGTCAGCAATGGCTCTCTCCCAAATATCAGGATGATGCACCTCGTTTTGGTGAACAGCAGCTGAAAACATGGGAAAATTACGCACAATGGATGGAAGAGAACGACTTGCTTGAAGGTGAATTCAACGCAAAAGATGCATTTACAAACGAGTTTTTACCCAACTAAGGAGGAACTAATCATGGCTAATGCCCTTGTCAGTATTCAAATAATCCCGAAAACACCGAATGGCGAAGACGTCATTCCATACGTGGATGCAGCAATTGAAGTTATCGAACAATCCGGTGTTCCCTACCGTGTTGCACCACTTGAAACGACTATGGAAGGTGAACTTGGAAACTTGCTTCACATTATTGAAAAGATGAACACGCGCATGACGGAATTAGGGGCGTCAAGTGTCATTTCTCAAGTGAAAATCTACAGCAACCCCAAAGGGGCATCTATGGATAAACTGACGGAGAAGTATAGATGAAATCGGCAGTGAACAAAGGATGGCGGCCACTCGTGGTCTTCATCCTTTTACTCGTTATTTGGGAAGGGGCTGCTCGAATTTTCGATGTCCCCGCTTGGCTCCTTCCCGTACCTACTCAAATTGCTGAAGAGGCTTTTACAGGCTATTCATTGTACGTCTCACATATTTTGTCCACAATCACTCTTTCAGCAACTGGCTATCTTGTCGGCATTACGGTAGGGATCGGGGTTGCGATTGTATTGTTCCGCATTCCATTTCTTCAGCAAGCATTTTATCCGCTTCTGATTTTATCGCAAAATATTCCCGTCATTGTACTCGCTCCGCTCCTCGTTATTTGGTTCGGGTTCGGGATGCTTCCTAAAGTGATTGTCATTGTTCTTGTCTGTTTTTTCCCTGTCACGATTGCGGCACTGGATGGATTCAGACAAACAGACCGGGATATGCTGTACTACTTGAAGATGATCGGTGCAAGCAACCGCCAGATTTTTTGGAAATTGCAGTGGCCGCACTCATTGCCTTCTCTGTTTTCCGGACTGAAAATCGCAGCGACATACAGTGTCATGGGGGCTGTCATTTCTGAATGGCTCGGTGCGAACAAAGGAATCGGTGTCTACATGACACTCGCTTCTTCGTCGTTCAAAACGGATCGCGTTTTCGTTGCTATTGTGCTGATTATGATTTTAAGCTTAACGTATTTCGGAATAATTTTAGCCATTGAAAAAAGCGTCTTGCGCTGGCGCAGTTCAGGAGGGAATGAATCGAATGGGTCAACTCGCTCTTAACAACCTATCGAAATCATACGGAGCTAATCATGTCCTTCAAGACATTTCACTGTCTGTGAAGGAAGGAGAATTCGTTTCCATAGTCGGACCTTCAGGCAGCGGAAAAAGCACGATCTTTCAGCTGATTGGCGGGCTGTATACACCTGACGCCGGGACGATTTCGCTGGATGGCAAAGTTCTGAATGATTCCCGCGGACACATTAGTTATATGCCGCAAAGTCCTGCGCTTTTTCCATGGCGGACTGTCCTTCAAAATGTTGAACTGAGTTCTGAAATTGCCGGTACTAAATTCGATCGCTCCAAAACAATGGAGCTTATTAAAAGTGCAGGATTGTCTGGATTTGAGGATGCCTATCCAAGTGAGCTTTCAGGCGGTATGAAGCAGCGTGTCTCGTTCATACGCAGTTTAAACGCACCGCAATCGATTATTTGCCTGGATGAACCCTTTTCTGCTTTAGATGAATTCACACGTCTGGAAATGCAGCAATGGCTTCTGTCTATTTGGGAAACGTACAAGAAATCGATCCTTTTCATTACACACGATATCGATGAAGCGCTCTTCCTTTCCGATCGAATTGTTGTACTGTCCGACAAGCCGGCAGTAGTAAAAGAAGAACTCATTGTTCCTTTTGGCCGTCCGCGGTCAGAAGAATTGCTGTTGAGTGATCCATTCCTTACGCTGAAACGTGAAATTTACAACTTATTGCGCGGATAGGCAAAGTTTCTGCAGACAGGTTTAACCACCCGTCCATTATGGGAAAAGAGGAATATAACTTCTATACTTAAGGAGCGGAAAATATGAAACTAACCAAAGTTGTTAAAACGGCTATTAAATGGGGGCCGATCATTTTACCCTTCGTCATGAAAATAGTGAATGATAAAAAACAAAGTGAATCGATTCCAAAACGAAGACGCTAAAAGAGGGCAGGCCATATAGCTGGCTGCCCTCTTTTTCATTATGAAACAGGTACAAGTTCTTTCCGGGCACCGCATACAATCTCATGCACTTCAGAGCCGTCCAATGTCTCTTTTGTGTACAACTCATTAACCAAGGTCTCAAACTGATTGGCGTGCCCGCGGATCAGTTCTTCTGTGCGCTCGACAGCCACTTTAAAGAGCTCTTGCATCTTAATGTCCTTTTCAGTCTTGCTAAACGTTAATGTAAACCCATCTTGAAGTAATCCAGTATCGACCATCCGCTCAATAATGTCTTTGGCCTGCTGAACATCACCGCTCACGCCAATGCTATGTTCACCAAGATAGATCCGTTCCGCAATACCGCCTCCAAGGATCATACTCACCTGGTCCAAAAGCTCACTCGCTGTTTGCAGATGGAGTTCTTTTTGAATAGGCGCAACATAGCCAAGTGCTTGACCTCTCGGAATTATTGTCGCTTTTCGCACGGAATGCGGTTTCGTAATTGCGGCAATTAATGCGTGCCCCGATTCGTGGATCGCAACGCGCCGTTTCGTCAGCGGATCATTCATGCTTCGGGATGTGTTGCCAAGAATGGTTCTGTCAATCGCAAAATCCATATCACTCATGTCGATTTCAGCGCGTCCTTCTCGGATTGCGCGTTTGCTTGCTGTGGTGAATAATGCACTGAGTTGTGCACCGGAAAAGCCTGTTGTACTTTCTGCCAGCATATCGAGGGAGGTCGCCACATTGGGAGCTAACGCTTTCCCTTTTGTATGGATGTCCATAATCTCACGGCGGCCTTGTGTATCTGGAAGAGGAACTTGGAATGAATAGTCGATTCGTCCAGGCCGTAAAAAGGCTTCATCCAACATGTCTTTACGGTTGGTTGCAGCAATGAATAAAACTCCTTCGTTATCTGCGCCCCCATCCAGTTGAACGAGAAGTTCAGTCAGCGTTTTTTCCGACTCTTCCCCGCCATGTGTTTTCCGTTTTCCAGCAAGTGCATCCACTTCGTCAATAAAAATGACGGCCATTTCCTGCTTGCGTGCATTTTGGAACATCGTACGAATTCGAGATGCCCCTACTCCGACAAAGAGTTCAGTGAAAGCTGCACCGCTTGATGAATAGAATGAAGCTCCGATTTCGTGAGCGATTGCTTGTGCCAGCAAGGTCTTCCCTGTTCCTGGAGGTCCCTCCAGCAAAATCCCTTTTGGCGCTTTCACACCAAGCGCTGCAGAACGTTTCGGATCTTTAATGATGTCCAAAGTTTGGTGAATCTCCTCTTTCATTTCTTGAGACAGCCCGCCAATATCATTCAGTGTAATATCAGGGAGCGGTGTTTCTTTTGAGGCGCTATGTTTCATAGACGCTGCCCCTACGCCAAGCTTTCCTTTTTGCTGTAAAAAGAAAAAGGTCAGAAGCGCTGCTAGTAATAATCCTGCAATTAGGTAGCCAGATGTACTTCCACCTGAATATGTGTACGAAACATTGTAGGTTTTCACGAGCTGTTCTGCCAGTTCGCTCTCAGGACGGACGTTTGTTACATATAGGTCGTTCCCTGTTTTCAAATAAAGTGCGCCAGACGCTGTTTCTTTCAGTGTCGCTCCATCTGTTGCTGCTAATTTCTGCTCTAAGGCTGCGTACGACAATGGCGCTGCGCGATGGGCATCACTTGTAATCCAAAACAAAAAAGATGCCGTTCCAATGACTAGGAGGGACAGGACGATAAATGCCTTTGAAGTAAATGTTTTGACAAACTTCAAATTTCCCAGCTCCTTAATTAAGATATCTCCATTATAGGGAGTCTCCCCTATAAAAGACAATAAGTTATCTCACAATTTAGTGTCCATCTAGTGAACTTATTTTTTCACTAAAAAAATGAGTAAGGAACCTTAATCATCCCCATACATAATCAACCGTTTTTAAACCATATTAAGAACGCAGTACTCATTGACAACCAAGGAGGTTTTACAGTGAAAGAGAACGTAAGGAAACAAGCAAACAGCAATATCAAGACATTATCACAAGCGGAAAAAAATGCCGACCAATCCATTAAGAATATGAAAGAAGAAATCTCTCTCGAATTGTCTGAAATGGGTAATCTCACCCCAAAACAAGAGCCCATGACTCCGAACCATCGCGATAACACTGAAAGGGAAAAACATTATTGAGATGAAGAAAAAAAGGAAGCCAGCGTCTGTATTTTTACAAACGCTGGCTTTTTTTATGAGTCATCAGCAAGTCCAAAGTTCACCACTTCCAATCAGGAAGTAAAATGAGTTTGACGAGTTCCCTCATATGCGGATCATCGTCTACAATTAACACGTTGGCCATCGCCTCATCCCTCCTCTGCAATCATCCGCTGCTGAACAAATCAATTTCCATCGGCTCCCTTGGTTTTATCATAATACACGTTTGTAAACTCAGTATAAACTTATTAAAACTTATCTTCCCTGTTCTCTTCTCCGTTTTCCGTGCACAAACATTTCCATTGCATTTCATCTAACGCAGCAGTAAGATAAGTACATAAGCTGCATTGTTCGTATTCCCATAAAGTTTTAACCTTTAAGCTGTAAAAGGGAGTTTTATATAGGCTGGGAATGACACGCCGATCATTTATGGTCGGACAGACAGGAACAGTTCTGCGAACACCCACTTTGAGGAGTGGTGGTTTAAAACTTTCTATGAACCGTAATACGGCAAAGGCGGCCATAATTAAAACGCACCCTCCCATGTGGAAGGTGCGTTTTTTTATTGTACTTTATTTTTTGAACCGTTTTTCTGAATCAATGAGATCTGCCCTGCATGCATTCCTGTATGATACATAAGACGTCCAAGCTCTAATAAGTTCCTTGAAGCGAGTACGAGGAGGATTATGTCGGGTACATATGAATCTGAGTAATCAAAAATAAAATATTGTTAGTTGAACGCAAAAAACCTGCTATTTTATCGAACAATAGCAGGCGGATTTTCAATTCAGTTTAATTTTCCCGATCGCATATGGATCAGGTTAATAATTGTTGTGTGAAGAAACGTCAGCCTCTTTTAACAACCCGCACGCAAGTAACCCTTTCAAAATACCATCATTTGAACAGGTGTCAGTTACAAGGTCCGCTTTTTCCTTCAGTTCTGGAATTGCATTCCCCATGGCGATTCCTGTGCCGACAAATTCAAGCATTTCAAAATCATTCGGGCCATCACCAAATGCATAACTATTCTCAACAGAAATATCGAGATGCTCCATCAATTTACGAATTCCGACTGCCTTGGATGCACCCTTTGGCAGCATGTCCACCGCGTTTTCATCCCAATGAATAAAGACATAATCCTTTTCATAACGGTCTTTATAAGACTGCATATCTTCCATATTGCCGTATAGCTGAATCTGATGAACCGGAGAATGAGCGAAAATTTCTGCATCCACTTCCGGATATTTCAATTTCAATCGGCCAAGACTCCCGCCCACTAAGGGATGATTCGCCTCATTGGCAGCAAACATTTCAGAATTGGAATACGTAATGCCATGCCCATTTTCTTTTGCCAGCGCACTTAACTCCGTCAGGATTTCTGTGTCCATGGGATTAGAGAATAATTCTTCGTTTTTATAGACAACATGCTGACCATTCATCGAAACATACGAATCGAATTCTAAGTCTGTCAACAGTTCTTTGAACATTCTTGGAGCGCGTCCTGTACAAATGACCGTGATAATTCCTTTTTCACGGAGTGCATGCAATGCTTCTTTGGTCGATGGCAAGATCGTTTTGTCATGACTCATCAACGTTCCATCCAAGTCGAAAAACACGATTTTTTGATTGTTCATTTCCATTCCTCCTAGCTGCGCATCAGGTCAGGTACTTTTCCTGGCTCATATAATTTTGCTTCAATCTACTTTTTTAACTACATATTTATCTTTTAAAGCTTGCTGTAATGAGCTATGTGTTTCAATTGTTGAGAAATCCAATCCTAACTGAATCGATGTCTGTGCAATTTCCGGCCGAATCCCAGTAATCGTTGACTTCACACCAAGCAAATCGAGCACTTGAATGACTTCATAAATTTGGTTTGCGACCATTGTGTCGATAATCGATACTCCTGATAAATCGATAAATAATTTTATTATATCTGTTTTGATACACTTGGCAGGCACCACTTCCAAAATAGCCTTTGCGCGTTCGGTATCAATGTCTCCAACCAGCGGTAAAATCCCGATATTTTCATTGATTTTAATAATAGGGGAACTCAGCTCATCGATTAGACTTTGCTGAGCGCTTAAACGCGTCGTCATGAGTGTGAAATACATGGCAGAGAAGGCTGTAAGCAATTCGTCGAAAGCTAAATGGACCGTTTCTCCCCACTGCAGGACTACTGTAACAGGAACTGCTTCCGTTTGCTGTCCAACGAATCGTTCAATTTGTCTCCAGAATACTTTGCGGACACGGCTGATGGCATCGACCACTTCTGATATCGGCGTATTCGATGCAATTCGGCTTTTCGCAATCACTTCTGCCCATTCTTTTTTTTGCTCGTCAAAGTTCCCTGAAGGTCCTAACAAACTGCTGGCAATCGTCAGGTTCGTTAAATTATTCTGCTCTCTTAACCTTTGCTCAGTAGCTGCGCTCGCATCACTTGAGTAAATCGACTCCTGACCTGAATCACGAAGTGCAAGCCATTCGTTAGTGATTGTAGTGATATTGTCCATTAAATAGATGTTTAATTCTTTATTCCAATCCATCATCACTTTGTATGCTCCTATCTCTTACTAATATGTACATGCTAACCCTCTACTCATCTTACATCAGAATCACATTTTTTGCAGAAAAAACCGGAGAGTCTCCTCTCCGGATAAGTACTTAGTTTAAGATTTTCACACGAACTTTCTTTACCCCCCAGGACAAGGCAGAATCTAATCCTGGTATGAACACATCAATTTTATGTCCTTTAATCGCACCGCCTGTATCCCCCGCAATTGCTTCACCATATCCTTCCACCCAAACGCGAGATCCGAGCGGGATGACAGAAGGGTCGACCGCAATTACTTTTTGGTTTGGATTCGCCCGCAAATTAATACCGATTTTCGTAGTACCCGAGCAGCCATTACAATATGCGGTATATGCCGTGGCAGTCATGGTAAGTTCTCGTCCCGTCTGCGTTGAAGCAGGAACAGTGGCAGGGGCGGAAGCAGTTTTGGATGAAACCGCTGTCTTAGCCGTCGTCGGGGTTGAAGTTTTCGCTTGCTGCTTGGTTACAGGTGCAGGTGCAGCTGCAATCACCTGTTTCATCTTTTTCATGTTTGTCGTGGAGCCCGGTGCTTCTAAAGAAACATTTAGCACTTCTCCCGGATGTATAAGTTCTCCTGCGAGCGCATTCCACTCAATTAATGATTGCAATGGGACGGAGTGCGCTAACGCTATTCTGTATAAGTTATCTCCAGGTTGTACCGTGTACGTAAGGGATGGTTTCTCTTCTAATAGCGGGTTATCGGCAATCAGTTCTGTGCCAACTGCAGGTTGAAACGGATAGACATCCCTTCCTTCCGCCGTTTCTGATTCATCTGTTGAAACAGATTCGCTCGACTCGGCAACAACGGGTGCTGCCGCCAATACAAATGCCAACAGGAAAACAATGGCTTGTACAATCTTTTTCAAATGAATTCCTCCTTCAATGATTAAAAATGCGCGTCACATATATGATTCGACTGACGCTGTTTGTAAGTATTACCACTCATATACTTTTTAATCATTCATTTGATAATTGAAGAGTTTCTAACGATACACATGAAAAAGTAGCAGACTCCCATTACTTGGGAAGCTGCTACTTTTTTAGTGAATGTTTGCTACCATTTCATATCTCGAAGTTTATCGATCAATACTTGCTGAGAATCCTCCGTAATTGGCCACATTTCGATTTCTGCAATCAGTTCTTGCCTGGAACCGAAGCCTTTTACAAACCCATTAAGCCGCGCTGCAAACGTGGAATTCACCAGCATTTCTAAGTTAGGAAAGAATGCTTGAATTTGCTCCAATGCCTGTGGATACCTCTTGAGATAGTATTTTTGATGGCGTGTTTCTGCCGGAGTAAACGATTCAAACGGAGCGATTTCCGTTTCGATGGCTTCTCCCAAAGTTGCTTCCATTTCCTTTTTGACACGTAAGATGTCTTGAAGCTGTTTTTCGTTCCGATAGCGGAGAATGGACAAATATTGCCGCCCTTTATATGCATCCCGATTCGGATAATGATGATTCCAGAATACATTCAGCAGCGTTTCATAAGAAATCAGGGTAGGATCAAAGTCTATTTCTATCGTTTCTGAATGATCTCCAAGTTTCCGATATGTCGGACTTTCAGTAGTGCCGCCCGCATATCCAACACGGGTTCTAAGTACACCGGGTATGCCGCCGAACCTGGCTTCAGGTCCCCAAAAGCACCCCATTCCAAACAATGCTGTTTCAAATGGCACTTCATGTAATCCTTGCTCTATTACTAAAATTGTAACTGGCTGCATGATATCACCTCGTCTATTTAACTGTACCCAATTTGATTCGGGGGGTAATCTTTTTGTGTGGATGGTTGGGGGGAATCGGCCAGATCAGGGACGGTATCGGCCAGTTGAGCTTATGTATCGGCCACTTGGAGCGTGGAATCGGCCAGGTGAAGCCTACAATCGGCCACGAGACACAATTCAGCCGCGGTAAGGGATTAATTGGAAGCACGTTGCCCCTCTAATCACACTTCTTCACACAAAAAAACTGCAAGCACACCAATCTCTATTGGCACACTTGCGGATTTTATCATTAGAACATTTTCGTCGTCCAGGTTTCGCCGTTCCACATTTTATTCACGACGCCTTCGTAAAAATCAGGCTCGTGGGAAATGAGCAGAACGCTTCCCTTGAATTCGGTCAGTGCACGCTTCAGTTCAGCTTTTGCATCGACATCCAAGTGATTCGTCGGCTCATCCAGCACAAGTAAATTAGTTTCCTGATTGACGAGCTTACACAAACGAACTTTTGCCCGCTCTCCCCCGCTCAATACTTTTACTTTACTCTCAATATGCTTCGTAGTCAGACCTACACGCGCAAGAGCTGCGCGCACTTCATACTGTGTAAAGTGAGGGAATTCACTCCAGATTTCTTCCAAGCACGTTTTGTCGCTGTCTGATTTCATCTCTTGTTCAAAATAACCGATAGCCAAATGTTCGCCACGCTCAACGGATCCAGACAATGCTGGAATCTCTCCAAGTAAACTCTTCAGCAGCGTCGTTTTACCGATACCGTTCGCCCCAGACAACGCGATTTTCTGACCGCGCTCCATTTCAAGATCAAGTGGACTTGATAACGGTTCATCATAACCGATTACAAGCTGGTTTGTTTGAAACAGATACTTACTCGGAGTCCGTGCCATCTTGAAATCAAAACGAGGCTTCGGCTTTTCAGAATCCAGTTCAATCATGTCCATCTTATCCAACTTTTTCTGACGTGATTGCGCCATTTTACTCGTCGCAGCATTCGCTTTGTTCCGAGCTACGAAATCTTTCAACCCCGCGATTTCCTTTTGCTGTTTCTTGTAGGCTGCTTCCACTTGCTGCTTTTTCATTTCATGGACACGTAAAAACTCATCGTAATCCCCTGGATACCGTGTGATTTCCTGATTCTCCATGTGATAAATCAAGTTTACGACACTGTTCAAAAACGGGATATCGTGGGAAATCAGTACAAATGCGCTTGGATAGTTTTGCAAATATGTGCGCAGCCATTCAATATGCTCCACATCTAAATAGTTCGTCGGCTCATCCAATAGCAAAATATCCGGCTTCTCTAACAGCAATTTGCCAAGTAATACTTTTGTCCGCTGACCGCCGCTTAAATCATTCACATCGCGGTCCAGACCGAATTCATCCAACCCAAGACCATTTGCGACTTCTTCTACTTTTGCATCCAAAATATAAAAATCCTGCTGCTCCAGATCATCCTGGATCTGACCCGTCTCTTCCAAAATCGCTTCCAGTTCATCCGGATCTACTTCAGCCATCTTCGCAAACAGCCCGTTCATTTCACTTTCCATATCGTACAAATATTGAAACGCTGTGCGCAATACATCGCGGATCGTACTTCCTTGTTTCAACGCAGCATGCTGATCTAAATAACCAACACGAACACGTTTCGCCCAAGATACTGTTCCCGCGTCTGGTTCAAGTTTGCGCGTGATTATATTCATAAACGTCGATTTTCCTTCTCCATTTGCACCGACAAGCCCAATATGCTCGCCAGCTAACAGCCGGAACGACACGTCTTCAAAAATTGCACGGTCTCCAAAACCATGACTCAAATTTGATACAGTTAATAAACTCATGTTGTACACCTATTCTTTCTTCCCAGATTCAAGTGAATTGGATTACCAATTTCACATCTACTCGCAATCATACTAAAAACAATGGGATACCGCCACCTTCTCCATAAAAAAACGCCTCTATAAAAGAGACGCTTTCCATTTACCCCAGATCATGGCCGGTCACAACAATATATCCGATTAGGAACACATTCAAAATAATAATGACCACCGTACTTGTCCATGCGAGAATTTTAATCGGCAATGAATTCACGAACTCGCCCATTTTCTTTTTATCACTCGTAAATTTCACAAGCGGAACGACCGCAAAAGGCAGCGCCAAACTCAAAATCACCTGACTCCATAACAGCAGTTCTCCAGTACCCTTTGACCCTGCAATCCAAGTGACGATAAAGGCAGGAATTACCGCCAGCAAACGCGTAATCAGTCTGCGCATCCATGGAGTAATCCGTAAGTTTATGAACCCTTCCATTACAATTTGGCCGCTAATCGTTCCTGTAATGGTGGAATTTTGACCCGAAGCAAGGAGTGCAACTGCAAACAGTGTACTCGCAATCCCGACTCCGAGCGTCGGGCTCAACAAATTATAAGCTGCCTCAATTTCAGTGACATCCAGTTTCGTCCCGTAAAACGCTGCAGCACCTAAAATAAGGATTGCCGAGTTAATTAGAAACGCTACTGTCAACGAGAAACCTGAATCGATCAATGAAAACTTAATCGCTTCCTTTTTCCCTTTCAGCGTCCGTTCATAATTACGTGTCTGCACGATGGAAGAGTGCAAGTAAAGATTATGCGGCATGACAGTAGCGCCTAAAATCCCAAGCGCAATGAACAGCATACTCGGATCTGTTATAATCTCTGTTCGAGGTACAAACCCTGCAAACAAAGCAGAAACTTCAGGTTTAGATGAAATCACTTCAAACACAAATACAATAAAAATAGTTGCCATCAACACAATGACGATGGATTCAATAATTCGGAACCCTTTTCTTTGTAAATAGAGAAGAAGCAGGACATCCAGCGTTGTGATGGCAATCCCGGCTAATAAGGGAATCCCGAATAATAGATTCAATGCAATCGCAGAACCGATTACTTCAGCTAAGTCGGTTGCGATAATGGCTAATTCTGTGATGATCCATAGAAATATGGACATCTTTTTCCCAACAGATGCACTCGTCGCCTGCGCTAAGTCCTTTCCTGTTACAATTCCAAGCTTTGCAGATAATGACTGCAGAAGCACAGCTATTAAATTTGAAATGAGAATGACACTCAGCAGCAAATATCCAAAACGCGCACCGCCGGCAATGGATGTCGCCCAGTTTCCTGGGTCCACATATCCTACTGCAACGAGTGAACCCGGTCCGGCAAATGCCAGCAGCTTGCGCCAGAATCCTTTTTTGTTCCGGACATCAATCGTACTATTGACTTCTTCCAGACTGACCCCTGAGCTTTCCCGAAGCCAGCCGTTTTTTTCATTACTCATGAGCAGCCTCCCAACATTCTTTCCCTTGTGCAACTTTTTAATTAAAACAAGGAACTTACATTTAATGTTTTATAGCATAGCACGATTTTTCAAGATGTAAATTACTTTGCTTGAATGTTCGAAATGCGCAATAAAAAAACCGTTCAGATTAGTCTGAGCGGTTTCAATAGCATCTATTCCTATTTTGCTTCCGGTTCAGATATCTCCAGTGTCTGCTTATGGATGACATGTTTAGTGCCCCACTCATGCATCGCTTCTAATATAGGACTCAGCGTTCTTCCATAGTCTGTCATCGAATACTCCACTTTAGGCGGAACTTGAGGGTACACAACGCGTTGAATGATGTCTTCGTCTTCTAACTCACGCAGCTGCTTCGTCAGCATCTTCTGCGTAATTCCCGGCATGCTTCGCTTTAGTTCGCTAAACCGTTTTGTTCCTTCATGCAGTAAATGCAAAATGATGACCGGCTTCCATTTTCCCACAACAATTCCGAGCGCTTCTTCCACTCGACATTGAGACACTTCACCTTCCACACTTACTCCCCCTGACGGTATCTTTTTAGATACTATACCACTTTAAAGTGCGTACTTCCAAGAAGAACGTTGGCTGACTATACTAATAGAGAAGTGAAGCCGGCCCTGAGAAAGCCCTTTACGCAAAAACTAAGGAGGAATTCATCTTGTCACAAACCTTTTTAAAGTCCGTTGAAAACCGCCGTTCCATTTATGCCATCAATAATGACCCGATTCTATCTGATGAAAAATTGGAGGAACTTATCCAGCATGCTGTCAAGCATACGCCATCTGCATTCAATTCGCAGACGGCACGTGTCGTTGTACTTTTAGGTGAACCAAGTAAACGGCTATGGGAAATCACGAGTGATACCTTAAAGAAAATTGTACCTGAAGAGAATTTTGAATCGACTGCACAGCGCATGACAATGTTCGGCAGCGGCTATGGAACGATTCTGTTCTTTGAAGATATGCAAGTTGTCGAGTCTTTACAAGAACAATTCCAGGAATATAAAGATAACTTCCCGACATGGTCACAGCAATCATCCGGCATGGTCCAGCACGTCATCTGGACTGCTTTATCTGATGAAGGATATGGTGCAAGTCTGCAGCACTACAATCCATTGATTGACGATGCAGTAAAAGCTGAATGGGACCTTCCAGCTTCTTGGAAGCTCATGTCTCAAATGCCTTTCGGAAAAGTTGTCGCACCTGCGGGTGAAAAGGAATTTCTTCCAATCGAAGAGCGGTTGCACGTATTCAAATAAACGCAACCTCAAAAAACAGAGAACGCATCGAACGGTGCATTCTCTGTTTTTGCGTGTTAGTTAACTTTCTGCTATGCGTTTGGCTGTCTCCCTGACAAAGTGTGTATAGGGTGTCTCCGGCAACTGCGCCATATTGGAATCTGCTATTTCAGCGAGCTCACGGGCGGACGCCAAATCCCCCAGTTGCTCCGCACACAGTGCAGCATAGGCATCTTTTTCATAATAGATGGAGAGGTCGAAGGGATGATGCACATTTTCACTGATGACAACTTTTTTCAGCATGTTCAATGCTTCCTCGAAGCGGCCCGCCCCGTAGAGCGCCTTCCCGCTTTCTAGCGCAAAAAGATTTTGGAAGAACTCATGCTCGGGAATAGGTCCCGTCAGCAATGTATGTTTAACGATGCTCTATTTTCAGTCCCGTCAGCATAAGCTCTCTAAAGCTTGATTGTCCTTGAATACCTTAAGAGAGCGAGGAGCCACCCTTGAAATGGAAACTGCTGCTAGCAGCTATTCTGGTTGTTACAGGCTTCATCGGTTATAAATTACTAGCTACTGATAAATCCTTACTCGATATATGCTTTCCTGCTGTTGTAGAAAAGACGGAAATCACCTTGCTGGATGCTTATTTTATCGCTATGGAAAAGGCGAAAGAATTCGATCCGAATCCTGAACTGATCTTTATGAATAGCGTAAATGATGGCGAAGTGAGCGGAGAAAATGGCAAGCGCGGGAATTGGCAAGGTGTCATAGCATTGGTGAATACCAATCAGCGGCTGTTATTCGTTATCGAGAAAGGAATATTAATCGATTTCAAAATGTTGGACGGAACTGAAGAGCCAACCATCAAACCTTCTTCCATTAAAATTGACAGCAGCTTGATAGTAAAATCGGCAATCAAAGAATTCCAGCTGAAACCCGGGCCAAAGAGTGACTCGTTCTCCAACGGTTTTCATTTCCGTCTTATTAGGGACGCTGAAAATATATTCATCTCCGTGGATGGGTTGATCGACGGCAAGCAAGCTGAAATTTACTATAATCCTGAAACCGGTGAATATATGGGGAGAGTAGAAAGTAACTCATAAAAAAAGCAGAGATCCACCAAACATGCGGATCTCTGCTTTTTCATCTGCTACTATACGATTGGACTATTATTCTTCGAAAGATACTTCTTCAACGCTGCTTCCATCGGGGTTCATGCGATATAAAGCATTATCCGGATTGTTTTCGCCAAATGCACGATCGACTATGAAATACACTTTCCCATCAGCCCCATGTATTGGATACTCTGCATACGCGTTCAGATGGGTGAGTTGTGTAATACGTTGTGTGTCCCAATTATACGAGAACAATTCGTATTCCAAAATCCCTTCATGATCCGTTCCTGCCACTGCTTGGTAAACGAGCTCAGAACGATCAGGAATAAGCACGAAATCGTAGAGATCCTGCGTATCTTCTGGAATACTGATGACCATTTTATGGCCAGGATTGGATAAAGGAATTTTGAAAACACGGCCTTTTGTTTCAAAGGCATCTTCCTCAGTTTCCATATCCGCATCATCATCCATTTGGATATAGACGGAGTCGTCTTCACTGGAAACTTGGAGAGAGGACATACTGTATTTATTCAACTCGGTGTGCTTCTGGTGCTTGCCGTTTTTCATCTGATAACTGTGTACATCATAGTCATGAGGATACAAAGTTGCTCCTGGTGAGTAATTAGAAAACTTATCAGCTTGTATGTAAAATAATCGATTTTCATCTTTCGGATCAATCACCAGTTCCATTACGATGGCATCTCTAGTAAAAATAATATTATCCTCACCTGATTCTATGTCAACTTGGTGGAGTGTACTTTTACTATCTTCGTCAAACTCTTTATCCGAATTCACATAAAGCACTGTTTTTCCACCGGGCATCACCGCGATATCTAAAATTGTCCGATCTGCTGGAAGCTGTACGACTTGTCTTAACTGATCGGATTTCACGTATAGCGTCGGTTTCCCTCTTTCGTATGTGACATACGCGATATCTCCTTGTGCCGATACGTCAAATTGTCCCGTCAGCCCTTGCTGTTTTTCTTCATCTGGAATGCTGTAAGCGAAGCCCAGCAACAGACACGCTCCAGTTACGAGTACAATGATACTAGCAGGCAGAATCGTTTTCCTCAAAGTCCTCCCTCCCCTGCTACTGACTTCCAAATCAAAATCAGCAAAACTGGCATCAGAATCTGTATAACAGCAACCGTATACGCAATCCACCTGCGCTGTACTTTTAATGCCTTCATCTGAATGAGGTAAAGGATTCCATAAATCACAAGTGGGATAAACAACTTCCAAATCGAGCCGTTTCCATCTTCACTGAACAAAAAGAATATGTATAAGAAGTACAACGTACCCAATGTTACCGCAATGCCACTCGTAATGCTGAGAGCATGCAGCACCTTAGCAATAGTTGCCGATTCGGCACTCAGAGTTGTCTGATAGATGCCGAAGACGATACCAGCTAATAACAAATAACCAATGATCGTAAGAAAGCTTGAATACATATCATCCATACCAGATGCAAGAAATGTTCCGCAGCCCGCTGCTAAGCCCGTCAACACAAGCAATGTATTTTGCACTGCACGTGTGTTCATCCAACCCCTTGGATGGGTGGAGCTGAATAGAAGTGCGGAACTTATTAAAACACCAATGAGCAGCCACCTCATATAGGCATCTCCCAGTGTGAATAACCCAGCGAGATACACGGTGTACGTAAATAGAAGTGAACTGATGGACAGGCTAAATGGCAGCTTTAGTAAATAAGATCTCATGGATTGACCCCTCACAATACGTTGAACACATTTTTTTCAGATTACCATTACGTCCGGCTTGTGACAATGACACTTCTAGTTCAGCAAGCTGAATAAAATTGAATTCAAGCCAGTCGCTCTCTATCGGTGATTATCGAAATGCTGTTTCCGTTTATTTCTTCTAACAAGCAAAAATACAATTAAAACTATAATCATCACCGTGACACCTAAAGAAATCAGTGTGAAGATCATATCCCCTAAGTTAAACGTGCTATTTATGATTTCTATTTTTCTCTCCTCCTTTGATTGGACAAGGATTTTTATTTAATTGGATCAAGAAATTCTTTTATTGGTTAATATCTTTCACCAATTAGAGAACTAAATATTTTTCATTTTATCCATACTATAGCTTTCCTAAGTGAATGGAAGTTCTGCAAACTCATTTTACGACTGCTCATTGTCTTTATTATAGATCTTTTTGAGTGTCGTGTTGATGTTAATTAAAGCGATTAATATAAAGCCGAGCATGATGAACGTGACCAATTCCCCTGTAAAAAAGGATACAATCCCCAATAGTAAGGCATATGTTCCGTACCACTTGGTATTCATAGACAAACCCTCAATTCGTTTACTGACTGCAAAAACAATTGTAACATTTTTCTAAATAAACGTGAACTTCAATTTTCTATTGATTAATTGACTATAAAATCCCGTCGCCTGAAGTATCCAGGAGCAACGGGATTTCACGATAGTTACTGTGCTGATTCCAAAATATCCACGATTTCTAAGTATCCCTTATCCTTCGCATGTTGGAGAGGAGTGATGCCATCCTTATCTGTGATTGACGGATCCGCACCGTGTTTCAGCAGAATTTTAATAATTTCTTGATGCTGAATGCCCCCATCACTTAACACAATAGCTTCCATAAGGGCAGTCCATCCAAGATCATTCACATGATTCACATCCACCTTCGTCTCATTCAGCAGGGCATCTACCATTTCAACATGACCGCGCTCAGCCGCTGGAATGACGGCGACTCCGCCATACCGATTTGTGAGGGCAGCGTCCGCTCCTGCTTCGTTCGCAAAGCGCATAATATCGATATAGCCTTCTGCTCCTGCATAGAGGAAACAATTGTTTTGCATGTTGTCCTGTATGTCAACATCCGCCCCTGCATCCAATAGCGCTTTGACGGTGGGTGCGTCGTTATTGTACGTAGCAATCATAAGTGCGGTTCTTCCTTCGCTGTCTTGAGTATTCAACTCTGCATTTTGCTCTATCAGTTCCTTCACTTTCTTTGTATCCTGCTGATTGGCAGCATCTACTAGTTCAGTTGTCATTGAATCTCCTCCTTGTTTAGTCTCGGTATTCCCGTCTTTTCCGTCAGGCACCCATCCCGTGATGAGACTGGCTGCCAGACCTGCTAAGATAAGCCTACGCATCGGCAGTTCGAGATTCATTCGGAGCAACGATTTCTACCTTCATCCGGTCGGGATCTTCAAAATAGACTGCATAATGAGATTCACCGCCTGCAAACGGATGGGTATCCGGATAAAGAGTTCTCACGTTACGATTTTTCAGTTGACTGGTGATCAAGTCCACGTGCTCTTTCGACTCCGCATGAAATGCTAAATGATTCAATCCGGTACGGCACCGATGGTACGGAACATCCAGAAATCGCTCTTCAGTTTGAACAAAAACGAGATACGTTTCCCCAAGTTTCCAACTCTTCCCCTTCGGCCAATCCTGGTACACTGTGTAGCCCAGTTCTTCCAGCAGCCACCCCCAAAATTCCACAGAGCGTTCCAAATTCGAAACGTATAATTCAATATGATGAAGCACTCCTTTCACAAGCAGTTCCCCCTTTTGAAAAACGCCCGCTAATCTATTGAATAGCGGACGTTTTCGATATTTTTATTATAACGCAGCTTTGATCGTTTTCCGATAATAGCCGACGGTCAAGAACGCAAACACTAAATAGATTGCAATATATACAGACATTGCAATGACGGTCGGTACCGTAACATCACTCATGAAGATGAACGAAGCGGATTTCAATGCGAAAATCGAATGCACTAATCCTATCAGAAGTGGCAGTCCGAATACGAATAGTTGCTTCTTAATAACGCCTCTCATAATTTCCTGAACACTGAATCCTAACTGGCGCAACGTCGTGTAACTCGCTTTTTCTTGTTCTGCTTCCGTCATCTGCTTGAAGTAGAGAATACTTCCTGTTGAGATGAGGAACACGAGACCTAGGAATCCGGCAATGAAGATGAGCATGCCGCTAGACTGGAGCGTGTTTTGGTATTGCGTATAGTAGTCGAGTCTTTTTCCAGAACTTTCGATTTCATTGTAAAGTTCCGTTGCTTCTTTAAACTGTTCTTTACTTTGTAAATTGATTGCAACAGTATTGATTTCAGCGATTTCACCTGATTCTTTATATCCTGAACGGATCGTCTGGAATAGCTCATCTTTTACGACGATCATCGACGCAAAGTCATAATCGTTGAAGGCATTACCTTCTGCAAATCGTTCAATCGCAACGTTTTTGTTCAAACCTTCGGGTTCAAGTATAAGATTAACCGGAGTTTCCACAGACTTCAGCATCCAATGGGTGTAACCGGCCATCAAAACACCCGACTGAAGGTCATTCACTTCAATCGTCAACCCCGCTTTACTTAATTGACTTTCGCTTACGACTCGAAGTAGCACATCCTTATAATAAAGCATAGGATTCAGTTCCTTTTCATAGTCACCCTTTAATTCAATTCCTTCGATATCAGAAGCATGATATGAAATATCCGCCTTATCAAGCAATGTCAGAAACTGATCCGATGCGGAGGGATCACCGACGATCATATAATCGAACGGCTCCATTAAACGGCTTTCTTTTCCCGATGAATAGTAAGTTGAGTACGCAGCAGCAATCATGGTCAGCGTCATTGCAGATAACACCGTAATAATCGTCAACGAATTCGCATTGGCTTTCAACCGGTGAATCAATGGCGCCAGTGACAAACTGTTCGACAAACCGAGGTGTCCATTTTTGGATGTTCTGATTTGGAATAACGCCCAGCCAATCGTCACACGGAACAGCAGATACGTTCCGAGAATGACAGAAACTAATACGACAATTATATAGAAAAACAGCATGCTGTTAAGCATATGTCCAGATAGCCAATAACCGAAGCCAATTAAAACAATGCCTAAAATCCCGAATACAGCGTAAACAACTGTTTTCGGCTTTTTAATACGTTCTCCGGACTGATCCACCTTAAACAGCTCAAGCAATGTACTGCGTTTCACTGCGACTGCCATTTGCAGTGAGGTTAGCACGAGCAGCGTGACAAACACGAGGATCGTTTGCAGTATCGCAGCTCCGGAAAATGATAACGTCAACACGCCATCTATCCCTATAAGTTTCATCAACAGCAGTAAAAATACTCTGGAAACAAGCAAGCCGAGACCGATTCCAATAGCGAGTGCTCCTGTTCCAAGCAGCAAGTTCTCTGTCACCAACATCCGGGTTACTGTGAATTTCGACAAACCGATCAGCTGATAAAGCCCTACTTCACGACTCTTGCGTTTCAAGAAAATAGAATTTGCATACAGCAGGAATACGCCCGAGATGAACAGTAAGAGAATTCCTGCCGCTTTAAAGCCCGATGCCATTTTAAAAGAAGTATCCGTCTGCTCCAATACCGATGCGTCATGCTGCAGCGAAGCGAATACAAAATACAACACAACACTTAAAATCAACGCAAAAAAGTATAAATAGTAATGTTTCAGGTTTTTCCGCATACTGCGGACAACGAGATCAAAGAGCGTCAACGCTGTCACCTCCAAGAATCCCTTGCACTTTCAGGATTTCTTGAAAGAACTGCTGCCTCGTCTGTTCCCCGCGATACAGCTCGGAGTAAATCGTACCGTCTTTCAGAAATACAACACGGTTGCAGTAGCTCGATGCGACGGGATCGTGTGTCACCATCATAATCGTAACATCCCGCTCGTCGTTCACTTGTGCCAATGTTCCGAGCAGCGATGCGGCTGATTTCGAATCGAGCGCACCTGTCGGCTCATCCGCAAAAACAATTGAAGGTTCGTTGATCAAAGCCCGTGCAGCAGAAGTCCGCTGCTTTTGGCCGCCTGAAATTTCACCAGGGTATTTGCTCGCTAACTCCGTAATCCCTAAAGTACGAGCAATCGATTTGAAGCGATCTTCCGCCACGACACGTTTCACGTTCCCAACTGAAATTGGCAGTAAAATATTTTCTTTCACAGTCAATGTATCGAGCAGATTATAATCCTGGAAGATGAACCCGAGCTGATCGCGTCTGAACTGCGATAGTTTGCGGTCGTTCATTGATGAAATATCTGTTCCATTTATTTTAATCGATCCTTCCGTTGTCCGGTCGATAGTTGCCAAGACATTCAATAACGTCGTCTTTCCGGCACCTGAAGGACCCATGATTCCGACGAATTCGCCTTCCATCACACGGAAATCCAATCCTTTTAAAACCTGCTGCACTTGTCCGCGCGTTCCGAACGATTTCCGAATCGAAACCGCTTCTAACATAGTAGTTTTTTGTGACACTTAAAACGCCTCCTTGTTTCTATACACTTACTTTACGTCAGAAAATCAGTGGAGTCGTTCGATTTGAATGACAAACTGTACGCGCAACCTTACAGTTTTGTCACTTACGGGCTGCATCTAAGTTATTTTGCTTGAAGTATGCATAGTTATCCAAATTCTGGTGATGTCTAAGTATACTCTTAACCAAATAAAGCTAAATCCAGCTCATTAACCAGGAATTGTGATCATAAATCCCGGATTCCGCTCATAAACTAGGAAATGTGATCATAAATCTAAAATTCCGCTCATAAAACTGAAAATGTGATCATAAACCCCTATTTCCGCTCATAACCAAGAGAATGTGATCATAAATCCCGAATTCCGCTCATAAACCCGCGAGTGTAATCATAAACCACGTCACCTACGAGTTGCATCAAACTCATTCTCCGTTGGGAACGTCATAACCATCTGCGTCCCGGTTGCCCCGTCCGATTGTCCATACAGGTGAATCCCGATTTTTTGCGCCGCCTGTTTTGCTAAATACAAACCCAATCCGGTTGCGGCGTGTTGAATACGGCCCGCACTCCCCGTGAATCCACGGTCAAATATACGAGGCATTTCATGTGCAGGAATTCCCGGTCCTTCATCCGCCACAGTTATAGATAGATGCCCCGTTTCATCCACTGAAGTCTGGATGGCTATCGTTCCGCCGGCGGGGCTGTATTTCACCGCATTCGTTACTAATTGCCTGAGGATGAAGCGGCACCATTTTTGGTCTGTAATCACTTCCACAGATCCCTCTGCAATCTCAAACGCAATATTCTTCTCCAAACACCACGGCATCAGCTGGCGCACTTCTTCAGCAGCTATCCGGATCACGTCAGTTTCTTCCACTACGTAATCAGCTTCTAACGAAGGAAGCCGGGAAATGTAAAGCTGCTGGTCAATCAGCAAATGGACACGCAGCCATTCCGCTTCAATCTTCCTGAACTCTGGTACTTTGCGATTTGCGTCAATGATTAACTTCATTGCAGTTAGCGGCGCTTTCACTTCATGGACCCAAGCTGCGGTATCATTTTGTTCGGCAGACACAAATTCCTGCATGCGTGCCATCCGCTTTCGGTAAGAGGAATCGATGGATTGAAGCAGTTCAGACAGGATTTCCTCTTGGCGGAGCACTGCTTCAGGAAGTCCTTCTTGCCAGTCATCGGGCAGCTCATTTAACAGGTGACCAAGCGACTGCAAATAAGCCGTCTCTTTGCGGTAACGCCAACTGAAAAACACGATGAATATCGAAAGCAGCAGCACATTCAAATAGCCGATTGAAACAGGATTGACGGCCAGTCCTTTATCTAACACCAGCAATAAATCCGTTAAAAGCAGGGATCCTAAAAATAACGCAATCCAACTTTTCCGATCCGCAATATAGGCGCGCAGCATTACGTATTCTCCTGCAATGTAACTGCCATATAACCCATCCCTTTTTTCGTGACAATCGCTTCTCCCAGCCCTAGCTCACTGAGCTTTTGTCGTAGACGTGTCACGTTGACCGTAAGTGTATTGTCATTGACAAAGCGTTCATCGTCCCATAATTTCCGGATCAGGTCATCGCGTGAAACGATTTCATCATTCGCTTCGACTAATATGGACAGAATGAAAAACTCATTTTTCGTAAGCTCGATTTCTTGGGTTCCCCCTTGAATGACACAGCGTTTCAAATCGATGGTTGTTCCATTCCACTTCAACTCGTCCATCGGTTCCTCCGGTTCGGCATATGAATACGCACGGCGTAACGTAGCTTGAATCTTTGCGAGTAACACATCGGTATGAAATGGCTTTTGTATGTAATCATCCCCGCCCATATTCATCGCCATGACGATGTCCATCGGATGGTCTCTCGAAGAAAGAAAAATGATGGGCACATTGGATACTGCCCGGATTTCACGGCACCAGTGGAATCCATCATATGCAGGCAGTTGAATGTCCATAATGACGAGCTGCGGATTGAATTGCGTAAACGGCGTCATAATATCTTGAAAGTTTTCCGGACCTGCCACTTGAAATGACCATTGTTCTAAATGCTCTTTCAATGAAGAGAAAATTGCCGCATCGTCTTCTACAATGAAAATCTTTTCTTCCATGCCACGGCCTCCTTTGTTAGTGCTGCATACGATTCAACACATGCAGCGTATCAAGTACGTGCTCTAAAAACATCGATAATTCCTCCATATTTTCTTCAGTAAGCCTCGGTTTAAAAGCCGCTTCAATAGAAACCATCAGTTTTGGGTTCTCTTCCCCGTATATATACCGAATTGTTTGGGTGAGTTCAATATCTTGTTCCCAGATGGAGGCAATCACTTGTTCAATCCCTGCACATTCTGTTTCAGGATGCTGAATTCGTTTCTGAAAGCAAAGCGATAGGGAACACGCTGCATTCGCATTTGGACTTTCCATGATTTCTCCTGCAAGGTCGTGAACACTTGCACGTAAAATGACTTCAGCTTCAATTTCGGGATGACTGCGCAGGACAAAACGCAGTGCAAATTCCCGTGATAACACTGCGAAGTCCATCACATCGCGTCTGTTCTTAATTTCGATGTGTTCATCCAAATTATCTAAGTCATATAGTTGGTTTTCGAGAGCGACTTTCAGATTATCAAATATCGTTGGATCGTACATGGTCGTAATTTCCTCCTAATCGGATTAATAGCAAATTCATGATGACTTGTTTTCCCGGTCAATCCAAAACCTGCGGACCACTGTGCCATCTTCTTCAATCATACTAACGTCTTCCTTGCCGCCATTGTGCTGAATCGTTTTCGCGGATCCGATATTCTCTTCGTTACAAGTGACGAGTACAGATTTTATCCTCAGCGTATCCGTAACCTTCAACGCTTCTGCCAGCATCCGCGTCGCATATCCTTTACGGCGCTCTGACGGCCGGACTCCGTAGCCGATATGCCCGCCGAATTGGTGCAAATACTCATTTAAATCATGCCGGATATCAATCATGCCGACGACGCGCTCGGTGTCATCCACCAAGAAATAGTTCGTGCAGGGCAGCCATTTTCCATGACCGGCTTCTCGCTTGTGCAGCTCTTCCAAATAGTTTTCATAAGAAATCCCGCTGTCTAAATGAAAGCTGCTTGGGGTCATCCCCTCTTCATCCCACTCATCCATATACGCTTCATGTTCGTCTTTCCATTTCATACTCGGTCTTTCCAATCGCATAATAATCCCCATTCTCAGTCTAATGAAAACTTCCCGTGTTCAAAAATCGAGCTGTCAAAACCGCTGTTTCATAGTGATAGTGGATGTCTTTATGTCCAAATGGGAGTGTAGTGAAATCTGTTAGTTCGGGAATGTCCACAGAAGAAACTTCCACACGTCCATCATTTTCTCCTTTGATGAAACGCCCTAACCACAAATTACTAGTCGTGCCTGCAATCGCACCCATTTCAATTGCCGTATCATTTATTAATGATAGCTTTTCTATATAAGCTGTGTGTAAAGATTTTAACGTTCTGAACCAACTTGTGTACCCTTTAACGGTACCTGCTAACATAGCTAGTTGACTGCCTTTGTTCGGAGTCGCAAGTTGGACACAACGTCCGATGCGTTCTGCGGCACTGTGATCTGTCAGTAAATGCCGAATGAGTAAACCGCCTGTGCTGTGACCGACTAGATGAACTTTCCTTCCATTTAAACCTGCCAGTTCTTCCACCTCATTCACCACAAGTTGTGTAACACGATCGAATTCTTGTCTCGTTAATGGCAGTGTGAGCGAGTGACAGTGAAATCCGAATGTCTCCAGATACTTGGACAGCGCCGCCATATCTTTCGATGACTTATTAAAACCATGTAACAGCAGCACATGATCCATTTTATAGTCATACCTCCTCGTTGATTCACTTTTCAATTACCTATAGTGTATCATGCCAGTATCTGACGAATCGGGGATAATCCACAAGTTTTTCAATACACTTTTCCAAGACGGTTTTCACTTAAAATATGCTATAATTGTGGTACTGATGAAGGAGGTGAAAACAATGAGCGAGGTATTGCTGCAGCAAATACTTTCTGAGCTAAAAGATGTGAAAACAGGTCAAAAGCTTATGGAGAAACGGTTTGATAAGATTGATCAGAAGTTTATTGCGATTGATAAGCGGTTTGATGGGATGCAAGGTCAAATGGATATTATGCAGATTCAGATGAATGGCATGCAGGTACAAATGGACGGTATGGCAGGTCAAATGGGTGGCATGCAAGTACAAATGGACGGCATGCAGAGTCAGACGAATGGCATGCAAGTACAAATGGACGGCATGCAGAGTCAGACGAATGGCATGCAGGTACAAATGGACGACATGCAAGGTCAAATGGGTGGCATGCAGGTACAAATGGACGGCATGCAGAGTCAGACGAATGGCATGCAAGTACAAATGGACGGCATGCAAGGTCAAATGGGTGGCATGCAGGTACAAATGGACGGCATGCAGAGTCAGACGGATGGCATGCAAGTACAAATGGACGGCATGCAGAGTCAGATGGATGGCATGCAAGGTCAATTAAATCGTATCGAAAGTAAATCAGATGCCATTTTCAAACAAACAGGACAGCTAATCGAATTTCGTCAAGAGACACTTACAAAATTGGATGAAGTTGTCACGAAAGAAGATATGCATTACTTCGAAGCCAAAATGATGGAACACGACCGTGACTTATTTAATTTGAAGAAGCGGGCATAGCTGACTCCCCTATCACAGCTAGACAGGCCCGCCATTCCCCACTCCTAAATTTCTGCGAATGTATGATTCTCCCTCTTTCCACGCATCTTACCTATAGGAGGTGAGCCTGCATGGGGAACAAAAACAACCCAAAAACGATGAACGAACGAACGCACAACCCATTTGATACGTATCAAAACAAAGACCTAGATGCGAGTGCCAGCAACAGCAACAATCCGCTGGACAACGCAGATACGGAATTTGCTCCTGAATTTGATGCGAAAGTGAAGAACAAAAATAATAAAACCAATCACGACAAAAATCAGCAATCGAATAAGAAAAAGTAATTGTAAAAACCGCAGCGCTCTTCAAGAGAGCTGCGGCTTTTTCGATTACTTCACCTCGACTTTCACATCTCCTTCGATGTATGTCGGATATGCATGAAGTTCAAGACGGATTGGATTCGTATAGGAAGTTGTTTCAAATGCCGGACTCCAGTGAGTCGCGTCTCCTTCCCCATATAGGCTGAATGAAGAAATTGAAATTTCTTTTCCTTGAGCGTCTATTGCAGTGGTAAATGGATCATGATTAAAATCTTGTACCGATAGCAACAGGTCAATCCCATTTCGGTTCGCATCCACCAGCTGCAATTCTGGCCCATCTGGAAATGCCAGCAACTCTCTTGTATCCGTATTCACTTCGATAAAAGCTTGTTCTTGTTTGATTGCTTGCGCCTTATTGATTTGCAGATAAAGTTTTTCAGGTGTGGAGAAGTAGTTGCTCTGCAGGAAGAATGTGTGGGTCGTCTTTCCTTTTTCATTGCCAAAAGCTGTGACTCCGTTAGCAATTCTACCCCATACTTCTCCTTTTTCATCTACCAGCCGCATATCTTCAAATGACACTATTTTTTTCGTATTGTCCGGATCAAATGTTATTTGCACGCTTGCACGCATGGGAGAAATCACAATTTCATCGATGGTGAAGTGCTGTCCATCCAGTTCCATTACTTTGTTCAATACATAGGGCTTACTTGGTTTCGTTTGTTCAGGCACCTTAAATGGAATTGAAAATGGTTCTATTCTTCCATCAATCTTCATTTCCGCGTCTACGGTAAAATTCAGATCGTTAAAGACATTCCGTTTTGAAAATGTGATCTCCATATTTTCCTGATAAGAATATACATCATTTGCGTCCATCCCCCCATACGAGATCCCTGCTTCAGGCATAGGTCTTGAATTGGTGATTTCAATTGTATGGACACTCGCTGTTTTCATCTTTTTCCTTGATTCAATCGTATAATAGACATTCATCCCTGTTTCATCCAAAATAACGCCGTCAATGGTCATCGTGACATCCCCAACAGTTTGGGAGGCTCCGATTTCCTGATAATAGTCCTCTTTAAAAATCGCCTGCAGGCCTTTGTCTTGTTGAATCATGGCGACGAAAGGCTCCATTCCCGGAATAGACGCAACGGTGTTGGCAAACGCGGTAGACACTCGGATTGAAGTTACAAAGGTCAGGATCAGGATCGCTGCCAGTGCAGCCGTCCATGTGATTCGCTTTCTGCGTCGTTTCTGCTTGCTTCGATCAGCCTTTGCTTTTGCAATCCCAGCAAGAATCATTTGGTCGGCTTGTTCTAATGGGAGAGTCCCCTGTTCCATCTTGTGCTTCAATTCACGCAGTTTCTTTTCTTCCCGCTCATACATGCTCCTTTCCCCCTTCATCTTCAAAATAAGCTCGCAATGACCGCAGCGTTTTGTGCAGTCTGGACTTTACCGTGCCTTCCGGAATATTTTCGAGTATGGCAATGTCTTTAATTTTTACATCTTGAAAGTATTTAAGGTAGATGAGCTGTTGTTCTTTTTCAGGAAGGGCAGCAAGGGCTTCCTTTAGTTCAAGTTGTGAGGCATCTTCAATTCCCTGCTGGTCAATTGCAGTTTCTCTTGGATGAAACCGTTTTTGCCGTTTCAGCTGATCCTGACAATAATTCATCATGATCCGGATGAGCCACGTCTTCGCATACGCAGGCTCTTTCACAGTATGGATTTTATGGTAGGCTCGCACGGTCACTTCTTGAAGCGCTTCTAATGCATCGTGTTCATTTTTCAAAAATGCGAGGGCTGTTCTCAACAAATCCTCTTTATGCTGTCGCATAAGTGCAAGAAACGCTGTCTCATCCCCCTTAATTGCTTTACGACTGACTTCCATCTCATCCATGCCTTTACCACCTCGCTCCTGCTCTTGTTATTCATTAGACTCTGCTGCACGGAAATAGTTCATATTGAAAACCAATTTTTCAAAACCTTTTTATCGCACACAAAAAAGCACTGAACCCCGCGAACAGTTCAGCGCCTTTATGATTATTTCTTCCATGCCGCCTCATAATGGGCAATATACGCTTCAACTGAAATCTTCCTGCATAACTCAGCAATCAGCTCATATGGGATGTTTTCCATCTTTTTTAATCGAATGCAGCTTTTCCCCATATCCAGTTTTGTCTTCACGTACTTTGGATATTCTGCAACGAACCAATCATGCACTTCAGGAAATGCGTAGATCCCCATATGATAAAGACCGATGAAATCTTTCTGAGAGCCTATGCTTAGAAATGGCAGCGGTTCTTCCGGTTTGCAGTGATACCCATCCGGATAAATACGATGCGGGATAACATATCCAATCATGCCATAGGAGAGCGTTTCTTCAAATCCGACCGGCAAGTTTTCTTTAATCGTCAGACGCAGTTTTTCCATTGCTTGCTGTCGCTCTTCAGGAAGCTGTTCAACATATTCTTCAATGGTTTTCGCTTCAATTCTCATAGAAATCCTCATTTCTTTTTCTACCTGTTTATAGCTGCATTGGTACAACTTCATTAAGTTTTTCAGGCTTGCCATTTAATTAAGATTACGAAAATGTGAATCTTTCTGCAACCCGCTGTAGTACAGTAGAGAGTAGAGTTTAACAGAGAGGAGTTTTCCATTGAATCCGTTTTTATCCATTTGGAGTCGTCCGACAGAGACGATCCACTATGTACTCAATCATAAGACCCTATCGTATAGCTATCTCATTCTCATTTTAGCTTCACTTGCAATTGCACCGCTCACCATCACGCAGATGCTTTTCATAGAAGAGATTCCACTTTTAGTAATCCTTCCTATCGCGTTTTTCGGATTGTTTATCCTGACAACTGCCGGCTGGTTTTTGAATAGTGCACTCTATACATGGATCGGCAAGTGGCTGGGCGGTACAGGAACTTATAAAAAAATGCTTGCGGTTGTTCCGTTAGGTTCACTAACAGCGATCTACATTCTGCCTTTTTCCTGGGCTATGATGGTTGCGTTAATCATACTCAGATACGCAGAGTCCGATGCAGCTGCGACGGTGTTTGTCGTCCTTTTCGCACTGTCACCCATTCTATTTTTAGGATTGATGGGCCTATCCGTATATGGAACTGTGATCATGTCAAAAGCAATTGGGATTGTCCACAACTTTTCTGCCTGGAAAGGATTCGGAACGATTGGAATCCTGATGGGCATCGCTTTTGCACTAAGTTTCGTCGGATGGATCATCTTAATTGCCTTCTTCTTTATGCTAGCGTCCATATAGTGAAAAAAGCATCTGTTCCGCGTTCAACAGATGCTTTTTTTATGTATGCAGTCCCCGAACCCACCCTCGCGAAGAGCTGTAAATTAGTGCATGGTAGTTACATTGACAATCTAATTGTACTGGTGTCACTTTACTGGGCATCACTTTTCTGCGGTCATTAGCCGCAAAGCAGGCCCCGCTGCTTTTCGTGATCCAACTCTCCCTGTTGGCGGGTTTGCACTCACCTTTACAACCTCTCGCTACCGACTGTGTTGAGTTAGTTTAGTAGATCAATATTCCAGTTCATCCCCTGAATCTTCGTATCTATTTCCCGATAGGCTTTCGATAACTGATCGACTTGTTTTTGGAGTGCCTTTACGCTTACTGTACTAATGATTCGAATTTCAGACTGGCTGTATCGATCAACATGCTGGGATGCCTCTTCCACCACTTTTGCTAGGACCGATCGCTGATCAAAAAGCTGATCACGTTCAGTTAATGCATCCGCAAGTGTTCGGTCTTCATCAAATTTAATTTCGCAATTGGTTCGATTAATTCTTTTAATTAATGAGGTAAGCTCTTGACGGATTTCCGCGAGTTCCGATAGCATCTCATTCGGATCCTCATAAGGCGCATCGCCCTCTTGAACTTTCAAATTCATTAGAATTCGTTTTTTTAACTGTTCAATTCGTTTCTGATAATCCGCCCTTGCGATTAAAGCTTCTGCTAACTTCATGTTCGAAACCTCCTAAAGCCAATCTGTATAATATTGTTATTCTGCATCCAACTGATTACTCCTCTTTTTGGCACTATTCGTAAACGGAATCCGATCTAGTACTTGCTTCGACTCGTAAATCTGACGATCATTCCTGCCACAATCAGACTGAACACCAAATGACTCAATGTCCAGTAGAACCAAGCCATCCCGTCATCCGCAGCTGGAGGCTGATCGGTAAGCAGCGTCAAGAAATATAAAATACCGCTCCCTGCAGTATAGACCGCAACATACGGCCACATTTTGTATTGCCAGCCGAACAATTTCAATATGTAGAACAAACCGATGACACTCGCAATGCAAAAAACGAAGTGAAAGACGATGCCAAACCAGGTGCTGTCCTGCCAGATATGGATAATCGGAAAGTAGTCGACATTATACAGAAGGATATACGCTTCATTTCCTGTTAGTGTATAGACCAACTGCATGAGTGCCGCTAACACTGCGCCGCTTGCCAGTCCGATACCAATCAGCTGCATGAACTGTTTCATCCGCGTTCCTCCATCCTTTTCTTCCTGGTCATCTATTCCCTTTTCACCGGCCGCAGTAAACAGCAGCCCCTCCACTTTTGAAAAATAAAAACCATATCCATCTGTTTGGAATGGATACGGCCTTATCCTTCTCACCACAATGGTTCGTTCATCGGATCCTCCAGCTGCAATTCCACATAGAACGGAACCAAGCGGATGTTTAATAGAGTTAGGAATGCAAGGTAGATAAACACTCCATATATGCCATGTTCAAATAAGTTTGCTGCGATGATCATCACAGGAATGAAAAGTTGGAATAAGCTCATTTTTTTCCTGGACTTTCTCGTTTGGTAATTCATCTCACTGCAATTCGGACACGCAGTCTTTTCATTTCTGAATGCTTTTTTCAATGCCAGCTTCCGAGACCACCCAGCCCCGCAATTCGCACAGACAGGCAGCGTTCTTCCTTCTTTTCGAATACTGCGTTTACACAAGCCGTAGATGATGAGAAACGAGCTTGCCAGCAGCAGCGTCTTCACCGAGTCATATGCAAGTAAATCTATAATGGTCAGTGTCCCTCCGCCATCTGCTTGTGTAACGGTTGAAGGGTTCTCTTCGTTTCTGTTGATCCACACAAAAGCCATAGACAACAATACAAAGGACGAAAGCACAATTCGATATGTCCAAACAGAGCCGCGTGTTTTCGGTTTCCGGCTGTTTTTTACGTTGTGAATGAGCTCTTGTTTCCGTTTATTGTCGAAGATGATTCTTTGCAGCTCGATATTCAACTGTTCTTTAATCGAATCCATGAGAAAATCCCTCCTGTTCTTCTAATCGCTCTTTCAATTGAATGCGGGCACGTTGAAGCCGCGTTCGAATCGTTGGTTCAGGAGAATTTAACATCTGTGCAATTTCCACCGTTGACGATTCTTCGTAATAGTACAACACCAGCACTTCACGATAGATAAGTTTCATAGATAGCAGAGCAGTTAATACAGATTCCGTAGTTTCCTCTTCAATCAAACGTCTTTCCGGCGTTTTCATCGATTTCGTTCCAATAATCTTTTCTTTCAATAAAACTCGTTTATGTGTCCAGCTTCTTAAATAATCATGGCACCGATTCACAGTCATCTTAACCAAATAGGTTTTTAAAGAACTTTCTTCCCTAAACTGGTCTGACCGTTGGCAGTAACGAATGAGTACGTCTTGCACGATATCTTCTGCTGTACTTTTATTCTTAACATAGACATAAGCGACCCGAAGCAAATAATCGCTGTAATCGTCCACCACTTTTTCGATATTCACGAACGAATCCACCTGCCTTTCTTCTATAGACGGATGCCGCTTCATTTCCGATTCATTTTATTTCAAAAAAACCTGCAGCATCCCCTTCAGGATACTGCAGACTGCACGATTATGAACAAGAAGCGACTGCCATATCATGGTCCCGCTCTTGAATTAGAATATTCATTTGTGCATCCAGTTTAAACTCGATGCCCCTGTCGTCCAGACAATTTATTAAATAATCCCTGGATGTTTCACTCATGTTTTCATGGTTTCCATAGATGATAAATTCACTTGCCTCATCTGCACACGCACCTAAAGACATCAGCGTCACTAGAGTGACCAAAGGAATAAAAAACAACTCCTTTTTGTTCATATTGTTCTTCTCCCTTCACTAGTTTTCACTGACTCTCATTGTAAAATAGTGTCATGTATCTGCTGCTAATTTCAGTATACGAATAAACTAGATTTATAGCTATCTAATTTTGAGCATTTTTGACATTCTTCATGTTTATAAAGTAATTTCTTCACCTGTCTTCAATATGTAAAAACATGAAAATCCGGATCTCATTGTGAAATCCGGAAAATGCAGTTATGCCAGTTTTTCAGCTTTGGCTGACGCATGGTGTCCATATAAATAAAAGTTCATGTCCTCATCCACATACGGTTTCAAATTGCGGATTTCTTCCCCCATACGCACAAGGCTCTGATGCTCATAAAATCCAACATTGCAGTCGCTGTCGGTAAACAAATAATAATTTTCGATTCCGACGGCTTGTGTATATTGTAAAAATCTCTTGTACAGTTCGCCGCCGATTCCATTCCCCCGCTGATCACTGCCAACAATGAAAAAGGACAACTCCCCGTCAAATGTCAATTCACTCTGTTTCAACAGCTGCTGATTGAGCTTGTCAAAACCCTCAAAGAGACTTGCAATATGTCGTCCTTCTTTTGTTCGTTTTAAATTTCCGGTCGCAAACATCGCTTGAGTCGCATATCGCAATGGGGTTTGGAAGTTCTTTTCGACTTTTGCCATGATCACTCCAACCGCCACTCCATTATTTTCAGCAACACACGTGAACGTTTGGTTTGCGAGACAACCCGCAAGATAGAACGCCGCCATCTGTTTGGCGACTTGCGGTGAACAGTAGCTTTCATACTCCCACGTATCACTAATAATCTTCTCAAGAGATGGATAATCCTCTCGTTTAATTTCTCTAAATTGAATACTTGTCTGTCTCATGTTGACATCCTCCAAAAAGTTGTTGTTCCTCTTACTGATATTCATGATAAACTGTACAGTAACTGTAAGGTCAACAAGGAGGCTCCACTTATGAAAAAACAAGACCAGCTTCTGTTCACAGCTGGACAATTTGCGAAATTGCATAATCTTAACAAGAGAACACTCCATTACTACGACGACATCGGATTATTTTCTCCAATACATGTTGGAGAAAACGGCTATCGCTATTATAGTTATTCACAAAGCCCAACATTGGAAATGCTGCTGACGTTAAGAGAACTCAACATGTCCATTGAGGAAGTCACGTTGTTTATGAAGAACCGGTCTGCTCAATCATTTCAAGAAATCATCACAAGTAAAAAAAAGGAGATAGCTACCTCTATTGACCGTCTGCGCCAATTGAAAAGATTATTGACAAGCAAAGAAGAAATGCTCAACTTAGCCGCTCATTCAGAACTGACTCAAATTGAACTTATTGAATGCAAAGAAGAACTTCTAATTCTTGGTCCTTCCCTTTCAGGAGTTGAAGACGAAGACTATATGAGCATCCTACTCAAGGAATCAAAGAAGATTCGAGATTCCCGTTTCTTTAACAAAACCTATGGAACGATGATTTCCTCTGAGAAACTTAAGACACACAACTTTGATGATTATCATTGCTTCTTCACAAAAGTCGATAAGTTACCGAAAGATTTTAATGTGCACATCAAACCTGCAGGACGCTATATCCAAGCCTTTTGCAAAGGAAATTGGGACCATCTTCCTGAAACCTATGAACATATACTGAAATTCGCTAAAAAACAAGGAGTCACACTCACCGGATATTCATATGAAGTCGGGATTAATGAAATGGTCATCAATTCAATCGACGAATACGTTACACATATTCTTGTTCAATATGAATAACTGAACTGAACTAAACGATCTGAAAAGTAACGACAAAACGCAGTGAATCTCAGTCACTCGTATTCATTTTTAAAAGTAGGCATTTCCCTCATATGAAAACCTGCCAAGTATCAGTAAGATTAGATGTGAGAACGATTATCAATTAAACCAATAGGAGGAATTCCATTGTCACAAATAACGCTCGACCAACACGTCTCTGATATTGTCACGGCTATCCCGCAAAGTGCTGACTTGTTCCGCAGCTTACGCATCGATTATTGCTGCGGCGGTAAAATTTCATTGCAAGAGGCAGCTGCTCAGCGAAACCTAGATCCTTCCGACGTCTTAACACGTGTTCAAGAAATCGAAGAGAAACGAGAAACCCGTGCACAAATGGAGCCTTCCTCCTTTGGGGAGAAAACACTTATTGCACATATTCAAGAAAAATATCATACTGGCTTGCGTGAAGAACTTCCATTGCTTGCTCCGTACGTCACAAAAGTTGCACGCGTGCATGGAGAGAACCATCCGCATTTGCTGCGTGTGCAAGAAATCTTTAAAATACTGCGGACTGAACTGATTGATCATACAGACGATGAAGACCAAAATATCTTCCCGCTCATTCTTGAATTTTTAGCAAACCCGACACCCGAACTGAGAGAGCAGCTAAAACCTCATGTTACGGAACTGGAACAAGAGCACGATAATGCTGGCCGGCTCCTTCACGAACTACGGGAAATCACTGACAATTTCACACCTCCCGCGGAAGCCTGCGGCACGTACCGACTCGTGTATGCACGCCTTGAACAGTTTGAAAAAGATACCTTCCAGCATGTCCATTTAGAAAATAATGTGTTGTTTGACCGAGTACGCGAAGCAATTTGATGATTAAAAGCCGAGCACTGCGCAGTGTATAGCGCAGTGCTCGGCTTTTGCATTCCTTACTTTTTCCGTCCAACAAATTGAATGACTGAAGACAACCCGCTATGCCCGGCACCTTCTTCGCGCACGACTTCTTTCTTTTCAAAGTGTAAATGCTCCCAATCTGAGAACACATCAAAATCCGCCAGTTCATACAAATACGCAATATCTTTCGGTCCGCCTGTTCCGTAATCGATTTGCTCTTTTGCATAGACTTCCGTCACAAACAGTCCGCCCGGTTTCACGGCTTGACGAATGCCTTTCAATGTCTGCATCCGCAGTTCTGGATTGAAATGACCAAACACACAAATGACTGCGTCGTATTCATCTGTTGACCAATCCGCTTCCTGCAAGTCTTGAACCTTCGTCTTCAGCTGAACGCCCTTTTCCTTCGCAAGGGCCTGGGCTTTGTCTAATCCGGATTGGGCAAAATCCCAAATCGTGACGTCACACCCTTGTTCCGCTAAAAAGACTGCGTTCCTTCCCTCGCCTTCAGCAACCGCAAGCACATTCTTTCCAATTGTAAATCGCTCCGCTGCTTCTTGTATGAACACATTCGCCTCTTTGCCAAATACATACTCCGTCTGATTAAAACGCTCTTGCCATTTATTCATCATACTTCTCCCTTTCCGTCATTCCATTTATCCCTTCAATATACAAAAATAACTTTGCATAATATGATTCTATCTTCGCAACTTCAATCCCCGATTTTTTAATCAAATCCAGTGTATCTCGATTTAACTGGCATCCATCGCAAATCTTCTCCCACAAAGGATTCAAGAAATCTTGCGTCTTGCTGAGCAAGATGGGTTCCATCCGGACATGTTCGAAAAACAACAGGCGGGCTCCCGGTTTACTCACCCGCTGAATTTCCGCGAGTGCTTTCAACGGCTCCGGGATTGTGCAGAATACAAGTGTGGCAACGACAGTATCGAATGTATCGTCCGCAAACGGCAGGGATTCTGCACCGGATTCATGGATTTGAATCGGAACTTGTGCACATCTTAGCCGTTCATCCGACCGCTTGCTCATTGAGGGATTGGGTTCAATCGCATCCACTTGAAGCGCATTCTTGTAGTAGGGGAAGTTAATCCCCGTTCCTGATCCTATTTCTAATACCCGTCCTTCTGCCTTTTCAACGAGGTCCCTTCTAATTTTTTTAAACTGGGACGCTTCCAGCGGTTTCATCGCTGCATCGTATATTTTTGGAAACCAAGTTCCCATTGACTGAGCCTCCTTCTCACCGGCGTATGTCTTCCAATGTTTGCAACGCAATTCTATACATTATGGTAACACGAACAACAGAAAAAACCGTTGAAGGAATTTAGTTTCCTTCAACGGTTTTCTTATTGCCTATAATTTGAATGCGTTCTCCATACCTCTTAGCATAGTGCATGCCTTCAATCGAAAAAGTATCCGGCAATTTATCGGTATTAAAGAGCAAAACTCGCTCATTGTACGTTTCTCCATTTTCAACATCAAGAAGATCCGCCCGCAGTGTTGTCTGAAGAGGAGTGGATTTCCCTTTTGACTGGATGGAGACACCTTCTAATAAGATGTCTTGTTCCGTCGCAATCGTTACATGAATACCGTCCGTTCCTTTTTCGATTTTACGAATGATCAGCTTCTTACCATGGATTTCTTCAGATTGGTCATCGCCTCCGGATAACGCAATCGCTTCGTTGAGCGATTGGTAACCTGCAAATTTGTCCACCACTAACTCCAATGTGTCTAGATCCTTCGGCAACCGGTCATAGTAAAGTTCAAGATCTTGCCCGAAAATTGCAGACTTAGAGCTAGACCCAGTCAGATCAACCGGTTTTCCGTTCGCGAGTAATTGAACGCCTCCTCCCCCTAACTGAATGCGGTCAAAGTTATCCACATTCACTTTTGCTTTAATGGTAGTTCGGCTTGGTGTCGCTGTGATTGAGTCAAAACGGATCGTCCCCTGGTCAACGTGTACTTTTTTACGTATCGACTGTTTCAGTTCAGTTTGCATGGCTAGCTTAGGATTATAAGGAAAAGTAATTTCTTCCTGCTCAGTTCCTTCGTTGTATCTATACTCTAACGTTAGTTTTTTAGCAAACGGACTCACTGCTTCGAATGCTTGAATTCCTTTTATCTCTGTTCCATCTTCATTCTCAGAAGATGTACCATAAGTCGCAAACGCCTTGGTCCATGAACCGCGAATTAAGTCAAAATAAGATTCCTCCACTACCCCTTTTGGATTTTTCACTGTGTAATAGAGAATAGATTGGTTTTCATCTGTCAACAACCCATCCAAGTACAGCTCAGTCCCATCTGAGAGAATCACCTTTTTCTCGATCGCCTGGCCACTTCCTTTTTCATTCAATTGAGCTAGCGTTTCCGTCATTAATTCATCATAACCAAGCAATTTTTTGCCATAGTAAGCAAATGCATTGTAGTTATAGCTTACAAAAGAAAGGATCATGATCGCTGCCGCGAGAGCTATCCATTTGGGCGCTTTGGTTTTACGTCGCGGAGGTACTTGTTCTAATGCCAGGCGTAAACGCTCATTTAGTTCTTCAGGAGCTTTTCGACTCTCTAACTGTTCCTTTTCTTTTGCTAAATACTTTTCCACTTCATCCATTCCATTCACCTCCGAATTGGTCACGCATTTTCTTTAACCCTTGAAAAATACGGGATTTCACGGTTCCGATGGATACGTTTGTCATGTCGGCAATTGTTTGAAGGTCCAGATCATGCAAGTATTTTAATTCGATTGCTTCTTGCTGGCTCGCGTTAAGTGTACTCAGCATGTCTTTCAAATCCAGCCGCTGCTCAGCCTGTGTGAAAGAGTTAGTGTCATCGGAAAAGTTGATAGGTGTTTCTGAATTTTCTTCAGTGGTTTCCATAAGAATGACCCTGTTTTGCTGTTGCAGCAGTTTTTTGCAACGATTGACAAGAATCGTTTTGCTCCAGCTATAAAAGGATTCTTCTTTTTTCAGTTGGGGAATTGAATGATACAGGCTTACAATCATATCTTCCATGGCATCCATCGCGTCATGAGAATTGCCCATATACGATAAGGCCAGTCGATAGTAAGCATCTTGCTGCTCGCTAATAAGCTGCAACAGCGCTTCTTTACTTCCCTTTTTGGCTTTCTTGACCAACTTGACAATTCTCATTCGCTCACCTCTCCCTTATATGAGTTTCCAAGCGGATAAAAAGTTCATTTTTACACCTATGTATTTGCAACTTATACAAAAGAGGCCTTGCTTACGTGACAATCCAACATTTTTTAAGGTTGTCAGACGTCTTACCCTTGCCATCCACAATTTTTCGTGATAAATTAATGAGAAGGAAAAATTTCATACTAAAATCAATCTGTATAACCTCGATAATATGGTTCGAGGGTCTCTACCAGGATCCGTTAAGTCCTGACTACAAAAGAATTTTTGTAGTCGGGACTTTTTTGTATGACCAAATTTGATATTGAACAATAGCAGGAGGAGATCAGTTGGACATTCGCGTATTTTTATTGGCCATTTCGGCAATCACAGTGGGCTTGGTTGAGTTAGTTGTAGGCGGTATTTTGCCTGTAATTGCTGAAGACCTGCAAGTCTCGATTGCAACGGCCGGTCAACTCATTACAATATTCGCATTGGTCTATGCAATCGCAGGACCCGTGCTGCTGTCACTCACAGCTAAAATAGAACGGAAGAAGTTATATTTAGTAACATTATCGGTATTTTTCCTCGGAAACGTATTCACCTATTTCAGCACAACTTTTGCAATGATGATGACTGCAAGAATTCTGACAGCAGCAAGTGCTGCGTTAGTCATCGTGCTGTCGTTAACCATCACTGCCCGCATTTCTAAGCCGCATGTACGGGCAAAAGCACTAGGGTATATCTATATGGGAATCAGTTCATCCCTCGTACTCGGAGTTCCTATTGGAATTGTCATTACGAATGCATTCGGATGGCGCACGGTTTTCCTTGGTATCGCTATTTTAACCATCGGTACCCTTTTATTGATCAGCAAGTTTTTCGATAAAATCCCTACGGGTGACGTTCAGCCGCTTCGTGAACAGCTGAAAGCATTAGCGAACAAAAAAATCGTCTTTGCCCATTTAGCAACAATGTTTATGCTCGCAGGACATTATTCAGTATACGCCTATTTCACACCGTTTCTTGAAACGACGATGAACCTTAGCTCTTCATCCATTAGTGTGTTTTACTTCTTATTCGGAATCGCAGCAGTTGCGGGCGGAGCATTCGGTGGTGGACTCGCTACGCGAATTGGCTCTCAAAAGAGTATTTTAATCATCTTAGGTGCGTTCTCTATCAGCCTGTTCGTCTTGCCTTACTCAACATTTTCAATGCCTGTTTTCATCATCGTCATGATGATTTGGGGCGCGCTCAGCTGGGCTCTTGCACCAGCTCAGCAAGATTACATCATTCAAACGGATCCTGTATCTTCTGATATCCACCAGAGTTTTAACAATTCCGCACTTCAAGTCGGAATTGCGCTAGGCTCAGGAGTTGGCGGGATTGCATTCAGTCACACTGGAAGTGTTACGAGCATGCCGGCAGTCGGGGGGTTCATCGTCATTATCGCGTTTGTTTGTGCAGCCATTTCGTTATCCATGGCGGTGCACAAGAAAAAAAAGAACAACACTGCTGCTCAGCACGTTTCTGAAAGAACTCACTAAAAAAACCGTTCCATTTGCATATTGCAAATTGGAACGGTTTTTTCGTTCAGCTTCCGATTTTCACGGAATCCTCTTTGTTTTGCAGCGCTGCTAGAATACTTAAGGCTGCTAGCAGGCTCGTTTTTGGATTCGTCGGCATCGGATTATTCTCGACTTTCAGATGCATGTTGCCAAAACTTCCTTCCGCTTCGATCGTATGTGTATTTCGCGCGATTGCAGGATCTGCAATCACTCGCACTCTCGTCCTCTCAACACCGATACTCGCTAACGCTAAAACGAGCGCAACATTTACGTTTTTCGGGAATCGCTGTATAGCTTCACGAGCAGATCCTTCAAATAGTACCTCTTCCGGACAGTCCCCATCCATCCCGAGCGATGCAGGAGATTTCCGGGTTGTAATCTGGACACGCTTCAACCCGTTCAACGCATTGGCAGATTTCAGTAAATCCAAGCCGCCAATCGCCCCTGATGGAAGATACAAATGCCTGCCATTCTTTTTTGTAAGTGCGCTTATTTCGTCTAGAAATTGAATTTCGCTAAAAGCACCAACACTGCTGACAATTAAGTCTTTGTCACTTCCCAGAATGTCTTTTGCATATAATCTAACAGCTTCTCCTGTAGCTGCTTCAACGACAATATCCATTGGACTTTCCAAGAACTTTTCGAAATCCATATGAAACTCGACCCCGAAACGTTCACTCAATTGCATACCGGCTTCCTGATTCCGTCCAAAGATCGCAACAACTTCTCCATCAAAGTCGTTATTCTCTTTCACTTGATCCAGTAAAAACGTAGAAATGTTTCCGGTTCCAATGATTCCAATCTTCATCCGATTACTCCTTTCAACCTGTAATCCAGAACACCTTATCGACAAATCGAGTCAATATGATACTCAATCGTCTTCCTCACCCGATCCGGATCTAACCGGTCTGGATCCAATATGGCATGAATCGCAAGGCCGTCAATCAGGCCATATAACCGTTCTATCTCTCGTTCTAACTCACAATTCGGCTTCAATAACTGGTTCTCTTGTAAAAAGTACATCAGCTTTTCCGTCATTTGCAATATCTGATCGTCTGGCACAACAAGTGTATCGCTTCGATGTTTCACGTATGCGATAAATGCAAACCACACTTCCATCTCAATTCTTGTCGTTGTATTGACAGGCACAATTTCTAAAATCACGGCAATAACTAATTCACGGGGGGATAAAGACTGCTGCAGCACCGCTTCTATTCGTTTTGATGCGCGTTTTTGAACTAACTCCATCGCATATACGAGCAAGTCATCTTGGGTTTTAAAATAATACCGAAGCGCACCCAGTGAGAGTTTTGCTTCATCCGCTATATTTCGTACTGTCGCCCCTTCCATCCCTTTATCCAAAATGACACGCCACATTGCTTCAGCGATTGTTTTTTTCCGTTCATCATGATCTACAATTTTAGGCATATGTTTAGTTTATCAGTTTTTAAAAACAGTTGTACTAAAAAGAAGCAGCCTGTATAATTCTTTTTAATACAACTGTGCTATAAAGGAGAGTGACGCATGAACTGGATTGCGGCAATTATCATTGCGTGTGAAATTAGTTTTTGGGCAGTCATATTAGCAGGACTCGTTACCCGTTATCTATTTAAAAAGAAGAAACTTGGACTATTCATCCTGGCTCTGATCCCACTAATTGATCTCACGCTTTTTATCGTCACTGCAGCAGATCTATATCGCGGCGCCACTGCGACAGTCGCACACTCCATTGCACCGCTTTACATCGGAATTTCACTCGCATTCGGCAAAAGCATGATTCAGTGGGCAGACGAACGCTTTCAATACTATGTAACAAAGGAAGGGCCGAAACCGATTCGGAGAACAGGTTATGCCCATGCGATCCATTCCATGAAAGGTTCGTTACGGCATGTGCTCGCTTTCGCTATTGGAGCGCTCATGATTCTATTTGTTGTCTGGTATATCAACACTCCTGAACAGACAGCAGAGTACCAAAACACCTTGAAACTCTGGACTCTTATTTTAATCGCCGACATCATCATTTCGGCAAGTTATTTCATCTGGCCGCGAACCGCTAGAAAGCATTCGGAATGAACGATTTTTTACTCATACACTCCACTTCCTGTTGACGCAATAATCTAAAAACGTGATATACTGTTAACAGGAGGTGTATCCGTCATGAAAAAATTTTCGCTGTCACTGTTAGGCGGTGGTATGATTGGAATCATTCTTTCATTCCTATTTATGGATTACGACAAATCGAGTTATACCATCCTTGACCAAGCAGGGATTGCCAAACGGACCGTAAACGATATGGACTTTGAATTCGTATTTAACTCCTTCTTCTTGATTGCCGGTTTTACAATTGTCATTTATGTGGTTTGGACGTTTATCGAAAAAAGAAAAGATGATCGATTTTATAACGAGTTTGGCGGTAAATAATGATTCTGCTTGTTGTACGGAAGTCAACTAAATCCTTTACTATATCAAAAACCACTTAGCGCATTTCAAAGCTAAGTGGTTTCTTCGTTTTAAGTAGAAAGGCAGCAGTACTGGCATTCCCTCCATGATGCACTAGCGAATGCTCAACAATAAGACTCAATTGCATCTAGAACAATTGATTGTTTGATCTGATAGCGGGTCGCTTGCCAAATCGCTTTCTTATCTTGGATGATCAATACCTGCGGGGTTTCGTGTTTTACTCCTGTATCCGCTTCAACTGCATTGGAAACTTTCTTGTCCATTTGTACAATTACTACGTATCTCGGAAGGTCTGTTACTAAGGACTCCATTTCTTTCTTAGCTGTTACACTGCTTAAGCTCGTCACGCTCAATTTAAATAAAAGAAACGGCTGCTCATCGGAATTCTCCAATAACGCGTTCCACTCTTCTATAGATTTTAATCGGTTCATGATTAATTCCCCTCACGTATTGAAAATAATTTTCAAAGTTTTTCACGGATCCTATTTTTTTTAAGAACTTCAGCAACCGCCCTTTCTGCTGAACGTAATGCTCCTTCTATATGTCCGCCAGAATACGAACAATTTTCCGTACCTGCAAAGTGAATGGAGTCTCCCCATTCACCCGTGCTGCCCGGCGGTCCGTAAGCCGGGAAAAAATTTAACGGGATTGAATCCTCTTCAACAGACGTATTTGAATCGTTTGACCAATCTTTGAAAAAAACGGCAAGCGGATTTGCTGCTGCAGACCCGTACATTCTAGTCAGCTGCTCCACAACCATTTCGAGTATCTGTTCTTCTTCTAATTTCTGACGATTTTCTGGGGTCATACCGAAGAAGCCAAATAGTGCCCCGGCTCCAAGTTCAGGAGAAGCGTCATGTATCTCTTGCAGAGGCCCCACCCGGCTCATCCCTTGTCCCGATAACCCATCACTCCGTCAAAAAGGCTGTTCATAAATTGCAAGTGCCTTAGCTTGCCCTGCCATCCAAGTAGGCACACTCAACAGACTCGTTCTCAGCTCGTCTGAAAGTGCAGGTGAAAAAGTTATAGTACGGACTATAAGTCTAGGAGGAAGTGCAAAAATAACAGTTTCTGCTTGCAGATAATTTATACTTCCATCTTTTCGAATTACCTTCACCGTAATTTCTCCATTTTTTTCTTTTGAGATTTTAGTCACCTGAGCAGATAATTGAATGTTATTCGCCGGTATCTTTTGAGCGAGTGCTTCTGCAAGAGCCCCCATGCCGCCATGAATTCTAGTTGACTCTTCAATTGCTCCATCGGGTAATTGGTGACGTTGAACTAGCCCTGCTTCAGACTGTTCAAAAAGGATATCACCTTCTGTAAATTGTTCAAACGTCTCCAAATTGAGTTCATCTGCAAGTTTTTTAATAACAGGTTCCCGTTGAGGCCAAAACCAAGTCGGGCCCAGGTCAAACTGGCCCAGGTCAGGTCTTTGTTCAATTTCTTTACTAAGTATCCTTCCCCCAATACGATCTCTGGCTTCGAATACGATATATTCAACTCCCTGTGTTTGCAAGAGAGACGCTGCCCGCAAACCGCTTACTCCTGCACCTATTATAATAATTGGTTTGTTCATTTAAATGACCTCATTCATTTTTATAAGATAGCCGACTTATCTATGGGTAAGTTTGCACTATTGATCAAGGATTGTCACTCAAAACACCTAAACTTGCATGAAGATGCTCTTCGACAGCTTTCTTGCATTTTACCTATGTAGGATTCATTCGATGCTATTAAAAATGTGCGCATTTCTTAATAAGAAACGCGCACATTTCCTGACTTTCACGAATATCCATTAATACGTGACTGATCTTCTTCATGGATTTCATTTTTCAACTCTTCCATGCTTTCTTTTCTGCGTTCATTTTTCTCTTTGATTTTTTCAAATTCCTTACCTTCTGCAAACTTCATCGCTTCCACGGCAGCTTCCATATTGCCAATTGTTTTGTTGAGCCGTTTCTTATTGTCTGCAGGATCATTCGGTTTCGGATAGGTTCCAGTCATATCATACCCTCCATCTTTTTTTGTCATTCATTCGGAAGCTTTCCCTATATGCCAGCAATTATTTCAACAGAAACTTTTCTTAAGTTTTTTTACTTCCAGCGGCTATTCACAAAGCTGTTGTATAAGTTGAACTTGGTTCTCTAAGTGGCTACTGATTGCCAATCATCCTTTTCCACACAAAAATGCCCCCAGCGAGACGGTATATGACCGCTCATTGAGGGCAACAGCAGATGAGGTTCCATTCTACTGAAGGTACTTCGAATAACTAACAAGTATTTTTGCTGCTTGACCGCGAGTTGTTCCATCTCCAGGAAGGAATTTCCCGTTCGATCCATGTACAATGCCAAACTCATGTAACATCGCAATCGAATTTTGCGCTTCAGTACTATAGCCGGAAATATCTTTGTAGGGTGCTGGTGCTTTTGCAACGTATGGCTTCCCTTTCACCAGCGTATATGTTCTGTTCAGCATCGCTGCGAGTTGTACGCGAGTGACTGGATCATTCGGTTTCAACTCTCCGTTGACACCGTACACAATTCCAAATTGGGACGCTGCTGCAACTTCCGATTGAATCTGTTCTGAGAAATGACTAATGTCTTTAAATGGTGCTGGCGTTGTTGGTTTCAGACCAAGTGTCCGGACAATAATTGAAGTGGCTTGAACACGCGTTAACGTCTGATCCGGTTTGAATGTACCATCTGAATACCCCGAGACGATCCCTGCATCCACTGCTTTTTCTATATAGGACTTTGCCCAGTGATTTTGAATATCTTTAAAAAGAATCGGTCCTGGTGTTTCTGTTGCTTTCGTTGTAACCTTAGCCGTTGGTTTGTCAGCAGATGCAACCTTGTCTTCGTTTACAGCTACCACTTTAAACTGATAATCTGTGTTCGCTTTAAGATTCGGTACATCATAGGTGAGAACATCTGCGCCAACTTGGCCAATGAGTTCCTCATTCATATAAATGCCATACCCCATGATTTTTTTGGTATCCGTCGCTGGCTTCCATGTAAGTGCTGCTGTGCCATCGCCTTTAAGTTTTGCAGTTAATGCATCCTTAGGAACCCAAGAATAAGTTGCTTTCAGCTGAGTGCCAAACTCATCCGCAATCACTTTGTATCCGGCTTCGCTTAAGTGAATATTTGCTGGATTCGGCAGATACCTTTTGTAATCCTTAGCAATTTGCTCACTGGTTGGAACGAAAACAGCAGAAGTTCCTTGCATCCCTGCTTGAATCGATCCATTCAAACCTGCTAACAACTGTGCAAGTTGCGGCTGATAGTCTGCTGCAAGTGTTGGGAATGGATTGTAGTACCCCATGACATACACTTGAACGTTCGGGTTAATCTCATGAATTGCTTTTAAGATCTGATTATATTCCATTCCGACTTGTTGAATGGCACTTGTAATCTGTGCCATATCGAATTGCGGAACCCCTGTAGCAGGATCGATTTTAATATGCTTCAGCATATCGTTTGCACCGACACTAATTGTAATAAGGGTTGAATCCTGAATTGCTTGATGCAATGCGATGTTTTGGCCAGACTGATGGATGCCGGCACTTGGCTTAGTGACATTGTCATTTAAGTCTTTTAAAACATCTGTCGCAGTAAATCCAGGATAAGCAAATCCTTTGTTCGACGCGGACAGCATCTTCATGTCATCTAATGATTGTGCGAGAAAATCTGGATAGCCTTTCCCTGGCATTCCCTCAGATGATATACCATAAGCCAGCGAATCCCCCAGTGCTAAGTAATTCACTGGCTTGACCCAAGTAGGACCACCAGCGTCAGTTTCCGCCGCCTGGAATTGCAGAGGAAACGCAGTAAGCTGGAGCAATAAAGCTAAAACAAAAATAAAACCGAACTTCTTCATGAATCGATTCATAGACAACCCTCCTATTTTTTGTGATACTTTCGTACTGAACGATTCTAACTATTAGTATAGGTCACAAAATGAAAATAAGCTAGATTTATTATTGACATTTATGAATATTCTGTTACATTCGATTATTCTCTCCTTCCACAGTTTATATATGTTACAGCCATATACAAAAGCACTACCCGAGTTGTTTAAGAACTATTGTGTATAAATGCCAAAAACACACGATCCTAAAGTTGGAAAGTGTGTTTTACAGCTTACGCCCTATGCAGAGTAGTCTTCCAGACGAACTGTTTTTCTACTGTTTCCACAAAATTTGAAGGTGAAAATCCAGTTGAACTGGTCTCCTAATTTACCAGAGTACCTCAATAAGACTTTCTAAAACCATAAAACGTGCGATAGCCTTCATCTTCATAAAAGGTTCGGGATGATTCTGTTGCTAACAGCTCAATGCGCGTATTCGGATAAAGGTTATGTACAAAATTCAAGAATTCTGTACCAATACCCAAGCCTCTAAATTTCTTCTCTACAAGCATTTCACAAATAAATGCAGTTACAATAGTATCCGTATAACCTCTCAGGCACGCTACGGCTTCGTCCTCTTTTGTGACTGCTATGAACGCAATGGATGAATGGTTCCAAGCTGCTTTTGTATCCGAAACGTTTTCGGCGAGATTCCTCCATCCTTCTTCAATATACATTCTATGAATATCTGGATAGAAAGCTTCATCATAAGGAATAATTCTTATTCCACTATTTGCATCGTTGGAAGCTGCCATACTGTATACTTCCATTCATCTGTATACCATTAAATCAACTAAATGCCTCCGTTTGCTGACTTCAATAGGTATGTTAATTTCCTAATCATTTTGGAAGCTATTCGCTGACAATCAGCCTTCTAAAAACCGATGAATTTCCTTAAGTACTTGATCATCATTATCTCCTAGCGACAGCAGAAGGTCGACGAGGTCGGTTTTCGGCAAATCGAGCAATACACGGCGCATCCCGGACCCTGCTTTCTCTTCATCGTTTTTCACCACTTCAAGCGTGTCCCTTAAATAAAAATAGAACGCTACTTCGTGTTTGCAGACAGAACTCATATCATACGGACAGGTGCAGTATGAATAGATAATCGTTCCATTCGAATCCACTTTGCAGTCGACTTCATACACATCACTTCCTGCTACTTCGCCGGCGAATCGGTTTCCCGGCATTTCCACTACATCATCTACCCGGCCTTCGATGTAATAGGAGATTCCGCGTTCGAGAATTACCGACCTGACTTTCTTTTCAAACGTCAGCAGATTCATTGGGCATTCCTCCTGTTTGCTATCAAAGTTCCTATCAATTCATTGAAACTATTATACAACAGCTCTCGTATAGAGTTATAATTTGACAGAACATTTCTTTTTTCAGAACCATTCCTGGCAATCTTACTAAGGAGGGAATCCATTAACGTGAGAACTGTTTCTCTAATCCTGTCTTTACTAATCTCTTTCCTCATATTAAGCGCTTGTTCACCTGAGAACATAACTATCGGGGAGCAAACTGCAGATACTAAAGCACAACTTCTTGCACTGGAAACAGCGGTCAACTTAAAGAACGAACAACTTCAAGAAGAGCCTGTGTATCGCCAGCAATATGCAGATAAAATTGGAGTTGAGCTCACCCAGCCGGCCCATTCCAATTTTGCTGTAAACGGAATGCTTCACGTTGAAGGTATGATTGAAAGTAAGGAAAAGCTATCTGCTGATTACGCATGGATTCAAATCAGATTTTTTGATGAAAACTATTCAAGTCCCTTAGATGGCACGCAAGACCATTATGTCCCTTTAAAAGACGGAGCATTCAAACTCGAAACCCAGCTCTTCCGCGGAGAAGGCGAATATCGAGTAACCATTTCACTGCCTGCAAATGACCGCCCTGACGAATATTACTATGAAGCACTTAATTTCACAGTGTTTAACGTCAATCCGAGACAGCAGCGGGAAATTACGTATACTCCCCGAGCCATTCAAGCAGATTTAAAAATCTCGGAACCTGGAAGCGGACTGATAAGCGGAAGCAAGACAATTACGCTAAAAGGCAGTGTCAATTCTGATCAATTCTCCGTTCCGGATCTTCTATTCGAACTAAGAAAAGATGACTATCATTCGCTTCACTATGCTTCAGTCGAAAAAGGTAAGTTCTCTATAGAAATTCCGCTATGGTTCGGCAAGGGAATTCATGAATTGCTGGTCAGTCTTCCAGAGGACGATTATTACGAAATCGGTTCCGTTCTCTATATAGACAGCACGGACGATGAGGGTATTCAAACAGTCCAAAAAAGTTCCGTCTTCGACGAGTACGGCATCACCTTTAATTCACCGCAGAAAGGTGGCGAGACCGCAGATCTGTCTTATCGAATTTCTGGAACAATCGGAAAGTCTAAACCAGCTTCTGAAGAAATCCCAAACCTCTTTGTAACAGTGACGAAAGGAGTCGATTCCGCATCATCCGTCATTCCCATCACTGACTTTCAATTCGATGATGAAATCTATTTGCGGTTCGGCCCCGGGATATACACGGTGAACGTCTTGCTCCCGGATATTGAGAATTCGAACACGACAACCACTTCTTATTTTGAGATTGCACAATTTGTTGTAGAAAACACGGCTGCTGGAGATCAGCGTGATCTGCTTCCCTCTGTCAGCATACAGTCAGATGCTCCTGAAATTGAGTCATTGGTCAACAACCTCATAACGGACGGCATGTCTGACCTTGAAAAAGCTAAAGCCATCTATGAATATACAGCGAGAAACATTTCGTATGATGTAAACAAATCTCTCAACGTAGGAAACGAATGGGATGACAGTGCATTAAAAACGTTAGAGCTCAAAACAGGCATTTGTGTCGACTATTCTTATTTAGCCATCGCCCTCTTGCGTGCAGCAGGATTAGAAGCCCGATACATCATTGGAACAGCTGGAACTGAGTTAAACACCGAGAACCACGCATGGGTAGAAGTGAAAGTGGATCGGAAATGGCTGACCATGGATCCTACTTGGGGCGCTGGCTATGTGCAAAACGACGAGTTTGTCCCAGCATACACAGAAGATTACTTTGACCCGTCGCCAGAGAAGTTCAAAACCCATACACGAGGTTCTGTGCAATACTGAATTCATCTCGTTGAAGAAATACAGTCATTCTATAAATCGTAAAGTTCGAAAAGACTTTCAGCAGGGTTTAAGTTGTCCAATGTATAGCGGATTATAAAAGGAAAACAAAAAGCGGGCTCAACAAGTCATGGATCATGACGTTGCTGGGCTCGCCTTTTTGTACTGCAGTGTAGCGCATGTACACACGTTCTCTTTTAAGAACTGGCATCTGTCTGTTTAAATCTCGTGTCCATCAGCGTTCGATGATCATCTTCAATCCAATCCGTGTACATTTCATACAAAGGCCGAATCTGCTCAATATCAGAGGCGATAATGTCGCAGCCCCGTTCGCTGAACAAATGATAGATGATGTTGCGGGTTTTGTTCAGATAATAGAGTTGAAATCTGCTGTCAGGCTCTTTCATCAACCCCGTAATCGGTAATCTCTCCTGTTCAAAACATTTGGTTTCGAGCATGAGGTCATAGCGTAAATCACTTTTTCGACACGGTTGAAGAAAACGATGAGTGATCATCTCATCCCCATCCGAACTTCGCGGTTCTGTGATCAGTTCATGTCTCACCTGATCCAGCACTTCTTGAGTTTTGACAAACGTCCGATACGTCGTCAGCGGTCTCTTTTCAAAGAAATCATGACTTTTCTTTGTAAATACATCCGCCACAACAAGCAAGTCATCCTCATCCCGGAACACTTCATCAAATAGAGCAACTGAACGATGAATGGCTTGCTTCAGCCCGCTCGCATCATCTATGTGGGCTCCAGGTTCTGAAAGTTCAAACCTTAAGCCCTTATCCCATGCAGGAAACAAAGGTGATTGCAAAATTCCATTTTTGAAGTGCTGTTCCAAGTATGTTTCTAGAGTTACTATACGATTTACCCTCTTTCACTAGCTTTGTTACAGGTCTGCAAATTCAAACGAGTATCACCAGTTTATAAATTTGAAGCTTATATCATTCATGGTTCCTTATGTGTATAAGTAGTAATGATCAAGCATCTAAACCGAAATTTACCCGTTTTTCAATGAGTCGAATCCTATTTTGCCAGTGTTTTTGAGAAATATTTTAACATCATAGTTTATTCCAGTGAATAATTGGAACAAATGTAAGTCGCTATGAAAAAGAAGAGGAAATAATTGTGAAGGATAGAAGTAAAAGAGATGAGCGAAGCGATCTGGTTTAGCAGCTGCTGAGCAATCTTCGGAATGCAGAGCAGCTGTTATATGACTTATTTTAACGGCTCGGATTTCTGACCTGACGGGAAACGCGTGTCATTTTTCGAAAAGAGATTCTTTTCAATGTAGAAGGAGTTACTCTGAGACGAAAGAAGATGCCGAAATAAAGCTTTTTCCAGCAAGTCTTCCTATCTCTTCATAGCACATCTCCGTTTACACATGCTGATAAAACAAGCCATGCTCTGTGCAATAGGACAGCAGCATGCCATGTTTGCGATTTGCAATTCTTGCTTGCAGCGCCCATTCCGGGTACTGCTTGATCACTAGAACTTGGTCTCCGGTCGCAAATGCTAAGAAAGAAATATAATGATCCTTGTCCATTGGATGATCACTCGAAATATACAGTTCACCATCCACGGTTTCCGTGTTTAGCAAATGGGCATCTGAGGCCTTTTTCGCTGTTAACGGTGTGAGTTTTCTGCCGCAGCAAGAGACGGATGCGTTTCCAGTGTTCAATGAGATATTGCCGCATGAGTCGCAAACAAAGTAATTTGATTTTTTCATATTGCCTCCTACGAAGTCGTTAGCGTTTAGGTCGCCATCCAGAATTTCTTCGATATTCGCACCAAGAAGGATTGACAACTCAGTCAATAACGAGACATCCGGACATCCTGCCCCCCGCTCCCATTTTGAAATGGTCCGATCCGACAGATGCAGGCGATCCGCAAGTTCTTTCTGCGTCCACCCTTTTTCCTTCCGTAATGTTAAAATGACTTGTCCCACTTTCTCATAATCCAAGGCATGTCCTCCCCTTCCTGATAAGTTCATCTTACGCTCTGGTTTGTTTGACCCGCAACCAACGCTCCGTAGAGTCCGCTAAATAATGATTCTCATTGCTTCAGCCTGCTTTTACACAACTGCATAGGAACAAGGAGGCATCCTGGTTTACGAAAAGCTGACTGCCTTCATAAAACGTATGCCTCGAGATTGATGAGAACCCTGCTTGGGTCAACTTGTCATGCAGTTCTTCAGGTGTAAACCCATTGTGCACCTTCGGATGGCTAACTAACTCATTTTTGTCAAAATCGACGATGAGTAATGTGCCGCCATCCGATAAAATGGTATACAGCTGTTTCAATATCTTTTCAGTGTCCGGAATATGGAGTAGCACAAGTGACAGCAGCACAACATCCGCCTGAAGATCGGGCAATTCCTCCATGAAATCGGCATGTCGAACAGTTGCATTCGCAATTTCCCGCCGCTCGATTTTCGCTTCTGCCACTGCTAACATTTGTTTGGATGAATCCATCAGCTGCACCGACTCGGCTAAATCCGTCAGCTCCAGTCCGACCAGACCCGTTCCACTTCCATAATCGATAAGTGTCTTCGGTTGAACTCCCTCCAGCTCCGGACGTACTTCCTTCACAATCTCTTCCGCCAATTCTTTTCGAAAGGGCGTATCATATCTTTTCGCAAGCTCTTCAAAAACATTCGTTTCCATATAAGTCCTCCTCAGCTTTCGTTTCAAGTATTAGTGTATTAACATTCTCCTAGTCATCTGAACAACTGTCGTTCCATTTAGAAATAGCGACAGGAACAAGCTCCTCGACAGGTCTAGTATACAAATAGTGAAACCCATAAGCACAACATTGACTCTGAAAGTTTTTTCAAAATATAAAAACTCTCTCTTAACATAGAGAGAGTTTAAGTTGCTTATTCACTTGCTGTCTTTCACTAACTAGCCGCTCTGCCAGTGAAATTATTTATTGTGGTATGTCAATAGTATCAAACGGTACTTTCTCTATCAATTCCCTTGCCGCCAAAATGATTCCAACTATAATACGTTCCCCAGAAAGCAATGATCATCGCCAAAAGTGAGTAGAATTTATAACCAGCGGGTGTAAAAGAAACCAACAAGACACCTATTACAAAATAGGGCGGCAGCAGTATCCAAAATCGTTTGTTTTTAAAATGGCTAAACAACTGAAAAACTCCTTTCCTTTGCATTTCGGTAATTTGCCACAATTAAAAGTAGTATATAAGGAAAATCGCAACTGTAAGAATCGATAGTATCGATTTAATCCATAGTGCTTTTTTAGGTATGCCAGCTTTCTTTTCGAGGTAGTTTATATAAATCATGACTAAAGTGAAACCAAACAAAGTAAAACCGTAAGCCGTACTGCCCATAGCTTCATTGGCTTTCACGATCCCCCAAAAAATCATGAGCGGTCCTGCTGTACCAACCAACATATTTACATATAAAACGTCTTTATCTGTTTCCTCCAACATGCCACTTCCTATACGGGTGCATTTTTCACACAAAATCGTTTGTTAGTGCATCGACAAAAACGCTTCATTCATGTCTGTAATCATACGTATCGCCAGGCACTTTCAGTTTATGGCCATTTATAGTTACGAGACGATCATCAATCCATTCCACCGCTGCATGTTCTTCCATATCCCAATATATATTTTTACTCTTTTTGTCTTTTTCATTAAAAACAAGTTCCCCAATAATTCCGTCTTTGACGGTTGCACCATTCTTGCTTTTATACAAATTTATTGTGTAGCTGCCGTTCGGAGAAGTACTTTCAATCAATAATTCATCTTTACTGACTCTCTCTATATCATAAAATGCCCAGTTAACGATATAACTTCCCAAACATAGAAACAGGATGGCAAGAGCAGCCAGAAAGGATATGACGGGTCGTTTCTTTATGAATCCTACCACCCAAATCCCCCTTACATTTAATGTCCTTATCAACGCACAGATCTTATTCTCATTAGCAGTTGACTCACCAGAAGTTCAACTTGTTAACTCTACATATTAAGTATAACATTTCCATTTCTTAAACGTGTAACTTTTTCTCAATGTTCTTTTAATTCATTAGCGATATAGCAGATGTGAACCGCTGGTACAGTCCATAAACCTTAAAATTCTTACTCCCCTCTAAGGGATACAGCATAAACTAATTCCTTTTCATTTGCATGGCCTCAGGATGAAATCAATAAAAAACCCTTGCCAGCTGTTCCGGCAAGGATTCTTTTTTATTGATGAAATTGGAAGGATAACATGCATGCTGCACAGTGATCCATTAATTACAAAACGTTCCAAGAAAGATTTTTGACTCCAATCACACACGGAAAAATTTTGCGCAAAAAAAAGAGACCCTGCAAGCAGGATCTCTTTCCGCATTAATTATGCTTTTTGAACGTTTGAAGCTTGAAGTCCGCGTTGTCCTTGCTCGATATCAAATGTTACACTTTGACCTTCGTCTAAAGATTTGAAACCTTCGCTTTGGATAGCTGAGAAATGTACGAATACGTCTTCTCCTTCAGCGCGTTCGATGAATCCAAAACCTTTTTCTGCATTAAACCATTTTACTGTACCTTGTTCCATAGTTATTGCCTCCTAATGCGGATTTCCGCATAATTAGTTACTATACTTGCTCAAATACCTTAGACGAAAAACAAAATCTTTTTCTCAATCTGAAAAGAACAAAGATAATACTACCTAAAGAATAACATATGAATGTGGAAAAAGCAAATAGTTCTAAACTTATTTAAAATGATGTTTTTGTAATCTCTATTTTATCCTTATAATTGGCGTTATTAACATCTAGGAAAAAACGGACAATAATGCAGCCTTAATGCTTCAACTGGGACCGACCCTCAACTTTCCCTTCCCAGCCAGACATCCCTTGGTAAAGACATCAGGATCGAATTAATCCATTCTCCTTCAAATTCCAGATCATTCTCTTCAATTCCGCATTCGACGAATCCCAATTTTTCATATACGTGCCTCGCCCGAGGGTTAAATTCAAATACGCTTAACGTAATTCCGCACAGCGAAGTACTGAAAAACAGATAATCCAAGAACAGCTGGGTCGCTTCTGATCCTAATCCTCTATCTCTCCCACGAGGTCCAATCATGATTCTGAAGTTCATACTGTGATTTCCTGCATCGTAAGAATTGGCCACCGCTTCCCCTACTAAACAGCCTTGGACAGGGTCAACAATTGCCAGATCCAGACGATTGGTTTGTTCATTTCTTGTTGTATACCAGTGTAAAACGGTTTCGCGATTGTATACGGAATCGCTCCCGGTTAATTTCAATAGCTCCGGATCTTTCAAGCATTCTTCAATATAAGGAAAATCTTCGTCAACAAATGGTCTTAGAATTACTTTTCGTCCAACTATTGTGGGTTTTTGAAGTAAATCAATCATTTCCTTTGTACTCCTTTTTGGTCATCTGAACTGTCTGCCATACAAGTTCCATGCAGTTAAAAACCAATGCAAATTAAATTTTTCAAAAGGCCATCCCCATTTTTCACGCATTAAAATCCATGATCATGGTCATGCTCTTCCTCCTTAAAAACGTTAAGCAGATTGAAGGTGTCGGAACTATCACCTTGCTCGCATCCTTCTAGAGTATACGTGAATAATTGCTGCCCTTCCTCTGTTACCAGCTCCGTACAGGACATTTTCACTTTAGCAGGAGTATCTCCCCGCTTTTTATTTTTTGAGCTGTCGATTTCCAAATCAAAACCTGTCCCGTCAAACGTTAACTTATACAATGTCGGATTTCCCTCAAGTGTAAAATTGGAGATCTGAACAGCAGCGGAATCTTCTGCATGGACGCTTCCTAAAAACTGTTCAAATCGTTCAAAGTTATAAACAGGACCATTCATATTGATGACATCCCCATTTTCCATCGCTTTTTCACTGTCATACGAACAAGCAGCTAACAGGCATGTCCCAACAAGAATAAGTACAACGACTATACACTTTTTCATAAGATACCTCCTGGGGCGTAATAATGCTTCAGTTTCACTTTATGCAGCTCACTGTCATCTTATCCCAGCAAATCCTAATGGGGGGATGCCATCCATGCCTCGCTCTTCCGTAGACAAAAAAAATACCGTACGCTCCTATAAATAGGCGGGTACGGAAGGCATCTATAACTTCGGATGGGATTAGAAATTTTCCATTAGCGGCTCATGACTTGGATTCCAGGTAATGGAGGGTCAGGCGTAAAGGCATCAATAGCAGCACTAATCAATAATATGGTCCATACAATCATAATAACGATGCTCCCTATCCGAATCAGCTTGATTTGAATATCCGATAACTCCGGAATCTCTTTATATCTCCAGCGATCTAAAAAGAAAAAACTATCTTCCGGTTCATAAAGACTCCAAATAGAAAAGCCATACACAGGTATTGAAAATACTATAAAAATAAATAACATTAGTAGATTAGCACCTCTTCCGGCTGTCAAAATGACTTATTCGAAACTCCTGCAGACTGATTGACACAAACCCTTTATATCGTAAAAACTTAATTAAATTTGCATGGAGAAAATAATCCTTTTTTATAATGGAACTACCCAAACTTTATATCTAACAGATTCTCCAATTGTACTTTTGGTTAATACCCTAAACTCATTCATCTCAGCAAGTCGAAAGGCTAGGGAGACAGCGATTTTATAATCGGGTGTGCGCGACAAGTTCTGTGATAAATGCCTTCGGCATGAAAACACAGGGAATTTATAATACAAATTTCAACTTTACAACAGAAGATAGGAATGAGGAAACCATGTATTCCGAAACTATCTCACCGATACTCCTGCGTGCGTCATGAGTGACAGTTCATGGGGTTCGAAGCTCAGGTAGAGTCGGCAGAATGAAGGCTAGAGCCATTCGTTAGAAAAGGTATGCCAACGGATATGCCGGGTGGCTGAAAAACTAGATAGGGTGAGAATGTTCCAGTCTAAAGGAACTGACAAATTTCTGAAGGTACGGGTCTACAGATTGAACATAGTGAAAGCTATGGCCCATCCAACGATGGGGTGAGTGGTGTGGAGTAAAAGTGCGCCCTCTGAAATACGCTATACCGAACAAAGGCGGTATCCAGCTCACAGGCTTACAGGAAACACCTACGTCTAGAACGGAAAGCTATGTTGTAAGGGACTTGGAAAGCCAAGGAACGTTGAAATAAGGACTGTCATCTAAAACGGTTGCTATAAGGCGCAAGCCGAAATGCATTTATCCTTGTGAGGGTAGGGGCACGACTGATGAATCTTCTGTAATGGAAATGGAGGAACAGCCCCAAGTCTATCCATGAGAACGATTATTTTCTTCACGTGAATGACACCGATCGGGTAAGAATGTGGGAACATCACTCATTTGGAGGGATGCCACAGTGTCAACTTTGAGATATTGGGATTACTACAATATGACGGGAATCTTCACGGATTTATACGAAAGAGCTAGTCAACAGGATACGTTCAGTCGTCTTTACGAGACGGTGACTTCAAGAGAGAACATTCTCTTAGCTTTTCGAACGATTAAATCTAATAAAGGGTCAAAGACCCCTGGTACTGATGGGAAAACCATCAAAGATATTAAAGAGCTTTCGGAAAATGAATTGGTGAAAACCATTCAAACAAAACTAGAAAACTACCGACCTAAGAAAGTCCGAAGAGTATGGATTGAAAAGGAGAACGGTCAATACCGACCTCTTGGAATTCCATGTATTCTTGACCGCGTCATTCAACAGTGTTTTAAACAGGTTCTAGAGCCAATAGCTGAAGCCCATTTCTACAAACACAGCTATGGATTTAGACCATTAAGGTCTACTCATCATGCCATGGCTAGAGTACAACATTTAGTCAATACTGCTAATTTGCATTATATTGTGGATGTTGACATTAAAGGGTTTTTCGATAATGTGAATCATAAACTTCTAATCAAACAATTATGGAACTTAGGCATTCAGGATAGAAAAATATTGGCTTGTATATCCAAAATGCTGAAAGCCGAGATTGATAAAGAGGGCGTCCCATCTAAAGGTGTTCCTCAAGGTGGAATTTTATCGACTTTATTATCGAACGTGGTGCTCAATGACCTTGACCAGTGGGTTGCGGGTCAGTGGGAATTCTTCCCTCTTTCGAAAAACTATAAAACAAGAGAAGGTAAAGTGGTCGCTAAGAAGCGTACCGCTTTAAAAGAAGGATATCTTGTCCGTTACGCAGATGATTTTAAAATTCTTTGCCGAGATGGGAAAACAGCTCATAAGTGGTATCACGCAGTAAAGTTGTATCTCAAAGAGCGTTTAAAACTAGATATTTCACCTGAAAAGTCACAAATTGTGAACTTGCGGAAAAGAAAGTCTGAATTCTTAGGTTTTACAATAAAAGCGAATAAGAAAAGAAATAAAAGGGTTGCCCATACGGGCGTTAAAAAGAAAAAGCGGGAGAAACTCAAAGAACAAGCAAAAGTCCATATCTTACGGATAAAAGCCTCCCCAACCACTCAAAATGCTTTACGCTTTAATAGTTTTGTTTTAGGGATTCACAATTATTTTAAGGGAGCTACACATGTCAATCTAGAATTCTCACGTCTTGCTTACGATTTACAAGCCTTTCTGTATAACCGCCTTCGTCCTGTAGGGAAATACGGACGCCCAATCAGACCGAGTACTACTTATAAGAAGTACTTTAGCACAAGGTCTAAAACATTTGAGATTGCGGGGGTTCATCTTTTTCCCGTTGGAGATGTACGGACAGTAAATACGATGAATTTTAGTCCGACATTATCACTCTTCACGGAGGAAGGCAGAAAGAAAATTTACGATAAATTAAAGCCGGATGTTCGTTTGGAAATTAGTAATATAATGAAGGCTGTTCTTCCCAACCGAACGGTTGAATACATGGATAATCGCATTAGTCGCTTCAGTATGAAGATGGGGAAATGTGAACTTACAGGTTGGAATTTAACTGCTAGTGAAGTTCATTGCCATCATTATAGACCCAAACATCTTGGAGGAACGGATGAGTTTCGAAATCTCCGTATTCTTCATAAAGATATCCACCGGTTAGTTCATCGTATAGATACAGAAATCATCACATCTGAAATAAGGAAATTTGGTTTTACTTCTTCAATGATTAAGAAACTAAACCAATACCGAATGGAATGTGGGCTTGAAACGGTAGTATAATCTCACGTCAAAATGGAACGAAGAACTTATAATCAAGTATCCATCGATAGATGGAACGCAAAGTGCAAGGAAACTTGCACGCTTTGTGTGGAGCGGGGGAAAAGCTGGAGATGATTTCAAAGGCTTACCTATCGCAAACGTCATAGCCATCATACAATTTTGCATACATTTCATTTCCTATGGAGTCAGCCCAAACATCCGCTTCTTGCAAGCTATCGAATACAAAATTTTCTACTTTCCAGTTCAATGGAATCTCCTAACCTTCCTTTTCAAATCACTTACTGTAAAAACGATTAACTAACTCTCATTTAATCACTCTCTAGCATTATAATGGCCCGACTGCTATATCGTTTAATAATCCAGATACACACTTATACAGCAAAAAAACAAACGGTCTTAGCCAGGTAATTTGCAAAAGCTATCTAAATTCACGAACATTTCATTCCCTAGAATTCCCCCCTTTCTTAATCGGCCTTTAGCTTCTCGATTCGTTCCTGGTCAAGTGAAAAAGGAGTCGCACAAAAAAGCAAAAATCCCGCTAACAGATATAAAAAAATAATAAGTCCCAAGTTAGGATGTGCTTGTGTAAAGCGCAGCATTGCAGTGATTACAAGTCCCAACAGAACAATGACTGCAAGCACTTTCGGCAACTTGATGAGTTGCCTCCTTTTGCCGGGATTCACAAATACTGAAGTAATCCTCTCTTTCAATAAATGGCTGATTAAGAATAACAACACGGTACCAATCAGGAATGGCCAAAAAGCCAACGTGCCATATGTTGATCTAACAAAAGGCATCATTGCAAAAATAGAAGATCCGATAAGTGCCCAATACAATTGGAGGGAATTGTACCGCCTCGGTTCATACTTACTATACCGCTTCCATAATAGGAGAAGGCGGAAGATGATGAAAGTCTCAATTGCCAGATTGATGGGCAGCCAAAATAGAAAACGTCCTTCCGGTACGGCACTGGCACATAGCAGTAAAAAGACGTGCAGGAGAAAGGTAAAGAGAATAAGATTATCCGCTTTCACTGGCTTATTGGTATTTTGTTGTGAATTCATAGGATCCCCTACTTTTATATTTTACATAAGAAATAATAAAAAATAATTTAATTAATCAGCTGAAATATAGTCCTTATTTCATCCCAGCCATATACCAGTTCGGGAAGTTTCTTACCGCCTATCTCCACTTCAACTGTATCAATTTTTCTTCCGCCAAGTGATTCGTAAAACTTACGGGAATTAGTATCTTCCAAAACAAGAACAAGCATTGAGTTTATTCCAACGTCAATAATGTCTTTAATGATTGGCTTTACAAGGGCTGTTCCGATTCCTTTGCCCTGATACTTTTGTAAAATATAGATAGCGTATATCTCGCCATCATATCCTTTATACTTACAGCTTCTTTCTTTACCGCCTTTGGAAAATCCAACTATTTCTCCAATGCCGTTCTCCACTACATAAATATCGCCAAAAGGGATGGCATTGGTCCACATTTTTTCACGACTATCGTACGAAAGGTTAGATAAATATTCATCTGGAACTATATTGGAATATGTTGTTTTCCAACTATCGATGTGTACTGTAGCGATTCCGATAGCATCTGTTACAACTGCCTTTCTGATTTTAAAAAGGTCGTTATCCACTTATCTTCCCCCTTCGGATTCCTTAGTCTTGCCCGCTTCCTTAAGATCGGAAGCTGATTTTTGGTATAGATACGCCCCTGATAATTGAAGAACTGAGTAGTTAGATAGGTAAGTTAGGTAAAATTGTTTTTAATTCAATTAAATCATCTATGACTAGATTGGCCTGAGAAAGTTCATCTTCTTTCGCAAAATCAAAATTACATCCTATTGAAATTAACCCATTATCCTTAGCTGCTTTTATGTCTGATAGGCGATCCCCTACTACTGCTGCATTAGTAATCCCATACTTTTTTACAATACTCTGAACCAGGTCAGATTTATTTAATGATTCAATTTGCTGGATACTGAATGTCTCTGTAATCCAATTGTCCAAGTTATAATGACTCACTATGGCTTCTAGGTATACGGTTAACCCATTGCTTGCTATGTAGATTGAAAACTCATTCTCATGTAAATAACTTAAAACTTCCTTCGTATTAGGATACAAAGAACCGTTTCCATTTTTTATATTTCCAAGCAGTTTTTCAAGGAAATACGCATCTGTATATTCTCTTTCTTGAGTAGAGTGATCAGGTAACAGAGTTTCCCAAACTTGTGGCAAAGGAACTCCCATGATTTCACGATACTGCCGAATTGGCGTCGCTGCGTCCCATTTATCCATTGAACGTAAATGTTCAAAAGTATCATCCAGTGATATTTCTAATATTGTATCTGTTTGAAACAGTGTTCCATCCATATCAAAAATTACAGACTGTGACATTTCTTTTCCCCCCTTAACTATATGGCCTGATTCAGGCATACTGGATCTTCAATAACTGTCCCCAAGTGTGGAAGAAATAAAACTGATCTCACGATTAATTATATTCTACAAATCGTAACATTCCTTTTGATACAGATATAACATCCTCTTGATTGAAAATAAGACAAGCTATACCTCCAACATACTTCTCATGTTCAAATTCACCAAGAACTGTCACGTATCCTTTTTCAAAAAAGTAAATGAGTTCATGGTCATGTTCTTCAACAGCACTTAACGCATTAAACAGAAACGCTTTAAGTGGTTTATCGTAAAATCGCATTGCAAGATATCTCCTTTTCCTGGTCTGCTCTGTAAGATGGCCCGATAACAGAATACCAATTAGCTTACATCACCACAGTAAGACACTACGATTATGTACGAATGGCATCTTACGCCAGCAATCAAAATACGCGTTAGCCTTCTACAAGACCAGTGTATTTGATAAGCTTTCCGTCTGTTTCTACCAGTAAAATAGGTCCGCCAACTTCTGCTGACTCTTTAGCCGAAAATATTTTGGCTCCAACAGGTAATTGAGTCGCCATATTATTTTCAAAGTTTGTATGGGATTCATATCTTGCAGTTATTTCTCCAACCTGTTCGTTCTTTGTTAACGTCAGTTCTTCAATCCACTCAATTCCAGCTTGATAAATCATCCCTTCAAATTGAAATATGTCAGCATCAGGCTCTAAAGCTAAGACCTCTTCTGCATCAGGATTTTCAGTTGTATGAACTTCGAATGTATTTGTATCCAAGGGATTTGAACATCCCAAAGCATTCAATAAAATGACAGCAGTTCCACCAAGAATTACTTTCGACAGTTTCACACCATCGCCCCTTATAATCTGACATTATAAAGATTGGTCGTATTTACTTTATAAAACGTTTCATACCATGCCCCGATAAAAGTCATGTCCTTTTGCTGCAATTCTATGCTTAAAGCATAAAGCTCTGGACTGTGCTATTCTTTTCTCTCCGTTTTCCCGACACCATATCCTAAGAAAACGCCCAACAATAGAATGAGCAGGAAATCACCATCATAATTTTTTGTAAAGATACTAATCATGAACCAAGCAACTAAGATTCCAGCAACTAACCAGATTATATTTTTAGACATCTGTTATGACTACCTCATTTCGGAATAGAGAATTGTAACAAAAAAGGTCAATCTGTCTCTTTAAAAGTGCAGCTTTATCCATTACTTGAATCTGCTTGAAGAAGCAAGGAGCAGACGTCATTTACGCCAGCCTCATCATTCCCTTTTTCAAATGCTTTTTTAGATTTCAAGAAGTATAACTTCGCTTCTTCATTTTTATGCTTGGCTAAAAAAACCTCACCGAGCCCTCGATAGGCACATCCTAAACAAATCGCATCCTCGGACAATTTCGAGTTTTCAAGGGAGCTTGTCATAAGTGCTTCAGCTTCTTCTAACCTATGTCTTTTCAGCATGATAAAACCTTGTTCATAGAAATTCGCCGCAAAACCTAAGTGGAAATCAGGTTTGCAGTCTTCCAATAGTTTTAGTTCCTCATCGAAGAGCGCTTGTGCTTCGATAAAATTTCCAGCCATCCGCTCAACCATACCCAATTGGTGGATTGCTATGTGTTCCTCTTGTATGTCCGAATTTTCCCGAGCAATTTCCCTAAGTTCTTTGTAAACTTTCCGCGCCTTGTTATATTCCTTTTGTGACGCGTGAACAAAGCCTAATCCGTGTAAAGCAGTTTTGTATTTAGCAGATGATTTTTCAAGGGATTGAAGACAGTCTTTATAAAGTGCTTCTGCTTCCAAAAGCCTGCCCTCATCAAATAGCTCAAATGCGCGTGTCAACTTAATACGAATCGTTTCCAACCACTCCACCCCATTATGGCTGCATCATTTGGACTTGCTACAGCATGAAAACGGTGTTTCGAACTTATCATCTTCATATGTAAGTATAACATCTGGTTTTCTGAAAAGTACATCTATTTCCTTTAATTATCCAGTCGGTGCAAGAATGTAAAATTATACATCCTACTCTGATACCAGGTATTCCACTTTGTGGCATAACCAAGCCACGAGTCGTACTTTTCGTGGGAGGTTATCAGTAGCATACATGGTGCTCCGCCTGCCATCCTATCCAAACAATTTTGTTTTACCGTAATAAAAAAGAAGCATACCCATAAAACAGATATGCCTCCTATTCCCTTACCTATTCCACTTGACCTTGATTGGATCGAGTTTCATCTTTTCATATGCGCTGCCGGGTCACCTTAGAACTATTCCGCACGGTCTGACACAGAAAGAATCACCTTACTAACTACAACGAATGCCAGACTCCAGTATTCTCAACTAAAATTAAAACATCCCCTATACACTTGGTACAAGAGCTTCACTCAAAGAACTTCCAGGCGTTGCAGCGCCGCCATCAGACAAAGCAGAACAACCCCCATCACATTGTCTGCAAGACGATTGACAGCAGTTGCTTGTGCGAGTCAAAAAAATTCAATCCGACTGTCTACCTTTTGCCCTTTCGACTCTATATAGCGAGTAAAGGGGGATTTACAAATGACACACTACTTATCAAGCTACGCAAGATTCAGCAGTAAAGAAGAAATGGACGCAGCTGCAAGAATGCATCTCGACATCCACTGGAACAAGGTAAATAAAACCGATCGCGCGATACTTGAAATGATCCGTTGTTATTCAGTGAAATACTTAGCGGCACACTTGAAACACGAAACCATCGAAAAGAAATTAAACCTTTCCAATTCCACTGTACGCCGTACACTTCGCAAACTGGAAAAGCTGCAGATCATCGAACGAATTCATTATGTACGTCCTGTGATGAGTGGCCTTGGCGCTAACATTTACGTCATTTTGCCTGTAGATGACCAGGGGAATTTGGACAGGGGAACGAACGAGAAAGAAGCAGATGAGAGCGAGGATTCAAGGCCACATTTTGAAAACGAACCTTCTTTCTATCAATCTAAAAATCTTAAAGATCCTATAAAGACGTCTCAGCCTGCGGCAGAAAAGTTATCCACAACACTATTCGGGAAGATGAAATCCTTATTGTCAATCAGCGGAGATGCTTCCAAAGCACGAGAATTTTTCGGGATCCATCGAGTCCTATCCAGAAAAATGCTGAAGTTTGAAATCCATCAAGAGAAAGGTCCATTATTCGAGGAACTAGCTCACCGTGCCACTCGCATCGCGGTCATGGCACAGAAAACAAAAACAATCCGCAACTTGCCTGGATACTTCAAAGGTGTCCTCCGGCAGCTTATTAGTGATGAGCTGTTTTCGGATATCTATCAAGAGTATTCCGTTTCAGTTGATGACTTCTGTTTGCCTGGGAACCAGGATCTTTCGTTCACGGGAAATCTCCGATAATCCAGTAACGCTGTGTACCCCACAATTTAAACACGAATTCTATGAGTGCTGGTGTTGCGTGTTACACGGCTTTCGAGATTGAATACGCTTATTTCGATACGTCTGATTGAACTATCATGAAGTGATGAATTTAAACACTTCACTCCAACTCATCGACCAACCGGAATCCCTTCGTTTTCAAGTGATTCATATGATGTTCCATGCTTTCAATCAGTTTGGAAGCATCCATAATATCAAAAAGTACATCAGACAAATCTTCATGCGAAATTCTCGCAGAAACAATGCAGCCTTTTACAGGTGGCGCGTCGGCTTGGCTAACATCATAAGCATGGATAAGAATGCTGTCAGCTGGAAGGAGCGCAAATAGGTTTCTCGCAATTCCAATCATACAGCTGCACACATAATCTTGATAGAGTGCATAGTAATTAGTCTTGCCCATCTTTTTCCGGGAACAATTTCCTTTAGCGGTGAGGGACAACACTTCTTCAGGAACCGTTTTTTCTTCACCCATTTCCAGACTAAGGATCAGGGTTCCTTCACGAAACTGAACATGGACATGGTTGCCGAACTTCTCCACACTCTCAAAAGCGTCATAAGTTGTTAGTATTTCAAGCCATGCCTTTTCTTCATGTGCTAGCACCCTAGTCGTTAACTCATGAAGTTGCTGTTTCTCTGCGAGGAGCTTCTGATCTTTTACAATCGCCTCATTCAAGTGAATTGCTAACTCTTGTTTTTTCGCTTGTCCACGACGGAACAATCGATCCAACCAATTTGGTTCAAACTCCGCCAATTGCTGACGACTGTAGCGTGTATGAGGGCTCTCTTCTGTGAACTGCATAAGGTCCTCGTCCAAAATGGCTCCCCAATCCACCGGTTCTTTCGTATCCAGATGTATGGAGCGCAGCATTTGGACATAAGCATTGTACGCCTCCACTTCATGAGTGTCAGCCGAAGCAGGTAACGCATTCTTTGAACGGACGGGAGCCCTTGAACCTTGGGGACGTTTCGTACGCTTAGACGTCAATTGTTCTGAATACGAAATCCCAGTACCCGGTATGCCTACATTCGCTCGAACGCCGCGTTTCCCAACAGTAACGGATGCCCCGCGCGGACCAACGGAGGTACTAATTCCGCCTTTGCTAATATTTACACGTACCCCTGGAGCGATTTTGATGCGTTTTTGAAATCGGAATCCCATTGGTGGTCTCCTTTCGTTTTTTTGCGTAGTATAAAACGAGAACTCATTTAATAAGGGAGTCATAGCCTGTGTAAAAGAGAATTTTTCGCAGTTCCGAATGGTGTCCAAGTTGTATCTTACACAGGGAAATAAATATCTTTTCTTTCTGCTATATTTTTCAATGCGCCATAGCAATCAGAAACATTTTTTTGTGATCTTTTACGTATAATACGAATCACTGGCTACACATACAATATTATGGACAATGTAGCATTGTCCATTTGTGTAGTACATATATACCGAGAATTCCGAATAGTGTCAACCTTGTATTTTTACACAGAAAAAACATAAAAAAACATTTATCCTAACAAGTTGCGGATTCTTACTGCAAGTATGGATTTTCTTTCATTGTAAAACTTATCGAAGCTCTCTATTTCAAGCGAAATATTTTCTGGAATCATAGCTTGATTGTAAAAACTCTTTTTTTGTTCATCATTCATATCATTATAGTAGTCAACAAGTCTAATATCACTTTTACTACCGTTACTTCTTCCTTCAAGTAAATGAAGATTAGGTAGTCGATTACGTAAAGCCCTCCAATTTTTCCAATCCTCGATACTAACTGAGACTGGTTTCGCTTCACTAAATCTATTATCTGGATGTAAATGATCTTGCTCGTATTTGAAATTCCTGTTTGTCCAATCCAGATTCAAATAATAGAGAACCTCGCCTGCAACCCTACTACCTTTTTCCATGTTAAGAACGTCTTCAATTTTCCCCTCTGTGACTCTTAAATCATTCATCTGATCAAGCATTTCAACAGTAATTTTATAATCAAAGCTATTGATGTTACTTTTAATTTGTTGTAGTTTGCCCGTAGTACCTGACTGGAAATAAGTGAAGAATATCGCTCTTAACAAATAAGCACGTACTTCTTTAATATTATCTCCATATTCAGGATTGTAGTAAACGTAATAGATAATTGGCAGTAATACGTTCCAGCTACCTGAAAATCGGTTTACATCTATTTTCATTTCCCCGAGTAACAGTTCTGTGTTTTTTAAGGCATTTTTGAATCCGGTCCAATCATTTTTTAAATTCTCTGCAATTTTTTTATTAATACTTGATTTCACAACATCACCATATAACATAAGTGCCGCACGGATGATAAAATCTGTACCGAATTGAGCATAAGAGTCAACAAGAACTCGTCCAAACTCAGTTTTAGCACTCGGCCAGTACGCTTCAAGTATTGACATAGTTATTTCAGATTTCCGCAGTGCTTTACCACCACTATTAAATCTCACAAACATTTCAAGGGCGTCGTCTTGTTTCATATCCTTAATTTCAGTGTATCTGACTAACTTGTCTACAAATACTTTTTTATAAAGCTTCTCTAAGATATTTCTAGCATACTCTTTACTATCTGCTGGCACGTTAGTGATTGCGTCCTCAATCGCTTGTTGTCTTGTAGTATCGTCTCGAAATTTCTCATCGAGAATATTTTTAAGTTCAAATTGCGTAGGACTTAGTCGACCGACCTTTTCGCTAAACTTAATATCAAATTTTTTACTGTTGTATTCGTCCTCAACCACAGAAATCTTATTCTTATTTAATTCTATAAGTAGTTTTGTTATATGTTTACTACCAGTTTTCTTTCTTGCATAGTTCGGTCGGATGTAGGCTTCTCCAAACAAGGATAGAAATAATGAAGTTAAGCGCTGTTGTCCATCCAGTATTGCCGTGTTGGTATTCTTTACATCAATACTTGTTAATTCATAGTTCACACTGTCAGCCTGCTTTCTGCTGTCGAATGTCACCTCATGCAAAAAGCTACAAAAATATGTATCCCACGTCACGTTGGAATCATCTACATTCCAAAATAGAAAAGTAGCAATTGGATAATCTAACAAGATAGAATCCCATAGTTTTTCAATCTGTTCCATTCCCCACACAAATTGTCTTTGAAATGCGGGCATTACATATCTACCAGTCTTTATGTTCTCTAACGCTTCATATATTGATACGCTATTATCTTCTAACTTGCTCAATTTTATTCCTCCTAGTCATTTTCTGAACTATACCTTTCAAACGTTAGTTTTCAGAAGGGTTTGTAAATACATTGTATAGTACATATTACCACAAAGTTCTTATAACCCATAGGTCCCATGAAATCACTTCAAATAAATCCCGAGGCAATATTCGCCACAGGATAGTTATTATCCAATAATTGGACTGAAAACAGTTGCCTACGTGAAGTACATATTCATAGCAATTCCAAATAGTATCCTAGTTCTATCTTACATAGGCAAACATAGTATGGGATTACCTACCCATATCAGTTAATTGTTCCTAACATCCAGATTACTTGCTAATAATTCACCAATATATTCACGATCTAGCCAAAAACATTGCTTAGCAATCATTCTTCCATCTGGTAGTGGTACTTTATCTGAGCCATCGCGACCTTTTGGTCTGATATGGCAGAGCTGATTCGATTTGGCTTTAGGTAGGTTGTTCTTTACGACAATTCTTGTCTTTTGCTGAATAGGCGTTAATTCAATGCCATCACGAATCAAGTTCTGTACATCATGGAAAAACACTTTGAGTCTTCCTTCAATTTCAGATATCGGCATATTCCATAATTTGATCCCTTTAAAATACAGTTCCCTTGATTCATTTTCTTTTTTAGTATCTTTATATTCAAAGACAACAAATAACAGCTTTGTTTCAAGAAAATAATCATTCAGCCAACTATTTTCCCACTCTTCACACGCGAATTCCTGAAAATCTATATTCTTAAAAGACATATTCTCCTTAGGAATTCCGTTCGGTTCCAATCTCACAGTCTTCAATTGAATGTTAGCTTTTGCAAATTCATCGATATCATCCAATTTTGTTCCTCTGATGCCAAGAAGACCGCTTACAAACATCTGGAGGAAGTTTTTTGATTTCGGATTCAATTTAATTCCAGTCAATTCTGAAATTTCCTCCAAGGATTTCCCTTTAAAGGCATCGAACTTCTTATTTAGGATATCCAGCAGGCTCATACTTTTCAAATCGTCAGATGTAGCGATATGAGTCAAGTCTTCTTTAGAAATTATTTTACGTATCAAGGTGGTCATATAACTTTGCTTCAATGAATATGCACGTTGCATGGCTTGTATTGGACTATTCGGTTGATACCTTAGGGATCTACTATTGGCACCTTTTGTGCTGGCTGCCAGGTAGTTCGTGTCTGCTTCCGATAGTTCATGAGCTAATCCTTGACTTATTTTCTCATTGATCAATTCCCAATCCTGCTTGATGATTTCAAGATCTTCTGCGGCATAGGTATGCAAGTATGACTTGATAATCCTATAATCCGAACGCTTCACTTGTGGCAACCATTCATAGAACATTATCAGCAACTCTCTATTTTTGTGCCAAAAGCTGGAGTCCTCAAAACTCTTATTAACCTCTTCCATGTAATTAATAATATTCAATACTAACCGTTCTTTCGCAGACAACGTTCCGTTTTTATTCGATTTTACAGGCGTTACTTTAAGTTCGATACCTAAATTTGCAAAATCCGCTTCACTAGTGGAATTAATTTTATATTCAAAGAAACTCTCTTCCACTATTTGTCCTAATTGACCTTTTGCACGTTCGTTCTTAATCCTCCCGCTTTTATCGATTTCACCGAATGTCCGCCCCTCTGCTTGAGACGCTTTATCCATAAGTTCAGCTCTGCTCTTATAAATCATCTGCAACACTCTCCTAAATTCTTTACCAGAATTCTACCATATAAACAAAAAAACCGATACATAGGTATCGGTTAAATGGAGAAATTCATTTGTATTTCTGTCAGTTTGTCATTTGCTGTCGTTTCTATCTCTTCAATTCTTTTACCCATAATTTCAATTAAACTTACAACCAATGCATTTCCCATACAGAAATACCTCATGCGATCTGTCATCCCAGCAGTCCAATTATCAGGGAATCCGTTCAAACGTTCACATTCAATTGGAGAAAGTAATCTTTTCCTACCATTCACTTCAACAATGTGAGTACTTCTATTAATAGAGCCTTCACTTGTCAACATTGTACGACCCGGTTTGTCCAGCTCGTCAATGGGTGACATGCCACCTTCCGAGAAGTGGTACTTGTGACCATCCGCGGATGTCCGTTCAATTTTCTTAGGGCCTCTTAGATACTTGAACTTCGCTTCCGCCTCAGGAGCAAGATAATATTTCTCTTCAATCAAATCTTCGTCCAAAAGGATTTCTGATAGTGTAATGGGCTTTTTCAATTCCGGGACTAAATGCGCTGTATATATATAGCCTTTCCTCATTATTCCGGATGTATGGAAATTAAATGAGAATTCATCGGAAATCTTAACGATATCTTCAGGAAGATTTCCCATTTCAATACGGTTTTTGAATGGTTCTTTTTCAACTGGAAATGACTTCGCAAAGAATCCTTCCTTGAAAAGAATGCATGACTCGTCCAATTCCTTTTGTTGCTTCTCGAATGATAGTCCATTCTTATAAGCAAATATGAAAACTCTCCTGCGTCTTTGTGCAAAACCATATTCTGCAGCATTTATGACACGCCATTCAACTGTATAATCCAAATCACGGAATGTCGCAAGCATGACAGCGAAATCCCGTCCTCTTTGCTTTGATGGAGATTTAAGCAATCTATCTACATTTTCAAGTAGAACATATTTTGGATTCCCATTTTCAAGTATTCTTTTAATTTCCCAAAACAGGACACCTTTTTTCCCTTGAATTCCTTTTCCACCGGACAAAGATCGTGCAACCGAATAGTCTTGGCACGGAAACCCCCCTACAACGATATCTGGCGCAAGTTCCTGGAACGTATCATCGGGCACAGTGGCTATGTCCTCATTACTATGAATTCCTTTATCAAAATTCCGGACATAGCATTCAAAAGCATCCTGAGACTTTCGTGAAGGTTCCCATTGGTTACCCCAGACCACTTCGAAAAGGTCGGCATTGGCCTGTTCCAATCCACGACGGAACCCGCCAACGCCAGCGAATAGTTCAATTACTGATAGTTTGTTGCTGTCTGACATTTCCGAACATCCTTTCGGTCTATTTATTCCATTATACACTTTCAATAAAAAAATCCAAGGGGGAAAGATTGCTTATAATAGCAATATCATTCCTCCTTGGCCCGTGATATGAAACCTACCGTATCATCCACCGCTTTTTCTAAATCACTTCTTATTTCATGCTCCCAGACATGCTTCACATGCCACCCCTTGCACTTGTAGTAGTAATCTATTTCTCTATCTCTCTCCATATTCCTTTTGAACTTCTTATCCCAGAACTCTTGATTGGTTTTAGGCAGTTTAAAGTGTTCAGGACATACATGCCAAAAACAGGAGTCCACAAAAATCACTAATCTGTACTTTTTTATAGCTATATCCGGTGTTCCTTTCAGGGACCTGACATTCCTACGGAAACGTAATCCTCTTCTCCACAAGGCGCTTGCAAAAATGTCTTCCAGCTTTGACTTCGCCTTGATTTTACTCATGGTCTTACTACGTTGTTCCTTTGACATTATGTCGGCCATGGTAATCACCCTTTTATATAGGTATTCCCCGTTATAAATAGACAAAACCCTTCATATATAACAACTCTTTTCTAAGGTATACATATTTTTCAATGTAGATTTCAAGAAGGCAAGAAAGAGAGACAAATCAATTTCCAAATTCATATGTCTCTTTTGCTTACTCCTTTATAAAAAGTTCATCCACAGTAGTATTCAAAACTTCTGCTAGGTTAAAAGCTAACTGCAAGTTAGGATCGTATTTGTCATTTTCAATGGCATTGATTGTTTGCCTGCTTACTTTGCATCGGAACGCTAGCTCTTCTTGAGATAGCTTTGTCAGTTTTCGTAACTCTTTAATTCGGTTTTTCACTTAATCACCATATTTCTTTTTGAACGTCCGCAGCGTTACTAAATAGATCAGGGATACTGTAAATAGAAATGGGAGGGGGGTTATTCCGTAATCGAGGTCACCTTTAGCCAATGCCATATATGCTGATTTTGCTATATGGATAAGTATCATGAAAAAGACGACTATGAACGAAAACGATTGGGCTTTCATTTTAATTAGAGTTTTTCTTTCATCTCCGAGTTTGGTCAACGATATTAGTGTGAGTATAATAGCCAGTCCAAATAGTGCCAGCATGGCTATAAATAATACAACAATCCAATCCATTTCAACATCCCCTTTAAAAGTGTCAAATACTCTTTACATTTTAAATTATAACTTGCCATTCCGAGATGTCAAACTCTTTTTACATCTTTGAACGAGTCTCTGTTTGATGTTCTGATTTTCTCCGCTAAAATCTATCAGCGATATGAATTATCTGCAGTACAAAAAGCCATCGTGTGCATTTCAGATTAACTTATTGGTTAACTTTGCACATCTACTGCATAGCGCTTCAGCCCAGCGCTTTGCTGCCCTCGCTCGCAATTGTATTGAAATTCAATAACACGGCAATATGAAATATATCTTGTAATATTCAGATAGTTATGTATAATTGTTTTTATTGTTTCTAAATACCATATTTTTCACTATTTAGATTCCCCTTTAGAAACAAGGATAAGAGACAAAGATTAATTCTCGATAGTTAGCGAATGCTGCGCTGCATTCACTTAGGGATCGCTTTACCGACCACAAATCAAAATTAGCCAAGGGGGTTCTACAATGAAAGCACTAGAGTCAATTAGTTCATTTGCAGGAAAGTATTTTGCTGTATGGGTCATTGTCGCTGCACTTATGGCCTTTTTATTCCCCACACCATTCTTAGGATTAGGGGCTTATATTTCCATTTTGCTCGGGGTTGTCATGTTTGGCATGGGGCTTACATTAAAGGCGGTGGACTTCAAGATTATCGCTACGAAACCGTTGCCCGTAATTGTGGGCGTGGCTGCTCAGTTCCTGATTATGCCGCTTGTTGCGTTTGCGATTGCGTATGTCCTGAAGCTTCCGCCAGAATTGGCTGCTGGTTTGGTCCTTCTCGGATGTGTGCCAGGCGGGACTTCATCCAATGTGATGGTCTATTTGGCGAAAAGGAATTTGGCATTGTCTGTTGCGATGACTTCCCTTTCCACACTACTTGCGCCGGTTGTCACACCGCTGTTGCTGTTATGGCTTGCGGGACAGTGGATGCCGGTTGACCCGATGTCGATGTTTAAGTCCATCGTCCAAGTTATCATTGTTCCGATTGTATTGGGTCTGTTAATTCGCAAGTTTTTCCCGAAAGCTGTGGAGAAGAGTGTCTCTGTTGTTCCGCTTATTTCGGTTTTAGCGATCCTAATCATCGTGGCTGCGGTCACATCTGCGAATGCAGGCAATGTAATCTCTTCCGGTTTTGTCGTGTTTGCTGCTGTGTTCCTTCATAACGGCTTTGGCTTGCTGCTTGGCTACTTCACTGCTTTGATGCTCGGATTAAATGAGTCCGATCGACGAGCAATCTCCATTGAAGTCGGTATGCAGAATTCCGGTCTCGGGGTTGCACTCGCTACCGCACACTTTGGCCCGCTTGCTGCTTTGCCTAGTGTTTGGGGCGCGATTTGGCACAACATTTCGGGTCCAATTCTTGCGACGATTTGGTCGAAGAAACCTGCAGTAAAGTCTGAAGCTGAACAGGACTCAGATACGATTCCCGTTCGGACAATCGAGTCTCGATAATTAGGTCACGTTTTAGAGTGCTGTGAAAGATACTGGCATTCATCGAATAAAAGGAATAAAGAAAGAGAGCTGGAAATCATTTCTATTTCCAGCTCTTTTTATTGTTGTAACAGGTCACTATAGAACCCCTATATATAAACCACGCTCTGTTCGGGATGTTTGCAGTATACAACTGAGACTCACTAGACCAAGCATACGGTCTGTCTTACCTTCTAAGATAAGGTTTCATGTTTACTTTCAGTGCAAGATGCATTCGTGAATGTCTAAATATCAATTTTGGTTCTCGCACAAATTTCAATTTTGAGTTACACAAACCGATTTAATTCATTCACTAATTTATAAACAGTTGTACTGGGATTTCGCTTTGCAAAGTAAGCGTCCAATAAAGAACACCTGGTTTCTTAGAAAACAAAATGCCCTTCCGATTTTTTTTGGAAGGGCATTTTGTTCATTTTCTTTTCTGGATATAACAGTCCTTAGGAAGTTCTTTCGACCAAGGCATCAGATGATCGATTTGTAATTTGTCATTCATATCAAGCTGTGGAAGTTCTTCGAAAAGAAATTGCAGATAAAGAAATGGATTTAAGTTGTTCTCTTTGGCCGTCTCTACGAGACTATAAGCGATTGCGCTGGATTTCGCTCCAGTCGTCGAAACAGCGAACAGCCAATTCTTTCTTCCAATGACAAATGGTTTGATCGATCTTTCGGCACGATTGTTGTCGATTTCGATGCGCCCATCTTTCATAAAGGTCGTCAGTTTTTGCCATTGATTCAAGGAATACGTGATCGCACCGCCGGTTGCTGATTTGGGCGCAATGATTTCTTTCTGTTCCGTTAGCCAGACCAAATAAGCATCCAGCACAGGCTGACTGTCTTGTTGTCTAATTTTTAGGCGCTCTTCTGGATTTTTATCCTTGATCTTACGCTCAATCGCAAATAATTGATTACAGAAAGCAAGCCCCTTCTTCGCAATCGTCGAACGGTTCGAATCTGACGACGCACCTTTAGTTGCCTTGAGGGCTTCATCAAATTTCCGGCGTGCGTGCGCCCAACACCCCGAAAGTTCGACATTTTCCAGGGATTCATAACCCGCATACCCATCGACATGCAGATATCCCGTGAACCCGCTCAAGAACTTCTGTGGATTTTCTTTCGCGCGATTCGGACGGTAATCGAAGAGAACCATCGGTTTCTTTGAACTACCACTCGTGCGATAGAGCCACATGTAGGACTTGGATTGTGCCGACTTACCCGGCTCATCCAGTACTTGTACGCTGGTTTCATCAGCGTGAAGTAAGTCTTCCTGCATCAATTGCCGATGAAGGCACTCATAGACTGGAGTCAACCACCGTGTTGTGGCCGAGATCACCCAATTTGAGAGCGTCTGTCGATTCAACGGAATCCCCATGCGTTCCAGCTGCTTTTCTTGGCGATAAAGAGGCAGACCATCCGCAAACTTTTGGGTCATGATAAAGGCAATCGCTGAAGGAGAAGCCAATCCCTTCGGGATGACTGGATTCGGCATCTTTGCCTTCACGATCGGCGTCGTGATTGAATGGTTCTCGCAATGACGGCAACTGTAAATGTGCTGTATATGTTCGACGACCTTCACTTGTGCCGGTACAATCTTCAACTCTTGTCGAGTTTGAATACTCATTTCGTGGAGTTCGTGATCGCACGCCAAACAGACCTTCTCTTCGTCCAAAAGGTCATAATGAATGGTTTCAACCGGAAGATTCTTAAGTTTTTCTGCACGGTCGCCGACTTTTTTGCGTGCATAGCTAATCGTCTCCATTGTAGGTTCTGCCAACAAGACAGACGCAGAAACTTCAGCCTCGTTAAAGAGTGGAAGCGACAACTGATTGTCATCGGTCTTCTCACTCGATGAACCGAACCGTTTCTGCTGAGCCAGTTTAAACTGTTCTTCGTACCATTGCAGCTTCAATTCCAAGGTCTTCATCTTGTTCTCCAGCTGCGCGTTCTTTTTCTCAAGCTCTTCAATTGTGGGTGAGGTGTTTCCGTCCAGTGTTTTCATAGGTCTTAGAATAGCATAAATCTGCACGCTCTAATAGTATCTAAATAATTTTTTTCGCTGCCACAGAAGGATGCGCCTGGCGTTGGTTCAGTGGAAGACCATCAAGTAGCCAGTTCAACTGTCTGGATGTGATGGGAAGTGGTTGGCTAGAGCCAAAGTCTGGCCAATCAAACAATCCTTTTTCCAGCCGACGGTAATAGAGCCAAAAGCCATTGTGATCCCAAAATAAGATCTTGAGTTTGTCTTTCTTCCGATTACAGAACACAAAGAGCGCGTGAGAGAACGGGTCAAGTTCAAAAAGCTCTTGAACAATGACAGCCAGCCCATCGATTGATTTCCGAAGGTCAGTCGGTCCAGCAGCTAAATAGACCTGTTCGACTGTCCGCCCATTCATCATAGTTCTTCAAGTGTCCGAAGGACCCTGAGTAACAATTCGTCCTGGAAGCCACTCAATACTTCGATTTCTACATTTTTTATCTTTAGTGTAATAGAAGCACTTGAAGGTTCCTCGACCACGCAGGGAATCCAAGCAGTTTCTTGTGATTCGGCGGATACTGGCGACTGCTTCCGTAACCAGTATTTCATTGTGTAGATCTTAATTTCTTTCTTCTCGCACCACTCAATTAAGGATTCTCCACTTTGTCGATAGTCTTTTATTTGGTCTATCCAGTACAATTCTTTCTCTTTTCTTTTCAAAAAAACCCCTCCCAGAATTTAAATCTGGAAAGAGTATCTCATGCAAAACCTTCTATTAGTATGTGTTAGCTATTGGACGCTTACTTTGCAAATGGTAAGTCTTTCGTTTTCTCTTCTAACTTCATGGAATAAGAGATTGCTTGCTTTTCCTGACCGCCTGCTAGCATTAACCTATCATAAATAGCTGGGTCATTCTTACCGTAACTTCCTAGATACATTTTTAATTTAGCAATATATTGGTCACGATGAATAGCTGTTTGTAAATAATCAAAATGGAGCAAGTACCATAACTCAAAACTTTCAACGGAGTAAGCTAATTGAATACCTTCGTTTTGTGCGGCTTGGCACGCAGCATTAAATTGCTCATCTGAAAAGTCATCTTTGTCAAACACACACCACACTTGTGAGTAGTCGGGATTGGCCCTGTTTTTAAGACGAGTTGCTTCCCTAATCAGACTTTCCGTATTTTTCCCCTCACCAATTATTTCAATGTACACTGAATCTCTATGCTTTTGAATAATTTTATTTTTGAAATGATTAAAGTAGTTAGGTTCAGTTTTTGTCCCTTCACAGATAATTAAAAAACGGTCTGGCGCCACTTTTTTAGTAGCTTGCGTCCTTTTTAGCTTCCTTTTTTTAAAGAGATCATCTGAGCCCAAATCATCTCCCTCCTTTTCCTCATTGAATAAATGGAATGGCGTCAAACTTCCCTTGAAAATAATCTGTTTGAATTGTGGAATCTTTTCTCACACCTCTGCCATCTTCATCCTTATAGTCTGATAATGCATATAATGTGGAAGAGCCATCTTCTAACTTGTTAACAAACCAAATTTGGTCTCTTCTGAAAAAACGGAGTGACAACAACGTTGTATCGTGTGTGGCAAAGACTAATTGTGCATTGTTTGGATTCGAATCCACAGAATTGAATAATTGGACGATGTGTCTAGTGAGCAGTGGATGTAGTTTGGAATCTAGTTCATCTACTACTAGCACACCTCCACTTTCCAACGTATCCAAAATAGGCCCCGCCAATGCGAAATATTTTTTTGTCCCCTCGGACTCATCTGTTTCCATATTAAATTGCTTCAAGATACTAGTTCCGTCATTGGCAGTCGCTTTATGTGTTGTAAAAACTTCTAATTCATTCATTAGCAAATGACGCAATTCTTTGGGAAGAGACGTTGGTAAGTTATCCGCTTCAACATGTTTTGCGTCAATGGAGCAGATTCCCATATCTGCTTTTTGCATCATTTCAGATACTCTCATTTTAAACTCAGGGTCTTTCAAAATCTTTGATGCCGTGAATTCTCGGTAACCATCTGAGGCTAAACCAGAAATCGCATTAAAGTTTTGGAACCAGTTTAAAACGATAGCTGCTTGTTTACTGTTGAATTGAGCAGCAACTGTTAAAAATAATGCTCGTGTATTTGTTTTATCTTTAATTCCTTTAAATTCATCACTTGAATACTTTCCAAACTTATACACATCATTTGTTCTCTCAAACAATAAGGCTTCGCGACTATTTGGTACAAAATATAAATATTCTTTTGAAACTCGATCATTTAATAATTCAAATCCATATCTATACATTGTATTTTCAGCTGCAAAGATAACTTCAAAGATTGTAGGTTTCGTTTGCATTCTTTCATCTAAAGAGAAATGCCATGCTGGAAACAGTTCTTTTTGAGTAGAGTTTTGAACAGAGTTATGGACAAGATTTCTCATCACTTCTATAGCTGCAATAAAATTTGATTTTCCACTCGCATTAGGTCCGTAAATTACCGCACTTCGTAAGACGCGAAAATCTTGAAACGAAAAAAGGTTATCCTCTTCATGTCCTGTTAAATTTGCGGCAATCATGCTAAATGTTTGTTCCTCTTTAATGGATAAAAAATTACTTACACTAAATTGAAAGAGCATTTTCTCACACCTTCCTTAACTTTACTACTTAGTATACAATCTAATCATACTTTTATTCGATTTTATCACAAAAACACTTATTTCAGTGTTAAATATTACTTCTATCTATATAACGGAGGACGTATAGAATAAAAGTACTAAGTGACAAACTAATTCCTTTATACGTAACTTATAATTGAAGGAAAAAATTGCGACTCCATGGCAACTTAAATTCGTCGTGTTCTGCGGCAACGGCTGTATGACCTCCGTCTTTATGGCACGCGATTAGGGTAAGATCCAGCAATGAAGGGTGGCCGCCGAGGAGGCTAATGATACGCCCCAAGAAAGCGTGCCGAATGTAGACAATGTGTAATCCACTTCATTTCAAAACTCCCAGGGAGTCGACTTGGACTCCCTGGGGATTTGTCATTTCAATTTAGTGCAATCACACACCGTAGTTTCACATATATAAGATAATCTTCGAAAAACTTCTAAAATTCTCAATATGCTTCTCTAAAATCGCTTCTAAAATATCAAGATCGAGTTTCTGATAGTCATGTACAGCAATATTCCGGAAGCCGACCATATTCATTAAGGAACTAGCCAAGTCTTCCTCGATGAGATTCGCTTCCTGCAAGAATCTGAACGCCTCGCGACTTGCTTTTGGTACACCTAATTTACGTTCACTTACTACATGCATAGCTAGATCGATGCTCGCTTCACAAGCCCGCTGAATATTAAGAATGATACTGTCTTGTTTTGTATAATCCGTCAAGTTTTCTCGGTTTCCTTCGTATACTTCATGAATACGATTTAAACCTCGCTCAATGACAGCTGTTTTGTGAAGAATGACGTCATTCCTCCCCGAAGACACTCCTCTATTTTTAATACTCTCAATAACAGGAGCACGTTGCTCACTTAGCGCAGCGTACATGCTGTAAGCACGCATTTTCTGAAGCCTATATTCATTTTCATCTTGAGTATAAATCGGTATTCCCTGCTCGAAAATCTGCATCGAAAACACTGTATCGATTTGTCTAATATCTATTAAATCCACTTCATATCCTGTCATTTTTGCAAGCTCTGAAGCGAATATAAAACGTTCATAGGAGGACAGCTCTTTGTTACTGAGATATGCCAGATCAATATCGCTTCCTGCATGTGCTGTTCCCTTTGCAAAAGACCCGAATAGTACAATGAAAGACGGGTTCAGCCTCTCTATAATTTCATTGATTAAAAGAATTTTCATTTCTTCTTTAAGCATGTGTCTCACCATCCTGTTGAAATTACACTTTACTCGTTTTTAAGTTGTCCGGTTCGCTCGTTTATACCTCCACAAAGCAGTCTTAAGAAAAACTTCATTTTTTTCCTGTGCTTTCCTTCAGGTTTGTCCTTTATACTTAACCTCATAGAGAACGAAATGTGCGGAGTTGCCGCGGGATGAAAGGTAGATGCAAGATGAGGAAGTTGTGGGCAGTTTTAAAGGGATTGGTCCTTTTCACGGTCGTTCTGGTGATCGCTATGTATGTGACTGGTTGGAATTTACCCGATCCTGCAGAGATCACGGGCAGTCACCAGACGGATGACTACGTGAGTCCGTACATTTATATGGTCGACCGGGATACGGGAAAAGCGGTTTATGAGAAAAATGCGGATGAGAAAGCGTATCCCGCATCACTGACGAAAATGATGACAACGATTGTTGCGCTTGAGCATATTGAGGTTCTTTCTGCGAGTGCTCCGGTCGATACTGCGACATATCAGGAAATGGTCGCGAAAAATGCTTCGATGGCAGGATTCTTCGGCCGCGAAAAGGTCACGTACCGCGATTTGCTGTATGGCACGATATTGCCTTCGGGCGGTGAGGCATCCAACTCTTTGGCAATCCATGTGGCAGGAAGTACGAAAGCGTTTGTGAAACTCATGAACGATAAAGCGGCTGAACTTGGAATGACCCGGACTCATTTCGCGAATCCTGAGGGGCTGCATGACGCGGACCAATATACCACCGCTTCTGATATGGCCAAGCTGCTGGATTATGCCCTGGATAACCAGAACTTCAGAGCCATCTTTACGAAAGGGACCTTTCAAACAACGTCCACTGCGGATCATCCAAAGGGGATTGCGTTAAAATCGACCGTTCTTTCTTCATTAAATGCAGAAGTGCAAAACGGCTTCGAGATTCTCGGAGGAAAATCCGGGACTACGTACGAAGCCGGACAGTGCTGGGCCACGTTCGGCACTTCTGGAGACCGGGAATACATTAGTATTGTCATGGGAGCTCCGCTGGAAGACATTAGCCATCCCGACTATGCACAGAAAAAGGATACGCTGGAGCTGTTTGCAAACTTGAATACACTGCAGTGAGACAAGACGAGTTTACTTGTTCATCTGTGTATTACACCATTACTATGAATTATTTGGTGCGCAGCCGCAGCTTACAAAAGCATACCTCCAACAGCTCCCGCCACAACTGCCATCCAGGGGGGGAGTTTCCAGTATGTCAGCATACTGAACAACACCGCCGCTAAAGCAAAATCCGTTGCTTGTAAGACAGAACTGGACCAAATCGGGGTATAGAATGCAGAGATTAGAATTCCAATCACTGCTGCATTGACACCCATAATCGCCCCCTTGACCTTTAGATTGTTTCGTAACTGGTCCCAAAAAGGCAGCGCTCCTAGAATCAGCAGAAATGCGGGCAAAAACACAGAAAAAGTTGCGATGAGTCCGCCGGTCCATCCTTTCATGACCGTGCCTAAATAAGCAGCAAACGTAAAAAGAGGCCCGGGCACGGCTTGGGTTGCACCGTATCCTGCTAAAAAGGATTCTTTGCTAATCCAGCCGGTCGGGACAAATTCTTGTTCAAGTAACGGCAGCACAACATGTCCGCCGCCAAATACAAGTGATCCGGATCGATAGAAACTATCGATCATAGCAATCCAGACGGACCCTGTCAGTTCCCGGAGAATTGGCAGCAGCACTAACAATCCGACAAACAAGAGTAAGCAGATTGCAGAAACGCGCTTCGTAATGGGAAAGCTCGTTTTAGCTGACTCTTCTTCTTTATGCTGTTTGAACACTAAGAATCCAACGAGGGCTGCAATCAGGATAACCCCGACTTGAGTCCAAGCAGATGGCCACAGCAGTGTACCAATCAGCGCAAAAAGTGCCATCGTTTTCCTCGTGATATCTGGTGTCAGATTCTTAGCCATTCCGAGGATGGCATGGGCAACGACCGCCACTGCGACGAGTTTCAACCCGTGGATCCAGCCAGCGTTTCCGATATCCGTCGTCACTAGCAATCCAGCGAATAAGATAAGTGCGATCACTGACGGCAGTGTAAATCCGAGGAACGAAACGATGCCGCCAAGTACTCCTGCGCGCATAACTCCAATTCCGATCCCCACCTGACTGCTGGCCGGTCCTGGTAAAAATTGCGACAAAGCGACGAGATCTGCATAGCTTTTTTCGTCCATCCACTTTCTTCTGCGAATGTATTCCGCGTGAAAATAGCCCAAGTGCGCAGTGGGTCCTCCGAATGATGTGAACCCGAGACGTGTTGAGACTAGTAAGATTTCCAATAATGATTTCAATTTTTGTTTCAAATTTGCCGGCTTCATAGGAGCCTCCTTCTTTAAGAGTATCACTTAACTAATTTGTATCATTCATTTTCAAAGGTTCGTAACACCTATCATGAAGGTATCATGTCCCTCACTAGTTAGACAGCATCCCCAAAGAAATTTACAAAGTCTTAATAAAGTTTGTCCCATTGGGCTGCTGCTAAAGCAGAATTGTAAGCGGGAATTCACATAGGGTGGTGCACCATTAAGAGACCATGAATCCTAGGCAGAAGTCGCAATTCGTCCTTTTCCCGTCCGTACAGTGGATAGTTCAATGAATATTTTAATAGAGCAAATTATGATACACTTGCACAATACTACTTAGTCAATCGAACTACTTTTAAAGGAGTCTGCTATGTATATTGTCAATTCGACATTCCTCGTTCCGCAAGAAAAAGCTGAGGAAGTCATTCATATTTATAAAAGCCGCTCGAAACGGGTCGATCAGGCAGAAGGGTTTCATTCATTTCAATTGCTCCAAAACCACAAGCGCCCCGGCGAGCTTGTCGTCCATATGGAATGGGAATCACGTGAGCACTATCTCCAATGGGCACGCAGCGATGAATTCAAGGAAATCCACGAGCTTGAGAAGAAGTATCCCGATCAGGAACTCGCAGGAATCATTCCAAAAGTTGCCCAGTATAAGGTGGTGGCGGACTGATGGATCAGCAGATGAAAGAGCGTGCTGTAGAAGAAGTTGTCCAGCAAATATACGAAGCCTATCCTTGGTTGACGGAGAAATTCGGAGACAACGGACGGATGCGTACCGCTGAGGATAACTTCCATCATCTTGATCATTTGGAAACTGCTTTTCAAATGGACGACAGCGGATTTTTTATTGATTACACAAAGTGGCTCGAGCAAGTGCTTACGAGCCGGAACGTCGGGACAGAATTGATTGTCGATAATTTTGAACGATTGAGTGCGGTCCTTCCCGGTAAACTGGACGATGAAAGAGAAACCGCCTACATGGAGTATTTGCAGCTAGCACTTTCCGAGTTGCAGCAAGCAGGCGAACAAGGAGGGGTTTGAATGCAAAATCATGCTATCAAACTGGCGAACTTATTCTTGCACGGTGATGACCATGCAGCCATCGCTTATATAAATGAAGTCCTTTTGGAGAATAATCGGCTCATGCTGTATGAGGACCTTCTTACTCCAGCTATGATCCACATTGGCAAGCTGTGGGAGACGAACAAAATCTCTGTGGCGGATGAGCATCTGGCGACTGCTATTTGCGATTACGTCATTTCCGATTATGAGTTCCGTAGCGCTTCTTTAGAACCAACACACCAGAAAAAAGTGATGCTGTTCGGTGTGGAAGGCGAAGAGCATTATATCGGTTTAAAAATGGCAGCAGCGGTCTTCCAGGAGTTTTCTTGGAGTGTCCGATACTTAGGACCGAATCTGCCTCTGCAGCATGCAGAAACGGCTGTCAATGCGTGGAAACCTGACGTTGTCGCCATGTCTGCCGCTCTTTCGTATCGGCTCCCGATGCTTAAGAAGTCTGTTCAAGTTCTCGCCAGCACAGAGAATAAGCCAACGATCCTAATCGGCGGGCGTATGGCACCGCATGCCAATTTCGCTGAAGAGGCAGCCCCCGGTCAAGTCATTTCCATGCCCACATTACGCAATCTGCATGAGTGGTTGAACCATTCAGGAAAGGATACTGAAATCCGACATGTCATTTCCTAATTCATCTTTCCCACTGCCCATGTATGCTATAAATAAGGAGTTCGAAATCATTTCGGTCAATCAATCCGCCATAAATACGATGACTTCCGGAGTAAGCTTCCTTGAGCTATTTGAAACAGAAAGCCGCTCTAAAGTCGAAACTCATTTACGGTTATTCACAGCTGTTGAATCATTGGAAGTGAACGCAATTTCCTCATCGGGTGCTCTTTTACTTGTAGACCTTTATATATCCTGGACTGAAGAAGATATCGGAGAAGTAATCGTTGTCAGGAAAGACGATGCGATTGCAAGAGTCAGCGCGCAGCTGGACAAGCTGCGAACGCGCCTGGCTGATACCAATTTTGAATTGCTGACTGCGAAAGAAACTGCGGAGAATTTATTGAAAGAAAACATTAAACTGTCTTCTCCTTTTGTTGAAATTTCCGAAACGGCTGCCCTCGTACCGATTTTTGGCGAGCTGGATAGTGAAAAGTCGGATAGAATCGCGTTGACCTTGACCCAGCGCGCTTACAATTCAACTGTCGAATATGTAATCATCGATTTTACAGCAGTCGGCGAGATCGACCAGCAAGGTTTAAGCGGTTTTGAAAAACTCGTGAATATGTTGCAGCTGGTCGGTCTCACCGTTCTCGTTTCAGGACTGCACCCGAAACACGCAAAAGAATGGAGTACATTAGAGTCCGCTTCAACGATCAAGTTCGTGAACTCCTTACGATTAGCTGTCGAGAGTATTGTGAATTCGCCAAAGTAAGGAGCCAATCTGGGTAGTTGAGCGAGCAATGATAAGTGGTTTAACTGTACGTATCCAGTTGTTTTCGGCTCATAAACACCGGTCCACTATTACTAGCGTACGCTTTCTCATTGGAAGCCTGCAATTCCCCATTGCCTAAAAACAACACAAGCCGATTGTCCTGAATCGGACGATCAGCTTGTGTTGTTTTTTCATTTCATTTTGTATGATAACCGCTTGATTCTAGAAGCTGGTTCATCACCATCTAGTCACACTTTCTTCAGCTAACCGCATGCGTATCTTTTCTTTCAATCCGGTCAGGTTCACATCGCTTCCTTAATCCCTTTCTTTATCAGCCATGCATTCGCAGGATAACTCGTCAGGAATCCTAAAATCATCGCAATTTGCATCATGAACCAATAGACAGGACTTGTCGGTTCCGGCGGAGTTTGGAAGAGTACATAATGCACGATGGCCATCCAGCCGAACATTCCGATTTCAAAAGCAATGAGGGAGATGGTGTCTGCTTTGAAGGATTCAATGAGTGCGTGCATTTTACCTTTTTCTTTATTCATCGGGTAAATCGATGCAAATTGGAACAGGATGCCGAACAGATAGGCAAGTATGAATTCCACTGTGTAATGTGCAAACAGAACCGACCCTGCAACGGTAAGTCCAGTCAGCGCAACAATCGGGACACCCACTGCATCTCCGAATGAGCAGCCTGATGAACAGTGCGACGTGGATGTGAAGACTTTGGCTCCTTTTCCTCTCGTGTCCTCTTTCTTTGAGTCTTTTGTCTGGATACGTCCCCATTTGAAATAAGCAAACAACGCAATGGGTCCGAAAAACCAGCCGTTCAGCGGCCAGACGACGTTCATGATCGCCATTTTCTGTGGATGCCTTATGATATCCACTATGATAATCAGACTGCTGAGCAATCCGATTCCTAGTGCCATCCATGATATAATCTCGAGCATGTAAATCACCTCTATTTCGTGTATAACCTGTGTTTTTGCAGATGAAACTGCATAGTTTCTGCATATATAATGGAACTTTTCAGCTGAAATCCAAAAAGCACTGCACGTGGCAGCTCTTAGTTTGGTGAATTGCTGAACGGATCGAATGCCCGCAATTATTCCGTGTCCCTGAGCTCCGGGGATTCGTTCCAGCAAATCGCGACAGACGGCGGCATGCTGAACGAGCCGGTGGAAATGGAAACGCTGACGCTTACTCCTGCTGAACGTGCGGAAATTATCATTGACTTTGACCAGCTGCAAGATGTGCGCAATCTTGCGCTAGTGGATGAACAAGGAACAATTCTTCTGCCATTTGAAGTCAGCGAAAAGAAGACTTCCGATGAACTTTCTGCAGAGTTGAATTCGTTTAAAGTGACCGAGGAAGAACGAAATTTACCTGTGACAAAGCGACTTGAATTGTTCGGTATGATGGATATGGTGACGATTAACGGAAAGAAGTTCGATAAAGAACGCATTGACATGACTCAAAAAGTCGGTGAATCGGAAATCTGGGAACTGTCCAACAAGCCCGATCCGATGGGAGGCATGATCCATCCATTCCACATTCACGGCACACAGTTCAAAGTGCTATCGGTCAATGGCGAGGAGCCTGACGACAATCTGCAAGGCTGGAAAGATACAATTGCGCTGCATCCTGGAGATCGGGTGAGAATCGCGATTTCATTTGCAAATAAAGGGGTGTATATGTACCACTGTCATATTTTAGAGCATGAAGATAATGGCATGATGGGTCAGATTGAAGTGAACTAGACAACAGGAAAAGCCGTCCTGCTCATTTTGAGTGTGACGGCTTTTGCAATTTATTATAGTTGTTTCTTAAGTACAGTTAATAGATATATGCAACTGATCACCCCGTTGTGACAGAAAGCTCATCCTTACTTTTCTTTAGTTGAATCATGGCTTGGGCAATATCTTGAACGTCCAAATCTAAGGCATTGAATATCTTATCATAGGTTTCAGTAGAGAGATTATCAAATCCACCCTCGGCCCTAGAAATTGTTTTCAACCCTGTATGCGCTTTTCTGGATAATTGTTGTTGGGAAATTCCCAATTCCATACGTCGTGAAAAAATAATTCTTGCATATACAGGGGACAGTCCTTCTAATGACGCCTTTAATTCTGGGTGTCCTTCTTTTAACATACTGGTCGTCATATCTAAAAGATTTTTAGCTTTTCTCATGATTCCTCAACTCCTTCTATATAGTATTCAGGATTCCTTTTGACCCTCTCATACATTTCAAATGTTAAATCTCTCATCCTATCCGTGTCATCCACATTCGGATCTCTGGTCTTCAGAAAACATTTCACAAAGATGTAATTAGATTGTCCCTTATGTGCTATAGGAAAAAATAAAAATCGTAAATGTTCGTTACCGTTTACTGCATAGCGTAATTCATATATCGGCCTAACTCTCAGCGGCTTAATTAGTTGGTATGACTTCGTTCTTTCCTTTCCATCAATAGTAATTGTAATTTCAGTTTTTTCCTTCAGCAAATCTTTTAATAGATTCACACTCAATAAGTTGAAAGCACTATTAAGAAACATCAAGTGCATTTTAGCTTCCTTTGAAGTTTTTGATTTCTCCCCTAAACGAGTAAAGAATTCTTCTACTAAATTAATTCCATTTTCATCATCAATTGTTAGTATACTATGTTTTTGAATGTCCATTGTTCGATTACTATATCACGAATTGGTGTAATTATCTATCAATTGATGTCATATATGACATCAATAATAGAAATTAAGTCTATTCTTTTATCTTCGGTTCTATTCTTCGCATCACCGCTTTATCATACGTTTAGGGGCGGGATCAAAGTCTTCACTACTAACCTGATTCCTTATTAATTATTGCTCACTTGGTTAATACAACACTAATCCACAGACGTCAATCACTTGTCTGTTCGTCTCACAAAACTGTAAATTCCTGAGGCACCATCTTATACATGTCCCCACTTAATCTCATTGTATCTTGCAGTTCTTCCAACATACATATACAATAGAACAAATGTTCCGTACGGTAATTAATAAGTAGTTGAGGGGGAATAGAATGAAGGACTTTCACCGTTCCTTAACGTATGTTAATCGTCTTGTTTATCATCCGAATCATTTCACCATACAAGACATTCAAGAAGAGCGGCAGAACTCAGAATACGGGGCTGGCAGATTTCTTTTAAATACGAAGTCCATCCGTTTTCGGGTTGCTGCCATAACACCCAAAAAGATTGGTCAATTTGTCGCGTTGTGGGAAAAGGATGAAACCAATAAAAACCAGCCTTTCACTTATGACAACACCCCTGACTTCGTAGTCATCAATACCTTTACTGAAGATCATTTCGGACAATTCGTATTTCCAAAAGAAGTCCTGGCAGCCCGCAGCATTCTCAGATCAGATCATTCAAATGGAAAAATGGCATTCAGAGTGTATCCAAGCTGGGATACGCCTGCTAGTAAGCAAGCCATTGCTACACAAAGATGGCAGCTTCCGTATTTTATCGATTTAACCAATGCTCCCGCCGCAGCCTCAAAAAAAGTTTTAGAGATGTATGCTTGATCATTCTCTGAATTTCTTACAGCGTCATCAAGTGATTCATGCGTTCTAGATACGCTTCCTTCTCTTTATAATCCGGCATGATGCTGCCGACGCGGCGCCAGAAGGAACGGTCGTGATTCATGTGCGTTAAGTGGCAGAGTTCGTGAATGATGACGTAGTCGATTACGTCAACAGGTGCCATTGCAAGACGGTAGTTGAACTCTAGTTTTTTGTTGGAGTTGCAGCTTCCCCATTTCCGGTAGGACTCGATGATGTCGATGCTTTTAAATGTAACTTTAAGTTCTTTTTGATAGGGTTTAATGCGCGATTCGATGAGTGTTTTACATTGGGTGAAGTAGAACTTTTTCAAGTTGAGTTTCAACTGTTCTTCAGGTAATTGATCGGTGTGAATTAGTTCCTGTAAGGGGCGTTCTTCTCCAAGATAGAGGAATGTCCCGTTTGCCTCGTATTTACGGGCAAGCGGGCTTATCTTTTTATCATCCCGTTCTTTTTGTTTCTCAAGAATCCAGCTTCCCCACTTTTGAAGCTGTTCGGCAATCGTTTCTTCCGATGTTCCGTTTGGAGCTTTCACTGTGATGAAACCGCCTGCGTCAATCTGCAGTTGCAGCTTCTTCCCTTTTCCGTATTGCACGGTATAGTGGATTGTTTCATTGTCGATGATGATTTTCATGATGTCCCTCTTTTACTGGTTTATCTTCGCAGGAAATACTCAGAATACGTTCCTTGCAGCAGCAAGACGATCTCCCCGAATATCCCGATTGCTAGAAACAGAAAGTAATACGTTGCTTTCGTAATTTCTTTGCCAAATAGTTCTTTGAAGGCTTGGATGACGAGTTGTTCGAAGCTAAAGAGTGTCAAAAGCCAAGCGATGATGAGAAATGTAAGAATGGCCATATATAGTCTCACGCCCTTACTTAGGTTTCGGATTGGGTTTCAGTAACCAGATGATGAAAAGGAAAAATAGTGACATCACTGTTCGAATGATCATTTCCACAGTGAAACGATCTGTACTGATGAAATCATCCGGCAGTATATACGTCATCGCGAATCCTATGATGAATACAGCAATCCATCGAATCATCACAATCCCCTCCCGTTTTCGATTACTTTCATTATACCATGATTTCCAAGCATTCTTTGGTGCTTATTGGATAGCAAAAAGCAATTCCGCGGGAAGTATGGACCCTTGGAATTGTTTTTCAGGTTGGAGGTTACGTTCCGTCATCACTCCAATTATGCGCCAGTGATTATTTCTACAGATTGACTCCTATTCAAGATTTCCTTTAGGTTCCAGAGTTACGTGAGAACCAATGTCGATTTCCACTTGATCCTTTTAGAGGATCACACCAACTGCTCATTATCGGTAAAGGCGGCTCCGTATCCCTTTTAGAATAGTTGAAACCGATTACAAACTGAATTTATTGTCATCTAGTACTATTTTATCAATGTTAATAAAAGAAACTATCATTTCCTTGTTAAGACTAGTCCCATATAACCGAAGTAAGCATTAGGATAGAAAGTAACATAAAAATTACTTAGCAAGAGGGGATAGATTGTCTATGAGATTTCGATTTAAAAGCATTCGTACCAAACTGATTGTTGTATTCGCACTTATTTTAATTGTTCCTTCAGTCAGTGTCGGATGGTTATCGTATACATCTGCAAAAAATGCAGTAGAGAAGCAGATTATTACAGAAGCAAAAGACAGTACCGAAACATTGAATACAATTATTAATCAGACCATCTCTGCAAAAATTCATGATATCGAAACGTTAAGTAAACAGGTGCAAAAAAGTCAATATGACGGAAATGAAAGTCCTGAGTTAAGAAAAAAGCTGGAGCAGTATACGACACTCCATCCTGAAATTCTAAGTGTCTATGTCGGCACAAAAGACGGCTTTTTTGTACAAGATCCTGTCATTAACGATACGTCCACTTATGATCCGCGGACGAGGGATTGGTATAAAGAAGCACTGGAAAGTCCTAATGAGGTAATTTTGTCTAATCCCTACCCCGATGCGTCTGTCGATGCTCTGGTCGTAACCGTTTCGAGAATGACTGACGACCAATCAGGCGTCATCAGTGTAGATATTACACTGGACTATATTACTGAACTGACCGAGCAAGTGAAGATTGGCAAGGAAGGATATGCCTTTATGGTCGATGATGAAATGAACTTCATTTCTCATCCGATGCATGAAGCTGGTAGCGCAGCAGATGACGATTACTACAAGAAACTGAAAACCGAAGCGAAAGGCTACTTTAACTTTACGTCAAAAGGTCATGACCGTTTCACCACATTCTTGACCAATGACTTAACTGGTTGGAAAATTGGCGGCACGCTCGACTATGCAGAAGTAAAAGAGGCCGCTGCACCGATTTTAAAAACAACGATCCTCATTGTCATCATTGCGTTAGTTCTCGGTGCAGTGATTGCGTATTTCATTACCCATTCCATCATTCGGCCGATTGTTAAGCTGAAAGAGCAAGCTCAAACGATCAGTACAGGTGATTTGACCGAAACGATTGAAGTGAAGTCTTCAGACGAAATCGGTCAGCTAGGTGAAGCGTTCCGTTCTATTCAGGAAAGTCTGAAGAATCTCGTTGGCAGGATTGAGAAGAATACAGAGCTTGTCGCCGCTTCCTCAGAACAGTTAACTGCGAGTGCCGAACAAACGACATATGCAACCGAACACGTCGCAGATGCGGTACAAGAAGTCGCAGGAAATGCGGAAAACCAAATGAGCGCCGTTGAAACGAATTCAGAACTCATTCAACACGTATCAGATGGCATTGCGTCCATCAACGAATACTCAGCAAATGTATCGAAACTTGCTGTCCATATGACGGAGCAGGCAGAACATGGCGGACTTGCTGTGAATGATACAGTAAATCAAATGGCTTCTATTCAATCATCAGTCGCCGAATCCAATGATATGATCAGTTCTCTATCTGTGCGTTCTAAGGACGTCGGTTCCATATTGAATGTCATCACAGATATTGCTGAACAAACAAACTTACTTTCGCTCAACGCAGCCATCGAAGCAGCGCGGGCAGGGGAGCATGGAAAAGGCTTTGCGGTTGTTGCAGATGAAGTACGGAAACTCGCAGAACAGTCTCAGCAATCAGCTAAGGAGATCCACACAATCATCCAAGGCATTCAAGCAGATACCGATAACTCTGTGCAAATAATGGCGAAAGTAACGGAAGATGTGAAGCAAGGAATGACTATTTCGAAAGATGCCATTGAAAAGTTCGAACAAATCTTAACGAGTACGAAAGAAATCACTCCGCAAATGGCAGACATTTCAAGCATTGCGCAAAGTGCTCAAAAAGAAATCCACCAAGTGAACGAAACCGCGATTGCGTTAGAAGACATGGCGAAAAGCAACGCTGCTTCTTCCGAGGAAGTTGCTGCAACCACTGAAGAACAACTTGCTTCTATGGAAGAAATCACCGCTTCCGCTAAAACACTTTCTCATATGGCGGAAGAGTTACAAGAGTTAGTTTCAAGTTTTAAGCATTAAACCTAAAACAGTCTCCATCCTAAGTTAGGATGGAGACTGTTTTTTTGACCTTACACGTTCAGCAGACCACGGAATCCTCTGGCTGCATAATAAGACTCGACGCCATTGTGATAGACGAAGATGGTTTCGAAGCGGTAATCGCAAAATAAGCCGCCGCCGAGCTTCCGAATAGTTGAAGGGGTTTTGATCCATGTGGACGTTTTCTTATCAACCGTTTCGAGTTGCTGCAGTGCACGATACTGTTCTTCATCCAACAGTTCGATGCCCATTTCTGCCGCCATCCCGCAAGCGCTGTGTGCCGGTCTGTTCTTTTTGCGTGATTCGAGTGACTCAGGATCATAACATAGACTTCTGCGGCCTGAAGGGCTTTCTGCGGAACAGTCACAGAATGTAAACGTGTCAGTCTCGCTGTCATATCCAATGACATCGGGCTCTCCGCCGGTTCTTTCCATTTCGTTTAATGACCATAGTTTTTCCGTGTTGGCATCAAGCTTTGCCTGGACACTTTCCCACGTCACCCCTACATGCCGGTGCATATTATCTTCAAATCGAGTTTTCAAAATCGTTAGCAGTTCCTCGCATTGTTCCACTGGCAGCTCTTTTTTAGCAATGCTTTCACTTTTGTTTGTCATAGTAATTCCCCCTTATCGGTTCCCGGTTGTTGCATTAAATAATAGCATGGTTTGGCCGATTATAAAGTTATTTTTTTAACACACTGCAAATCTCTTTATTCAATTGTTCGACATTCACCTTGTGTGCAGGAGCATCAGACAGTTTGTATTTCAACTTCAGTTCCATAATCCTCATGACACTTTCGTCTATTCGCTGTTCGGTGATTTGTTTGGATGCTACCGCTTCTTTCAGCGCGTCAATGACTGCAATTGTTTTCGCCGGATCATGTGCGACGAGAATAACATCACTTCCAGCTTTTACTGATTGGACCGCAGCTTGCGCTATGCCGTAATGATTCGTAATTGCTTTCATCGTCATGTCATCGGTCATGATGAGGCCATTGTAGCCGAGCTGTTTGCGCAGCAGTCCGGTGATAATCGGCGCGGACATCGAGGCTGGATAGGTTTTATCCAACTGGGGCAGTAAAATATGCGCAACCATGACGACGTCTGCATGTTCTTCAATCGCTTTCTTGAATGGAATCAACTCCAATTGTTCAAGCTGCTGCAGCGTTTTGTTCACTTTCGGCAATTCCAGGTGCGAATCGACGGATGTATCACCATGTCCCGGAAAATGCTTGACGACAGGAATAACATGTTGTTTTTCGATCCCTTTCATCGTCTGGATACCGAGTGCGCTCACGACTTTCGGATTTGAGCTGAATGAGCGGTTTCCGATGACTGGATTGTTCGGATTGCTGTTGACGTCCAGGACTGGTGCAAAGTTCATGTTGAAACCGAATTGCGTCAACTGTTTTCCGAGTGTCTGTCCAATAGTGAAGGCGTAATCCGGATCGTTCGTTCTGCCAATTGCTGCTGCAGTCGGCAGCTTGGCGATTTGTTTTGGCAAACGGGCAACGCGTCCACCCTCTTGGTCAATACTTGTGAACAGCGGCAGCGGATTCGTTTGGTTGGCTGCTTTCAGACTGTTGACATAGTGTACGGTTTGTTCAGTAGTGTCCACGTTATTGGCATAGAAAATGACGCCGCCTATTTGATAATGTTCTATGAGCTGCCTGGATGCTTGGTTGATGGATGTACCTTCAATCCCCGCAATGACCAACTGACCGATTTTTTCTTCCAGTGTCATTTCAGACAGCATTTTCTCCTCCTTCGTTTCAACTTTTGTCCAGACCGCAATATGGTCAACTGTCGGATTTGGAGTCTTATCTGTCGGTTGAGGCAAGATCCATTTCAGCTGGTAATCGGGACTCACTTGATAGATCCAAATGACCCGGTCATGCGCAGCATCCTTAAACGTCTTGACTTTGTCTGGATTCCCCAGTTCTGCTTGAAGGTCTTCATAGTGAATCTCTTTCAGATCCTCTCCTGCATAACGCACGTCGAACACGATACCGCCGCGAGTGCCGATTGTTGCGTCATGATCAGGATAATTCGAATAGATTCCCGCTTCTGTTTCTGCAGGAGTGCCTGAAACGGCCCAATCTTCCCCGACTTCTTGAGATGTAGTTTTGCCTGCCGTGCCTTGGAAGGTCGGTGTTTTCCCTTGCTTCGCTTGTTCTACAATCATTGCGAGTTGCTCAGCGGTTGTGATGGAAGGTTCCTCTGGTTCAGTACTGTGTTCACTATTCGCAAGCGTATTTGACGCAGATTTCCTTCCTGAATTGTTTTTAAGTGTGAATCCCAGGATAACGAACGCTGCTATCATTATCGCGGTCACTATATAAAGTACTTTTTTCATCAGACATACCTTCTTTTCTAACGGCTGGATTGAATTAGCTGGATTGCGTGATACAGATTCCATCTAGTATGGACAAACGGTTCGCTTGCTAACACAGTTCATTGCTGACTCCTAGTGTTTCACCGATAAATAGAAAAAGCAACCGGACTGCAAGGTGAAATCTGCAGAAGGCTGCTTAACTAATCTAGGGCAATTCGGGAAATACTTGCTTGCATATTGTCCCGCTGCTTTTAAAGGTTCCACTTGGACCTCGCTTCCCTTTTCATAAAATTCTTCTTATGACGTTTCCACTCTCTATTCAACCAAAAAATCCAATTCAAATTGTTCCCCTGTTAATTCTTCCAGGATGTTTAGGATTAGCAGGCGATAGTGGGTTTTCAGCCATTCCACCTGAAAGCTATTGCGACACACAACACCAACATGCTGTCCCCCAAGTTGGATGGCAGTTGTATTTTTGAACCATGTTTTAAACTTTGTCGCACTCATTCCTCCTTGTACTTTCAACAATACATCATTCCAGAGCAAGAATTGGTCTTCCGCCTTAACAATTGCATCTGATTCCAGATTTCGCTGATTGGTTAGTTCATAGGCACAGATTCTAATGTTAGAAACGTCTTCAATTTCAGAATACACACATACAAAGTCACGATTAAAAATATGTTAGTCATCTAGCAATTCTCTGTTTTTACGATATGACTTTCTCAATGAAATATAACTTAAAAGAAAGAAGAATATTGCAGCTACTATCGCTGGCCCAATAACATCTATTACTTCTTGTAAGTTAGCTGGAATACCTTTAAAAACACCATAAACGATTATAAATAGAATTCCAAAACGTATCGATCCATAAGCTTTAGAACATTTTTCCTCTTTATACCTTGTCTTTGTCGCAATTTCAGGATATTCAATACCCGTCAAGGCAGATCTCAAAAGTATATATACACACAAAAACCCTAAAGTAATGAGTGCCATCATATCGCCAGAAACATTTAGATTAATAAAAAATGAATCAACTATTAAATATAGAAAGAGCAATGTACTTAGAATAAGTACTGACTCAGCTACAAAATACAGAAATCGTTTTTCTCTATACTCATCTGTCGATAATAAGTTAGCAATCCACGTTTTTTCCATTTCATTCTACCTCCCAAAATAATTCATCAAGTGTTTTATCCAATGCTTTTGCAAGTGCAATACAAAGATTCAGACTCGGGTTATAGTCACCCTTTTCGATTAAACCAATTGTCTGTCGTGTCACGCCAGTCACTTTTGCTAGTTCATCCTGTTTCATAGATACTTTTATTCGAGCTATCTTTACATTGTTTTTCATAGATACCTCTGCTTTCTTGTAATATATACATTCCATATGCAATTTATATATTACATGTTATTTTCTTAAAATCAATTTAAAAACGCTAAAGCGCACAGAATAATTTCTGTGCGTTTTAGCGTTTATAGCATTTTCTCGATAAACTGGCCCGATTTAAACACAAACGCTCAATTGTATGGAATTCTCTATTTTTCAATAACAATCGATAATTTATAGTTTGCATGCTCGTTTTTAGGCAGTCAAGAAATTATTTAATATTTCATTTGAAGGAAATTTGCATTCGAGAAGGTAACAACCTTCACCACTTATTTTATAATTATTGATTACGTATGGTTCTTGCGTTTTCACAAACGATAAATAAGGCTGGTGATAGGTGCTTTGTGTAATTATTGTAATGAATACATGTATAAAATATCCCAATTTAACTCGATTAACATTAATTGAATACCCCTCAATTACCCCATTATGCTCTAATTTCTCGACTCTAGATGAAACAGCTGGTCCAGTCAAATGGACTTTCTCCCCCAGTTCTTTCATAGTAATGCGACTATTCTTAGATAGTTCATCTAAGATACGCTTATCCGTTTCATCTAACATTTCTTTAACTCCTTTCAATAATAAAGTCAAAAGGACAGCATGGCAGAGGCGAGATTCTGCAACATGCGGGTCATACATGTGGGGTGATCTTTAAGCACGCAGGGGAGAAAACATTATACATTGCTGGAGATACAGTTTGGTATGATGCTGTGCAAGAAGTAATCGATACACATAAACCAGAAGTCATTGTCCTCAATGCTGGGGATAATAAATTCCTTGTGGGAGGTTCTTTGGTTATGGGTATAGACGACGTCTATGAGGTTGTGAAGGCTGCTCCAAATGCAAAAATCCTAACTGTTCATATGGAAGCTGTAAACCATTGGGGATTATCAAGAGCAGATTTAAAAAGCTTTATTAATGAAAAAGGAATTTCTAATGTATTCGTACCAGATGATGGAGAATCCTATTCATTTTAAGGAAATTGCTTAAGGAACTCTTCTATCCGCTTATTTTATCTTTGACGGTCAACGGACTGGTATCCCATTGTACAGTGTCCTTTCAACTGAAAAGACGCTATAGTTTCTCTTATGACTTTTATGTATTTCTGATGGTAACCTTATTGAGCAAAATCCTTTGTAGATGATGAAGACATCATACGACAACCAAAACTTTAATTTCAAATTGAATCGCATGGCCAGAGACCCTTTCTAGGGTTTCTTCTTTATATTCTCATTAAAATCTTCTACCATTGAAGCATTACTCCCCTATCAATTGCATCTTTGTCTTAAATCAACCAGTACTCTTCCCCTTACGCTTGCAATGCAGCTCATAAGAAGAAAGTGAGTTTCAAGTAAAAGCCCCCTCTCAAATTAAGATGAGAGAGAGTTTACCTATCTTTATTCAATTATATATTCAAAGTTTAACTCGCTGCAGTCTGAGTGCATTCAATACGACGGAAACTGAACTAAATGCCATCGCAGCTCCAGCTACCCAAGGAGCTAACAAGCCAAGTGCAGCGATTGGAATGCCAATTGTATTGTAGAAGAAGGCAAAGAACAGGTTCTGTTTGATATTACGCATTGTTTTCCGGCTCATGATGATGGCGTCTGCCACACTATTCAAATCGCCGCGCATGAGTGTAATGTCTGCTGCTTCTATTGCGACTTCCGTTCCGGTACCGATCGCCATTCCGATATCTGCAAGGGCCAACGCCGGGGCATCGTTAATGCCGTCACCGACCATCGCGACTTTCTTGCCTTGTGCTTGCAACTTCTTGATTTCATCGCTCTTTTGTTCAGGAAGAACTTCTGCGATGACATGACTCAGGCCGACTTGCTGACCGATTGCTTCTGCCGTCTGCTGATTGTCTCCAGTCAGCAGGATGACGTCCAATCCAAGTGCAGTCATTCGCTCAATTGCTTTTTTAGACGTTTCTTTTACAGTATCTGCGACTGCTACGATACCTGCAAGCTTTCCATCGACCGCGATGAGCATTGCTGTTTTCCCTTCGTTTTCCATTTTCTTCATTGCCAATTCAATATTCCCAATCACAACGGCCTGACTCCGCATAAGTTTCCGCGTTCCGGCAAGTATATGCCTTCCAGCAACCTCTGCTTCAATTCCATATCCAGGTAGCGCGTTAAATGACGTCGGTTCGATTAAATCGATTCCTTTTTCTTTGACGCCCGTTACAATCGCCTGTGCTAACGGGTGTTCAGATTGGTTTTCAGCGGAAGCTACCCATTCCAAAACCTCCCGTTCCACAAATCCTTCAGCTATCGAAACATCGGTTAACGCCGGTTCCCCTTTCGTTACGGTTCCGGTTTTGTCCAACACAACTGTGTCAATGGAACGTGTATTTTCAAGGTGTTCTCCGCCTTTGAAGAGCATTCCCATTTCAGCCGCTCTCCCCGATCCTGCCATGATGGAAGTAGGAGTTGCGAGACCGAGTGCACATGGACAGGCAATGACGAGAATGGAAATGGTCGGGATAAGGGATGATCTGAAATCTCCCGGAGTGACGACAAAATACCAGACGAAGAATGTCACGATCGCGATGCCGACGACAATCGGAACAAAGACGCCGGAGATCCTATCTGCCAAACGCTGAATATCCGCTTTTGAACCTTGCGCTTCTTCAACGACTTTGACAATTTGCGATAACGCACTATCTCTTCCAACTTTTGTCGCTTCGATCTGCAAGGATCCGTTTTTATTGATTGTTGCACCAATTACGGGATTTCCCGGTACTTTATCCACAGGGATACTTTCTCCAGTAATCATCGATTCATCGATTGCTGATTGACCTGAGACAATTTCACCGTCAACAGGAATTTTTTCACCCGGTTTTACTAAGATGATATCTCCTGTGACGACCTCTTCAATCGGAATTTCCTGTTCAATTCCGTCTTTCAACACACGTGCAGTTTTCGCTTGTAAACCAAGCAGTTTTTGAATCGCTTGGCTCGTTTTTCCTTTTGCTCGGACTTCGAATAATTTACCAAGCAAAATAAGGGTAATGATGACTGCCGATGCCTCAAAGTATAGCTCGGGCTCACCTGTGCTGCCGGCGTTCATCCATTCAAATGTCAAGAAGAGACTATAAAAGTAAGCGGCACTCGTACCAAGTGCTACTAGCACATCCATATTGGCACTTTTATTGCGCAAAGAGTTGTAAGCCCCTTTATAAAATTGAGCACCGACTATGAATTGAACAGGTGTAGCCAAAGCAAGCTGCACCCAAGGATTCATGAGAAACCCTGGTAAATAGATGAACGATGTGAACTCGAAATGCGCAACCATCGTCCATAAGAGCGGCAAGGTCAAAATTGCTGAGAAAATGAATTTCTGCGTTTGCTTTTTAATTTCCTGTTCTTTATGATCCATTTTATCGTTGTCATCTGTTTTGGGAATCAGCTCATATCCCATCTTTTTCACATTGGCGATCATTTCAGCAGAACTGGTTTGACTGCCATCGTAATGAACTGTCAGCGTCTCCAGCGCAAAATTGACAGCAGCATTCGAAACACCGTCCATTTTATTTATTCGTTTCTCGATTTTTGTCGCACAAGCCGCACACGTCATACCCGAAATATCGAATTCCACTTTATCTTCAATGACGCTGTATCCTATTTTTTCGATACGCGCCTTAAAATCTTCAACATTTGTTTGTTCGGGATCGTATAGGATTGTTGAACTTTCCAAAGCAAAATTGACATTCGCCTTTTCGACCCCTTCAATTTTCGATAACCCTTTTTCAATACGGTTTGCACATGCCGCACATGTCATCCCATTGATCTTCAATGTTTTTTCCGCAGTTGCCATTTGTATCCCTCCAATACTCAGTAGGGGTATGTTTTTTTGAAAAAAGAAGGATTATACGGTAGACGTATAATCACTTCTCAACCGCTCTATACCCCTACATGGTGTAAGCGGAAGACGATCTATCATTAGTAGTTAAGCAACTTCATAGCCTTGGTCTTCAATCGTTTCCTTTATTTGTCCCAATGTTGCTTCGTTATCGTATTCTACGGTTACTTCATTTCCCGCAAGATCCACTTTAACTGAAGAAACACCTTTTAGTTCACCGACGCTTGACTCGATTGAATTTACGCAATGACCGCAAGACATACCTTCTACTTTTAACACTTCTTTCATGATGAAAAACCTCCTGTTTTGTTGTTAATTAAAATATAATATACCCCATACCAGTATGTCAAGTAGAGTGCAGTGCTTATTTTGTCATTGTTTTCATGACGCTCATAAGCTCTTCTATAGCTGCCTCTCCATCTTGCCCTTTAATGGCATTGACGACACAGTGGTGGGTATGGTCTTCTAATAAGGCTAAAGAAACTTTGTTCATCGCGGATTGAATCGCGCTAATCTGATGGAGAATGTCTACACAATAGCGATCACTTTCCACCATTTGATGAACACCTCTTACTTGTCCTTCAATTCGTTTCAATCGATTTAATAACTGTTGCTTATTCGGCTGGACAGTTTTCTTTGCCGATTCAGTCATATGATCACACTCCCTCAATCTCAATGATACCCCGTACCCCTATATTAACACCTGCGAGTGAGAAGGGCAATGACCTTGTCTCGGCAATGCCCATACGCTACATAGCCAGCAACTTCTTCTTTTTGCGATGTCTGTGCACGAAACTTTCATGTTTGTTTGAACTTTCATGAGTGTTTTTTACAAAGGCACCTATCACTAATCATTCGAAGTGAAATGGCCCAACATCATTGGAACTTGTCTATTTTCCCCTCTTTGGTTTGCGGGTAAACAGGATTGCCAAGATAGCACCAACAAATGCTATGATGCCTCCCCAGAAAAATGCCTGTTGGAAACCATGATTCAGCGCAACTATCGGGGACTCTTCTGTACTAGAGGAAGTCGCTGCTCCTGCAATAGCAACAATTACAGCCAAACCAACCGCTGATCCTATTTGATAGAAAGTATTGTATAAACCTGATGCAATACCAGATCTATCTGGTTCAGCTTCCGACACTGACGCCGTAGTGGCTGGCAGGTAAGCAAGAGCATTACCTAAAGATGCTAGTAACGAAGCTAATAATACATTGGTCCAATAATTCCCGTCGACGGTAGCCGTTTGTGAAAATAAGACAGAACCGGCCCCAAGTAAGATAAAACCAGTAACCATCGTCTTTTTAATCCCGAATTTACCCATAACCTTTTCAGCTAAAAAGATCATGAAAAATGCCATGAATACAGGCATTGGGAGCATCCCCATAGCGCAGAGAAATGTGCAGTATCCACATGAAAACTGAGAATAAAGTGAAATTAGCGGTCAATGGTGGGATTTCAATCGGTGCAAAGTTAAATACTAAACAATTAATTGTCCTTGCTGACTGTATAGGTGATCCAGAGTTGGAGTTAACCACATTCCAATAATTATATAGAAGTATTAGAAAGCGATGTAGACTTTATCCAAAAGAAATTTATCGAGGTCGCACTATCATGCAACGCAGTAATGAATTACATAAAAAGCTTGCGTCATTTCAATTTTTGCAAAATGGGTTGGTCTAAAAGGAATATAAAAACTTGACCAGCCGTTATCTATCAATCCGATCCCTATCGAACAAAATGACCCAGATTGCGATATAGACGAAATCGCTTATAAAGCAATCGTACCCGTATCTAGAATAGCGTTCGGCACGTTGATTTGCGTTTCAGCCGTACGCTTTCCGGAGGGCGTGGCTTGAGCCGCTTCCTTCGCTTCGCTACGTCCAGGGTCTCAAGCGCACGCTAATCCTCTCGGAGTCGACGGCTTGCACTCCAATCAACTAAGTGAGTACATCAAATTTTATTCTTTAAACGCACCCGATTTGGGAAGATGATTTTATTAAAATTTATCGATAATCATCGTGATTAGGTATAAATAAATTTTCACTCACATTTCTAACCACTGAAAAATTATCGACATTGTAATGTCCATGTAGGACTTCATTATGATGGTCGATAATCTGCTCGGCAGTTATAGATTGGGAATCTGTTGTTGAGTGACCATCTCCAACTAAGGTCACGTCGAAACCATTTACTGTTGCTGTTCTAACTGCTGTATCAATACAATGCTCTGTTTTGCAACCCATAACAACCAGGTGTTTAACCACGTTATCTTGTAAAAAATCCAATAATGGAGTGCCGTAAAACGAATTTGTTGCCTCTTTATCAAATATCTTTGCCTCTTTAGGTATATCAATATCGGAATGAATCTCGAATCCTTTACCATGGCCTTCTGCAACATCTTTATCTCTTATGAAAATAACAAAACTATCTGAGTCTAATGCCTTTTTCAACACTGAATTAATATTATCTAACAGATTATCTGTATTCAAGACACTCTTCTCTTTTTCATTACCGTCAATCAATTCTTGTTGTGCATCAATGACTAGTAAAGCCTGTTTCAATAAAAAAACTCCCTTTGTATTTAGTATACTATTTTCGTTTATTCCCAAGATAATGGCCCTTTAACGGCATAATCCTTATTCAAGAATTGCGCCCGAATGTTGCAGACTTAATGGGCAAGCAATCTCATTCATCTTTTCTATTTTCCCTAAACAATACTTTGATAATGTAATCAATAATAACGCCATAGATTAACCACAAGAAAAAGTGCACCAAAAAACCTGGAAACAGGATTTTAAAATGTTCGTTATCATATAGAAAACCATTACTATCAAGCAATCCAAATATTTTTGCTAGCAAGGGATCGAAGGCGAAAATCATGTCTTTAACTGGGTTCCACAACAATTCAAATATGTAGTGAATGACTGCCATTACAGGTAACCAAAACGCAAAACGTTTTAACAGTGACATTAGATCCCCCCAACTTCTTGCATGATTTTTTCTAATAGCAATGGCATCGGTATTAAAGAAAATGGCCCTTTAACGGCATAATCCTTATTTCAGAATCGCCCCCGTTAGTTTCAATAAGATTACTCTTTAATAACCTTAATTTTGCTTGCAACATTCTGTCCTTCGATAACTTCTACCCACAATTTCACTTCTTGTCCGTTTTTAAAATTCACAATACTCTTGATTTTCCCTGTAACTTCCGTGTCTTTAGAGAAGTGAATTTCAGGAACATCATACTGTTTTGAAGGGTCAATTTTAATTGGATACAATACAAATTTACTTTCTTCTAAAAATTTTATTTCCCCATGAAAATCTGCTCTATTTAAATAGGGAATAGTTAAAGCAGTAATAATTGCTATTAGGATTAAAACCATTAACATCATTCTTTTCATTTTCACCCTCCAGTCATAGTTTTAAATAATTTAAAATCTTATTACCTGTTCAACTAACCTGCCCGTTAGTTTAAGTATGATTCCACAAAATGGCCCGTTTGCAGCAATAATCTAAATTTCTCGTTACAATTTACGGTTAATCCATTCATTTATTTTACAGGCTATTGTTTCCGGTGCATCCCGATAAATATCGTGGCTTGTGTTCGGAATTGCTTGAACCTCAGCTTGAGGGATATTCTTAACTAAATATTCGATTGCTGTTCTGCGGTCATCCTCTACTTCTACGGGAAGTGTACTACGAATTAACAACACTGGAAAAAGAACCTTAGGGAAAATGTTTGCTGTTTGCTCCTGATATATTCCTTTAGTTACTGCTTTGGCTGTAAAAGAAGATATAGCCAATCGGATTTCACCGTCAAATTCAATAACTTGTGCCAAGCGTCCTGCTTCAATCTCTTTGGACCAAGTCGGAGAATCCTCTTTTTCAGATTCAAGAAATGCCTCTCGCGAAGGATAGCGAACTTTCTCAGTGAATACATCAATATTTTCAAGTTGTTTTTCTAGGGAATCACCGACCGGATCTTGTTGAAAATACCCTCCGTCTAATAAAATCAGTCCTTTGACCTTTTTCGGATGAAGTCCAGCCAGATATAATGCAAGGTGTGCTCCCCATGAATGTCCGACGAGAATAACATTAGTTAAACCCAATGACTCAATTAATATACTTAAGTTTTCTACAATACTTGTTGGCAAATAATCTTTCTCATTAGGCAAAGGAGCTTTTCCACCATGTCCAGGTAAATCAAAAGAAACAATGTGATAATTATTCATTATAAGCTTTGCTAGTTCACCGAAACTCAGTCCCGCAGAACCCATTCCATGTAAAAAAACTAAAGTTTGATTATTTCTATTGCCCCACTCATAGTAATCTGATTCCATGACTTCATCCCCTTTAATCTGGCCCGTTTGCGATATTGGGGCGATTACTTGTGCGGCAAACGCCCCGATAATTGAACTTCATTGGTCAACCACCAAACTCATAACCAAAAATTATAACCAGATATAATATTAGTTCGATCACACCTAGAACAAGTACAACTAACGGTATGATTTTCTTATTTCCTTTTTCTTTCACAAGTCCTATTAAGCCAAATATAAAGAATATAGGCATTGTTATTAACGTTGTATAGAGAAGAACAATTATAGCGAGAAACCCATCTATAAAGCACACAACAATTAGTGAAATCACTTGAATCACAAAGAATATAAGCATTGCGAAAGAAACTTTACCCATAACTGTTCTTGGCAAATGATCACTCCTCTTAATTTAAATGGTCCGATTGCAGCGCAGTCCTTATGCCACAAATGCACCCTTTTGCAGAAGAATATTAACATCTATAGTTATTTACTTGCGCAGTCATACTTCATTTTCAAAAACTCAAAACGACTCCCATTTGTATCTTGCATAAAAGTTTCGCCAGGTTCAAATCCTGCTTTTTTATAGACCTTTATAGCCCTATCATTAAAAGTGGCAACGGAAAGTGTTATTTCATTAGGGGTGAATTGGGATATAGCAAATTTCAGCCCAGCTTTAAAGAACTCTAAACCAAGTCCTCGACCAGTCAATTCAGGTTGCATTCCTAACCCAATATCAACTGCGCCCGCCTTGTAATCAAAACTAAAGAACCCGATTTCTTCATCATCTTCCCTAACAATATAATAAATGTCCTCTCTTTGTTTCGGATCCAAAAATTCGATTAAATCCTCCTCATCAGCATCCACGTCATAAAAAGAGTATTCATCTTCATAGTGCCAATTTGATGCAATATTTTCCGCCTGCTGTTGTGACATTTTACTAAAGATAAAATTCATAATATCCCCCCCATAGTCTAGAACCAAGTCCACATAAAATGACCCGTTTGAAGCACAAACCTAATACCGTTAAAGCTTCTGATTCTAGAAGAACCTTTTACTTTTTTGGAAGAACTCCTTTTGTGATTTTCTTCATCACTTTATCCGATATAGTTCCAATAATAATAAAGACAAAGAATAATATGACCAGGAAAATAAAAGCTTCTAAAAAGGGACTAGGAAACTTTCCTTCAATCAATTTTTTACCGTAAACTATAAGGAAGGTTGAAGTACCTACTGTGAAAATAAAAGTTGTAATCACACCTATAAGTTGAGTTTTACCCAGTTTCTTATACGCTTTCAAATTCTCTCTATTTCTTACAAATGCACGTGTCATTAGTAGCACAAGTAATATAATTAATACATAGTCAACCAAGTTTAGCCTCCTCAAAATGACCCGTTTGAATCACAAGCCTTGCGCCGTTTAAGCGGAGAATACTTTAATGTCTATCATTAGTTGTTTTTAATTTTCTTTACATCAGAATATCCTAGGATTCCACAAATTAGGACCCCTAAGCCAAAGAATCCTACAAGTATCCAATTATTACCCAAGTTGATAATCATGCAATATAGACAAACTCCAGCCGTTATAAAGGCTCCATACTTATCTCGCCATTTATATGATTTTGAAGGAGTTCTATTGACTATGAACTTATCTCCTCTCTTGGAGGTATTTTTTGAAAAGCGAATTAATTCATGTTAAAAAATTGCCCGGTTAATGGAAGTTAGCAATCACTTGACTTTTTACGTCTTCTAAAGACTATAAAGATGAATAATGCATTAACGAATATAACTATGTAAGAAGTTAAGATAACTCCCAACCAGCCCAGATCCCTTCTTCAAAAAGGCTTACAACCCTTTTTGAAGATGGAATCAATCTGAACACAGTAAAGCTAAGAAAGCTCCCGATTCTAGTACAGCGTGTTATTTCATACGAAAAACAAAGAAAGTACTAACTATGAAATAATAAATGGCTAACATTGATAAAGAATCTGTTAACACAATCAATAAATCATTCATCCGAATAATAAATCGCCACACAAAGGAGCTAATCATAAAAATTGTTGGGAATAGCAGAAAATATCCCCCAAAATATTGCTTTGCTTTTGTCACTATAACTCACTCCCAGTGCTATGATTTGGCCCGGTCTGAAGCACAAGATTTGTGACGGTAAAGCCCACTTTCCAGGAACACAAAAAATCATTTATAGACTTTTTGAACTCCATCACACCTATGGTTAACATTGCTATAGCTGCAGGTATAAATAAAACAACAAAAAATTCATGGCTAATCTTCCTAGTAGATAATAAAAGTAGTACCAGAATCGTTATTACTGTAATAAAACTAAAGTATTTATTAGAAATATAAACCACCTTCTTCACATTTTTCTCAACGTCGAAACTTTCCATCATACAAGTGATCCCGATGATTGAAGTAGGAAAAGACAAAATCATTTGTTTTTATTATAGATAACCCGCTTTACATCAAAAAAACTAATTGTTCCACAGACTAAAACACCCAACCCTAAAATACTTGTAAAAGCCCAATTATTCCCCCAACCAATCATTACACCGATTAAGCAAGCGAATGCAGTAACCAAGGCTGCGTATTTCTCTCTCCATTTATCTAATGTTGAGGATTGTTTATTATCCGTTATAATCAACTCCTATTCTACTATCACTGTTAAATTTGCCCTTTTCAGGAGAATTCCTTTTTCTTGCTCAAAAATAACTGTTTCAAGGAAGGTCCTTCCAACTAACAGTATGAGATTTATCAATAACTTTAATGTGATACTCACCTTTTCGTTTGGCAGCACTCAACTTCATCAAGAGAATTGTGAACTGAACGTATAACTGGCAGACTCCTCAACTAATTCTGAATTATATTTGCTTTACAAGGAAAATCATACCATAATTAAAATATGGAATGAAAAGATTGTCAGTCCTAACTAGAACCTGTTTCTATACACATATCGATGAGGTGGACTATGTTTAGCTCCCAGGAAAGAGATGATTATTTCGATAGAACGCTTACCATGATTCATTCCGTGGCTGCAGTGGAAGGGATTGTGCAATTGGGTTCTGGTGTGACAGGCTACAAAGATGCTTATTCCGATATCGATCTTATGGTCTGTATCGCAAAAGAAAATGATACACAAACTGCAAAAGAACAAATTTACCAAGCACTCCTTACATGCAGCAAGATAATAGTAAGACTCGCCCGTTCCAGGTTCTTCTGGATTCGTATGTATCCGGTTCAGTAGTATTTGTTCTTCCCCCCTTCTTTATAAAGTAATGAAATCATAAAGTGCCACGGACGCATAGAACGAAACAGGATGCTATACTGAATTTTCTAACGGCTTTTATACTTTTTCGTTTACATAGTGACTTTTTCAATTGAATCACTTTCAAGAACTTACAAAGGAGATGGGATACATGGCAAATCGGAAAACTGTTTTAATCATCGGTGGCGGACTTGGAGGTTTGTCTGCAGCCATCTCACTAGCACAAAGTGGCTATAAGGTCTCGCTATACGAAAAGAATGGCCACATCGGAGGAAAATTGAACCGGTTGGAGTTAGATGGATTTGGGTTCGATCTCGGACCTTCTATCTTAACGATGCCGAAAGTGTTTGAACGATTATTTACCGGCAGCGGCAAACAAATGAAGGATTATGTGCCGACCGTTAAATTGAATCACCAGTGGCGCTCATTCTTTCCGAACGGGAACATCATTGATTTATATGAAAACCTGCATGACATGGAGTTTAAAAATCCTAATTTGAATAAAAAAGATATCCGTCAGTTCAAAAAATTGCTCAGCTATTCTGAGAATCTCTATAACACTATTGAAAAAGGGTATTTTAACAAAGGGCTGGACAGTACGAAAGAAATTGGAGAGTTTCACGGGGTCGCCAGCACATTTAAAAACTTCGATTTGTTTTCAACTGTTCACCAAGCTATCGATAAGCGGATCAGCAACAAACAATTCCGGGATATGCTGTCGTATTTCAGTAAATACGTCGGTTCCTCCCCTTATGATGCCCCTGCGTTACTCAATATGATGATTTTTATGCAGCAAGACCAAGGCGCCTGGTATGTACCCGGCGGGATGCATCTTCTTGGAAAAGGCATGGTACAGCTGGCTTCAGAAATCGGCGTGAATTTCCATACAGGACAAGCCATTACCCGGCTGACGAAAAACGATGGCAAGATTACGGGAGCGATTCTGGAAGATGGCACCACGTTGACTGCGGATTATTTCATTTCCAATATGGAAGTGATTCCTGTTTATGAACAGCTGCTGCAGGAAGACAAAAAGTATGTAAACAAACTGAAAAAGAAATTCGAGCCGTCCAGTTCCGGTTTGGTCATGCATTTAGGTGTTAAGAAAAAATATCCACAGCTGAGCCACCACAATTTCTTTTTCGCGAAAAATCAGAAGCGTGAAATGAAAAAGATCTTCCACCAGCACAAACTTCCGGATGATCCCGTCATTTATCTCGTGAATGTCAATAAAACGGATTCTTCACAAGCTCCTGAAGGGTGTGAGAATATTAAAGTTCTGCCTCATATTCCTCATATTCAAGAAAACCCATTGACTCAGCGCGATTATGAGAAGTTTGCGAACAGGGTGTTAGTTAAACTGGAAAAAATGGGGTTGACGGATTTACGCAAGAATATCGTGGCACAGGATATTTGGACACCTGAAGACATCAGAAGAATTTATGGATCAGATCGAGGAGCTATTTACGGAACGCTTTCAGATAAGAAGATGAACAAAGGATTCAAGCATCCTAAGCATAGTGAACGCTACGATAACTTGTATTTTGTCGGTGGAACGGTCAATCCCGGCGGCGGTATGCCGATGGTGACATTGAGCGGTCAGCAAGTACGCGACCAGATTGTTGAGAGAGATCAAAGATCTGACTGAATTCGGCGTGATTGAAAAACGCCAATGCTATGAATGCGTCTGATGACTTTTCTAAACGAATGGATTTGAAGAAAGGTGTGAAACGCGTTGGGGAAAAAGGTGATTGTGGTCGGTGCAGGTGCTGCCGGCCTGGCCAGTGCAATTCGGCTGCAGCATGCAGGATATCAAGTCGAATTATATGAAAAAGAAGCGACCCCTGGCGGTAAAATGAACCAGCTGGAAATGGATGGCTACCGATTCGATTTAGGACCGAGCCTCGTGATGATGCCAGATGTGTACCGGGAAGTCTTTCAACTATGCGGGCGTGATCCCGACGACTACATTCCTATGGAAAAGCTCGATCCGATGTACCGGGTTTACTTTAGCAATGATTCTTCTCGACCTATTAACGTTTCCAGTAATCTGGTTGATTGGACAAAAACGCTGGAGTCGTTCAGCCCGGAAGACGCGGAAGGCTTTTTCAGCTATCTGAGTGAAATCTACAAAGGGTTTAACATCGCTATGGACAGCATCATCCAGCGTCCTTTCCGTAAAAGCAGTGATTTTTATAATCTGTCCATGTTAAAAAAAGGGATGGGGATGAAAATCAGCGGAAGCGCCAATCAGTTCATCGGGAACTATATTAAAGATGAGCGGCTTAAACAGATTATTAGTTTCCAGACGCTGTACATAGGAATCTCGCCAATTAAAAGTCCTTCGTTTTACACGATGATTCCCATGATTCAATTCTTGTATGGAATTTGGTTTATCAAAGGCGGTATGTATACGATGGCGACAGCTATGGAGCGATTGTTCCAAGAACTGGGGGGGACAATTCATTACAACGCGCCTGTTGATGAGATCTTAATTGAACAAAAACAGGCCTTGGGGGTTCGAATAGGTGTGGAAGAAATCAAAGCTGACTATGTCGTCTGTAATGCGGACTTTCCTTATGCTATGAAACACCTGGTCCAGGACAAACGAGCTAAAGGCCGCTATACGGACCGTAAAATCGACAACATGAAATATTCTTGTTCCTGCATGGTCTTGTACTTAGGGATGGACCGTAAATACGAGACAATTGAACACATCCATAATTTTATCTTTGATGAAAACTTGGAAAAGAATATGCACGACATTTTTGAGGGAAATAAACTGACAAAGGCTTCGTTCTATGTCTATATCGCCTCAAAAATGGATCCATCCTTAGCCCCTGAAGGAAAAGACGGACTGTACATCATGATGCCTGTCTCAAATGCGGCCGATTCCAACTACGAATGGAACGAGGAAACGATTGCCGATTACCGCTCGTACTTGCTGAATACGCTGAAATCCATAAAGGGTTTTGAATCGATTGAAGACGAGATTGTTGTTGAAAAGTGCATGACTCCGCTCGATTTCGAATCTAAGTTCAATGCGTATAACGGTGCTGCTTTCGGGTTGCTGCCAACTCTGTTCCAGAGCAGTCACATGCGGCCGCAAAGCAAGGCGAAAGACTGTTCCAATCTATACTTTACAGGCAGCAGTACGCATCCCGGAGCAGGCGTTCCGATTGTTCTGCTGTCTGCAAAAATTACTGCACAAGAACTGATCAGTGACGATAAAGGGATTCTCTTTGGTTATTAACGGACATAACTAATGAGATGAAATCGTTAATCATGCATGTATGAGGGAGGGATGAGATGACGATTTCAGATGGAGTTAATCTTATAGCAGGTTTATTGGCTATTGTGATTGGCATACTCATGTTTTGGTCCCTGCCAGTTCCCCTGTCTCTGAAACGCAGTCAGACTCCTCTGCCATTCGTGTCTATTATCATTCCTGCGCGTAATGAAGCCCGTCGGATTCAACCATTATTGCATTCCTTGAAACAGCAAAACTTTCAAACATTTGAGCTCTTGGTGGTCGATGATGATTCATCCGACAATACGGCCGAAATTGCCGCTTCGTATGGAGCAGAAGTGGTTCGCAATCGAACGAAGCAAACCGGAGCTGGAAAGTCACTCGCTTGCTGGCATGGGGCCAAACAGGCAAAAGGACAATGGCTGCTATTTCTAGATGCAGATACGTTTTTCAGTGACGAAGACGGCCTTGAAAAACTAGTGCTTCTTTATCAAAAAAAAGGAGCGAAAGGGATTCTGTCGCTTCAGCCTTATCACACGGTCCATAAATTGTACGAAAACCTGTCTGCCGTATTTAACATCGTTGTCATTGTCGGAATGAATGTGTTTTCAGTCGGAAAACGATCATTTAAAACGGCGGGATCTTTTGGTCCTTGTATTCTATGCAATCGGGACGATTACTTTTCGACAGGTGGACATGAAAACATCCAGAGTGCCATTATGGATGACCTGGCACTTGGACAGGCTTTTCTGGACAAGGATTTACCGGTTCGCTGCATGGCAGGTAAAGGCACAATCTCTTTTCGCATGTATCCGGAAGGGTTTAAAAGCATGGTTGAAGGCTGGTGCAAGAGCTTCGCAATTGGATCGAAATCCACACACCCGGTCATTATGCTAATGGTCGTTATCTGGATGTCTGGCAGCTTTATCAGTGTTGGAGAGCTGATTTCCTCTTTACTTGCAGCAGAGCCTGTACGCATTCTGCTAAGCGGAGCGCTGTATATGCTCTTTGCTGTTCAAACTGGCTGGTTTGCACGAAGATGCGGAAATTTTAAGTGGCCGATTTTCATCGTTTTTCCTGTTCTGTTTTTATTTTTTACAGGCGTCTTTTTATATTCTTTGTTTCGCGTACATGTTTTGCGCTCGGTTAACTGGAAAGACCGTAAAATCAAGGTTTGACGTGCGTCTGTGACCTGCACAACTCTAGCTGACTTTTGAGTTGTGCGGTACACAGCCTGCACGCTCTACCTATTGTGATGAACCATAGATTGCAAACCATTGCTGCCAAACGGTAAACTTATGGCCATACCATTTTAATGTGTTAATGATATATCCAAACGCATCCGCGTGGTAAAGCCCGCTAATTTGCTGATACGCTTGGATTTCATAGACGCCATCCCGATCTAGGTCCACTGGATAAAACCCGCTGACCCCATCCGCCATTCCTGTAACCGGCTGCTTCAACTTTCCATTTTGATAATAGATTTGTGATAAATACTCTGCACCGCGATCACTGATATCCAGCAAATAAGATTTACCCGTTACAGGACTTTGAACGCTGACTTTGAAGAAGTCCAGATAATTGACGGTGTACTGGTTCTCCTGATTATATTGGTCAAAATCAAATAATTTCTTAGCTTCATTGTTCAGGAACGAATACACATAATCGAACGTAAATGCACCCGATCCTCCTGAATCTATGCTGACCAATATATCCGGAATGCGATCGCCCGTATAGTCCCCTAAAAAGATGGTCGGATTGTAACCCGAGTTCCCGTCTTCATTCAACGCAATCGTGTGTACTTGGTTCGTTGCCCCGTCTTGAATGTGCAGCGAAATTTGCTGCAAATAGGGACTGGATGGGTCAACTGACTTGACTCCCGTCAAATACACGACATCCACAATTCCATCTCCATTGACATCTCCATATGAACTTGTAATGATTTCCGGCTGTCTGTGCTGGTTGACATGGTTCAAATTCATTTTCTCCATCACTCCTACTTAGACGTTTGACTCAGTATATTCAAGCAGGCGAAGGAAGTGACTCGGATACATTTAAATCCCCTGCGTCATCGGGTTCTGAAATCGAAACAGACGCGGTTCACCAGTTGAACTGGAGAACCGCGTCTGTTTTTTTATATTTCCAGCCAAGCAACTGCTTCGATGTGTGTGGAGTGCGGGAACATGTCCACTGGCTGGACTTCTTGTGTTTTGTAGCCACCGTCTTCTAAGATACGGAGATCGCGTGCTAAGGTTGCCGGGTTGCATGATACGTAAACGACGCGGCCTGGTTTGTGCGTGAGAATCGTTTCAAGCAGCTTTTCATCGCAGCCTTTTCGCGGCGGATCGACTACTAGGACATCGAACGTTTTACCTTCGCTGTACCATTTCGGAATGATGTCTTCAGAAGCCCCTGTTTCAAAGCGGGCATTGTCGATGCCGTTCAGTGCAGCATTCCGTTTTGCGTCTTCGATTGCTTGCGGAACGATTTCAACTCCGTATACTTCTTTTGCCTGCTTTGCGAGGAAGAGCGAGATGGTACCGATTCCGCAGTACGCATCGATGACTGTTTCGGTTCCTGTTAGCTGGGCGAAGTTGAGTGCTTGGTTGTATAGCGTTTCTGTCTGCACAGGATTTACTTGATAGAACGAACGTGCCGAGATTTCAAAGTCAACGCCGCCGATTGAATCGATGATGACGTCTTTGCCATAGAGCGTTAAGGTTTCATTGCCAAAAATGACGTTTGTCTTTTGTGTATTGACGTTTTGCATGATGGACGTGACGTCTGGGACAACGCGTTTGATGGCTTGGATGACCTGCTCTGCTTCTGGGAATTTACGTCGTGCTGTAACGAGGACAACCATAAGTTCACCTGTTGCGCGGGCTTTTCGGACGACTAAGTGGCGCAAGAAGCCTTTATGTTTGTGTTCATCATACGCGTCGATTCCAAGTATTTGGAGTTCGCGCTTCAGCATCGCCATAAGTTCGTCAGCTTCTTCACTTTGGATGATGCAGACGTCAGTGTCGACGATATGATGCGTTTTCGAGCGATAAAATCCGGAGACAACTTGTCCATTGCGTTCGCTGAAAGGAATCTGGGATTTATTGCGATATCGCCATGGGTCTTCCATGCCAAGAACCGGATGCACCGGGACGTCCGGGAGTTTCGCAATCCGGTCGATGGCGTCGCGGACGGTTTTCTGTTTTTGAATGAGCTGCGCTTCGTACGTCAAGTGCTGGATTTGGCAGCCTCCGCATTCAGGATAGACGTGGCAAGGTCCTTCTATGCGCTCCGGTGAAGGTGTGATGATAGTGAGTAATTTAGCGAATCCGTAGTTTTTAAGGGTTTTGCCCACTTTGACTTCGACTTCTTCGCCCGGTAATGCACCGGGGATGAATAGCGGATAGCCTTGGACTTTTCCGACGCCCGAGCCGTCGTGCGTGAGATCTTCTATGTGAACGACTAAGCGGTCGTTTTGGTTTACTGCATAGGTCATGAGTTCGTGTCCTCCAGTTTTCGGTCTGTACTGTAGTTTACCATAGGTCAGGGCGAGTTGCTTGATCATATTACAGCTCGCTTGAGCGGATTCGCTGGTTGCTTGATCATATTACGGCTCGCTTGAGCGGATTCGCTGGCTGCTTGATCATATTGCAGCTCGCTTAAGCGAATTCGCTGGCTGCTTGATCACATTACGGCTCGCTTGAGCGAATTCGCTGGCTGCTTGATCACATTCCCAGCTTTAGTGGAATCTCCGCACGAAACTGCGACGCGAAGCGGCGCCACAAATTAATCTCGGTTTTCGTTCTTTGGCTGGGGAAGATGATCACTTTTCCCACTCGCTTGAGCTGAAATGAGGTGTCCTTGATCAACATGGATCGGTTAGCCCGGATAATGGATCGCTTAGCTCACATAATAGAGCGGATAGCCTGGCGATTGGATCGCTTCTCCAACACAATCGAGCGGTTCGCCCAAAGGATCGATCGCTTCCCCAACACAATGGAGCGGTTCGCCAGGATTTCATTCCACAAAAAAGAAGCTGCCTCGGCAGCCCCTTTCCTTATTTCTTCTTATCTTCTTTCTTCCGGTCAGTCACCCAGCCGTCCATTGGCGCGACGAAGAATGCGACGATGATTAACGCAATTAAGACAATGAATGGTGCGTAAAACATGATGAAGTTTTCCAAATGATCGCCCCCTTATGCATGATAATCTCCTTTGCCGCTCACGTAGTCTTTATCAAACAGGAATAGGCGCATGACGAGGATCAGTGACGGGATGAGCAGACAGAGCCCGAGTATGAACACCACGACGAGTGAGATGGCCATGGCCGGATTCGTGAAGCTGTCGTAAAGCGTCAAGTATGGATACAGCAAGTACGGATAATGCGATGCCCCGTATCCATAGAATGCAAACGCGAACTGACCTGCGAGCATTGCGAACGCCCAGCCATATTGGCGCTTTGTATAAAGCAAAATTACGGTACCGACAAACAGCAGGAATGAAATCAGGAACATTGGCCAGAAATTTTGGATGTTGCTGTAGTGCTCAGGCTGATGTCTTCTGAGTTCAACGATAATTCCTCCTGCTGCAATCATCGTCGGCAGTGCCCACGTGAGTGCATACCTTCTGAGCAGCCCCGTCGCTTCGCTGTCACGTGCTTTGTTCGCATACCACGTTAAGAACACGGCTGAAATATACAGTGTTGCGGAAATACTGAGTACTACGATGGACCATGTCAGCGGGCTCGTGAACAGTTTCCAATAGTCGAGTACCGGATTCCCGTCAATGAGTTCGATGAATCCTCCTTCGGATATCGTCAGCACGATGGATAAGGATGCTGGAATGAGGATCCCCGCAAGTCCGTACATGAACGAATACCCTTTATGGCCTCTGGATCCATACGTTTCAAACGCGTAGTAGGAACCTCGGATGGCCAGGAGAATTACTCCGAAACTGACAGGTACGAGTAAGGTCGTTCCGTAATAAAATGCGGTTTTCGGGAAGAACCCGATGATGCCTACGAAGAAAAACACGAGAAAGACGTTCGTGATTTCCCATACCGGGGACAAATAGCGCTGGATGACTTTTGTTAACACACGCTGTTTTCCAGTAATGACGGTGTAGGCATTGAAGAAGCCTGCCCCGAAGTCGATGGCGCCGACCATGATGTACCCAAACAAAAACGTCCACAAGACGGTGATTCCTAGTATTTCAAGGTTCATCGTACATCACGTCCCTTCATCGCATGACGGTCTTCCAGTTCTTTCTCCACTGGATTGCGACGGAACATGCGGCGTAATACTACGACACTTCCTACTCCGAGTACGAGATAAAGCAGACAGAACAATATCAGCATGGAACCCACTTGACCGCTTGTCGTTGCGGCTTCCGATACTTTCATAATGTCTCGTAAAATCCACGGCTGACGGCCTACTTCTGCAAACCACCATCCGAATTCAATGGCAAGAACGGATAATGGAGCTCCAAGCACAATGAGCCAGCGGAACCATTTCGATGCAATGAACTGCCATCCTCTCCACTTCCCGATTAGGAAAACGGCAGATAAGAATGCCATCCACATGCCGATGAACACCATCAAGTTAAATAAGTAGTGGATGTAAAGCGGCGGTACTTCATCCTCCGGGAACTGATCGAGTCCCGTTACTTCCGCGAACGGATTGTTTGCGGCGAGAATGGAAAGTCCGTATGGGATTTTGAGTGCATACTTGACTTCATTGTCCTCTGTCAGAATCCCCATTAAAATGAGCTCGGCTTTGTCGGTCGTTTCAAAATGCCATTCTGCAGCGGCCAGCTTTTCCGGCTGATACTCAGCTAAATACTTACCAGAGAAGTCTCCGATGATTGCTGCACCGATTGAGAAGATGAATCCGACTTTCATCGTAAGCAGAAGCGCTTTTTTGTGATAAACATGATCCGATCCGCGCAACAAACGGAACGCGGCAATTGCAGCCAGGATAAATGCAGCGGTCATAAATGCAGTGACGACAACATGCGCAACTTTCGTCGGCATTGCCGGGTTGAACATAGCAAGCAATGGACTGATATTAACGAGTTCTCCATTTACAATATCAAATCCGCGCGGCGCGTTCATAAACGCATTCACGATGGTAATAAATACGGCAGAGAACATCGCACCGAGTGCTACTGGGATGAGTAAGAGCAAATGCTTTTTCTGGTTTTCGAATCGATCCCATGTGTATAGATAAATGCCGAGGAAGATCGCTTCAAAGAAGAATGCGAACGTTTCCATAAATAACGGCAAAGCAATGACGTTACCGGCTAATTCCATGAAATTCGGCCATAATAACGATAGTTGTAATCCGATGGCGGTACCCGTAACGACACCGACGGCTACAGTGATAACAAACCCGCGGGCCCATCGTCTTGCGAGTAAAATATAGTGTTCATCATTTTTTCGGATTCCTACCCACTGTGCAATCATTATCATGAGCGGAACACCGACGCCAATGGTCGCGTAAATGATATGGAATGATAAGGTCGTTTCGGTCAAGACGCGCGAGAAAAATACCGCTTCTTCATTTCCCATCTGCGTTGCCTCCTTCTTCTATAAAGTATCTCGTTGGTGGTTGGGGGTTGGGTGCTAACCAAATATTCTTCCAACGATCGAGAGCAGCATTACGCCCGCGACGCCAAACGCCAACCACATGAGGACTCGCTCTTGTTTTTTGTACATCGGGACACATCCTTTCAAAAGTGGGATTTATCTTAACATCCATGATGTACTATCTACTTTCCCCACTTTGGATTAAATTACGCCTATTTGGGTAAATAAAAGTGATGGAGTTGTGACGGTTTATTACTTGAATACTTGAATTATTGTCAATTGTAGTGTATACTTGTACAATTAAGCGAGGTGAACGCAATGAAACTTAAACGGAAAGTACTTGCCTATATTACAAAAGGTGAAGAAGAAGACCGCCAACTTCTTGTGTTCGAGCATAGGGACTTCCCTGAAGCAGGACTACAAGTACCAGGAGGCACGATCGAGCGGGACGAACTATTGATCGATGCCTTATATCGAGAAATTGAGGAGGAATCTGGAATCCAACGGGATGAACTTGTGTTATGCGGTAAATTGCATAAAACGAACTTTTTCCCTAAAGATAAAGATGAAGTCCTCGAACGCAACGTCTTCCACTTCGATTATGTCGGTGATCACGAACGCGAGTGGGATTATAAAGTGCATGGAGATGGGAAGGATGAAGGATTGGTGTTCCAATTCAAATGGATTCCTGTTGAAGATCTTCCTAAACTTGCATCGAAACAAGATCAGGCTTTGGAGTTTATCGAATAACAGTGAGCGGTCAGCAGCGAGCCAAGTGCTCGCTGCTTTTTTTGTTGTGATGGGTGAGTGGGGATTTTTGAATGGAGCGGTTTGTGCGTGGTATGGAGCGGTTCGCTGCTCGAATGGAGCGCTTCGCCAGACGTATGGAGCGGTTCGCTGCTTGAATGGAGCGGTTCGCTAGCGGTATGGAGCGGTTCGCTGCTCGAATCGATCGCTTCGCCAGTGGGATGGAGCGGTTAACTTCTCGAATGGATCGCTTCGCCAGCGGTATGGAGCGGTTAACTTCTCGAATGGATCGCTTCGCCAGCGGTATGGAGCGGTTCGCTGCTCGAATGGATCGCTTCGCCAGGCGTATGGAGCGGTTCGCTGCTCGAATGGATCGCTTCGCCAGCGGTATGGAGCGATTCTCCTCCGGAACGGACGGGTACTCCCTCGGAACGAGCGGGTTCTCCTCCGGAACGAGCGGGTTCTCCTCCGGAACGGGCGGGTTCTCCCTCGGAACGAGCGGGTTCTCCTCCGGAACGGGCGGGTTCTCCCTCGGAACGAGCGGGTTCTCCTCCGGAACGGGCGGGTTCTCCCTCGGAACGAGCGGGTTCTCCTTCGGAACGAGCGGGTTCTCCTCCGGAACGAGCGGGTTCTCCTCCGGAACGGGCGGGTTCTCCCTCGGAACGGGCGGGTTCTCCCTCGGAACGGGCGGGTTGCTCCTCACCAAAACTCATCCCACGAAAAAAACTCCGCACAGTTCGGCGGAGTTTTCATAGATTACCAGGTACGATCTTGGTCGCGAAGCTTATCGAACGGTACATACATTTCGATATGGCATGAAAGGTTTTCGAAGACAGCTGGCGCTTTCCCGCCATATTCACCATCCAAATTCACGAGGACTTCTTCTTCAGATGTCACTTTGACGGTTTGGGCTTTGCATGAAATCACGAGCGGATCGTTTAAGTGTTCGCCTCGAACTGCGAGTGTCACGACACGGATGAATTCTGCGATGTTGCACTTTTTCAAGATCAGCAATGTGAATTTACCGTCGTTAATGCTCGACTCGGGGGCCAGCTTTTCAAAGCCGCCAACGGAATTTGTTAACCCAACTAAGAAGAGCATCGCTTCATCGTCAAATACTTGATCATCATATTCAATTTTCACGCGGCTAGCATGAATGGAAGGAAGCATCTCGATCCCTTTCAAGTAGTATGCGAGTTGACCGAGCATTGTTTTCAAACGGCTTGGGACTTCATACGTCAGTTCCGTCATTCGCCCGCCGCCCGCGATGTTGATGAAGAATCGGTCATTCATCTTACCGACATCGACTGGGATTTTTTTGTCTTCTAATATAATATCGAGCGCTTTGTTGATATCGCGCGGGATTCGAAGGGCGCGAGCGAAATCATTCGTCGTCCCCATTGGAATCAGACCAATCGGCGGACGCTCTTCGAAATCTGAAACGCCTGCGACGACTTCGTTCAGCGTACCATCTCCGCCTGCAGCGATGATTAAATCAAAACCGCGTTCCACAGCTGCAGCTGCAGCAGTTGTTGCGTCACCTTCGCACGTTGTTGCATGGGCAGATGCTTCGTACCCGCCTTGTTCAAGCCGCATGAGTACATCCGCCAAATTTTTGCGGAAAGCTTCTCTTCCCGCTGTCGGGTTGTAAATAATACGAGCACGCTTCATACGTTGTTTCCCTCTTTCTGTTCACTCAGCTCCAGGTGCACGAGCGCTTTTAAGCCTCTTGGACCACCGGCAGGAATGTAGTGCGAATGTCTTCATAAACCGTTAGCCAATGCTCAGGTTTCGTCGTGTACTCGGCTGTAATTTGTTTATGTACAGCACGTTGCTTTTCTTCAAAGTCCGGTGAATTTTTAGCCGGTATTTGTTGTTTCAATTCCATCACATGTTTTTGAATCGTTGCAGCACGAGGTCCCCATTTTGCAGAGACATTCCCATCCGCGTCAAGCAGTAAGTACACAGGAATTGAACGTCCTCCATTTGTTAAATGGCGGTCAATGAGTTCGGTGTCTTGATCCCGATACACAGCTCGAACGTCTAAATCCGCGGCTTCCGCAATTCTTCGTAAAATCGGATTGTTCATCATCGCGTCTCCGCACCAATCCTCAGTAATCACGAGAATTCGCGGCTTCACTTCTTTCAGTCGGGTAATGAATTCATCGTCTTTCGGCACGTCAAACTTTTCATAAATTGAAAAACTGCTGTCTTTCAGCTGCTCCATGCGATCCATATACTCTTTAAGTGAAATCGCTTGTTCAAAATACTCCAATTCAGTAGCCAACGAGCCTCACACTCCTTTTGATGATATAACTGATTCACCATAGTTTCAATGGAATCAAAATTACAAATTATCCTTTTACTCAGTGTACCTTTATCCGTACACGGAAATCAATTTCCGCGCAACACTCACGAAAACGCCCTGTGTAAGGAGCTTAAGCCAAGTCACAGGGCGTCTTCAAGGTGTCTAGTTATCGTTTGCTCATTTCATCGAGCAGCAGTTTGTTAACGAGCGGCGGGTTCGCCTGCCCTTTCGTTGCTTTCATGACTTGACCCACCAGGAATCCTACAGCACGGTCTTTACCGTTTTTATAGTCCTCGATGGATTGCTCATTTGCATCCAAAATCTCACCGATCACTTTGCGCAGCGTGCCTTCGTCGGAAATTTGGACAAGTCCTTTTTCCTTCACGATTACTGCAGCATCTCCGCCGTTTTCAGCAAGCTCTTTGAATACTTTCTTAGCGATTTTCGATGAAATCGTTCCATCTGATAGGAGCTTCACAAGACTCGCAAGCCCAGCAGGCGTAATAGGGGTTTCTTTCAACTCTTTGCCTTCAGCATTCAAGTATTCGGATACTCCGCCCATGAGCCAGTTGGATGCAAGTTTTGCATCCGCTCCAGCTTTCACGGTTTCATCGAAGAAATCAGACATTTCTTTCGTCAATGTCAGCACATGCGCATCGTATTCAGGTAAGTCCAGTTCATTAACGTAACGGTTTTTACGTGCATCTGGAAGCTCTGGAATTTCTGCGCGTACGCGTTCAATCCAATCTTCGTCGATAACAACTTCCGGCAGATCTGGATCATTAATGAAACGGTAGTCGTTCGCACTTCCTTTGATGCGCATTAACATCGTTTGACCTGTTGCTTCATCATAACGGCGCGTTTGCTGGACAATTTTCTCTCCGGAAAGCAATACCTTCTCTTGACGCTCGACTTCGTTAGCGATTCCGCGGCGCACGAAGTTGAATGAGTTCAAGTTTTTAAGCTCTGTTTTTGTTCCGAATTCCTCTTGACCATATGGACGCAATGAAATGTTAGCGTCACAGCGAAGTGAGCCTTCTTCCATTCGTACGTCAGAAACACCTGTGTATTGAATAATTGCTTTCAATTTCTCAAGGAAAGCATATGCTTCGTTCGGTGTACGAATGTCCGCTTCCGTAACGATTTCGATAAGCGGCGTTCCTTGACGGTTCAAGTCTACGAGAGAATATCCGTTATCAGAGTGCGTCAGTTTGCCTGCATCTTCTTCTAAGTGCACACGCTCAATGCGGATTTTCTTTTTATAGCCATCCACTTCAATTTCAATCCAGCCATTTGCGCCGACTGGACGGTCATCTTGTGAAATTTGGTACGCTTTTGGATTATCCGGATAGAAGTAATGCTTGCGGTCGAAGTTCATCACACGTGCAACGTCACAGTTTAACGCCATGGAAGCTTTCATCCCGAAATCGATTGCTTGTTTGTTCATCGTAGGCAACGTGCCTGGATACGCAAGGTCAGTCGGGTGAATGTTCATGTTCGGTGCCGCGCCAAAGTGGGCAGGTGCCGGTGAAAAGATTTTCGTATCTGTTTTCAGTTCTACGTGGACTTCAAGTCCGACAATCGTTTCAAAGTTCATAATCAGTTCCCCTCCCCAGCAGGCGGTGTCTGTTTGTGGAATTCTGTCGCTTGCTCGTAAGCATGCGCCACTTTATAGAGCATCGCTTCTTCGAAATGGTTTCCGATGATTTGCAAGCCGACTGGAAGTCCATCTGCAAAACCACACGGAACCGAAATTGCTGGAATGCCAGCAAGGTTTACAGGTGTAGTCAGTAAGTCATTTGCATACAATGTCAGCGGATCTTTAATGGTCTCGCCTAGTTTGTATGCGTTCGTTGCACTCGTTGGTCCAACGATGACATCATATTCTTTAAAGACATTTTGGAAGTCTTGAGCGATTAATGTACGTACTTTTTGTGCACGCTCATACAAGTCTTCATGATGACCGGCACTAAGCGCATACGTACCATAAAGAACACGCTTGCGCACTTCTTCTCCGAAGCCTTCAGAACGCGAACGCAAATAGATCTCGTTCAAGTTTTTAGCATCTGCCGGGTGGTAACCGTAACGGATGCCGTCAAAACGAGCCAGGTTTGAGGATGCCTCTGCAGACGAAATTACATAGTAAGTTGGCGCAGCATAGCGTGAATAGTGCAGGTCTACTTCATCCACATGTGCTCCTAGTGATTCAAGAACACCAATTGCCTTTTTAACAGCTTCGCGTACTTCTGGATCGACACCTTCACCTAAATAGCGGGCAGGGACGGCTATTTTCAAGCCTTTAATGTCTCCAGTCAATGACGTACGGAAATCTGGAACCGGCTTTTCAGATGCTGAAGCATCACGATAATCTGCTCCCGCAATTGCACCGAGCAGCATTGCGTTGTCTTCAACTGTTGTTGTAATCGGTCCGATTTGGTCTAAAGAAGATCCGAATGCCACAAGTCCAGAACGTGATACACGGCCGTATGTCGGTTTCATACCAACAACTCCGCAAAAAGCAGCTGGCTGACGGACAGATCCGCCTGTATCAGAGCCTAGTGAAAATAGTACTTGTCCAGCAGCAACTGCCGCTGCAGAACCGCCTGAAGATCCGCCTGGGACACGATCTAAGTCCCACGGGTTACGTGTAATCTTGAAGGCAGAGTGCTCAGTTGTAGAACCCATTGCGAATTCGTCCATGTTGAGCTTGCCAACGATAACCATTCCACTTTCTTTAACGCGTTCTGTCGCTGTTCCTTCATATACTGGTACAAAGTTTTCCAGCATTTTACTTGCACATGTTGTTTTGATGCCTTGAGTGATGATGTTGTCTTTAATTCCAATGGGCATACCGAATAGGCTGCCGCGTTTGTCATCAGGAAGGTTGTCCAACTGTTCGGCAGCAGCAAGAGCTTCTGGTCCAGTCACAGTTAGAAAGGCCTGAATGGTTTTATCTTTTTCTTCAATAGTTTGCAGTGTAGCTTCAGTTAGTTCTTTAACCGATAGTTCACGACTATGTAAAAGAGACTGAAGTTCAGACGCAGTTTTGTTTACTACCATAAGTCATTTCCTCCTCTATACAGGTCAATCTAGGATATTCGGTACTTTAATCAGACCATCTTCATGGTCTTCTACACTCTTCAGCATCTCATCACGGTCGAGAATGTCTTCAGGCGTGTCTTCGCGCAATACGTTTACGATTGCAAGCGGATGTGTCATCGGTTCCACATCTGCCGTATCAAGTTCCTTTAGTCGATCAGAAAACTCAAGCAGCGTGTCCAAACGAGTCGCGAACTTCTCCGCTTCTGCGTCTGGCATATCGATCCGTGCAAAATTCGCATAATACTGGATATCCTCTTTAGTAAAATTGGACATAGTCTCTCCTCCTGGCTTTTGTACAATACGATTAATCATAACACCTCAAGCAGATGATGAAAAGTTCCTATCCTCAATATGAGTAGATGTGTACAGTTGGTTCCTTTTCACCCGGCTTTTTCATAATTAATGCCTCCGGACCATTATTCGAAGTAATGCTTGCTTCGACTTCAATATCCGGATAATATTTCAACACTAGTGATGTCATATATTGCGTCAGTGCGACCACTTCGTTTTTGCCATAGAACTGGATTGGAATGCTGATTTTAAGCGATTTGAGATTGTTATCGCTATAAAATGCTGTTCCTACGATACTGACAAACCCCGGGAAATAATCGTTCACGTCTTGCTTTAAACTTTCAAACGTCAAGTTCGCATCGCGATAATTATTATCCGTCGATGCAGCAGGAAGCAGCACAAATTTCTCATTCACTTCTTTCCAGCCTGAAGGCGCATCTTTTCCTTTATCAACAACTGTGGTTGCGAAATACGTTCCAGGAACAATTGAACTGCGCGGCTGCTGTTTGAAGAGACCGATTGTAATCGGCACATCTCCTACTCCCTCAATCTTGCGCATTCGCTGGACAATGGTCTCAGCCATTTTCATCCCCTGCTCTTGAATCGTCTTGTCTGGAATTTTCGCTTCCGCGGCATCGCGCTGATAAAACACTGAGTTCATAGCAAGACCAATTGAAATGCCCGCCAGCCCCACTTTTTTATCACCCGTTTTCACGTAGTAGTCCTGCTCAACGATATGCGCCAAATAGACAGGCGCTTTTTCGCTAATATCTTGAGGGGACATCTTATCGTTGATCGGCGGGTTTAAGCCTTCATCGAACTTAGAACTTCTGGACAGCCAGCGAATCGCTGTTTTTTCATCAATGAACTGGCCTTCTTGGAAAAAGTGATCTTTTGGATCGAACTTTTTAGCTGACAATCGAAGGAGTCCCTCTTCAACCTCGCCAATATCATACTTGCTGTATACCTGGTTGACGATTAGTCCGCGGCTTGCACTCTTTTTAAATGGCAGCAGCGTTCGATAGTATGTCTCATTCAGCTGCACTTCTGGAATGAGGACGGTCTCTTGCTGGACGTCTTCATTTTCTTGAATGACTTCATCTTTTTCCGGTCCGATTGACGGGATGCACCCGCCAAGGAACAGGACAGAAGCGACTGCCGGTATTGTGAATAACCTTTTCATCTAGTTGTTTACTCCTTTACTTCCAGCACGTCAATGAGTTTCGCTTCGTCCCACACATCAATGCCGAGCTCTTCCGCTTTTGCAAGCTTAGATCCTGCGTCTTCCCCAGCAATTACGAGGTCCGTCTTTTTGCTGACACTTCCGCTCACTTCGCCGCCAAGCGCTTCAATTTTCTCTTTCGCTTCGCCCCGTGTCAAGATGGATAATTTCCCTGTTAAGACCACTTTTTTACCTACGAAAGGACCTTCATCCGGAATCTCCTGCTGGGTGCGGCCTTTGTAATCCATGTTGACGCCGTAATCTTTCAATTTCTGAATGACTTCTACTACGTCTTCGTTGGAGAAGTACGTTTCAATGGCATCTGTCACTTTTTCTCCGATTTCGTGAATCGCCAGCAGCTGTTCCGGTTCTGCCGCCATTAATCCATCTAACGAGCCAAACTCACGAGAAAGCAGTGTTGCCGCTTTCTCTCCAACGTGACGGATGCCGAAACCGAACAGCAGTTTCTCCAGCGAATTTTCTTTGGAAGCAGCAATCGCAGCGATAAGATTGGATGCCGACTTCTCCCCCATCCGCTCAAGCTGCAGCAGCTGTTCTTCTGTTAGTCCGTATAAATCCGAAAAGTCTTTGACAAGTTCCGCTGTATACAATTGGTCGACGACGCGCTCGCCTATCCCTTCGATGTTCATCGCATTACGCGAGACAAAGTGAATGAGCGCTTCTTTCAACTGGGCAGGACATTGCGGATTCACGCATCTGAGTGCGACTTCCCCTTCAATGCGCACGAGTTCCGAATCACAGACCGGACAATTTTCCGGCATGTCAAACGGCTCTTCATCCCCCGTCCGTTTGTCAACGAGCGGTCCGATGACTTCCGGAATGATGTCACCCGCTTTTCGAATCGTCACGTAATCTCCAATGCGGACATCCTTTTCATGGATTAAATCTTCGTTATGAAGTGACGCGCGTCCAACTGTCGTTCCTGCGACGCGAACCGGATCCAATATTGCAGTCGGTGTCACTGTTCCTGTACGGCCGACACTCAGCTCAATGTCGAGCAGTTTCGTTACAACTTCTTCCGCGGGAAACTTGTAAGCCGTTGCCCAGCGGGGGCTTTTCGCTGTATATCCCAGCTGTTCCTGATCTTCGAAACTGTCGACTTTAATGACAATGCCGTCAATCTCATAATCTAAATCGGAACGCTTCGCTCCCCAGCTGTTGACGTATTCAATCACGTCTTCGATCGACTTGCACCGTTTGCGTTCATGGTTTGTCACAAGGTCAAGCTTGTCGAGATAGTCGAGTGCTTCTGAGTGTGTTGCCTGACCGTATGCTTCACCGTCACCGCCAATTCCGTATAGGAACACAGCAAGATTCCGGCTCCCCGCAATTTTCGGATCGAGCTGGCGCAGTGAACCCGCTGCCGCATTCCGCGGATTCGCAAATGGTTCATCGCCCGCTTCGTCACGTGCTTCGTTCAAACGGACAAATGACTTTTTCGGCATGTAGGCTTCGCCACGCACTTCGATCTTGATGGCTTCACTCAGTTTCAGCGGGATGGAACGGATCGTTTTCAAGTTCGCGGTAATGTCTTCTCCAACAGTTCCGTCACCGCGAGTAGATCCTTGGACAAATCGACCGTTTTCATATTTCAATGAAACCGCAAGTCCATCAATTTTCAGTTCACATATATAAGACACTTTTTCGCCGACCGCTTCTTTCACGCGACGGTCAAATTCACGAATGTCTTCTTCGTTAAACACATTGGACAAGCTGAGCATCGGATAATCGTGCTCCACTTTTGTAAATCCTTCCAGCACGGTTCCCCCCACTCGCTGAGTCGGGGAATCCGGGTAGATTAAATCAGGGTTGTCTGCTTCAATCGCGAGCAGTTCCTGCATCAGTTTGTCGTACTCCGCGTCTGTAGCAACCGGTTTGTCGAGCACATAGTACGCTCGTCCATACTCGGTGAGCAGCTGATTTAATTCTTGCACACGCTTTTCAAGCTCATTAATATTGCTCACATTGCGTTCCTCCTCTTACACTTTTTCTATCGGTGCAAATTTCGCAAGCAATCGTTTAATGCCGACTTCCGGGAAGGCGATGTCGAGTTCAACGTCGTCCGCTGAACCTTTGACGCTGACAACCGTGCCTGTACCCCACTTTTTGTGCGCGGCTTTGTCGCCCGCTGACCATCCTAGCTTTTCCCCGCCTGTTGTTTTGTAGACAGGCTTTTTCACAGCCGCACGTTTTGGTTCATCATTGCGTGATCCGCCGATTGAGAAACCGCCAGAAGCGTTCTCTGTTTCGATGACTTCATCAGAAATCTCGTTAATAAATCGAGATGGATTGTTGTAACTGAATTTGCCGTACAGCATTCGGCTTGAAGCAGAAGACATGAACAACTTCTGCTCTGCACGTGTAATGGCTACATACGCAAGACGCCGTTCTTCTTCCATTTCCTCTTCGTTTCCAATCGAACGGGCATGCGGGAAAATATTTTCTTCCATACCAATTACAAAAACGACTGGGAACTCCAGACCTTTTGCAGAGTGTGTCGTCATTAAGACGATTTTTTCTGTCGATTGGTTCTCTTCTTTATCGAGAGAGTCGATATCTGCGATGAGTGCCAGATCCGTCAAAAACGCGACGAGTGATTTGTCGCCTTCATCTTCTTCTGCCCTTTTTTCAAATGCTTCTGTAACCGATAAAAACTCGTCGATGTTCTCTAAACGACTTTCCGATTCAATCGTTTTTTCGCGTTCGAGCATCGCGCGGTATCCGGTTTTATCCAACACTTGCTCCGTCAGTTCTTTGACAGACAAAAACTCCTGCATCTGGGTAAAGTTTTGGATCAAATCGCGGAACTTCGCTGATTCCACTGCTGCTTTTTTCGTCAGACCCATGAAGTCCAGCTCTTGCATCGCATCGAAAATGGACCGGTCGTTTTCAATCGCAAATCTGGCCATCCGTTCAAACGATGTGGCTCCAATGCTGCGCTTCGGTTCGTTAATGATCCGCGCAAGTGCAAGGTCATCTTCGTTATTCGCAATGAGCCGCAAGTATGCGAGCAAGTCTTTGATTTCTTTGCGATCATAGAACTTCGTGCCGCCGACAATCGTATATTCCAGATTCGACTTCACTAAGTATTCCTCAATCATCCGTGATTGCGCGTTCGTCCGGTAAAGAACCGCGAACTGGTCGAGTGAAAACCCCTGTTCCTGCTGCAGCTCAATGATTTTACGGACAACGTATTGCGACTCATCTTTCTCATCGGTCGCTTTATAAACGGTGATGAAATCCCCTTCATCATTATCTGTCCGCAGCCGTTTGTCATAGCGGCTTTCATTATTTTTTATGACATCGTTGGCTGCTTGTAAAATGTTTTGGGTCGAGCGATAGTTCTGTTCGAGTAAAATGACTTCTGCGTCTTTATAGTCTTTTTCAAACGACAGAATGTTGCCGATATCGGCGCCGCGCCACTTGTAGATGGACTGATCGGAATCACCGACGACACAAATATTGCGGAACTTCTCCGCAAGCATTTGTACCAGGCGGTATTGGGCATGGTTTGTATCCTGGTATTCATCGACATGAATGTACTGGAACTTGTCTTGATAAAACTCAAGCACATCTGGAACTTGCTCGAATAACCGCAGTGTCAGCATAATGAGATCGTCAAAATCGAGTGATTGGTTCTTCCGCAGTTTCTTTGTATAGCCATCAAAGACATCTGCGATGACACGGTCGTACGGGTTCGATTCGTTCACACCTGCCCGATATTCTTTTGCATCGATGCATTCGTTTTTTGCAGAACTGATAATGTTAAGCAATGTCCGCGGGTCGTATTGTTTTGGGTCTAGGTTTTGTTCTTTCAGGACTGATTTAATAGCAGATAACTGATCTGAGGAGTCCAAAATGGAGAATGTCTTGGAAAAGCCGATTCGGTCAATGTTGCGACGCAAAATCCGCACGCACATCGAGTGGAAGGTCGAGACCCACATGCGGTCGCCTGAACCTTCACCGAGTAATCCATCGATTCGATTACGCATTTCCCGACTCGCTTTGTTTGTAAAAGTGATGGCAAGAATCTTAGATGGATACACGTTTTTCTCAATGACGAGATACGCAATTCGATGCGTCAATACTCGTGTTTTCCCAGATCCCGCTCCCGCCATAATGAGCAAAGGACCTTCTGTTTTCTTCACCGCTTTCGCCTGTTCAGGGTTCATGCCCGTCAATAAATCTTGTGCGAGTTCTTTCATAATTTATAACCGCCTTTTAGGAACGTTTGTTCTTCATTATACACGAAATCACTTGGGACTGGTAACCGCTTTTACCGCGTCCACCGTTTCGAGTGCTTTCTTCAAATCATCATAGATAACATTGCCGATCACAACTGTATGGGCAATTGATGCCATTTCCGCGGCTTGTGCTGCAGTACGAATTCCTCCGCCATAAACGAGCCGGGTTTCATCCAGCACGGATGCTGCCGCACTGACAAGTTTAGGATCTCCATAGGTTCCGCTATACTCCAAGTAAAAAATCGGCAGTTTAAATAAATGCTCCGCCATCCGGGCGTATCCGACGACATCTTCCTTCGTTGGCACTTCTGTTGCCCCTGTCAGCTGGGCAGCTTTGCACTCCGGGTTCATGATGCAGTAGCCTTCTGTTGCGACTTCTTCCCATTTCATCATATGACCGAATTCTTTCAGCGCATCTAAATGGATGCCGTTCATCCACTTCACGTCAGTTGAATTTAAGACAGTCGGAATGAAGTAATAGTCAAAGCCGAATGTGACAGCATCCACGTCTGATACTTCCAGAGCCAGTGGCACTGCGTAACGCCGCAAGCGTGCGAGCAGATCGAGTACCCCTTCAAGCGTGATATTGTCAGTTCCCCCGATGATCATTCCATCTGTTCCCGATTCTGCGAGCTGCTCGAGCGCCTCGTCTGAAATGTCTTTTGCGGGATCTAATTTAAAGGCATGACGCCAAGTTCGATAGTCCATTTTCAGTCACCTGCATTTTCGTATTTATGTGTATTCATTATAGCAAAAAACACGTGCCGATTCTCGTTGGCGCCTATGACAAATGAAAAAACCGGTCAGCCAGTAGCTGTTCCCGGTTTTTTGGTTAGTTTTCTTCAGTTGTTTTTTCAGATTGCTCATTCATACGGTCGACAATTAAGTTATAGCCGCCTGATCCGTAATCGACACAACGCCGAATTCTTGAAATGGTAGCCGTACTCGCACCCGTCTCGTTCTGAATTTTGTCATACGTATGCTTCTTTTTCAACATGACTGCTACGTCCAGACGCTGTGCCAGGGATTGAACCTCTCCGATTGTGCACAAATCATCGAAGAACGCATAGCATTCATCCAAATCTTTTAACTCTAATATCGCGCGAAACAGCTGATCGGTCTGTTCGTCTTTTATTTTTTCCAGCATTAGAAACAGCCTCCGTCCTTAAGGGGTATAGGTCGTTGTATTGCCAATCGATTGTTCCCGAACGATATGGACCCACGTCTGACCAGGTACTAATTTTGCAGGTACCCCGTTCTGTACAGGTGTAATCACGCCATCAATCTGTTTCCACTCAAGTGTCAGCGCGACGCCATTCTGAAACAAAATCGCAGGACCGCCTTTTGTTAAATCCAGCGATTGTCTTCCTTCAGCATCTATGGTTGTATAAGGGGCTTCCATAACTAAAATATTTGCAGGAGTTACTTTTTTGTCGTCCGCCTTGTCTGTTGTAATGATTCCATTCACGGTACGCTCGTACGTTTTAGTTTCAGGGTCAAATGTATACGTGCTCGTGAAATTGGGATCCGGATGACCGACGACAATTGCAGTTGCAATCTCTCCTAGTTTAGCACTATCCGCATCAGGATGGAACGAAAGCGGCGGGACTTCTCGGAGCTCCGTGTCAATTGATAGGTCGTCCATTGCATCTTCGATATGCTCTTTTGAAATATAAGAGTTATGCGGCGCTTTCCGTTCTTTCGAGCGGATGAAATACGAGCCATCGTACTGCATGCCATTGATGTTGTCGACAACTCCCTCATTCAGCAATGCGTGAGCATCCGGACTATAGCCATGCGCGATATAGAACGCATCCAGTCCATCCGCAATTTCGATGAAATAATCACGGGCACTGCGAATCGGACCGATTTCTTCAGGAAGCTGGCTCTGATAAAGTGCAAGGAGCCGGGTAATATTCCCTTCAGCGAACACCTCATAGACAATATCCGCCTGGCTTAACCCCGACTGCGGACGTGCCAGCGGATGATTATTAACCGTCGCAAGAATTGGCCGCATATCCCCGGATTCCACTGCCATTCCAGAAAATGGAGCACTCGGTTGTGCGACAGTTTCTACTGTTTCGCTTGTTTCACCTGCTTCAACTTCAGTTGCGGGCTGCTCTTCTTGATCTTTTGAACAGCCGACGAGCATTATTTGTCCAACGAGTAAAGCGGTGAAAAGTACTTTCGATGCGTTCATAGCGGCTCTCCTATCGTTCTGTCATTGGTATTAAAACCTTGTTTCTCATTACATCTGCAACGCCTAGCTGCGTAACACGAACATATGGCAGATGGGTGGATTGAAGAAAGAGCAAGCTGTAAACTGCGTCTCCTTTTTCGTATCCTCTGTCGCTTAACGCCTGCTTGAATTCACGCTCTTGTTCACGAAGAACCTCAATAGGCTGATCGGATAGACTGCCGCCTATTGAAAGAGGCAGCTCGCATAGGACCTTTTCATCTTCAGCTAGAACGATTCCTCCGCCTATTTCTTTTAATTGGCGGAATGCTCGAAGCATTTCGTTCTTGTCCTTCCCGATTAAAATAATGTCTCCGGTATTGGAATACGAAGATGCAAGTCCTTGAACGGAGCGTGCGAACCCTTTAATGACAGCAGTCACCCGCCATTTTCCATTCCGGTCAATGAGCGCCAGAAACGATTCATCGTGAGCGTCTTCCAATTTCTCAGCGGACAGATCGACGGTAGTCTCGTATGGCTTCGTGATGACATCATTCAGCATATCGATGCCGATTGGTTCCGTTGCCGTTAAGTCTTCCTGGGTAAGCTCAAAATCTGGAGCGAAATTCAGGAAAACGGACCAATCCGCTTTGTTGAATTCCATACGTGCTTGTCCATCCCGCTTCAGCCAGACCCCTTTCGATAGCACGTCAGTCGGGTTCGGTTCCCGGATGTCGGATAAAAAGTTCAGTGTCGCAAAACGTCCAGGTGCTATTACACTATGTAAGTCATCGATATCATAGTACCTCGCGATATTATAGGATGCCATTTGGTAGGCATCAATCGGGTCTACGCCTGCTTCGAGTGCGATTCGGATGCATTTATCCATCACACCGTCCTCGTGAAACAGCGGCGGAGATCCATCTGTCGTCATCATAAGATGATCAAACACATTCAGTTCTTTTTCAAGAATGCCTTCAAGCAGCGGTTTTAAGTCCGGTCGAATAGATGATTCACGAAGTGTTACCGCGTAGCCTTGCAGCAAGCGTGCTTCCGCTTCATCTGCTGTCATCGATTCGTGGTCGCCGTTCACACCAAGCAGTCGCATCCGTGCAAGCGTGCGCTCGGACGCCCCCGGGAAATGTCCTTCAACTTTTTTCCCTAGTTGTTTCGCTTTTTGGAGCGATTCCGTCATGACAGGGTCGCCTTTTAGCAGGCGCGGCCATCCTGTTAACTCGCCACCCATAAGGACATCGTCGCGCTTAAGCCATTCCTCAACTTTTTCAGGCGCAAACACTTCCGCTTCGTTTTGCAAATTCGTCTGCGAATCCATACGCGCCCACCAGTAAAAGGAAAATGGCAATTCTTTCAATTCGTCAAGCAGCGTGAATGCTTGCTCCTGGCTGATGGACATCAGCAGCATTAAGTTATCTGCTAAAAAAGTTGTGGTCCCGTGCTGAGCCGCGAATTGCGCAAACGTTTCCGGGTTATACAGCTGAAACGGGTGTACGTGCGGTTCTATGTATCCTGGGACAATCCATTTGCCTGCTGCATCGATGAGTTCAGCGCCTTCAGTCAGCGGCGGCATGCGTTCACCAGTATAAAGAATGCGCCCTTGTTTAATCCAAATCGTACCGGTTTTCCATTGCTTTAAAATTGAATGTAAGTACGTGGCATTCGTGATGATTAAATCCGGCGCTTCTTTCCCGTCAATGACGGCAATCTGTGAAGCGATTTCTTCCGCGTTCCACATTAAGATCGTCTCCTTTATCGTCCTTTGCTACATTTATCCTACCATAGCTTGGAAAGTGTGAATAGATAGTGAATGAAGGAACTGCGGGGCTTCATAGCGAAAATGTAGAGCACTGAACTTTAGGGGAGTGATTTCATTGACAGAACGATTAACTTTCGATGCAGATACGGCAACCGAATACGATAGAGGCATTCGCAGAACACTGCCGACGTATGACGGACTCGTCCGGCTCGCGAATACGGCTCTTCGGATGCATACGAAAGAGAACGCTGAAGTTCTAGTGGTTGGCGCTGGCGGCGGCAATGAATTACTGGAGTTTGCCGAGAGCAATTCGGCTTGGTCATTTACAGCGGCGGATCCATCCGAACCAATGCTGAAAGAAGCGCGCGATAAAGTCCAGGGTCGATTTGGAACCGGGCGTGTGACCTATGTCGCGGGGAGTGCTGCGGATATACGTGCAGAGAACTTATATGACGCAGCATCGTGTTTGCTTGTATTGCATTTTATTGAGAGTGATGCGGCGAAATTGGAATTATTGCAGGAGATTCGGTTGAGGATGAAGCCCGGTGCACCTTTCGTAATCGCTTCTATGACAGGGGATCGGAATGATCCGTCATTCGATCAATTATTCGGATTGTGGCGGCAGAGTTGGATTGACCGATCTTCACTGTCCGAAGCTCAAGTGCTGGAAATGGAACAGACAGTTCGCGCGCTGTCATTCGTATCGCCTGGTGCGATTGAGGAATTGTTGCGCGAAGCCGGGTTCGGAAGGATTACTCGATTTTTCCAAACAACCTTTTTTAGTGCGTGGATGTGTATCGCAGAATGAGTCAGGATAGCGTCAGAAGAAAGTTACTCACGTCAATAAAACCATCTGGAAATCCCTTGCCCATTCGCGGACTGGGGAAATTTCCAGATGGTTTTTCTTTGTTATGATATAGGCGGTCAAAGCGGATCGAGCGCTGTGGAGTGATCGATGAATATGAACGAATCGTACCGGCTTCCGACACGGGAAGGAACAAAATTCCCACTTCTTCAGCTCCTTGACCGCTTCCTCGTTCTTCGCAACGAAGGCATTCATGGCGAAATTCAGATGCTCTTCATGATGCCGGTCGTACCTCTCCTGATTGCATTGGATCGATGAAAGCAGTGTCAATACTTCAGTGAAATACGCACTTGAAAGGGCGAAATGGTCGGGCAGCCGGTTATACGGTTCAAAACAGGATGCGGTTTATTGTTCCAGGGAATTCATGATGTTTTTTGCGTTTCAGAAGTTGTATCCAGCTTCCATAAGCAGAATATGTGGTTTATGAACTTTTTAATTTAGGTTTCCATCCATTCCCAGTCAGGAATAGATTCCCTGCTTTCTGGTTAAGCTGTGTACAGCATAAGCATGAAAGAACAGGAGGGATGGCAATGACAGACGGGAACGATACACAGGGAATGCCGGTTTTCATGAAAACATTGACTGAGGCACTGCCCTCTTCTTTCGATGTCCTGCACGTCCCGCTCGCAATTGAGGAAGCCAAAGCCCACCTGCTCTACATAAAAACAGTGGCCAACGGAGAGGTGCTTCAGCAAACGGTCATCAAACCCTTCTTCGAACTGGCCGATTCGAAAAAGTTCACAGCCTATATCAAAGGGCTGCCGAACCGTATTGACCTCCCTTCAACCGATGATGTCTTGACCATGCTCACTTCCGGATTCGTCCTGGTCTACGTAGAGGAAACATTCAACCTTCTCGAAATCCGCAGGCTCGGCAACACAATGCAAGGGCAGACCATCGCGGAAACAACCATACACGGACCTCAGCTGGCCTTAAGTGAAGACTTGGAAACGAATGTCAACATCATTAGGCAACACTACCATCAGCCCAGTCTTTTCGTCGAAAGCCAGCAGTTGAACGACAAGAGCAAAATGACAATCGCGATTATGTACGATGAAAAAGAAGTGAATATCGATGTATTGCGCCGCGTTAAGGAAAAGCTGGGTTCTCTGGATGAACCCCTTATTCAATCCGCAGGGGATTTAGCGGTCCGGCTGACAAGCCGTAAATTTTCGTTGTTTCCGATGTCGATCATAACCGAACGGCCGGACCGCATCGTCTATAACTTGACGGGCGGAAAAATCATTCTGCTCGTCGACAATACTCCTTTCGCCATCGTTCTGCCCGTAGTTTTTTTCGACTTCATGGTTTCCATGGAAGAAAACTATCATACTTATGCCGTTTCGGTGTACAACACGTTACTGGGCTGGGCCGGCCTGATGATGTGTCTGCTGCTGCCCGGATTATACGTGGCATTCACAGCCTATTCACCTGAAATCTTGCGCACTGAGCTGACCTTGTCGATTGCGGGCAGCCGGATCGGGGTTCCCTATCCTTCTTACATAGAAGCGATCATCATGCTGATTTTTGTGGAACTCTTAACCGAAGCCAGTGTCCGGCTACCGAGATCCATCAACGCCGCTGCCACTACGGTGGGGGGGCTGATTCTCGGTACGGCAGCAACAGAGGCAGCATTGGCATCCAATATCCTCATCATGGTAATTGCCATCGTTGCAATTTCCACGTTTGTCATCCCGATGATCGAGTTGGGGTCTGTCGTCCGGATCTGCCGGCTGCTTCTCATCTTTTTCACGACTTTCTTCGGTCTCATCGGACTGATTTCCGGCATGCTTCTGATTATTCTCCATCTGACGAATCTTGACAGCTTCGGTCAGCCTTATCTCCGGATTGGCTGGAGAAGCAAACGCAGTGAAAAGAAGGTGAGCAGTGAATGAGCCGTTTCCTGTACTATATGATCATCATAAATATGCTCGCCATCATCACGACACCTGTTCCGCGTCTTCTGTTGCTGCATTCGAACGATGGTGCCCTTACCGCCATCCTTCTCGGTGCTATCGCCGGGGTCCTTTTCACCTACATGACCGTAGCTTTCTTCATCCAGTTCCCTGGGCAGGACCTGATTGACTTATTGACGAAGCATACGTCCCATTGGGTCCGCATCCCTGTCACCATCTACTTAGCGGTCATCTGGTTCATCGCCGGGACGGTTACGCTGGTCATGACGGTGTTTTTACTGATTACATTCTTAACACCGCTCATGTCCATTTACATTATTACGTTGTCCATATTGGTCACCGTTTTCTTCGGTGTCCTCCTGAAGACGAAAAGTGTACTTTTCACGACGGAAATCATTTTCATTCTCATGCTGCCGATCGCCCTGCTGATGTTTTTCAAGCTATTCACAAGCAAGCAACTGGATTTTGATCAAGTCCGCCTGGCAGTTATGCACATCAATACGCTGCCGGACTACACATCATTCACGGCAAGCATGTTTCTGTTCATGGGATGCGCGAACCTGATTGTATACAACAAATACTTTAAAGAAAAACAGTACATTTCCAAGAGTTCCGTGGTTGTGATCAGTGCTGTCGGCATATTTATGCTGATCAATTCTTATTTCATACCTATCGGGTTTTCGGGGTTCGACCAAATCGATCAGCTCTTGTTCCCTTGGGCTTCGTCCGCTGATTCTGTCCGCATGAAATATGGTTTTGTGGAACGCGTCGTTTTCATCTTCATGTTCTTGTTCGTTACAATTGCATTCCTGAGCATCATCATCCATTGGCATGTCGCATATAGGCTGGTTTCGAGCCTTCTCAGGCTGAAAGTTTTACAATTCAAGCAACAGAACTTTACTCCTTTTCTGATTGTCACTATCTTCTGTGCACTCGGTCTTTGGATTACTGTCCAGCTAACGCAACACCAGCTATACCTCTATTCCATGTACTACTACAATACGCTCCCGATTTTTATCATTATCCTCTTTTTGACAATGCGGGCCATCAAGAAAGGAGCAGCCTCATGAAGAATGGAAGAAAAGGAGCCCTTCTGTTTTTAGCTGCGGTGCTTCTGTTCGTCCCCTTCCTGTCAGGCTGTGCATACAAAGGGGTCGATAAACGATCGTTTGTGGTAGGTATCGGGGTGGACCCGGGGGATGAGGATCCGGATAAATTCAAAGTGACTCTGAAAATCGCGAAACCCATAGCTTCTTTGAAATCGGTCACTAAAAACGAATATGCATTCATTACACATGAAAGCGACTCTGTAGCGGAAGCCATCCGTTATCTCGATACGAAAGCCGACAAAGTCCTGGACTTCAGTCAGACAAAGATTCTCGCATTGAACCCTGATCTCCTGTCCGGAGATCTGTTCCATTTGATGGATTATTTCGTTCGCCGCGGGGACGTCCAACCTCTCTTATATGTGATTGTTGCAAAACCAAACGCGGAAGAAGTGCTGAAAGTCCAGCCGACACTCGAATCTGCAGGCGAGAACTCGCTTTATAATTATTTTGACGGAACAGGAACCGAAAGTCCATTCGTCACGACCACGTTTCTGTTCGAATTCCGGAGGGATTATGATACGAAAGGTTTAAGCACCGTGCTTCCCATCGTTAAGAAGGATGGGGGCGGCACTGAATTAGAAGTGAATCATGCCCTTGTCCTGAAAAATAAACATGAACCTGTGGAGCTCAACCTCCTGGAGACCAAGTTATATAACTCACTGAAAAAAAATTCTGCCGGATATGGATATCAGATTGACAACGCCGGGTACAAATTCACCCTCACCATGGACCGAATCTCGATGAAAATCAAAATACAGGAGAAAGGTGTCCAAAAACCGCGTGCAGTCGTGAAGATAAAAGCGATAGGATCCGTCAATGAATCGAACAAGCTACTGTCCTTGAAAAAGTTGGGGACGTACGATAGAATCATCGAAGAAGAACTGTCCAAACAAGTGAAGACTCTCTTCAAGGACATGCAGGAGAAAAATATGGATCCCTTCGGTTTCGGTTTGAAATACCGGGCTTCTCGTTTGCACAATGAGCATGTGCTCGATGATTGGAAAGCGATTTACCCTGAATTGGAATTTGACGTGAAGGTTAAAATGGAATTGAAGTCCGTGGGTGCACTCCAATAAAAAAAAAAGTGGATTGGCTTTCGCCAGTCCACTTTTTCTATAAATTTCACCTCATCAGTTAAGTCCAATACGCTCAAAAATCAGATCGATCTTTTGCAGATGATAATTGTAGTCGAAGCACTCATCAATCTGTTCATCATTTAAATGGTCAGTAATCGTCTGATCCCCTTTAACAAGCTCTTTAAACGAACGCTGCTCGTCCCATGACTGAGCAGTCAAAGGCTGTACGATATCATAAGCGGCCTCGCGTGACATCCCTTGATCAATCAAAGACAACAGTACACGCTGCGAATAGATCAGGCCGTGCGTACGATCCATATTACGCTTCATATTCTCAGGATAAACCGTTAAGTTCTTCAAGATGTTGCCGAAACGATTAAACATGTAATTCAGCGTAATTGTCGCATCTGGGAAAATCACCCGCTCAGCAGAAGAATGGGAAATATCCCGCTCATGCCATAACGGTACGTTTTCATAAGCAGTCAACATATACCCGCGCATTAAGCGTGAGAGGCCTGCCATATTTTCAGAACCAATGGGATTACGCTTGTGAGGCATTGCAGAAGATCCTTTTTGGCCTTTCGCAAAGAACTCCTCAACTTCCCGAGTTTCAGACTTCTGAAGTCCGCGAACTTCGACCGCAAACTTTTCAATCGAAGTCGCAATCAATGCTAAAGTTGATAGGTATTGTGCATGGCGATCACGCTGCAGGGTCTGTGTAGAAACAGGTGCTGGCGTCAATCCCAACTTCTTACATACATACTGCTCGACAAACGGATCTACGTTTGCATACGTTCCCACAGCCCCAGAAATCTTACCTGCTTGGACAGAAGCAGCTGCTGCGTCAAATCTTTCTAAGTTTCGTTTCATCTCTTCATGCCACAATGCCAGCTTCAGTCCGAATGTTGTCGGCTCGGCATGGACACCATGCGTACGTCCCATCATGACCGTATATTTATGAGCTTTTGCTTTTTCAGCAAGAATATCGATGAATCTCACGAGATCCGCCCGTAAAATTTGGTTGGCTTGAAGCAATAAATATGAAAGTGCAGTATCTACAACATCCGTGGAAGTAAGTCCGTAATGAACCCACTTTCGCTCGTCCCCTAGCGTTTCAGAAACAGCACGTGTAAACGCGACAACGTCATGGCGTGTTTCTTTCTCAATTTCAAGGATCCGATCTACAGAAAAGCCTGCGTTCTGACGGATTTTCTCCACGTCTTCTTTTGGAACATCCCCAAGCTCAGCCCAAGCTTCACTTGCTAGAATTTCAACTTCCAGCCACGCATTGTATTTATTTTCATCCGTCCAAATCGCTCCCATTTCCGGGCGTGTATAACGTTCAATCATCGTCTAATTCCTCCTTGGATCCCTCGACTTAATCATTCACTATCCGTCAGAACACCCTTCAATTGGATGATCTGACGGATCGGCACATATTTGCCATCCTGCTCTTCAAATAATGGTTCTTCCCGCCGGCCTGCAGGCATGTAGCCTTCCGCTTTCATCCGGTCGAGACAATCTGAAATCGTCTCATGTTCTTCAACTTGAAACCACACTGTTTTTCGTTGACTCACTTAAATAACTTCCCTCTTTTAACAGACTTGACCAAAAATCCACCTCGTATTGTTTTAGGCTCATAGGAGATGATGAAAGCTTTAGGATCAAGCTCAGCAATCAAAGTATACAATTTCAGTTCATACTTACGCGGGGTCAAAATCTGCATCGCAGAACGATTCCCCCCTAGTCCATGGGCTGCCCAATCCGTTACACCATAACCTTTAGTGCGTAACGTCGATGCCAGTTCTTTATTAAGCTCATCTGTAATGACGTTAACGGTGATAAAGCCAAGTGCCATTTTCTCTTCAATTTTAGTCCCTACAACTACTCCTGATCCGAAACCGAGTGCATAGGCAACTAAGTTCTGTATCTGGTCAAGACTGTCTAATACTAAGCCCAGTCCAACTACGTAGACGACCACTTCAATCATACTAACGAGGGCTGCAAAATAGCGATATCCTTTTAACGTTAAAATCATACGCATGGTAGAAAAAGTTACATAAACAATATTAATTACAAAGATAATTAAAACCATTACCCAAGGATTCATGTGGCACCCCTCCATTCTACATGATTCATGGTACAGGGGAAACGTTGTGATTACAAGTGAATTCACCGTCTGCTGGTGAATCTATTGCCCAGCAGGCAGCTGGTCGGATTGGTTCTCCTGAAAAACGTCCTTTGTCAGGTGATTGGATTATGAATTGCGATTGGTGATCATAAGTCCGGGGATTCGCTCATAAGTCGTGATAAGTGATCATAACTCCAACATTCCGCTCTTAAATCACGGAATGTGATCATAAGTCCGAGGATTCTGCTCTTAAATCCTGCAATGTGATCATAAACGACTGGCTTCCGCTCATAACCCTACAATTATGATCAAAACCACGAAAATCCGCTCATAAACATCAAAACTCCATGAGAGAATTCTCAATCCAACACAACACATCAACGCCCTAAGTTTCACCCACTAATATTACCTACAAACAAAATACCGTCCAATCTATGTGTTCAGCAATCAACAAATGCTGCATGCAAAAAAGCGAGCCAAGGAATGAATTCCTCGACTCGCTTTATGAATTGCCCGGCAACGTCCTACTCTCACAGGGGGAAGCCCCCTACTACCATCGGCGCTGAAGAACTTAACTTCCGTGTTCGGTATGGGAACGGGTGTGACCTCTTCGCCATCATTACCAGACAACTTGAGCTTGTTCACTCAAAACTGGATAAAACCAACATTGAAACTCAAAACAATCACGCGATGCTTTAACTTATATTTGGGAAAGTCCTCGATCTATTAGTATCTGTCAGCTCCACATGTCGCCATGCTTCCACACCAGACCTATCCACCTCATCATCTTTGAGGGATCTTACTTACTTGCGTAATGGGAAATCTCATCTCGAGGGGGGCTTCATGCTTAGATGCTTTCAGCATTTATCCCGTCCACACATAGCTACCCAGCGATGCCTTTGGCAAGACAACTGGTACACCAGAGGTGTGTCCATCCCGGTCCTCTCGTACTAAGGACAGCTCCTCTCAAATTTCCTGCGCCCGCGACGGATAGGGACCGAACTGTCTCACGACGTTCTGAACCCAGCTCGCGTACCGCTTTAATGGGCGAACAGCCCAACCCTTGGGACCGACTACAGCCCCAGGATGCGATGAGCCGACATCGAGGTGCCAAACCTCCCCGTCGATGTGGACTCTTGGGGGAGATAAGCCTGTTATCCCCGGGGTAGCTTTTATCCGTTGAGCGATGGCCCTTCCATGCGGAACCACCGGATCACTAAGCCCGTCTTTCGACCCTGCTCGACTTGTAGGTCTCGCAGTCAAGCTCCCTTATGCCTTTGCACTCTACGAATGATGTCCAACCATTCTGAGGGAACCTTTGGGCGCCTCCGTTACTCTTTAGGAGGCGACCGCCCCAGTCAAACTGTCCGCCTGACACTGTCTCCTGCCCGGATCACGGGCAAGGGTTAGAAGTCCAATACAGCCAGGGTAGTATCCCACCATTGCCTCCTCCGAAGCTAGCGCTCCGGTCTCTCAGGCTCCTACCTATCCTGTACAGGCTGCACCGGAATTCAATATCAGGCTACAGTAAAGCTCCACGGGGTCTTTCCGTCCTGTCGCGGGTAATGCGCATCTTCACGCATATTATAATTTCACCGAGTCTCTCGTTGAGACAGTGCCCAGATCGTTACGCCTTTCGTGCGGGTCGGAACTTACCCGACAAGGAATTTCGCTACCTTAGGACCGTTATAGTTACGGCCGCCGTTTACTGGGGCTTCAATTCGAAGCTTCGCTTGCGCTAACCTCTCCTCTTAACCTTCCAGCACCGGGCAGGCGTCAGCCCCTATACGTCACCTTACGGTTTTGCAGAGACCTGTGTTTTTGCTAAACAGTCGCCTGGGCCTATTCACTGCGGCTCTCTCGGGCTATATACCCTACCAGAGCACCCCTTCTCCCGAAGTTACGGGGTCATTTTGCCGAGTTCCTTAACGAGAGTTCTCTCGATCACCTTAGGATTCTCTCCTCGCCTACCTGTGTTGGTTTGCGGTACGGGTACCTCCCACCTCGTTAGAGGCTTTTCTTGGCAGTGTGAAATCAGGGACTCCAGGGTATACACCCCTTGCCATCACAGCTCAATGTTAGAGAAACGGGATTTGCCTCGTTTCACACCTCACTGCTTAGACGCGCATGACCAACAGCGCGCTCACCCTATCCTTCTGCGTCACCCCATCACTCAAACGGTGGGGAGGTAGTACAGGAATATCAACCTGTTGTCCATCGTCTACGCCTATCGGCCTCGACTTAGGTCCCGACTGACCCTGAGTGGACGAGCCTTCCTCAGGAAACCTTGGGCATTCGGTGGAAGGGATTCTCACCCTTCTTTCGCTACTCATACCGGCATTCTCACTTCCAAGCGCTCCACCAGTCCTTCCGGTCCAGCTTCAACGCCCTTGGAACGCTCTCCTACCACTGACACCAAAGGTGTCAATCCGCAGTTTCGGTGATTCGTTTAGCCCCGATACATTTTCGGCGCAGCGCCACTCGACCAGTGAGCTATTACGCACTCTTTAAATGATGGCTGCTTCTAAGCCAACATCCTGGTTGTCTGGGCAGCGCCACATCCTTTTCCACTTAACGAATACTTTGGGACCTTAACTGGCGGTCTGGGCTGTTTCCCTCTCGACTATGGACCTTATCACCCATAGTCTGACTCCCAAACATAAATCATCGGCATTCGGAGTTTGTCTGAATTCGGTAACCCGGGATGGGCCCCTAGTCCAAACAGTGCTCTACCTCCGAGATTCTAACGTTTGAGGCTAGCCCTAAAGCTATTTCGGAGAGAACCAGCTATCTCCAGGTTCGATTGGAATTTCACCGCTACCCACACCTCATCCCCGCACTTTTCAACGTACGTGGGTTCGGGCCTCCAGTAAGTGTTACCTTACCTTCACCCTGGACATGGGTAGATCACCTGGTTTCGGGTCTACGACCCCATACTCATTCGCCCTATTCAGACTCGCTTTCGCTGCGGCTCCGCATTCTCTGCTTAACCTCGCATGGAATCGTAACTCGCCGGTTCATTCTACAAAAGGCACGCCATCACCCATTAACGGGCTCTGACAACTTGTAGGCACACGGTTTCAGGATCTATTTCACTCCCCTTCCGGGGTGCTTTTCACCTTTCCCTCACGGTACTGGTTCACTATCGGTCACTAGGGAGTATTTAGCCTTGGGAGATGGTCCTCCCGGATTCCGACGGAATTTCACGTGTTCCGCCGTACTCAGGATCCACTCTGGAGAGGATGAATTTTCGGTTACGGGGCTTTTACCCACTCTGGCGGACCTTTCCAGGTCGCTTCGCCTAACTCATCCTTTTGTAACTCCGTATAGAGTGTCCTACAACCCCAGGAAGCAAGCTTCCTGGTTTGGGCTTTTCCCGTTTCGCTCGCCGCTACTCAGGGAATCGATTTTTCTTTCTCTTCCTCCGGATACTTAGATGTTTCAGTTCTCCGGGTCTGCCTCGTATTTGCTATGTATTCACAAATACGTACCATCCTATTAAAGATGGTGGGTTTCCCCATTCGGAAATCTTCGGATCACAGCTTACTTACAGCTCCCCGAAGCATATCGGTGTTAGTGCCGTCCTTCTTAGGCTCCTAGTGCCAAGGCATCCGCCGTGCGCCCTTTCTAACTTAACCAAAAAGTTAACGTTCTTCTTTCAATCAGCGATGATTGAGAAGAAAGAACAAAAGAATCGCTGTTCGGCTCACAAAAATCGCGTCCGACTCGGTTGATTGTCTTGATTTGTTGCTTCAATGTTGTTTTATCCAGTTTTCAATGAACAAGTTTGAAGATATTTAGCACGCAATAAAAAACGCAACTATATAAACCTTCAAAACTGAACGCAAAATGTCAACGTAAGAACCAAAGGTTCTTTTCCGAATGTGCAGCTTCATCATCACGAGGATGTTCCACTGACATATATCCTTAGAAAGGAGGTGATCCAGCCGCACCTTCCGATACGGCTACCTTGTTACGACTTCACCCCAATCATCTGTCCCACCTTCGGCGGCTAGCTCCCCTAAGGGTTACCCCACCGACTTCGGGTGTTACAAACTCTCGTGGTGTGACGGGCGGTGTGTACAAGACCCGGGAACGTATTCACCGTGGCATGCTGATCCACGATTACTAGCGATTCCGGCTTCATGCAGGCGAGTTGCAGCCTACAATCCGAACTGGGAACGGTTTTCTGGGATTAGCTCCCCCTCGCGGGTTTGCAGCCCTCTGTACCGTCCATTGTAGCACGTGTGTAGCCCAGGTCATAAGGGGCATGATGATTTGACGTCATCCCCACCTTCCTCCGGTTTGTCACCGGCAGTCACCTTAGAGTGCCCAACTGAATGATGGCAACTAAGATTAAGGGTTGCGCTCGTTGCGGGACTTAACCCAACATCTCACGACACGAGCTGACGACAACCATGCACCACCTGTCACCACTGTCCCCGAAGGGAAAAACATGTCTCCATGCCGGTCAGTGGGATGTCAAGACCTGGTAAGGTTCTTCGCGTTGCTTCGAATTAAACCACATGCTCCACCGCTTGTGCGGGTCCCCGTCAATTCCTTTGAGTTTCAGCCTTGCGGCCGTACTCCCCAGGCGGAGTGCTTAATGCGTTAGCTGCAGCACTAAGGGGCGGAAACCCCCTAACACTTAGCACTCATCGTTTACGGCGTGGACTACCAGGGTATCTAATCCTGTTTGCTCCCCACGCTTTCGCGCCTCAGCGTCAGTTACAGACCAGAAAGCCGCCTTCGCCACTGGTGTTCCTCCACATCTCTACGCATTTCACCGCTACACGTGGAATTCCGCTTTCCTCTTCTGTACTCAAGTCCCCCAGTTTCCAATGACCCTCCACGGTTGAGCCGTGGGCTTTCACATCAGACTTAAAGGACCGCCTGCGCGCGCTTTACGCCCAATAATTCCGGACAACGCTTGCCACCTACGTATTACCGCGGCTGCTGGCACGTAGTTAGCCGTGGCTTTCTGACGAGGTACCGTCAAGGTACGGGCAGTTACTCCCGTACGTGTTCTTCCCTCGCAACAGAGCTTTACGATCCGAAAACCTTCTTCACTCACGCGGCATTGCTCCATCAGACTTTCGTCCATTGTGGAAGATTCCCTACTGCTGCCTCCCGTAGGAGTCTGGGCCGTGTCTCAGTCCCAGTGTGGCCGATCACCCTCTCAGGTCGGCTACGCATCGTTGCCTTGGTAGGCCATTACCCCACCAACTAGCTAATGCGCCGCGGGCCCATCCTGCAGTGACAGCCGAAACCGTCTTTCAGAGTTCCATCATGCGAAGGAACTGATTATTCGGTATTAGCCCCGGTTTCCCGGAGTTATCCCCATCTGCAGGGCAGGTTGCCCACGTGTTACTCACCCGTCCGCCGCTAATCAAAAGGAGCAAGCTCCAATTGATTCGCTCGACTTGCATGTATTAGGCATGCCGCCAGCGTTCGTCCTGAGCCAGGATCAAACTCTCCATAAGTTCTGAGCGGCGATGCAAGGCACATCACGTCGTCAGCTTCACTCTCTCAGTCGGTCACGTACCTGAGTACGCTCCCTTCCTCGATCGTTCGCTTCCTAGCGCTGCACCTTACCTCACCACTCAGACAATCACTCATCAAATGAATGAATTGTAGCAGAGAATTGATTGCTCAATTCGTACTGGCATCATTTAAGATGTCTATCAGATCGATTAAGATCTGTTGTGTTTGTTCCACCGGTAAAACCGGCTTCCCAAACGATAATTCGTTGACATTTCGCTGTTCAGTTTTCAAGGTTCATGGTGTCTGAAGCGTTTCAGTAAGTCTCGCTCCCGACTGCTTTATTACTATACCAAGCACGTCAATATAAGTCAACACATTTCGTCAATTAAATTACTAATCATTACTTTAACCCGCATACACGACATAAAACCTTAATTATCACATCTCCCTCCGCGCCTGTGGTTTCAAGGTTCATCACCCCTAATACTATCTATAAAGCAAAAGCAGCTGGCTTCCCTTGAAAGGAAAGCCAACTGCTTCAGAAGTCCAAGTTATTCAATGAAGATGAAGTACAGGATGAATAGCACCATCAAGATATACATAATAGGATGAATCTCTTTACGGCGTCCGCTGAGCAGCATCGTAATCGGATAGAAAATGAATCCAATCGCGATTCCTGTTGCGATACTATACGTCAACGGCATCGCGATGACAGTGAAGAATGCTGGAACTGCCATTTCGAAACGTGTCCACTCGATATTGCCCAAGTTCGAAACCATCAGTACTCCGACGATGATCAATGCAGGAGCAGTTACTTCCGGTGTAATAACAAACAATAATGGAGAGAAGAATAATGCTAGTAAGAACAAGAGTCCTGTAATAACAGAAGCAAATCCTGTTTTCGCACCAGCTGCAACGCCAGCTGTTGATTCAATGTAAGAAGTTGTTGTTGAAGTACCGAAGACCGCACCAGTAACAGTCGCCATGGAATCTGCTAATAATGCTTTACCTGCGCGCGGCAGCTTTCCTTCTTTCATCAAACCCGCCTGAGTTGCAACTGCCACAAGTGTTCCGGCTGTATCAAAGAAGTCTACGAACAAGAATGTAATGATGATGACAAGAAATTGTGTTGTAAACAACTCGCCTGGATTATTGAAGATTGCTTCAAATGCCGCACCAAAAGTCGGCGCCACACTTGGGACACTTGAAACGACTTTGTCCGGAACGTCAATAAGACTTACTAACATTCCCGCTACAGTCGTCAAGATCATTCCGTAGAAGATGGCTCCTTTAATTCCTCGGGTCATCATAATTACTGTAATTACTAATCCAAAGATCGCAAGTAAAACTGGCCCTTGTGATAAATCACCTAAAGCGACTAGCGTATTTGGATCTCCTACGATAATATTTGCGTTTTGCAGTCCCAGGAATGTGATGAACAAACCGATTCCCGCACCTACTGCATACTTGAGCTGCGCTGGGATTGCGTTAATAATCATTTCACGCAGTCCAGTTAATGAAAGAACAATAAAAATAAGTCCTGAGAATAAAACACCTGTTAAAGCGGTTTGCCAAGGGATTCCGTATCCAAGTACGACAGAGAATGCAAAGAATGCATTCAGTCCCATGCCTGGTGCTAACCCGATTGGATATCGTGCGATGAGTCCCATAAATAACGAACCGACTGCTGCCGCAAGCGCTGTAGCAACGAATACTGCACCTTTATTCATTCGCATTGCATCCGGAATATCCGGTACCCCGTCAAGAGATAAAACAAGCGGGTTTACAGCTAATATGTACGCCATTGCGAGGAATGTAGTTACTCCCCCAATGATTTCCCTGCGATAATTTGTACCTAGCTTTTCAAACTCGAAATACTTTTTCATCATCAACCGTCCTCATCATGTTTTGGATTTAAAAAGAGCATGCGACAATTTTTGTCGCATGCTCCTCCAAACTCTTCTAAATGGGGGACCCCTCTTGCACAATCTTTGCAAGAAGCGTTCCATTCATCGTAGTCAAAGCATTTACGGTGCTCTGGTAGAGACTTTTGGGCCTTATTCCCAAGGATATACGACAATCAGTTATTCTGTTTTATTCCCACTCGATTGTGCCTGGTGGTTTTGCAGTAATATCATAAACAACGCGGTTTACATGATCCACTTCTGCTGTAATACGTGAACTGATTTTCTCCAAAACATCCCAAGGGATACGAGCCCAGTCAGCACTCATACCGTCTGAAGAATGAACTGCACGAAGACCGATTGCGTGATCATACGAACGCTTGCCGTCTCTCACACCAACACTCTTGATGCCAGGAAGAATTGCAAAGTACTGCCAAATTGAACGGTCAAGACCAGCTAAAGCAATTTCTTCACGAAGGATATAATCCGCATCGCGTACAATGTTCAACTTCTCTTCCGTCACTTCACCAAGTACACGAACACCTAGACCTGGTCCAGGGAACGGCTGACGATTGTAGATATCTTCAGGCAATCCAAGCTCTTTACCGACATTACGTACTTCGTCTTTGAACAATGCTTTCAATGGCTCGATCAATTCAAAGTCCATATCTTCCGGTAATCCGCCAACGTTGTGGTGAGATTTGATGACTTCCGCAGTTGCTGTACCACTTTCGATGATATCCGCATAAATTGTACCTTGTGCAAGGAAATCAATGCCTTTTAGCTTCGCTGATTCTTCATCGAATACACGAATGAATTCGTTACCGATGATTTTACGTTTTTCCTCTGGATTTGTAACTCCTGCCAGCTTGTCCAAGAAACGTTTTGCAGCATCCACTTTGATGAAGTTCATATGGAATTTCGTGCTGAATGTATCGACAACACTTTCTACTTCACCTTTACGCAGCAAACCGTGATCCACAAAGATACATGTCAGCTGATCACCGATTGCACGGTGAATAAGTGTTGCAACCACTGAAGAATCGACACCGCCGCTAAGTGCACACAAAACTTTGCGTTCGCCGACTTGTTCACGGATTTTTTGTACTTCTGCTTCAATGAAGCTTTCCATTGTCCATTCGCCTGTCGGATTGCAGATTGTGCGAAGGAACGTGCGAAGAATCGTTTCTCCATTTTCTGTGCTGTCGACTTCTGGATGGAACTGAACGCCGTATAGTCCTTTATCAGCGTTTTCGATTGCTGCGATATGTCCATGCTCGTCTTTTACAGTTGCAGTGAAGCCTTCAGGAAGTTCTGTAATTTTTTCAGTACCGCCAATATGCGCTGCAAAAGATCCGCTGATTTCTGCAAATAATTTAGAAGATCCTTCAGCAGTTAGTGTAGACGCTGCACCATGTGCTTCCATAGATGCTGTCTTACCGCCAAATTGCTGTGTCATGATTTCTAAGCTTGAGCCAAGTCCAAGAACAGGGAGTCCTAATGTAAAGATTTCAGGATCAATATTTGCGTCCATTTTCGTATCTCCACCAGATAAGACAATGCCAGCTGCGTGCATGTTACGAATTTCTTCCGCTGTTACTGTGTGCGGATAAAGCTCGCTGTATACGCCTAAATCCCGGATAACTCGTGTAATTAGCTGGTTGTACGTGCTGCCTAAATCCAAAACTACGATTTTCTCTTGTTCTGACAATAATGGAGCTGCTGACATGAAATCCACCTCTTCTTCGTTTTATTTCAAGTATACCCTGTAAACAGAGAAAGACGCGTAAGAAAGTAAACTCTTTCTGCGCGTCTCCTGTTTCTATCGATATCTATGAAATAACGAAAACAGACCACGGATTTCCCGCAGCTGCATTCGCTATCATAGACAGGTCATTTGCGGTGACCAGGTAGAAACATCCGAACCCTATTATCGGACCTATATGAGAGCATTCAAGTATTTATATTCCTGGACTCATCTTACTGCGGCCTGAAGAAAAAATCAACCGGTTGTGTCAATGATTAAATCTTCCCAAATTTTACGTAATTCTGCCCAATCTTGATTTGTTTCTGTGCGCCCGTATAATCCTTTTTCATAAGCTGCCGTCAACGTACTCATTTGGGCATCCCCGCGCACTCGGTCTACTTCTTTTGCGAAGTTCATTAACGTCATCCCATCTGGTTTTTTAATCCCCACCCTGTTCAAGTGCTTCAATAATTGTTCATATTGAACAGCAAAGGTTTCCCAGCCTTCAGACTTATTCCGACTGTTACGTATCGCAAGGCGAGGCAGCCACTTTTTCCGTGTGACATAGAACCCTCCGGCAATCGCAACAACAGCGGCTCCGATAATGATACTGACAGCCGCCCAAGAACGCAGCCATTCCGGAATTATCCGAAGCAGCCAAGACTCCTGCTGGCTTTTACGTTTAGCAGCTTGTTTTTGTTGTTCTTGCTGCTTTTTCTTTTCCGGACGTTTGATTTGCTCCTGTTCTTTCACATCATCTTCTGCAGCTTCTATATCGAAATTGACATTCGATACGCCGTTAAACCCAATTGTCGGTTCGAAAGGCATCCAGCCTATACCAGGCATATACGCCTCCACCCATGAATGCGCCTGATTGTTGGTGATCGTGTAGTACTTCTGCCGATTATCATCACGATTCAACTCACCAGGTGCGAACCCTTTCACCCATCTCGCAGGTATTCCGACGGACCGAAGCATAACCACCATAGATGAACTGAAGTTATCACAGTAGCCGCGTTTCGTTTCAAACAAAAACTGGTCGACATAATCCTCATCCTCTTTCGGGACAGCCACATCTTCTCTCGCATAGACAAATCCGCTTCTTCCAAAGTACCGTTCAATAGCTTGTGCTTTTTGATAAACACTTGGCGCATCTTTCGTTAATTCATGCGCCAGTTCTTCTACACGTGACGGAACTTCCAGCGGTAACGTCAGATATGGATCCATTTCGTAACTTATAGAAGCGAGCTCACCCATTTCTGTTGCACGGAGTTCTTTCAAACTGTATTCCGGCTGAACGAATTCCGTCCGGTATGTCATATCTAACGGTTCACTGGAATTCAAAGACAGCTTCCCGGTATCCTCTTCCGTATTATACAAAAGTCCTTCTGCCGTCTGTAATTCTTCAAATCCATAAGGGTATGGCAAAATCGGCAGAGGTTCATACAGATCTACATCGGCACGCTGTCTTGGCGGGATTAATACCTGTCCTCCAATCAAGTTTGAAAAGCGTCCTTGGTGGTCTTGATAATCATCTCCAGAAGACTGGATCCATCCTTTCGTCGTATATGTATTCTTCGTCTCCATCTTCCAATATTGACGCGAGTCTACATAAGCTTCGAAAACGAGCGTATCATCTTGCTGAAACGCTCCTCCTAATTGCGTATCATCGGGATCATACCCAACTTTAGAAACTCCTTGTCCGCTTCCTGTGTTCCCTAAACCAGCTGCTGAGCGTATAAAGGGCACGGGATCCGGCCATACAGGCTCTTTAACAGGGACAAGAATTGCTACGATCGCAACCAACAGCAGTAAACCTCCTAAAGGAGCCAACACTTTAAAATAATTCGTAATCGGCAGCTTCGTATTCGTTTTCGCGGATAGCCGAAGCGGAAACAGCAGACCCATCAATAGCAGCCCGATCACCATTACGCGCACTATCGCAAAAGAAGCGTCAAACGGTGTAAATGTATCCACGACCGAGAGGAAGATTACCGTCATTCCGAAAAACAACATAATTGACTTGCGATATTCAATCCAAAATCGGATTAAATAAGCGAGCATCCACAGTAATATGAAGAATAATCCTGTTCGAAACAAATAGGAAATCTCCATCCACTCACCACTCCAAATGGATGCAAAGCTTTGCCCCACAGTTGACGCAGTCATGTTCAGCGCTTCTGCAGAAAGCCAGTCATCTCCATAAAAAACGTATTGGAGTGAGAGCGTTATATAAATAATCTTAATCGGAATGCCTATCCATCCTGGAAGACGGAACAAACCAAACATCAAGCACAATGCTATAAATCCATAGAAATGACTTATGTAACCCGTATCAGTCAGGTCCGCGACCGGTTTGAGCCACTCAATTGTCATGAAGAAGGCAAGCGTATACAAGAGAATTACGAGCCATCTATCCATTCGAATTTCTTTCACGCTTTAGCCACCCCCTGAAACGAGCGTTCAAACTGTTCATCCGTCAGCACTTGAACAGTCACACCCAGCGCTTTCGCTGCTTTTATGTTTTGATCAACAAAACTCGGTATCGGCTCCGATCCCTTTTTTACCACAAAGCAAAATACCGGCTGCGCTCGCGATGCGCTAAGGACAGCCCTCAAGAATAGTGCGTCTGGATTCCCCGAAATGACGACAATCGCTCCAGCGCCTTGCAAGGCAACCGAATAATTGGGCTGTTTCGCTAGTGTCTCATCAATTGGCTGCAGGCGGGCTAGCTGAGTAAGTGCTTTTCGAAGCTGCCCATCACCTGATATGGTGCGAATCACAGAATTGGCTGCATCTGTTGTTAAAAACGTTAAATCCGCCTTGCGCACAGAAGCTTCTTTTAAAATAGAGGCTGCGAATCGGATTTGTTCTTCAAATGCGCCTGATGACCTGGCATCCAGCAATAACGTGACATGCTCTCCCCGTTTGTTCTCGAATTCTTTTGTCATCAGATTTTGTGTCCTTGCAAATGACTTCCAATGAATCCATGACATTCGATCTCCCGGCTGGTAGTCCCTGACACTGGTCGCTACCGTCGTTTCTTTTATCAATGAAAACGGCGATCTGGTTGTCCCTTTGTCATGATAAGAACCGATTGGGACGTACTGAATCGACTTCGTCTCTGGGAAAATGAGCAGCGTGGATTCTCCTTCTGCGACAATCGTTTCACTCTTTTTCACCCACCCTAAAAAGTCTGCAATCTCAATTTGTACAGGAGGAAAGTTATGCTCTCCTCTTTGATTGCCTTTTAGTTCATATTGAAAAACAGCTTCTTTTCGAAACCCCATGACAAACAACCGGGAAGTTCCTCCTTGTGTAACGGAAGCAAACCCATCATTCACTGGTTCTTTAACGGAGAGGTACAGCAATGGATAGCGATTTGTACGCTCCACACGAATCTTCACGATTGTTGACTCGCCAATACCAAGCAGAGGTTGTTGGATCTCTCTTTTCACAGAGGTCTTATTTAAAGGGTAAAATACAATGGAAAGCGCATACAAAGAAAAAGGCACGATGAAGTAAAAAATCGTCCAGCTAACCATGCCGCCTTGAAACATTGCAAACGAATATGCTCCGCCTATTACGAGCAAAACAAAGAGCGTTTGAATGGTAAGTGTTGCACGTCTTCGTGTCATACAGAGTTCGCCCTTACAAACGGAACACGGACTTTCGCTAAGACGTCGATCAATACATCGTCTATGGAATGGCCACTATATTCAGCATCAGGATGCAGAATGATCCGGTGACTAAACGCATATGGGAGTAAATACTGCACATCGTCTGGCGTTGCATAATTACGCCCGCTGATGAGTGCATATGCCTGGCATGCCTTCATAAGACCGAGCGATCCTCGAGGACTGACACCAAGGTATACGGACGCGTGATTCCGTGTAGCCGTCGCGCAATCCACTATATACGATTTAACCGTTGCATCTACAATGACATTGGACGCAGCGACTTGCAGCCCAAGCAAATCCTCCAACGCAATAGCCGGTGCAGTGAGCTCAGGAGGGATTTGAGATTCTGAACGCGAGAGGACTTCAATTTCTTCATCCCTTGTTGGGTATCCCATTTTCAATTTGAATAAAAACCGATCCATTTGAGCTTCAGGAAGAGGATACGTTCCTTCATATTCAATCGGATTTTGTGTTGCCATCACGAAAAACGGCTGAGGAAGCTGCAAGGTCTTTCCATCAATCGTGATGGAGGATTCCTCCATCCCTTCCAGTAATGCTGCTTGGGTTTTTGGAGACGTCCGATTAATTTCATCCGCCAAAATAATATTGCCGACAATCGGCCCCGGTCTGAATTCAAATTCCATCTGCTGCGGATTGTAAATCGAAACTCCGAGCACATCTGAAGGCAGCAAATCCGGTGTAAATTGAATTCGCTTGAACTCAGCGCCAATGGAAGCCGCCAAGGATTTCACCATCACCGTTTTCCCTACACCCGGTACATCTTCGAGAAGTACGTGTCCACCTGCCAGCAGTGCTGTCAGACTAAGTTCGCTGATTTCCCGTTTTCCTACAATTGTTTGTTCGATGCGCGCTAGGATCGCATCGATTTTCTCTTTATATGACATCCTAATTCCCCCCATGCTCATTTGCTGGATGACTCTACAGTTCTTTCCATCATACCGGAATTCCTACAGTCCGACAAACAAATTTACAAAACAAACAGAATTAACCGGCAACAAAAAAACCTCTCAAGAAAAGAGAGGTTTCTACAATCATTTCCAAAAATCATCGAATACAGTAATTGGAAGATGCCGCTTGTGCTCGGAACGGAGGTAATGACGTTCGATCGTTTGACGGGTCGCGTCCGGTATTGACTTTCCTTCCAGATAGTCATCGATCTGTTCGTAAGTGACGCCAAGCGCTATCTCATCCGGCAACGCAGGCTTATCTTCTTCTAAATCGGCAGTCGGGACTTTGTTATACAAATGTTCCGGACATCCAAGCTCGCGAAGCATCTCCTTCCCTTGGCGTTTGTTCAAACGGGACAGCGGTGTAACATCGGCAGCCCCGTCGCCAAACTTTGTAAAGAATCCTGTAATGGCTTCTGCTGCATGATCCGTACCGATTACTGCGCAATGATGGAACGCCGCCATTGAAAACTGTACTTTCATGCGTTCTCTCGCTTTTTCATTCCCTTTTTCAAAATCGGATAAGGAAATGCCGGCTGCGTCCAATGCACGTCGGCTGGCATCTACTGCTTCTTTAATATTCACTGTATACGTAGCAGAAGGCTTTATAAAACGCAGAGCGTCTTGGCAATCTTCCTCATCGAATTGCGTACCGTATGGCAATCGGACTGCAACAAACTTATAGCGGTCAGTCGAGAGTTCTTCATTCAATTCATCAACTGCCATCTGCGCGAGCTTTCCAGCTAACGTTGAATCCTGACCTCCTGAAATCCCAAGAACATAGCCTTCTAAAAACGTATTTTTCTTTAAATACGCTTTTAGAAAATCTACAGAAACCCGAACCTCTTTTTGCGGATCAATCTTTGGCAGCACGTGCAACTCATGAATAATTTGCTGTTGTAATTCATTCATTTCCGGTCCCTCCTATTCGTGGATGAAGTCACTTACCATTTCCTGGACTTCTTGAATGTTTTTCATCTTATTGTCCCAGCATTTCTGACTCAAATCGACTGGATATTCTTCAGGGTTAAGTGAGCGTTTGTATTCATCCCATAACAGATCCAAGTTATCTTTTGCATACTGCCGGATTTCTAAAGTTGGCGGGACGTCATAGATGACTTGTCCGTGATCAACCACTTTTTCATGAAGGTTCCTAGCTTCAAAATTCGTTACAAACTTTGAGATAAACGTATGGACGGGATGGAACATTTTAATGCGCTTTTCGGCATTCGGATCTTCATCATACATAGTGATGTAGTCTCCTTCAGCTTTCCCATTTTCTTTATCAATAATCCGATACAATTTCTTACGTCCCGGTGTCGTCACTTTCTCTGCATTGGAAGAAATTTTGATGGTGTCGACCATTTCACCATTCTCTCCTTCAATCGCAACAAGTTTGTAAACAGCACCAAGCGCAGGCTGGTCATATGCGGTAATGAGTTTTGTGCCAATCCCCCAAATGTCGACTTGCGCCCCTTGTGCTTTCAAGTTAAGGATCGTGTACTCATCCAAATCATTCGATACCACGATTTTCGCATCTTCGAATCCTGCTTCGTCCAGCATACGGCGTGCTTCTTTCGATAAAAACGCGATATCCCCGCTGTCTAAGCGAATACCTATGAAGTTGATTTTGTCGCCGAGTTCTTTAGCCACTTTAATAGCTGTTGGAACGCCGATTTTCAGCGTGTTGTACGTATCTACAAGGAACACACAATCACGATGCCGCTTTGCATACGAGTGAAACGCTTTGTACTCGCTCTTATAGGCTTGTACCAGGGAGTGAGCATGGGTACCGCTAGCTTGGATGCCGAATAATTTACCCGCGCGGACGTTGCTAGTCGCTTCCACACCGCCAATAACCGCAGCACGCGCCCCCCAAACCGCCGCGTCCATTTCGTGCGCACGGCGGCTTCCGAATTCCATGACCATTTCATCTTTCACCACTTGCTTGATACGAGAAGCCTTAGTCGCAATTAACGTCTGGTAATTAACGATATTCAAGAGCGCTGTTTCAATAAGCTGTGCTTCAGCCAGCGTCGTTTCAACCCGCATGATCGGTTCGTTTCCGAATACCGCTTCTCCTTCTTTCATGGAATAGAGATCCCCAGTAAAACGAACGTCTTTCAAATACTCAAGAAAGTCCTCTTTATAATGCAATTCATTTTTTAAATAAGCGATATCGCTATCAGTAAATTTCAGATCACGTAAATAATCCAGCACGCGCTCAAGTCCTGCAAAAATGGCATACCCATTTCCGAATGGCAGTTTTCTGAAATACAGCTCGAAAATCGCCTTCTTGTTATGAATGCCTTCCGCCCAGTACGTTTCCATCATATTGATCTGATATAAATCTGTATGTAATGCCAAGCTATCATCCGTATAGTTTGTGCTCACACTAATTCGCCTCTTCCAAATAGGTTATGTAGATCGTTTATAACTGTGCTTTACCCGTTTTTCCAACAACTCTACCCTCAAAAAATTTTACTGCACATTTCTACCCGCAATCGCTTTCATTTGCAAGCGCAAATAAAAGCTCAGGTAACATCTTCTGAAGAATTTCCAAACTATAGACAAGTATATCAAATTCCCCAGAGAAAGAAATCATCAGAGCACTATTGCAATCAACATTCAAGCGTGATACTATCAGAATAATCACTTTACAAATAATTCAATACTTTCTTATCAAGAGAGACGGAGGGACTGGCCCTGTGATGTCTCAGCAACCTGCCCTAATGGCCGAGGTGCTAATTCCAGGAGGTGCATAAGCATCTCTAAAGATGAGAGCTGACTTCATGCGGATTGCATAGAAGGCCCTCTTAAGGTTTATCGAGGGCCTTCTTTTTGTATATAATAGCCGGAATTCGGCACAAAAAGGCGGGATTGAGATGACAACACAAACACAAACAGATTTGCTGGCTGCACTGACTGCATTGAAGGCAAAAGAATGGGTGGACCTCACTCATACATTCGGACCGGATTCTCCTCACTTCTTCATGTTTGAAGACGCTGAGTTCAAAACACTGTTTAACCATGACTATGGTTTCTTTGCACAGCAATTCAGCTTTGCAGGTCAGTACGGAACGCATATCGATGCCCCTATTCACTTCGTGCGGGATACACGCTTTTTAGAGGAACTGGAGTTAAAAGAGCTTGTGCTTCCTTTAGTCGTCGTAGATAAATCCAAAGAAGCAGAAGCAGACCATGACTTTACGTGCTCAAAGGATGACTTGCTGGCGTTCGAAAAAGAACACGGACCCATCGAATCGGATACATTCGTAGCACTTCGGACCGATTGGAGTAAACGCTGGCCCGACGCAGAACGTTTTTGCAACAAAGATGATGAGGGGAATAATCGAATTCCAGGCTGGGGCTTGGATGCCTTAACGTTCCTTTTTGAAGAACGCGGTGTAAAGGCAGTCGGCCACGAGACATTCGATACCGATTCTGCGGCAGACTTTAGAAAAAACGGTGCGCTCCATGGAGAGTACTATGTACTTGAACAAGATACGTATCAAGTGGAACTTTTAACGAATCTAGACAAACTTCCAGCAAAAGGCGCTGTCATTTTCAACGTCGTTCCAAAGCCTGAAAAGGCATCCGGATTTCCGGTACGCTCTTTCGCCATTCTTCCTTAACAAAAAAGAGGCTGGGACACAACCAGTCAGATTGAAGCAAAAAAAGCGAGTGTTCACCGATTTTTGGTGAGCACTCGCTTTTTTTCTCGTATTCTTTCCGTTTTCTGATGCCTGAATGTTGTTTATGGCCGTGTATTTCCTCAAATTCACGGCCATGAATGCGAAGCCCAGTTCATTTTTCACCTTATCATTTCCCCGCACAGAGAAACGAGTGAACGCCAAATTCGCCTTCAGAAATCCAAAAACTGGTTCTACGTCGATTTTCCGTTGACCGTAGAGTGAACCTGTTTTCTCTTCTGAAAGCTTCGCTCGAATGATTGTTTTATGCATTTCCCATTTTTCATTGATATACAATTTCCGGTTGTTGCCTTCCTGCGCTTTCGTACAAAGGGAGCGCAATGGGCAATCGGAACAATCGTCGCATTCATACGCTTTGTATTCGCGTGTGAATCCGTATTTGTCGGTTCGTTTTGAAAAATGGCTAAATCCTAGCCTGCGGCCATTCGGACAAGTGTAGGAATCCGCTTCCTCATCATAAGCCCAGTTCATTGTGTTGAACGGATCTTCTTTGTATTTCTTTGTCTTTTCCTTCCGATACTGATTATAGGTGATCAATGGTGTACGCTTTCTGTTTTCAAGGATATCTCCATAGTTCTGTTCACTGCCATAACCAGCATCTGCGACTATGTACTCCGGCAGCTCGAAATAGTCTTTCTCGATGAGATTAAGAAACGGGATGAGTGTTCGTGTATCCGTTGGGTTTGGGTAGATATCGTAAGCAAGCGCATACTGTCCTTCGGTTGCCACTTGCACATTGTAGCCTGCCTTGAGCTGGCCATTACTCATATGATCCTCCTTCATCCTCATGAAGGTGGCGTCATGATCCGTCTTGGAATAGCTGTTACGGTCTCCAAAAATCGCCATGTCGATCCGGTATTTCTCTTTGCGTTGTAAAAAATCCTGGAACTTTTTTCGATACTGTTTTGGTTCCTTGCGTTGCGACCGCAGCTCTTTTCGAACTTCTGTATCGTCGCTTTCTTCAATTTTTTCATCGTAGGTCTGTACCGTATCTTCCAGCTTGTTGAGGATGTTGGACAGTTCGTTCGTGGTAAGCTCGTCCGAACTTTCTCGTTCGATCTCCGGTATGATGTTCTTTTCCAAAAGCTCCTCATACATCTGATTCGATTTTTCGACCAGGCTCGCACTGTATCTTTCAACGGCTTTACGCCAGACGAAGGTGTACTTGTTAGCATTGGCTTCGAGTTTAGTCCCGTCTATGAAGATGGCTTCTTCTTCGATTTGCTTTTCTTCTACGAGTCGGCAGCGGAATTGTACAAAGCATTGGCGAAGAAGCTCTTTCACTTCGGGGTGGACCCGGAAGCGATTGATCGTACGATAGGTTGGTTCATATCCCTGAGCCAGCCACATCATCCGGACACTGTCTTTCAAAAGCCCTTCAATCTTTCTGCCAGAAAACACGGACTGGGTGTAAGCGCAGAGCAAAATCTTCATCATCATGCGCGGATGATAGGCAGGGCAGCCGGTTTCACGCAAAAAGCCTGTGAAGGCTTCTCCGGGGATCGACTCCACGAGCTCATTCACAGCGTAGGCAATATCATCTTTCTGTAGCTTCATTTCCATATCGAGCGGCAAAATTAGTTGATTCATGTTATACTCTTTAAACATAGGAAGACCTCCTTAAATGGTTTGTGGTGAATCTATTTTAACAGAGTGTCTTCCTATTTTCCTTTCTAAAATACCAAAAGAACGAATCCCTAGGATAATTCCTTAGGATTCGTTCTTTTTTAATTTACTGAGTTTTGTCCCAGCCTCTTTTTGCTTCCTTATGCTTTTTTCGCTGCATGCATTTCCGTCATGCGCTCATAGAAGTCAACGAAATTATTCACAACAGAATCCAAGAATGCAACTGTTGGTGCGTCAGTTAGTTCATCGTCATCGCTCAGTTTCTGATGAATAGAGCCAATGTACACTTCATTGTTTGGCAAAATCAATGGAGAAAGACCGGGATTGGATAGAATTTCACGTAAATGAATTTGAGCACGGACACTGCCGAAAACGCCCATTGACGATCCTACAATGAAAGCAGGCTTATCACGCAGCGTTGCTTCTCCTCCGCGTGATAACCAGTCCAACGCATTCTTCAAAGCGCCTGGGATGGAGAAGTTATATTCAGGAACTGCGAATAATACAGCATCCGAATCTTTTACATTTTCTTTAAATGCACGGACATTTGCCGGCGGTTCACTTTCATGATCAACGGAGAACATTTCTACATCATTGATTGAAACTAATGTAATGTCCAATCGATCAGCATAACGTTTTTTCATGAAATTCACTAATCTTCTATTGTAGGAAGTTGAACTTGTACTTCCAATGATTGCTTTTACTCGTATTGTCATCTTGAGGAACTCCTTTTATGTTCTTTTATTTCTTATACTTAGATAAGGATATCACTTTCATGCAGTTTGCTTAATTATTTTGCTCATAGTGATGTCCATTTCACCTTGCCTCCTTCTATCCTGCCCGCACTATTCCTTATCTGTTATTTACATAAGTACTTATTCATATGGTTCCCTGTTTTAAAAATGTATACCCGTAATAACCAGTCAGGTAAGTAATAGAAAGGTTTATAGATTTTTTGTACAGGGTAAATCCTAATCAAATCATTAAAATAGTTTATGAGATAGTTTACTAAATTACAGAGGTTATGAAAATATACTGAAAGAAGGAATTTATAAATGGAGAAAAAAATCTGTTTTATATCAGACCATGGTGATCCTTTAGCGCCTCTGGGGTCAAGTCAAGCAGGGGGTCAGAATAATTACGTGAAACAACTGGCACTGGCGCTGGAAGCTCGCGGACACTCTGTTGACGTATTCACTCATTGGTCAAATGCTGAAGCACCCCAAGTTGAAGGATTTGGTAATAAGTGCCGAGTTCTGCGTGTCCAGGCAGGACAAAAAGGTTTTGTTGAAAAAAATAAATTGTACCATCTTCTCCCGGCTTTTTATCGTGAAATGAAATTGCTTCAAGATTTTTCTCAATACGATATTCTGCATACACACTATTGGCTTTCAGGTCTGCTCGGTTTACAACTAACTAAAGACTTTGACTTGCCTTGGGTCCACACTTCACATTCTCTAGCTGCAGCTAAGCAGATGGCAACAGGAGTCAAAGAACCTCGCAGATTAAAAGCTGAGCAAATGATCCTGTCAAATGCCGATAAAGTGATTGCTACTTCTCTAACAGAAAAAGCTCTTATTCAAGCCTCTGTAAAACTTCCATCTTCTATTCGGGTGATTCCGATTGGTGTGGATTCACTATTTACTCCTGCTGCCAATCCCGTCCCTCAGCCCTTAACCATCACATTCGCAGGTCGACTAGAAAAGACAAAAGGAATCTATACCTTACTTAAAGCTTTTAAACTTCTTTGCAATTCCGAACTTCTTAAAACGCCCATACGCTTACAAATAATAGGCGGCGATTCTGATCAGGTAGATCCGATTAGAAACCAAGCCCTTTCTGCCGAATTGAGAAATGCAGTCAAAGGGATTGAAGAGCATGTAGACTTTCTCGGTTCTCTTCATCAAGAAGAGCTGGCTGCACATTTCAGAAACAGCTTGGCCGTCATTGTCCCTTCCTATTATGAATCGTTTGGGATGGTGGCAGCAGAAGCTCAAGCCTGCGGCAGTCCGGTGATTGCTTCAAAAGTAGGCGGATTAGGTGACATTGTCATTCACAAGAGAACTGGACTCCAAGTGGATCCAAAAAATATAAAAGATCTTGCCTCTGCAATTGGATTTTTGGCAAAACGTCCAGATATTGCAGAACAGCTTGGTAAACAAGCCGCTTCGTTCGCCAAGAAGAATTTTAATTGGAAAGTGATTGCAAAAAAAGTAGATACGCTGTATGAAGGAGTCAGTTATGAAGTTAAAGACGCATATGTTAGCAACTGATTTGGATAATACATTGGCAGGAAATGATTCAGATGTGAGAGACCTCATCACCTTGTTTCAAAATGCTCCTTATGATGTTGCTCTCGTATATGTGACAGGGCGTCATGCGGAGTCCGTCCGGCAACTCATTTCAGAAGCAAGCTTGCCAATACCCGATTTAGTGATCTCGGATGTTGGAACAAAGGTTTGGCATATGCCTGATTGGCAAGAGGATTTACTATGGAGTAAACAAATGGGAAAGGGCTGGCAGCCTGAACGGGTATTGGAAACAGCTTCCGGATTCCCAGGCCTGCACCGCCAAAAACTTCCTGAAGACTGTCGGATTTCTTTCACCCTGGAAGACGGCATCGATACGGTGAATGAGTTTAAAGATGCGTTATGCGCAAAACATATTCCTCACCATCTTGTTTTCAGTTCCAATAATGATGTGGATGTGCTTCCAAGAGGTTCGGGAAAAGGAAATGCACTTGAATATGTGATTCAACAATTCGCCCATCCCTCTGTCAATCTATTAGTGGCGGGCGATTCAGGAAATGATACAGATATGTTAAGCCGCGGCTGGCCCTCGGTAATTGTGGGAAATGCTTATGAAGAATTGAAGGGGATTCCGGATCACCCAAACCTTTATAGAGCTTCCCGCCATTATGCCGGCGGAATATATGAGGCTTGGCAGCATTTTTATGGGGCCTCTAATTAAGTTTTTTAAAATAAAAAAACAGCCGGACAACCATCCGCTTTAAGGATGCCGTCCGGCTGTTTTTAGTTTGACCGGTTGTTACAGTTGAAATTTCCGAACCGTTTCCTGCAGTTCTTCAGCCATATTAGCAAGAGTATCTGCAGCCGCTGCAATTTCCTCCATCGAAGCCGTCTGCTCTTCTGCCGTAGCGGCTATATTTTCAGTGTGGCTGGCCGAACTCATTGCAATCGCAGCTGTTTGCTCCATTACTTCCGCAATTCGTTCCGACTCTTTGCGGTTTCTTTCTGTACTGCTGGTTACTTCACCAATTTGTCCAGACATGCTGTTGATCGCATCAGTAATTCTTTGGAAGGTCTCACCCGTTTCCTGCACGAGATCAGCTCCTTCTTTTACTGCCTGATTTCCTTTTCCAATTGCCGACACTGAGTAGCCGATGTCTTTCTGAATTGCCTCGATGAGAGTTCCTACTTGAGTCGCTGCGTTCGATGATTGTTCTGCAAGCTTTCTCACTTCGTCCGCTACAACTGCGAAACCTCGTCCATTCTCGCCTGCCCGTGCAGCCTCAATTGCGGCATTAAGTGCGAGAAGATTAGTCTGTTCAGCAACATCCGTAATCATACCGGCGATTTTACCAATCTCTGCTGATTTTCCGCCAAGCTGATTGACATAATTGAATGCGGAATCCGTCTCTTGCTGAATGGATTCCATATGATTAACTACCCTGTTCACAGAGCTTGACCCTTCCTCTGCGAGCTGAACGGTTGTTCGAATCGTATTGCCGGCTGATTCCATTTCTTTCGTTACATGCTCCATGTCCATTGACAAATTGGCTGCTGCTTCATTGGCAGTTTCAGTCTGTTCCAGTTGGCCGTCGACTCCGCTCGCCAACTCTTGGATTGCCTCCGAAACGTGCTCCACTGATCTGCTCGTTTCTTCACTGCTTGCAGAAAGCTCTTCTGAAGTTGCAGCTACTTGCATGGATGCGTTCGATACTTGTTCAATCATATCTTTCAGATTTTCAGACATGCGGGTTGTATAAGATGCGAGTTCACCAATTTCATCCCGATTTTTCACTGGGCCGACCTCGCCGGACAAATCCCCTTCAGCTACTTGAGCGACATGATTCGTAATTCTTATAAGCGGCTTCGACAAATGGCCTGAGAACCAAATGATGACAACTGCGCCAGCCAGCAGTGAAACACCTAGAACTACCCCTAAAACCATCAGCAAAGTTTTAGATTCGCTATTGAAATCCATTAAGTACGAGCCAGCAACGACGTTCCATCCCCATTGCGGGAATACTTGGGCATAAACGATTTTAGGCGCAACCTTATCTGTTCCAGGAACAGCAAAATCGAATGTTAAAAACCCGCCGCCCTCTTGCGCTGTCTTTATTGTTTCCATTGTCGTCATCATGCCGTCTTTGGTCTTCGAACCGCTTAGGTCTTCCCCTTCTTTCACCGGGTGCGCCAGAGCCTTGCCATCATCCCCAAGAACGAAGAAATAACCATGCTCTCCCATATCCACTTCAGACTCAACGATTCGCGTTCCGTCTTCTTGAAGCGGACCTATCAGTTTTTCTTTCGCAACCTCTTGAGCTTCTTTAAGTGATATTGCGCCTTTGTCTACCTGTTCTTGTAAAGATTCCAATACATCGATTGCTAGTGACACATCATTTTTTAACCCTTGTGAACCAATATCATTTAAACTGTTTTTAGCTAATGTGTAGCCGCTCAGCCCAATAACCAAACTAGGTATTACTAACAAAATTGCAGATATAAGTATAAGTTTTGTACGAATTTTCATTTTCATGTTGATCCCTCCGTACTTCATATCGGTTGAAAAGGGAGAATTGTGACTAATTTAATGTTTTTGCAATACTCATCTTAAAAGAGTAAATCTAACTGTATTCCTTCTCAAACTGATCTATCTTCATTTATCGCGGAACTCTATATTTATTCGAATAAAAAACCCCATCGCATCCGAATTACGGACTCGATGGGGATTTATCATTTTAATAAGCGCGCGCAAACCAAACAGTATGCTTCGCGTCTTTGCCGCAGTTAATGCACGTATGCTTTTCAACTGGCGGGTTGAACGGAATGTTGCGTGTCGTGAACTTTGTTTCTTCTTTTACATGCTCTTCACACGCATCCTCGCCGCACCATCCAGCAAGGATCCAGCCAGGGATTACGTTGTTTTCTTGTGAAGTTGCAATATGTGCGCTGAGCTCTTCCAATGTCTCAATGTTTGTATGAGAGTTTTCATCACGGAATGTACGTGCTTTTTCCAACAAACGGCTTTGCATAGCAGTCAGCTGATTTTCAATTTCTGAAATCAATCCTTCCAATGCAAAGGCTTCTTTGCCTTCCTCGTCACGTAATTTCAACATTGCTTGTGCGTTCTCCAGATCACGCGGTCCAAGTTCAACGCGAACTGGCACGCCTTTTAGTTCCCACTCGTTAAATTTATATCCGGGAGATTGATCTGAATCGTCCAAACGAACGCGAATGCCTTTGGACTTCAACTCTGCATAGATTTCATCGAGCTTCTCCATAATCGCAGGATTCTTTTTCCAAGGACCTACCGGGATTAACACAACTTGAGTCGGTGCAACGCGTGGAGGCAGTACCAGACCTTGCTCATCGCCGTGAACCATAATGACAGAACCAATCAAACGAGTTGACGTTCCCCAAGATGTCGTGTGTACGAATTCATGTTTATTTTCTTTTGTCAGATATTTAATGTCGAATGCTTCCGCAAACTTCGAACCCAGATAATGAGACGTTCCGGCTTGGACTGCTTTTCCGTCCTTCATCATCGCTTCGATCGAATACGTATCCACCGCTCCTGCAAATCGCTCAGACGGTGTTTTTTGTCCATCGTATACAGGAATTGCCAGAAGCTCTTCAACGACTTCTTTGTAAATGTTCAACATTTGCATGGTTTCGTGACGTGCTTCTTCTTCATTCGCATGAGCCGTGTGGCCTTCTTGCCAGAGAAATTCAGACGTGCGGATGAATGGTAATGTCTTTTTCTCCCAGCGGAATACATTCGCCCATTGGTTGATAAGAACTGGAAGATCCCGGTAGCTTTTAATCCAGTCGGAGTACAAGTGACCAATCATTGTTTCCGATGTTGGACGAAGCGCAAGTTTCTCTTCAAGCGGCTCACCTGCAGCTTCAGTTACCCAAGGCAATTCAGGTGCAAACCCTTCGATATGATCTTTTTCCTTTTGGAAGAAAGATTCAGGTATTAACATCGGGAAATATGCATTGCGGTGTCCAGTCTCTTTGAATCGACGGTTCATCTCATCTTGAATGTGCTCCCAAATTTCAAAGCCATCCGGTTTGAACGCGATACACCCCCGTACTGGTGTATAATCCATCAAATCCGCTTTTTGAATCGTATCAATATACCACTTTGAAAAATCATTTTGCTGTGTGTTTGACATGTCTTTTCCTCCTGTTCAATGATTGGCCGCAAAGTCTTTATCCGCAAAAAAGCACAAAGACATCCTAATAAAAGGACGTCTTTGTGCTTTGGACGCGGTACCACCTAAGTTCGACTAATTAGCATAGATTGCAAATTAGTCCTCTATCGTTTCGTAACGGGACGAACCGGCCGTGTTTACACGGCATCTCGGTGGTAGGGTTCGAATAAGAAGAGGTGATAGAGCTTTCAGCAGTGCGCTCTATTTTCTGTTTCACGATTCCTATCTACTTAGCCACTTCATCGATCATTATTTCCTATACTATATCAAACAAACGAATAACCTACAACAGCCAATCATTTTATGTGTTATCACGAAGCTTCGAATTCGACGTGTTTAAAGAAAACATATAATTTGCCAGTCGTTCACAGTTGTTTCGATCTGTAAAGCTGAAGTAGTTTGATAAATCGGCAAAGCGGGGATTTTCTGTTTCGCCTTGTTCAAGTATCCTGGTTAGTGCATGTATAACCTCTGAAGCTGAATTCGCTTTCCATCCCAGTAAATCATGATTCAAATCCAAGTATGAACCCCGCATTTCCAAGAATTCCTTCTGGTCAAATGTATAGAAAACTACAGGCTTATTCATATAGACAAAATCCCAGAAAATACTGGAATAATCCGTGATCAGCATATCAGATTTTTGAATTTCATCTTGTATGAAGAGTTCTCCATATGTATAAAATTCGATGTTAGAGTGTATTGTACCCAGTTCAGTAAAGTAAGATTCAAATTTTTTCATGAAAGGATGCAAAATAATCTTTATCGTGACTTTGTTCACGCTCAGTAACTGATTCAGAACACTGTCAGTAATCAGCTTTTCGGTAGCTTGAAAATAAGAGCTCTCGATAAATTCAGTATCCGACAGTCCGAACAGTGTCTCACGCCAAGTCATCATCATTAGAATGGTTTTCACTTCTGAGACAGGCTGATTGTAAGTGAGATGGTCGAATCGAGCCATACCCGTAATCGGCAGCTTTTCTTCAGGCATCCCCCATTCATTTAATTTAATGTCTTTCTCGTAGGATGATGCGCAATTAAATACATCGCACCGCTCAAGTAAAGGGACATCCTCTGGCTGGATCAGTATTTTCTTAAAACATTCAATTCCGTGACTGATATGCACCATAATCGTATTTTTGTTCCAAAATATATACTTATCAATACTTGGCGCAATGTCATACATTAACGAATGTCCATGGACTGTGTAAGCCGCTTGAAAAAACAATACATAATTTTTAAAACTGCCCAGCATAACTGCGTTTTCGATTCTTTTTTCATGTACATAAGATGCAGATGGATCATACATCCAATGTACAGCATAGCTTTGCTGACAGTTTTTCATAAGATAGCTATGGAATGCAGCTGCATTATCTTCATATTTTTCACCTAAATTGCCGCCGATCAGAATAATCGGTTTGGACGGCGCAGGCAATACCTTAGACAGCAGACAAGCCACAACTACTTTCATCCAAGTTGTAATTCCTTGAAATGGTTTCTTCTTTTTTAACTCCATTATATCCTCCACCTAGTGATTTCTTATTACAGCTATACCCCGGCAGGCTAACAATTAAGCTTTAGGGATCCAATTTCAAACAGCAAAGAATAATGATTTTTTATAGATATAGTGATCGTTTATTCATTTCGTTTCGTTAGCTTAATATGAGTCTTCTGTTGTTCTAGAATACAGGTCTTGCGACTTATGGTATTCTTAGAAAAAAGCTTTTACAAAGGAGACTCGGATGAAACATACAGACGACGGAACCTTATATGCTCTTGCCGCCGCCAAAGATCGATCGGCTTTTGAAACGTTATATGATCGATACGAAAAACTAATCTTCTCCTTTGCATACCGATTAACGCAAGATCGTGAAATTGCAGAAGAAGTTGTGCAAGATGTATTTGTTAAGTTATGGAACGGCACGACTGCCTATCAAGAAGATAAAGGCTCTTTTTCGTCGTGGCTCCTCACTGTCACGCGAAACAAAGCAATTGACGAGATTCGCCGCTTAAAACGTCATGACCACGAACCGATGATTGAAAAGGATTCTCTCATTGAACAGCCGGGAAGTGTAGAGAATACGGTAGAATGGGGCGAACAGCGGAATGCGATACGCAGCGCAGTGCTCGAACTGAAACAAGACCAGCAAGAAATTATAGAACTGTTTTACTTTAAAGGGCTCAGTCAGCAAAAAATTGCAGATCAATGCGAGCTGCCTCTCGGGACTGTAAAAGGCCGTATCCGATTAGCACTGAAACACTTAAAAGGATTCATCACCCAGGAAGGAGGATACTCGAATGAATGAATCATGCATGCATCTCCTTGACTACTTCAACCGTTCTTTAACTGAGGAAGAAACACATGCCTTCGAACAACATCTCGAAGAATGTCCTTCCTGCCGTGCTGAACTTGAAGAACTCAATCTATTAACTGCAGATCTTCCTTATTTGACAGAGGAAATTGAAGTTCCTTCCGACTTAAAAGCTAAAGTCTTTGCAGCGATTGATGAGGAACCGATTTCAAAGGGCACTGAAACCAAACCTGCTATCAATAATGTGAAAACATTCCCGGAAAAGCCAAAAGAAACAAAACCAGCTAAACGAAAAGGCGTCGCTGTTCCAGTACTTGCAGCTGCACTCGTTGCTTCGTTAGTGACAAATGCTTATTTAGCAACGATGGATGGTTCTCCTCCAACTGAAGTCGCCGAAAATGACCTTCAACTCATCGGTAAAGCATTATTAGATCCCCAAGCTGGTATCGAAAATGCATCAGCCGTTGCGATGATGATCAAAGATAACAACGAAACTGTGTTATTAGTCGATGCGAGTAATTTGCCAAAGTTAAAAGATAACGAATTGTATCAGGTATGGGTAATCGAAAAAGATACCCCAAAACCAGCTGGATCCTTTAAACCGACAGATGAAGGCAGCGGATCAGTTTCACATCCGATGGATCAGCTAAAAGGTGAATGGGATACAGTAGCGATCACCATTGAAACTGAACCTGACTTGCCAGCTCCAGAAGGAACCTTGGTACTGGCAGGAAGTATTTAAGACCATAAAAACCCTTGAAGAATCGCTGTCATAGCGGTTCTTTTTCTATTTCATCCGAATCTTCCAAAGTTTTTTCGACAAAAAGTGATCCATTCTTTTTTTCGTTCCGTTAGCTTATTACAAAACCGAAAAGGAGAGATTCATGATGAACTACAAAAAACTCGCAGCAATTCCATTAAGTGTTTCACTGCTATTCCCAATGGGAGCCATCGCAAATGCAGCCGACCACTCAGGACACGGTACCTCTTCAATGGCCGTCTCTAACCCAGCTACAGATTTAAGAGCGACTCTGGATTCAATCCTTTCCGAACACGCATACTTAGCAATTATCGCAATGCAAAAAGGAATTGACGGTTCAAAAGACTTTGACGCGGCCGCTGCACAACTAGGAGAGAACACAGACGAGTTATCCGCAGCCATCGGATCTGTTTACGGGGACGATGCAGCAAATCAGTTCAAAGAAATTTGGGGCAGCCACATTGGATATTTCGTGGAGTATGTAAAAGCTACAGCCGCTAATGATGAAGAAGGACGAAAAAAAGCCGTTTCCCAATTAGATGGTTATCGAGTAACTCAAGCTAAGTTTTTGGACACTGCAACTGAAGGACGTCTTAAAGCAAAAGACTTAGAAGAAGGTTTAAAAATGCACGTTGACCAGTTAATCTGGGCATTTGACAATTACAATGCAGGAGAATATGAGAAAGCGTATGAAGGCATTACGGAGTCGATGATGCATATGTTTGGTACAGGCAAAGGGATCTCTTGGGCAATTACAGACCAATTCCCAGACAAATTCGATAAAATGTCTGTTGATACTCCCGCTGCAGACTTACGTGAGCAGCTGAATAACCAGTTCTCCACTCACGCAGCACTCGCTATCCTGGCCATGCAAAAAGGAATTGACGGTGCAAAAGACTTTGATGTATCTGCTGCAGAACTAAACGGCAATACAGAAGACCTTACTAAGTCAATTGAATCCGTGTACGGTGCTGAAGGTGCCAAGCAGTTTAACGAAATTTGGAGCAGTCACATCGGTTACTTTGTAGACTATGTTAAAGCTACAGCCGGAGAAGACGCTGAAGGACAAAAAGCAGCAATGGCAAATCTTGATGACTACCGCGTCAAACAAGCCGCTTTCTTAGAGACTGCAACAGAAGGACGTTTGAAAGCAGCTGACTTAGAAGAAGGATTGAAAGTTCACGTAGACCAGCTTCTAGCAGCTTTTAACAAGTATCACGATGGCGATTATGATGGGGCTTATGACGACATTCACGAAGCTTACAGCCACATGTTCGGAGTAGGTACTATGATGGCAGGTGCAATTGTCGACCAGTATCCAGACAAATTTGCAGGTTCAATGCCTTCAGATATGCCTAAAACAGGGTTAGGCGGCATGAGCCAAGAGTCGAATGATTCTACAGTTATGTGGATTTTAACTAGTTTGATACTGGCAATGGCTGCAGGGGCTGTTGTGATCCGCAAGACACGTACTGAAAACAACTAATTTGAAGGGGGCTAGTCCCCCTTCTTTTTCTTTACACTACTATTCCACGGAGGTGGTCACAATGAAAATTCCAGCACTCCTTACGTCAGGGCTTATCGCACTGTCTCTTGCCGGGTGCAGCAGTTCACAAGATTCTTCACCCCAATCAGAAGCTTCGCCGGAACCTCAATCTTCCCCGCCCTCAACACAAGAAGCTGCTGTTGAAAAACCTTCATCTGAAGGACTGTCACTAGCAGCAGAGCAAAAAGGGATTAAACCCGTCTCACTTGAAATACCTGCAATCGGGGTAACGTCTGACGTCGAAAATGTCGGAGAGTTAGAAAATGGACAGATGGGCGTTCCTGAAGGTGTTCATAATGTCGGCTGGTTCGAACCAGGTACATTACCAGGAAACCGCGGCAGCTCCGTGATGGCCGGTCATATCGATTCCCTTACTGGTCCTGCTGTATTTTATAAGCTTGACCAATTAAAAAAAGGGGATGAAGTTGTCGTGAAAGATGCCGAAGGGAAATCACTGACCTTCATCGTCACTAAAACCGAACGGTATCCTCGAAAAGATGCACCCATTGATGAGATTTTCGGGTTCTCTTATGGCAGTCGTTTAAATTTGATCACATGTACCGGAGAATTTAACCGTAAAGCTAAAACGCATGAAGAACGGTTAGTTGTCTATACAGAACTGGCAGGTCAAGATAGCGAAGGTTGACTTCACGGAGTGCGGGTATACTGCTACAAAGGAGTGAGATCTATGAAGTCATCACAACAGGAACCGTCAATTTCTCCAATTGAAGCTGTAGATATCATTGAACAAGTTGCCGGGACCCATAAGGGATACCGAAGAGCACACGCTAAAGGTATTGGATTCAATGCCGTATTTAAACCGAATAATAATGCGAAACCTTTCACTCAAGCATCCTTTTTACTTGGAAACGCGCAAAACGTCATCGTTCGTTTTTCTCATAGCTCCCCTATCCCAAACTCTTCTGAGCAACTGATCCCGATAAAAGGAATGGCCGTACAGTTTCCATCTTCTGACCACAATGCAATCTCTCTCGTAATGGCCAACGCACCAGTGTTCCCGACAAAAACACCTGAAGCATTCGTACGGCTTATCCAAGTATTCGGCGCAAAGAATCAGCCGTTAAAAGAAAAACTCGCAACCATTAGCAGCGATACCGAATTCAAAACCGTTCCTGCCCTGCTCAAGCAATTGAAAACACCTGCGAGTTTTGCCACTACCCGATTCTGGGCAATCCATGCTTATATTCTTACAACAGATTCAAGCGATCGCCAGGCGGTCCGTTTTTCCTTTGAACCTGCAGCAAAGGAAGACAAACTCCCCTTCTCAACAAAAGACATGGAGTTAGAATTATTGGAACGTATGATAGATTCACCAGTTCATTTCAGACTTCTTATGACTCTTGCAGCACCTGAAGATCCAATTAATGATCCTTCCATTTCATGGCCGGAAGATCGATTAGTGATTGATGTCGGTGAGTTGGTCCTAACTGAAAAACGAGAAGACCTTGCGGAAGATATTTTGTTTAATCCCACAAACGAAACGCCGGGCTTCAGCTGTTCAGAAGATCCAGTACTACATTATAGATCTGAAGTCTATGAAGAATCTTATCGCAGACGTTCATCTGGATTGTAGAGATACTCCTGACTGACATTGACCGATTATCGTAGATTCCCCTTTCTCGCGTTAACAGGTTTTGACAGAGTTTAATAGGGGTACCTATAGGTTAATTGAGCTATAAGAAGAAGGAGGAATTCCTATGATTGCTTTAAAAAGTAAGATTGAAGGAAAGACCGTCATATACGGAAATGCTTTGAAGCTTTTCAAAGAAGCAGGGATGGATATAGGCGGAGGATGGGAATACGATCACGGTATGTTTGATACGATTCTATATCAGCGCAAGGAAACGACCATCTATTTAAGAGTCCCTTTTCAAGTGCTGGAAGGCGAATTAGATTCTCCTAGAACCGTTATTCGTTTTCAAACGCCTTTCGTTATTAAGCATGTTATGAATATCGGCTTAGACGAAGAAGACAGCGCTGCGATGACCGTCGCGGGATTGGAGCAATTCCAGGCTCCACAAGATCCAGATGCTCCTATTGACCGGCAGCATGAATTTGCGCTGGATGCACAAACGAAACTCGACGAGATTACCGAAGACGTCATGTTTGCTTCTATCTAACCTCCAGCATACATACACTGCTACTTCCCTATGAAAACTGCCTGCTAATTTGGCAGTTTTTTTTTACGGAGTTATCTCTTGATTTGACTCAGTTCATGAAACCTCTCCAACACTTCTTGTTCGTCGAATGTACTGAACCAGACATAATCTTCTTTGTCTAATATTCTAAAATGCTGGCTAATCAGATTCTGCTGGATTCTAAACTCACTCTCGTTTTCTAGTTCCTTCCACCAAACTTTCCCGCCCAGTGTCTTTCCTTTTGGACGATCCAATCCATTATGGGCAATCGTACGGATCACCTCTAAAGGGGCATCTCCTAGAAGCGATTGAATGATTTCACTGTCCGAAAATAGAGCGATTATCGCTACAACAACAGTCCAGCTGGCAGCCGTCCGGTTTTTCTCTATTTGTACGAGCGTTTTTTTGGATATGCCAAGAATAGATGCCATGGTTTCTTGGGAATAGCCTGCTTCGGTACGTATGAGAATGGCACGCTGTGAGATTTGTTCAATGAGTTTTTCAGAATTCACGTGAAATCCCCCTTTCCTAATAGTGTAATACTACACTTCGAGAAGGAATTAAACAAAATAAATGATTGCTTCGGCAACTTGCATCTCCCATTTCCGTCTTGTTACTAACGGAGTAATAAGAAAAGTATGTACTAGGAAATGGAGCGACTTAGATGAAAAAGGGGAAACGTCTATTGTTTATAGGACTAAGCGGTTTGTTCATAGTTTTTGCGTGGTGGTTCTCAACAGGACATGCGATAAAAGAGGCTCAAAACAAGCGTGCTGATGGAACCTATACGATTGCAGTCGTTCTTGGCGCTAAAGTGAATGGAACTGCTCCGTCACTTGCACTCCGATACCGGCTGGAGGCAGCACTCTCCTACGCCAATAGCCATCCGGACGTAACGCTCGTTCTTTCTGGCGGACAGGGTCCAGATGAAGGAATTAGTGAAGCACAGGCTATGGTGAATTATTTATCAGCACACGGTTTCCCTGAAGATCGAATGATTGTAGAAGATCAGTCTACTTCCACATATGAAAACTTAGTCAACACCAGGAAACTGATCCCTGAAAGCATGACAGGAATCACCATAATCACTAGTGATTATCATGTCGCACGGGCCGGATACCTTGCTGAAAAAGAAGGCTATGAATGGGATGCCATTCCCGCCAAAACTCCAAAGGTTGTAGAAGCTAAAGTTCGATTCCGCGAGCGGCTTGCTCTATTGAAAACGTGGATTGCAGGAAAGTGAACAGGCGGATCATGCTTGAACGTTTGTATCAGTGGTCCTGCGAATTCAGTCGGATTCATTTCTTCCTCTCTGAACTAATAGCGTGCTACAAAAAGGACGATCCGAGAGTCATTTGACTCATCAGATCGTCCCTTTTATATAATTGACATTAGCTGTTCAGATATTCTTTCACAGCTTGTGACACGACTTTCCCTTCAGCGCTGCCAGCCGTTTCTTTCATCATCTGACCCACGACTTGGCCCATAGAACTTTCTTTGCTTATCCCAAGTTTGGCGATAAGTTCTTTTACTTCATCGACAGAAAGCTGTTTCGGTAAATAGTGTTCAATGATTGCAATTTTTTCAGTTTCTGCAGCAACAATGTCTTCGCGATTTGCTTTTTGACCTTCTTCGAGAGACTGTTTTGTTTGCTTTAACTCCCTCTGAACCACTTTCAACTCTTCCTCTTCCGTTAACTCGCGTTTAAGATCCAGTTCTTGGTTTTGAATCCCTGCACGCAATAAGTTAATAACACCTTTTTTGACAGTGTCCTTTTCTTTCATAGCTGTTTTCATATCAGCCATTAATGTCTTTTTAAGTTCTGACATTGCAATCCCTCATTTCAGAAAGTACGTTCAGTTCTAGTATACAAAAAAAATCTCTAATCCACACTCTCCATGCCTTCACGGTACCTCCCAGTTTAATGAACGTTGAAATTTCTACTCCCAGCACTCAAAAAAGAAGCCCGGACCTATTTTAGAGGCCGGGCTTCTTTTTGCTATTATCGAGCGAGTCTTTTTTCCACGTCATCCACGATATCTTGAACTGAGTTTCCTTCAATACTAACAACCGGAAAATCATATTTGTCCACATTGACATCACTTAACGCACGAACTACTCCGAAATCATAACCGCTAATGTTTTCATCGGATTCAAACATCTTCACTTCATGTCCTTTTTCCTCAAGCGCTTGTTTCACATCATCGAATGGTTTTTCAACTGCAATTTTAGCCAAAATAATTTCCTCCTTTTAGTAATAAAATCCTTGATGATTATATTATTATTATTCCCGACACCCCGCATCTTCAAACTAAACTTATTTAACTATTCCCCCATCCGAATCTCCTATAATCCGCCTCTATGCCCTAATAACGAGGTTCAAAGTAATTTTCTTGGGGTATTTCTAATATGACAGTACGTAAAGGAAGTGAAACAATTTTGTTTGGGATTTCAGATTTATTTGCGCTAATTATATCTTCTTTCATCATTATTCCTGTTACAGTTTTCATACGTGAATTTGGATATTTGCCTGTTACTTATTTATTTGGTGTGAAAAATCCCCGGATTACGATTGGTTCCGGGCCAAGTGTATACATGTTCGGAGTCTTTGATATTCGTAAATATTATCATATGTACAGCTGGTTCTCTTTCGATGATATAAAACGAAAAAGTAATTTTGCCTATATTATGGTATACGCTTCCCCTATTCTTACCAACACACTATTTGCTCTTACGTTGAACACGTTAATTGCAAATGGATTTTTGGAAGACCAAGCAAGGTTTTGGAACCGGTTTATATTTTACGCGTTTTTTTACGTTCTAATTGATGCAGTTCCTATGCTTATGACAAACGGCAAACCCAATAATGGAATGATTATCTATGAACTGATCCGCTATGGGAAACGTGTGGATTATTGTGAAGATGACATTATTCCTTCAACGACTCAAGTGGATAATGACTATGAAGAGGAAATGAAAATTATTGAAGAAAAGAAGGAGAAAATTGAAAAAGAAAAGCACGGAATAAGTGAAGAAACAAGTGAAAGTGTCGAAAAGGAGGCTGTACAGCGACAACTGGCAGAAGACGTTCAAGACGCTTCCGAAGAATTGTCAAAAGAAAAAGGATCTGACTAACAAAAAGGAAAGAGGTCCATTTCAGACCTCTTTCCTTTTATTGTGTTCTCATAATGTGTTCGCCGTTAATATCCCGTTCTTCAATGAACTTAAAACCTAGTTTCTGATAGAGCCGAACGGCATCTCCATTCTCAGGGTAAACACTTAAGTAAATGGGCTGCTCTCCGTATTCCATCGTTACTTTACTGATTAACATCTTCATGAATTGAGTCCCGTAACCTTTACCTTGGTATTGTTCATCAATCAGCAGCCGATCAATCCATAACCTGCCACTCGTACCTTCCGATTGGAAAAATCCATACATTGCAAATCCAACGAGCTCTTCATTCACATAGAGTCCGACAGGTTTGAACTGCTTCCATTCAACGGAATCCTCAAGACATTCATAAGGTGTTTCAATATACTCTTTTTGTGACTGGGCAACTTTCAACTGTAAGATATCACGATAATTCGTTGCCGTTACGTCATGAATTTCAAGATTCACGACTTTTCAACCCTTTCTGATGCACTGCATAAGAAATTCATGCTTACGTGCTTGTCAACAGAATTGACGTCATTTCATAATACTAGGTTTCATCTTTTCATCCTCTATACGGATTTGCTCAAATTCTTCAGCGATTTCCAGCAGCATACTCAGGATAATTTTATTTTCAAGAATCGGTTCATTTGCCAAGGTCAGATGTAACTGTCCAATCAACTCTGAGTAGGAAATGCCTGATAACCAGCATTCCTCCATATGATCTAAAATTGCGATTGACCTTAACGAAATTTCTTCTTTAATGCCATGGATTTCTTTCCACGACACTAGTTCGTAGAGTGTATTGCTTGCAAGACGTCTTGAAGCAAACAACTCGTCCGCCGCATCTGTACCCGCAGCCTGCAGGTTAACTCGCGCCCTCTCCTCTACCATCGTACTGATAATTAATAAGTTTTTCATGCTATGGCTGCCAATTGTGGCATTTCCGTTAATGGCATCCTTCGCTTCTTTTAGCATTTCAGTCAGTGTGTCATTCGACATTCTTCCTAAATTGACATTGGCATCGGTCAATTTATATGGAAGTACAAAGCGGTTAATGAGAAGAGCAATGCAAACTCCAGCCAGCACCATTACTAATCGTTCTACTGTTAGGAATTGAGTTTCTCCAGATATTAAGGCAACCGAACCGATTGCAGAGAAAGTTACTAAGATTGTACTGTAGCGATAGACTTTTACATAGCTCATCAAGTAACCGGCAAATAACAACAATCCTGTCCTAACTGCTGCTGCATGGAAAATAGAGAAGATTATCCACACAAGGGTGGCGCCTACAATTGTTGCAAATATGCGGTCTCGCATCTTTTTATGAGACTGTTCGTAAAACGGAATGATCACTGACAATACTGTGAACATCATCCATCTGCCTTCTGTTAAGTTAAAGAAGTCCATGATGAACCCTGAAATTGCAATACCCGTTGCCATACGAATCGCATAAGACATTTTCAAGGACGAGACGTGTCGAGGCGCTGACAATGTAAACTTCTTAAACTTCAATGGAATTTCTTCGATTTTACGAGTGATTTTACGTTTTTCAGGAGTTAACTGCTGCAAGGCAAGCAAGCTGTCAGTTAGATAGTCTACATTATTCAGCAGCCGTAACTGTGTGGAAGACTGTGGAGGTGCAGTGCGATAACTCTCCATCACTTCTTCAGACGCTTTACTTAGTTCTGCTGCATCTATTTCTTTGGAATCTCCTTCTATCGCTTTGTTTAGGATCATTCGTACATCCTGAATTACTCGGCCTTCTGCATGCCTTGGTTCCAGTGTATTTAAAAGTGAGTCAATTTTTTCAAGTGCAGCTGTGATATTTAACCGCAGCCGTCCTTCTTCAGTAAGATAATAATCTTCTTCTCGCTGATCATAAATCATCGAGCGGAGAGATCCAATCGATTTTCGGATTGCAGCGTCCATTTCAGATGTGTCTTCTCCCACTAGCTTCTTATCAATTTTCTCCATTAGTGACGTACAAACACTTTTCACTATAGGATCTCCATTTTTAGAAATCCGCTTCCGATTGACAATCATCTGCAATGCCATTATTGAAATCGCTCCAACTACAAGACCCGCTAAACGAAGCGGCAGTTCTGCCCCTGTTACAGGTATCGCTAGCAGAAACAAATATTGAAGTGAAAACGGCAGATATAGCGGGTTTTTTAAATTGAATATCAATGTGTAACTGATGATGAACATCATCACAAAGTGAATTGGAACAGCTGTCCACACCGAAAAGCCAGCAGTAAACGCAGCAATTCCCGTCAGTAAGTTCAACCCGGCAAATTTAACTGTGTTCTGTACTGGATGAATCGTCAGATCCCTTTCCAGCAGCATGAGCATTGCCGTGATTGTCGCAACACCGATTAAAATATTATTTTGTCCGAACAATGCCCCGAATAGTAAAATATAGGCCATCATCCCAACAAATAACAAGGTATTTCCAATTATATTCTTTTTAGTAAACGCTTCTTTCATTCATTTTCAAATCCAATCTGATAATTCAGAGTAAGTTTCATTTAATTATTTTAACACTAAATAATATCATTCACTAACAAATTCACTCAAAATGCGTCAATGAATTGCATGACTTTAGCCTGTCCGCAAAAACACTACAGAAGATTCATCTTCCATATTGTTGAAACCCCTATGGCGAAAATCCGTATCATACATAGCATACCCAATTAGGAGGTTCTTTACATATGAAGAAAACAACTCTTTTACTTCTTATACTTATTTTACTAACTGCATGCAGTTCAAAAAAGGAGGGTGCCCAGTTAGAGAACACCGGGGACACAAATGCGTCCACACAGAATCGCAAGGAATTGAGTAATCTCGAAGAAGAAAACACCCCGTCTTCTTCTGGAGGGACTATAGAAAGCGAAACATCTGATGAAGACGGCCAGTTGTATGATGAAGCGAAAATGCGGACTGTCAAGATTCCTTCCGTCTTTGACCAAGAAGGGAATTTTCCCAAGAATCTTACCCAAGAGGAATATGAACAACTTTCGAAAGAAAAAGGAATCGTTCGTTTTGCACTTGAGGATCATCCCGTCAGAGGCATTACGAGCCAGGGCGGCAAAGCGACAAATGTAACGAATCTAGCGGACGTCTTAATAGACATTACAGAAAGTTTAGCCTATCAATTGCCAGAGTCCGCAGTCCCTGAGGCCTATCAATTATTTCAGCAGACGCGAGCTGAGGAATTTAAAAACACACCAGATTCCGAATATCGTACTTGGAATGAAGCAACTAATTTAGAACGAAGTATTATGCAAATCGTCCTTTTAGCGGCTCCGTCTCTAAATGATCTTGGGTATCTCATTAAGAATGACGAATATGAGCACCCTGTGTTCCCGATTATTCAAGAAGACTTCTTCAACCTGGGTTCTCCAACTGTATTAGTCCCTGGTCCGCAGAGTGGCACAGATTTGGTGCTTTTCGATGAAATGATGAAGATAAAAACGATGTGGGAGGAAATCGGCAGGTTCGAAAGTCCTGCCGACCATAAAGAAGCGTTTGTAGAAACATATAATACACTTCGAAGTGAAACAAACAACTTAATCGTCCGTGTGAATTATGCACTTACTGAATAATGTATGAAAAAATCCCGTTTTGCACGCAATGTGCAAAACGGGATTTTTCAGGCTGCATCCGCAGCTGCCATACGTTTTTCAGTTCGTGTGACCAGGTATATACTTGCTTCGTATAACCCAATCATTGGAATCAGAATTATGAGCTGACTGAAAAAGTCAGGAGGTGTAATGAGTGCCGAGATGACTCCAAGCACTACATATGACCACTTTCTCACCTTTTTCATAGAACCTGATGTAAGAACTCCAATCGCGGATAAAAATAACGCAACGACAGGTAATTCAAACAGTAAACCAATCGGCATGGTTGTCAGTAAAAGAAAGCGTGCATACTCTTGTGCGGAAACCATCACGTCAAAGTTCGCCTTACCAAGTTCCACTAAGAAATTATAGCTTAGCGGATTTACCACATAGTATCCAAAAGCCAACCCCGCTACAAACAAAATCAGGATCGCCGGCGAGTAAAGACTTAGGAAGCGGCTTTCCCTTTCATTTAGACCCGGTTTGACAAATTGCCACAAGAAATGACAGAGGAATGGAACCGATAGTCCAAATGCAAGCGCAGCTGAAATGGTCGTGTAAAACGAAATCACTTCCATTGGGCTCAGAACAATCAGCTTGTGTCCCCGTGTAATATAAGGGAACCAAACATTAATAGTGCTGAATGCAGCTATGAAAAACAGCAGGAAAACAACAATACTCTTGATTAGCTGTTTTCGTAATTCAGTTAAGTGTCCAACCAGATTGGAATCTTCACCTTCAACGTCCTCTTCGACTGCTTCTTCTTTTTTTGACTTCTTTGGCGTGATATTCGTCGGATAACCGTTCTCATCCGTATAAGTTATTGGTGCTGGAGTCTTCAAGACTTCTTCATCGGCCGCATCAGACTTGGCTTCTAAAGATTTTTCAGCTTCAATTTTATTTGATTCATCCAATGGATTTATACTTTCACGATCACGATTAGGATCCATCTTCTCACCTACTTCTCTGTATCAGAAGTTTTTTTAGCTTCAGCTTTTTCATCATCATCCATGATGTCTTTTGCAGATTTCTTAAATTCTGCGAGTGTCTTCCCGACTGCTGAACCAACTTCAGGCAATTTACGAGGTCCGAATAAAATTAGTACAATCACAAGAATGATAATAAGCCCTGGTACTCCAATAGCTGCTAAGTTCATTTCTTTTATCCCCTTTCTAATTTGAAAGACTACTGCCAAGTTGACAGTGCAATTGACTGTTTACAGCAAAACGACGTACAAGTGGCTGACCTTTGCTGCAAGTGGCTAACCACCTTTGTAAGAAATCAGTCCCGCTCCATGACAAAAGAGATAGTTGTTTCTTGAATACCCTATTTCATAGGAATGAGAACCCTGTATGAAAAAAATTTCCGAACACTTCTAACATTTGTCTGGAGTTTGTACTAACGGCGGTTGAATACCTTCACTCACCTTCAGTTATGCCCAATCCCGTTACAAATAATCGAAGGCTGAAATTTTTTCACTATGAACTTAATCGTACAATTCACTGCTAGTCAGCAGTATCTTTGGCACGTTTTGTTAGCTGGTTGTGAAAACACAAACAAACACTGACAAATCCATGTCGAACATTGTCGATAAGACACCCTATTTTAGCAAAGCAAAATACAGCGGTCAATAACTATTTCGGATTTAGAAATAATTATCGTAAAATATAATCCTTTTTTAAATGAATTATTTTGAACGGTTTTGGAATGTTTTGATTGATATCAGAATACTCTAGGTATATGATGAAGGTAACGAGATTGGTTAGGAGTGAATCCGATGTTAGAAACCGAGCGCCATCACCTAATTTTAAAGATGCTGCAGCAAAATCAAACTGTACGTTTACAAGATATAACCGCTGAAACCGGTTCTTCAGAATCCACAATCCGGCGCGATTTAATAGAATTGGAGCGTCAAAGGAAACTGAAGCGAATACATGGGGGGGCTTCAAAACTTCAAGGAAAGCTTCAAGAATCTACCATGTCAGAAAAAACATCTAAAAACCTTCAAACGAAACAACAAATCGGTCAAGCGGCCGCTGCACTTATTGAAGAAGGCGACACTGTCTTTTTAGACGCCGGGTCTACCGTGTTTGAAATGATTCCATTTCTTCCTCCATCGATTACTGCAGTGACCAATGGAATCTCACATACAGATGCGCTGCTTGCACGGGGGTGCAAAACGATCCTTACGGGAGGAATTGCTAAACCTTCCACCAAAGCTTTAATTGGCAGAGGTGCTGTTCACAGTCTTCAACACTACCGCTTTGATAAGTGTTTTCTCGGTGTGAATGGGATTCATCCGGATTATGGGTTTACCACCCCTGATGAAGAAGAAGCTCACATCAAAGAACTCGCAATCGAATTAGCAAGAGAAGCTTATATTCTGGCAGACCATTCCAAGTTTCAAGAAGTGGCATTCGCAAAATTCGCGGACCTGTCCCAAGCACTTGTCGTGACTACGAAGGAAAGTTCCGAATCTTTACAAGCATTCCCGACTAATACGAAATTGAAGGTGATGAACGCATGATCTATACAGTGACATTGAATCCTTCTTTGGATTATCTACTGACTCTCGATTCCTTATCTCTCGGTGCGTTAAATCGTTCAACATCAGATCACTTTTTAGCTGGAGGCAAAGGAATTAATGTCTCTCAAGTATTAACGGAATTAGGTGTGCCGAGCAGCGCATTTGGTTTTACGGGAGGTTTTACCGGCCAGGAAGTTGAACGCCTTCTGCAGAAGAACGGTATTTCTACGAGTTTCATATCCGTTGAAGGTGAAACTCGGGTGAATGTAAAATTACGTGCCGCCGAAGAGACAGAAGTGAATGCAGCCGGCCCTATTATCGATGCACTTCGGTTTGAAAAATTGAAAGCACAAGTGAAAAACTTAGGAATACATGATGTCCTCGTTCTGTCAGGAAGTATTCCTGCTTCACTCCCTGAAGATACCTATGAACAATTTGCACGATTATGCAGCAAGTCAGGTATCCGTTTTGTTGTTGACGCTGAAGGTCCTTCTTTATTGAAAACATTGCCTTTCCGTCCGTTTCTTATAAAGCCGAATCATCATGAGCTGGCTGAGATGGTGGGTGCTGATATCCATTCGCTTCAAGATGCAGTGAAGCATGCGAAAACGCTAGTCCGTCTTGGTGCCGAACAAGTAATTGTATCGCTGGCCGGTGCGGGAGCCGTGTATGTAAGTGATTCCCTTTCACTCATTGCCAATGCACCTGAAGGCAGTGTTCAGGGATCTGTCGGGGCGGGAGATTCGATGGTTGCAGGATTCCTCGCAGCACTTGAACAGAACGCATCCATCGAACAGGCATTTCAAATGAGTATTGCTTCCGGAAGTGCCACGGCGTTTTCTGATCGATTGTGTACAAAACAGCAAGTTGAATCTTTGCTGCCTCAAGTCATAGTTACATCATTAGAAGGAGGGAACGAACAATGAGAATTACCGAATTGTTGACGGCTGAAACGATTTTACTGGGGCTTAAAGGTACTGACAAACCAACCGTTATCGATGAACTTGTTGATGTGCTCGATGCAGCTGGTAAACTGAATGACCGCTCTGCTTTCAAAGAGGCCATTTTAAACCGAGAGTCACAAAGCACAACGGGTATTGGAGACGGGGTCGCAATCCCCCATGCTAAAACGAGTGCAGTTAAAGTGCCTGCCATTGCATTCGGGCGGTCTGAAGTCGGTGCTGAGTATGATTCGCTCGATGGACAGCCAGCTCATTTGTTCTTTATGATTGCAGCTGAAGATGGTGCAAACCGAATGCACTTGAAAGCGCTCGCACGATTATCGACCGTTCTTATGAATGAAGACGTGCGTAAACAGCTGCTATCGGCTTCATCGAAAGAAGAGATTTTGTCTCTGATTGACGCGCATGATCAGCCGGATGAAGAACCCGTCAATTCAACGCCGCCGCCATCAGCTGATTCGTCTAAGCCATATGTAATTGCTGTAACTGCTTGTCCTACGGGGATTGCTCATACGTATATGTCCGCAGATTCGCTGAAAAACAAAGCCGCGGAACTTGGAATCCCATTCAAAGTTGAAACGAATGGTTCCGGCGGCGCGCAGAACGTGTTGACTGCTGAGGATATAGAACGGGCAACAGCTGTTATTGTCGCTGCAGATACGAATGTCTCAATGGGGCGTTTTGCCGGGAAGCATGTAATCGAAGTTCCTGTAGCAGAAGGGATCCGGAAGCCTAAGGAATTGCTTGACCGCGCGGTGAAACAAGACGCACCTGTGTATAAAAGCAGTTCAGGCACCAATTCAGAAGCTGGCGATGAATCAGCGACGTCCAAAGGAATTGGATCTACAATTTACAAACATTTGATGAGCGGCGTGTCGAACATGCTTCCTTTTGTCATCGGCGGCGGGATACTCATCGCCATCGGATTCTTGTTCGGACCAAACTCATTCAAACCAGATGACCCGTCCTATAATGCATTTGCTGCTGTATTGAATACGATTGGCGGCGGAAATGCGTTCGCGCTAATGGTTCCTGTACTTGCAGGATTCATCGCTCTCAGTATTGCAGATCGGCCCGGATTTGCACCTGGTATGGTCGGCGGATTAATGGCAGCATCAAGTGGCGCTGGATTCCTCGGCGGGATCATCGCCGGATTCCTTGGCGGCTATTTAGTCGTCGGATTGAAGAAGTGGCTCTCTGCACTTCCTCCTTCACTGGATGGCATTAAAACAATTTTGCTCTATCCATTACTCGGTATTGCCGGAACCGGACTTATCATGCACTATGTCGTGAACACGCCATTCAGCGCTCTTAATACCGCTATCTCCGCTTGGTTAACAGGTCTCGGTACTGGAAATGCAGTTATGCTGGGGGTTGTCCTTGGGTTGATGATGGCGATTGATATGGGCGGTCCTATCAACAAAGCTGCTTATTTGTTCGGTACGGGATTACTCGCTAGCGGAGTGTACGAACCAATGGCAGCCATCATGGCAGCTGGAATGGTTCCGCCTTTCGCGATTGCAATCGCAACAACAGTATTCAGAAACCGATTCTCCCTTCAACAACGGGAAGCTGGTAAAGTGAACTACATTATGGGGGCATCGTTTATCACTGAAGGCGCGATTCCATTTGCCGCAGCAGATCCGCTTCGCGTCATCCCATCAGTTATGGTAGGCGCAGGAATTGCAGGCGGATTATCAATGGCCTTCCATATCGGTTTACAAGCCCCTCATGGCGGGATCTTCGTCTTCCCTCTCGTTGACGGAAGTTGGATGCTCTATTTACTTGCCGTAGTAATTGGCTCGATTGTATCCGCGATTCTACTCGGAATTTTGAAGAAACCCGTAACGTCTTAACTAAAAAAGGCCGACTTCGTCTTATGCGAAGTCGGCTTTTTCTAGTTAAACAGGTCGTATAGTGATTTCATTGACGTTGACATAATCAGGCTGAGTGACGGCGTAAACAACCGCTTTTGCGATATCCGCGGTTTGAAGTTTCTTGCGATCGCCCCAGTCGTACTGTTCACCTAATCGAGTGTCGACCATTCCCGGTGAGATGTTGGTGACACGGACACCTGTTTTAGCCAGTTCTTTTTCAAGTCCCATAGAGATTGCGCGGACAGCAAATTTAGTTGCGCTGTAGACTGTGCTTGTTTTCGTCACTTCTGTTGCAGAAACCGAAGCGATATTAATAAGATGGCCAGCACCTTTTTCCAGCATAGATGGCAGGACGGCGTTGATGCCGAACAAAACGCCTTTAATGTTGACGTCAATCATTTGCTCCCACTCTTCCGTTTTACCGGAACGCACTTCCGCAGTGAGCACTTGCCCTGCATTGTTGACGTAAATATCGACGCCGCCAAAAGCATCTTTAGCTTTAGCCGCGAGTGCTTCGACATCTGATTGACTGGATACGTCTGTCTTCACAACGAGTACGGAGCCACCGTCGTCTGTAAGCTGCTTTGCTAATTCTTGTAACTTTTCTTCGTTGCGTGCGGCAAGAACAACGTTTGCTCCCTGTTCCGCAAGTTCTTTCGCAATCCCCGAGCCAATCCCGCTGCTTGCACCTGTAACAATTGCCGTTTTCCCTATCAATTGTTTCATCCAAAATCCCTCCTACTAGTCTTTGAAGTGAGTGTATCATACCCTGCAGCCACGAGCATGGTTGGCGATTTTTATTGTTGTTCAGCAAAAAAAGAACCGTTTCCAATTGGAGACGGTTCTTTTTGCTTCACAGTATATAATTCCCCGCAATCCCTGCAACAACGCCTAGTACAACGACAGATACACTGACGAAGACAAGTACGCGTTTTGGAAATGACTTTGAAACGAGCACTAATGATGGCAAGCTGACTGCTGGTAATGTTAGCAATAACGCAGCTGCCGGGCCACCGCCCATTCCGTACGCCATGAATGTCTGGATTATTGGGATTTCAGCCGCTGTTGGAATGACAAACAACATGCCGCCAATCGCAATAAGTACTAGTAACAGAATTGAACTTCCTGTCGCTTCCCCCAATTGAGGGAACAACCACCCTTTCACTGCACCCATCAACAAAACGGATAGGAAGTACGCCGGTAATATGAACAATGTCATTTTCCCTAGACTTTTCAGCCAACGTAGAAGGAACGAACCTTGCTCTTCTTGAGCAGCTTGCTGCAATAACTTTTCCGTATCCATCGGTTTAACCGCTGGTGCGAATCGGTTTGCTAAATAGCTCACGCCAAACGTCAAAATAATTCCGAACACTAGCCGAAGTGCAGTAAACTTCCAAGACAATACGAATGTCATGAACACGAGCGCCGCTGGATTTAACGTTGGATTTCCAATCCAGAATGCAAGCGCTGCACCAACAGATACGTTCTTTTTACGGAGTCCTACTGCTACAGGCGCCGCGCAACATGTACACATCATGCCTGGCACTGCAGCAAGGCCGCCCGCAGCTGTGCTTGCAAAAGAAGTTTTACCAAGGACACGAATGAGCCAATTTGCCGGCAGAAGCACTTGCAATAATGAGCCTAATAGAATTCCGAGTACGGCAGCTTTCCAGACGGAACCGAAATATGTCACTGCATACTCCCACGCTCCTGCAAAAGAAGCCGATTCCGCTTTGTCTGGATCCGTCCCCAAGATTGAATCTCCAATAGAATGTGTAGAAATTGCGGTCATGCTTTTATCCACATACGGCATCCATTTGACGTATGTCAGACCAATGACGGCAATTGCTAAAAAGATAATGATATATAGAAGAACTCGTTTAGACTGAGCCGGGTGATGCATTTCCTGCTGATTCACGATATAACCTCCATCTAAAAGCAAATGAACAACTGAATAATTATATCACTAATCGCGGTCCCATGTTTTTTAAATTATTAATCGAAAACTCTAACATTATTGTTACCAATAAAAATATCTTGTACAACTAAATTTCTTCTGGTAGGATAAAAACAATTAAATTGTTCCTTTAACACGGTCCAGAGAGGCCGGAAAGGGTACCGGATTGTAAGACTGGCTCTGCCGTGTCTTACGTGATTTGTCGTACTTTGCCCTGACTGTCCTCTTAGACGGTAAGGGCATTTTTTGTGCATATTTTGATACTGCACACTCTTTTAATAAGCGTTCTGTGAGACGCAAAAAGAGGATGGCAATCGCTGTGAATAACGGTTCCATTCTTCTTACGTTGAGCAACACCCTACAAAAGGAAGGCGGAACTTACGATGAATTATCAAAAGAAAACGGTGGTGGCTTCAGTCGCCGGTCTTACCCTGGAAGGCATGGACATTATGTTCATTTCCTTTGCAATGACGATGATCATTGCGGACTTCGGAATCGATTTTGCAACAGGCGGGCTGATTTCATCTGTTACAAATATCGGTATGCTCGTCGGTGGCGTGCTCTTCGGAATTTTAGCAGATAAATTCGGACGTGTTAAAGTGTTCACATATAGTATTCTACTGTTCGCACTTGGAACAGCCCTCACTGGACTTGCAACGAACATTGAACAAATATATATCTACCGCTTCATCGCCGGACTAGGAGCTGGCGGAGAATATGGAATCGGAATGGCGCTCGTGGCGGAAGCATGGCCGAAAAACAAACAAGGCCGCGCCTCTTCATACGTCAGTGTCGGCGCTCAATACGGAGTCATCTTAGCTGCATTGCTAAGCGCACTTATTTTACCGGCGTTCGGTTGGAGAGCATTGTTCTTCGTTGGAATCATCCCAGTCATCTTTGCATTCATCGTACGTCGTAATTTAGACGAATCCCCTGAATGGCTTGAGTCCCAGAAAGTGAAAAAAGCCGAGCAGAAAAAAGAGAATGCCGGGAAACTTCGGTTGCTCGTTGCTTCCCCTCGGATTGCTTTCACAACCATTACACTCGCCGTGATGGCGACTGTCCAAATCGCAGGGTACAACGGATTAATGATCTGGCTGCCATCGATGCTGCAGCAATCGCAAGGGCTTTCTGTTTCTAGCTCCGCTCTATGGACCATCAGTACTGCAGTCGGGATGATTGCCGGGATGCTCGTCTTCGGACAAATCATGGACAGACTCGGTGCGAAAAAAGCGTATGGTCTTTTCTTAATCGCATCAGCCATTGCCGTGTTCTTATACAGCTATGCAACAGGCAGTGCCGGAGTCTTAATCGGCGGGGCGATCGTCGGGTTCTTCTCTAACGGGATGTTCGCAGGATACGGAGCTTTGATCAGCAGTTTCTATCCGGTAGAAATCCGCAGTACTGCGACGAATACAATCTTCAACTTCGGACGGGCTGTCGGCGGATTCTCACCCATACTCGTCGGGTACATCTTGCAGCACTATGATATGACTGCCGCGATGATCTATCTCGCAATCCTGTTCTGCGTGTCGTTCGTCTTCATGTTGACACTGTCACATACACAGAAAGAAAAACCATCGAGTGTCAGCACACCAGCTGTCGACTTGAATTAATCCAAAAGAAAGCCGTCCCTCAACACTGGGGACGGCTTTCTTCTATTATATAGTGGTCACTCTGCAAGCGTCAGCAGCATCTCGCGAATGGTCTTACAAGCAACTGCTGTCGATGCACCTGACGGATCGTATTGAGGGGATAATTCCACGACATCCGCGGCAACGATGTTTTCAAGTGTTTGAAGGTGTCCAATCGCTTCCAGCAATTCCCGATACGTAATGCCGCCGGGCTCAGGCGTTCCGGTTCCAGGGAATGTGCCAGGATCCAGCACATCCAAGTCGATTGTGACATACACAGGGACGTCTTGCAGCGAGTTCACTACTTCAGGTAACGTCTCAAGTGTGAACTTTTCCAAGTGTGTATGCGTCTTTGCCCAGTCAAACTCACTTTTCAAGCCAGAGCGGATTCCGAACTGGAAGATCCGTCCGTCACCGAGAAAATCGTGGCAACGCCGGATGACGGATGCGTGTGATAGTGGCTCCCCCATATAGTCTTCACGCAAATCTGTATGTGCGTCAATGTGGATGACGTGCAGATTCGGGAATGTATCATAAGCCGCTCGGATGGAAGGCAAGCTGACTAAATGCTCTCCTCCTATCATGAGAAACTTCTTGCCATCCGCCAAGACTTGACCGCTGTACGTACCGATTTGCTGAAGGACCCGCTCTGTATTGCCAAATGGGAATTCCAAATCACCGTGGTCGAAAATACGAGCGTCCTCCAAGTCTTTCTCCAAATAAGGGGAATACGTCTCTAAGCCATAGGAGTCTGGACGAATGGCTTGACCCGCAAAACGAGTACCAGGCCGGAAGCTTGTAGTTCCGTCAAAAGGAGAACCGAATAATACGATTTCTGCCTCTTCGTACGCAGTTTCACAGCCTATGAATGCGTTCGTAGTCAATGCATTATTCTTCACTGTCAAGCGCCTCCCGTACATAACTCGGCAATGCAAATGCTCCGCGATGAAGGTCGGTATTGTAATACTTCGTCTTCAACCCAATTGCGTTCCACACGTCTGCATCTGCATCTTTTAACGGATCGAGTGACTTCGACGCAAATCCGAACAGCCAGTGGCCGGATGGGTACGTTGGCATATGGTATTGATAGACTTGTGCGATTGGGAAGATTTTTTTAATCTTTGTGCGCGCTTTCTTCATGTTCTCCGCATACTCCGAGAAATACGGTGACTCGTGCTGATTAATCAAGATTCCTTTGTCATTCAACACGCGATAGCATTCCTTGTAAAACGCAGTTGTGAACAACCCTTCGCCTACTGAAACCGGGTCCGTAGAATCCACGAGAATCAAGTCAAAAGAAGCGTCCGGTGCATTTTGTACATACGCAAGTCCGTCACCGAAAGCGAGTTCCATGCGCGGGTCTTCTTCTACACCTGCTGCTGTAATCGGCAAGTATTGCTGGCACAGACGGAATACTTGCTCATCTATTTCAGCAAGCACAACTTGTTCCACACCTGGATAGCGCAATACTTCACGCGCAGTTCCTCCATCCCCTCCACCGATCACGAGGACTTTCTTAATATCCGGATTCGTTGCGAAAGCCGGGTGGACAATCATGTCATGGTAGATGAATTCGTCTTTTTCGTTGACCATCATCAAGCCATCTAGCGTGAAAAACGTACCGAATTCTTTGCCTTCATAAAAATCGATTTGCTGGAACGGTGATTTTTCGCTGTGCAAGTGTTTTTCATATCCGACAGAAAACTTGCAGTCCTCACTCCATTGTTCTGTATACCAGCTCATGCGTTTGCACCTGCCAGTACGGGTTTCACAGTCACTTCTTCAATTTCTTTTTCTGCAAACTGACGGATCTTTTCGACCATGCCACGCGGCACTTCGAATGATTCAACTTTTTTCGCTTGCAGCTTTTCAGCTAAATAATCTGCCGCTTTCCAAGGGCTTACAGAATCACCGCATGTGTAAACATCTACAGAAGCAAAACCGTATTCAGGCCACGTGTGAATCGTCAAGTGAGATTCCGCGATGATCACAGCACCAGACACACCATACGGATTAAAATGATGGAACACCGATTCAACGATGGTAGCACCTGAATAATCTGCAGCCTCTTTCATGAACTGCTCAATCACTTTGTTGTTCTCTATAATTTCACTCGGGCACCCATAATATTCAATCAACACGTGGCGTCCAAGCGCCGATAATTCTAAACTCATCGTTAATATCCCCCTTTTACGACAGTCACGCTGCCTGTTTGTTTTGACTCTGCTAACACACTTCCAAATGCTTGCTCATAGTAAGCATAATGCTGAACCACTTCACACGTAATCCGTTCCCCGGGAATGACCAATGGAATCCCTGGCGGATAAATCATCAACGTATCTGCACTGATCCGTCCGATGGCCTCATCTATCGCAACCGACTCTTGTTCAGCGTAAAACGCATCCCGCGGTGTCATTGCAAGTTCATTGACTGAATCCACAACGGTCCATGCAGAGTGGAGAACGTTTGGCTTTGTACACGTTCGTTCGATATCCAGCAGAGCTGCTGTAAGACGGCCAATCGTGACTTCCGTATCCGGCGGTGTAATCACCGCCATCACTACATACCCTTCCGCAAGCTCCATCTGAATGCCGTACTGTTGTTTTAATAGTGAATAAACTTCGAAACCAGTCAGCCCGAGTCCATTCACTCGGATCACTAACTTCGTCCAGTCATGTGACTGAAGAAAGCGCGTGGTGACATCTTCATTTTTCAATACTTCATAATGACCGCCCGATTCGATTGTTTCGATTGCCGCTTCGACAATCGGCTTCAATCGCTGGAACGCATCTGTTCCATGAAGGACAAGTTCTCTGCGGGCTGCGTCCAAGGAGCTCATCAGCAGGTAGTTGGCGCTTGTCGTTTGCAGCATGCCGGTCACTTTCCGTACTTTATCTGCAGAAACTCGATCGCCTTGAAGCAATAAAAGCGAACTTTGCGTAAGTGATCCACCCGTTTTATGCATACTCGTTGTAACAAGATCTGCGCCTGCTTGTAGAGGATCGATCAGTTCATTTAACACTTTTAAATGTGCCCCGTGTGCAGCATCAACAAGTACTGTAACGTCATTTGCATGAGCCAGTTCACAAATCATCTTTAAATCCGTCATCGTTCCAAAGTATGTCGGATACGTAATGAGCAATGTTTTTGTCTCTGGATGTTCATGCAATGCTTGCACGACACTTCCAACCGAAACACCATGTGAGATCCCGAAATGGTCATCCACTTCAGGTTGCATGAATGCAGGAATAACACCACTTATAATCATTCCGTCGATGACTGATTTATGACAGTTGCGCGGTACTAGTAGGGTTTCACCTGGTTTACACGTTGCTAGAATCATTGCGTGGATGCCAACCGTTGTGCCATTGACTAGAAAAAACGCATGATCGGCTCCAAAACTTTGTGCCGCTAACTCTTGTGCATCTTTGATCACCGATTTCGGATGGCTTAACAAATCCAGCTCCGCCATCGAATTGACGTCCATTTTAAGCGCTTGTTCTCCGATTGCATCCCGAAACGGCGTATTCAATGCACCCATTTTGTGCCCGGGGACATCAAAGGAAACCGTTTCTGAGTTCGCATATCGAACGAGTGCATCGAATAACGGCGCATCCGTTTGGTGAGGGGTTTTTGTTGGAACTGTCGTCTCTTTGACGATGTTCATCAGCAGCCGGCTCCGACAGTGTCATAAACAGATTGCGTTAATGCATCGACTTTGTCTGTACGCTCCCATGGCAAATCCAGTTCCGTACGGCCAAAATGTCCGTAAGCAGCTGTCGCTTGATAGCGGGGAGTCCGTAAATCGAGCATGTCAATAATTCCTGCCGGCGTCAGGTTGAAGACTTCACGTATAGCACGAAGCAATTGCTCGTCTGCTGCCTTCCCTGTCCCGAACGTATCAATCGCAATACTGATTGGCTCACTGACTCCAATTGCGTAAGACAGCTGAATTTCACACTTCTTCGCGAGCCCTGCAGCAACAATATTTTTTGCGACATATCGTGCAGCGTATGCCGCGGAACGGTCGACTTTCGTGCAGTCTTTTCCAGAAAACGCTCCTCCGCCGTGACGAGCTGCGCCGCCGTATGTGTCAACGATGATTTTCCGTCCTGTTAACCCTGCATCTCCATGAGGACCGCCTGTTACAAATCGGCCTGTTGGATTAATGAGCACGCGGTATTGTCCTTGCAAGTTGAATTCCTCGACCGTGCTGAAGATGATTTCCTCTCTCACATACGCTTCGAATGCTTCTTTGTCAAAATCTCCATCGTGCTGGATGGACATTAAAATCGTATCGATCTTTGGCGTTTCTTTCGATGTATAGTCAATGGTTACTTGGGATTTCATATCCGGACGTGCCCAGCGGAACTGTCCGTTTTTTCGGAGGACAGACGCTTTCTTCACAAGCGCATGTGCGAGTTGAATCGGTAACGGCATGAATCCTGCTGTTTCATCCGTAGCAAACCCAAACATCAAGCCTTGGTCTCCTGCACCGATTTCTTTCGTATCACTTGAAGTATCTACGCCCATTGCAATATCCGGTGATTGTGTATGAACGAGAACTTGCACGTTGCATGAAGAGCCATCGATACCTAATTCATCATTCGTATACCCTATGTCAATCAGCGTTTGACGGGCGATTTTTTCAATATCCAACTCCGCTCCTGTTGTGATCTCTCCGCCAACAATTACGGTGTTCGTTGTCGTGAACACTTCACATGCAACCCGCGAAAATGGGTCCTGTGCGAGTGCTGCATCCAAAACTGCATCTGAAATTTGGTCTGCAATTTTGTCCGGATGTCCTTCTGACACTGACTCTGAAGTAAATAAAATCTTTTCAACCAATTAAATCCGCTCCTTACAAAAAATGTGTTTTGGAGCACAAAAAAAGCTCTCCTACAACCTAAGGAAAGCTTCGATCTGCATCAGCTGCTTATCCTCTTATTGTTCACAGTTCCATGACGAAACTGCGCTCAGGTTGGGCGCCCTATCCAGAAAAAATCACTGAATGGGTTTGCCACCGCATCGTCGACCCCTCGTCTCCGCGGCTACTAATAAGAATGACTTTATTCATGCTGAAAACAATAGTAAAGGATTGTGTTTTTCATGTCAATATATTTTCAAAATTTAATTGAATGAAAATTAAAATGGTTAAATAGTGTTATGAATTTATATATGAAATATGTCCAATTATGCTGGGCAAGAATCAAGATTCCATCATTGGCAGGCTGTGTACCAAGGTATTCTTGCCACCATGCAAGATGTTTAAGGTACACTAAATTCCAGCATACTTGCAGAGATTTTGTAATGGACAGCATTATTATCGAACTTTTACGTACATCCGTTTCAAAGTTGTTTAATCTTTAATAAAAAAAGTAAACCCCATTGCAGTGACGACACCAAAAACCAGCGACCATAGTGCGATACTGACTGTCATCCAAATGATCGTGTTCCGTTTGGATGCGCCGAAAAGAAGCGCAAAAAAAGCTGCAATGTGTGTACCGATTAGAATCGGCCCGGCTAATGCGAGTCCCGCCACTCCGTATTTATCCATAATCTTTCTGCCGCGAAGCTGACGTTTCGATTCCCCCTCCGCGTCTTCACCTTTTCGTCTTCTATACCATTGTTCAATTCGCTGGTACAAAAAGATCAGCAGCACTACGGTCAGCATATTCCCTGCAAACGCTAAAAGAATTACCCAAAACGGAGACAATCCTCTTACGATTCCAACAGGAATGACAATTGCAATTTCCAGTGCGGGTACAGCTGCTCCTAAAAATACAAGTATGTACTCAATCATTTTTTCTCCTTTCTGTCATGCAAATCTTATTTTTTTCGTTCGATTCTTTGGTCGAATCGTCTATCAGCATCACTTCAAGGCCGAGAACTGTTTTCCCTGAACCCGGAGGAGCCACTAAGTGAAGATGTTTGTTTTTTTAATGGGTATCCAACTCCTCTAGGATTCGCGCCTGATAGGATCGCCACGGATGGCAAAAGATTATGTTTTCGTCAAATACATTCATAAATTTGCCTCCTCTCCATTTACACTATCCTTAGTTATTATACGGAATCTTGCTATGAATAGTTTCAGCAATGTGTCCTGTTCCATAAGGAAAACCAGCTCCCTTCCTAGAAGCTGGTTTCGTTCCCTATCTATTCAGCTAAAAGTGCGGCACCGTAAGTTTCCAAGATGTAACGCGGAACAAAGAACCGGACGGTGACAAGGGGATCGACAACTTGACTCACTTGAACCTGCCCTACTGCGCTCAGCAGCATGGTCACTTCAGATAAACTGAGTTTGGTTCTTGCTGCCAATAAATCTGCTGTCTCTTCGACTGCAATCTTTACCGCTTCGTCCAATGTTTCCGCCGAAACTAAGAACGTGAATCCTTTTTCATTTTCAAGCAACGGATGATTAAGCGGCGTGTTTTTAATGACCTCCAGCGTGACGACAGCACTGCCCGGCACTTCAATTCCAGAAACACCGACTTCTCCATCTCCCATTGCCGCATGGAAGTCTCCTAGTGCAAACAGCGCACCTTCAGCGAAAACCGGGAAGTACAGGACGGCCCCTTCTGTGATCAGCTTCGTGTCCATATTCCCCCCATGCGTACCCGGAGTTCCGCACGAAATCGGTTCCCCTTCCGGAGCAACACCAATAACGCCAATCATCGGATTTAGCGGAATGGACAGCCGATTGTTAAATTTAGCAACACCGTTTTCGATTGGAATGATTTTAGATTCAAGCTCTGTTAGACGGTGCCCCATTACACCAAGATCCGGCCCTGTTGCCATAACGCCTTGGTCGCCAATGTTCAGCTTTTGGATGGTCACTTTCAAGACATCGCCAGCAGATGCGCCATTCACAAAAATGGGACCGGTTGCAGGATTAATGGCATCCCAGTCAATCCCGCTAATTTTCGTATCTGCTGACTGGACTTGGTTTTTAAAGCAGTCATATGTTTCAATTTCAATGGTTGTTCCGGAATCGATTCTCTTTACTGGCGGATGTGTTTTACTGAATGCGTAGATGACATCCTGGCACGACAATGTTTCGGTCACTATTCATCATCCTTCCGTTAGGTTTCATCCATTCTAGCAAAAGAGTCGGATAATTACACTTAGTAACCTTTTCTTATTGTGTTATATACCTGAACTAACACATAAGAACCGTGTTTCGTGTTCTCCATAGTTAAACCAATAATGCGGTCGTGCAGAAACATACATGATCCTTTCACCTGGCAGGAGCTCATGATCGATTCCCTCAATCTGAACGGTAAGTTTACCTTCAAGCACAAAAACGAACTCTTGACCTGCATGAACAATCGGACTTCCTTCCGTTTCACCCGGCTGCAGAGTGATAAGCATTGGAATGAAGTCTTTATTTACTAGATTGGTACCTAAATCTTCGTAAAAAATCCCGCTTTTTCTTCCTCTATTTTTAGTGATGTCAGAAGATGGCACCTCTCTTGCTTCTTGATTTTCTTCAAAAAAGCGGCTCGGGCTAACTTCAAGCGCAACCGCTATTTTTTTTATGGACTCAAGAGTAGCCGAAGATTTCCCTCTTTCCAATTGTGATAAAAAGCTGATTGAATACCCTGTTGATTCTGCTACATTCTTTAATGTCATTGCCTTTTCAATTCTTACTTTTTTAATTTCTTGTCCGATTTCCGTTGTCATTTGAAAGCGCTCCCAAAGTTTGTATTGACAGAATAATATCTTAACTCTATCATATTGGCAAGGGGAATTGAAGTGTCACTTCAATTATTAAAAAGGGGGAACATGTATGGAAATGAGTAAAAAGCAATTGAATAAAGTTCTGATTGCAAGTTTAGTAGGAAGTTCAATTGAATGGTTCGACTATTTCTTATATGGAACAGTAGCAGCACTCGTCTTCAACCAAGTCTTTTTTGTGAATGAAGATCCTACAGTAGGACTTCTTCTCGCTTATGCTTCCTTTGCATTAGCATTCTTCATTCGTCCATTTGGCGGAATCATCTTTAGTCATATCGGGGATCGTATCGGACGTAAGAAAACGCTTGTCATCACACTTAGTCTTATGGGAATTGCAACCATTGGCATGGGATTACTCCCTACCTACCAAGCCATCGGAATTTGGGCACCCATTTTGCTCATCACACTCCGTTTGATTCAAGGGTTGGGAATTGGCGGCGAATGGGGAGGCGCACTGCTGTTAGCTGTAGAATACGCACCAAAAGAGAAACGCGGTCTATTTGGGTCTGTCCCTCAAATGGGGATCACAATCGGTATGATGCTGGGAACTCTTGCACTATCTATCATCTCCCTGTTACCAGAAGATTCCTTCATGACTTGGGGATGGCGCGTGCCGTTTCTTCTAAGTGCCCTCCTTGTTGTGTTCGGTTTGTGGATTCGAAAAGGGATTGATGAAACACCATCATTTAAAGCGGTACAAGAGCGAGGGGAAATTCCTAAATTACCAATCGTGACCACATTAAAAACACATTGGCGGGAAGTCCTCATTGCAATAGGAGCAAAAGTAGTGGAAACAGCACCTTTCTACATATTCAGTACATTCATTGTATCTTATGCAACTACAAATCTAGACTACTCGCGCACAGCTACTCTAAATGCCGTTATGATTGCAACAATTGTTACAACGATTTTGATTCCAATAATGGGCAGCCTATCAGATAAAGTCGGCCGTAAAGTACTGTATATCTATGGGTCAGTAGCAATGATGCTATTTGCATTCCCCTATTTCTGGATGATTCATCAAGGGTCTGTTACGTTACTTGTAATTGCTACTATCATTGGACTGGGAATCATTTGGGCACCGATTACAGCTGTTCTTGGAACAATGTTCTCGGAGATTTTCTCAGCTGAAGTCCGCTACACAGGAATTTCACTGGGTTATCAAGTAGGTGCTGCCGTTGCAGGCGGTACTGCCCCACTAGTTGCAACTGCTTTGCTCGCGAAATTTAATGATTCTTACATCCCTGTGGCACTGTATATTATGTTTACTGCTGTCGTATCACTGATTGCTATTCTTGCTGTTAAAGATCGTCACAATCAAGATTTAGACGAATCATGAAAGGAAGATTTCTATGAAAATCATTAATGAAAACGAAATTAAAAATTGCTATCATATGAAAGACGCAATCCAAGATGTCCGAAATATACTCACTGCAATGGCTGCTTCAAAAGTTGAAAATCCACATCGTACAGTTATTGAGTTTCCTTCTAGAAGCGCGTCTGTTTTGTATATGCCCAGCGCGGATAAAGTCAGCGAAATCGCCTCTGTAAAGATTGTATCTATTTTCCCGGAAAATCCATCACAAGGAAAACCAACTACCCAAGGTGCTATGCTATTAACCGATACATCTGACGGAAGTCACCTTGCATTAATGAATGCCTCTTATTTAACAAGATTACGCACAGGAGCTCTTTCTGCAATCGCGACTGATTTGCTGTCTAAAAAAGATTCGAAAGTCCTTACGGTAATAGGCACGGGAGCTATGGCATTTGAACAAGTACTGGGTGTCCTTGAAGTACGTAAAATTGAAAACATCCATCTCGTGAATCCGACAATCGAAAAAGCAGAAGCGTTTAAAGAGCGCCTTCATACAATGGGCGTACAACCGGATATTACGGTCCACTCATTAGAAAGCTTATCTGCATTTGTTCAGCAGGCTGATATTATTTGTTGCAGTACCCGTTCAGAAACACCTGTATTCGATGGCAGCGACATTCAACCAGGTACACATGTCAATGGAGTCGGTTCCTATCTCCCTCATATGAGGGAAGTCGATTTCAATTTCATCGAACGATGCGACAAAATTGTTGTGGATGACTTTGCTGGAGTTAGTGAAGAAGCTGGGGAACTCATTCATGCAAACCAGCAAGATACATGGTCGTTCGACTCGCTCCACGGCGAGCTTAAGGAAATCGCATCCGGTGCAATTTCACCCCGTGAGAATGATGATGAAATTACATTTTTCAAATGTGTAGGGGCTGCTTACTTTGACCTGGCTGTTGGGCATGGGGTGTACAAAAAGGCAGACACTGCCGAAATTGGAACAGACATAGAACTCTAAGATCCATTTAAAAAGACGCATTCCTTCACAGAACGCGTCTCTTTCTAGTTCAATCCAAAGATATGGATCATTAGGATACTGTCGATTCAACTTCAATCTCCACATTGCCCTTAACTGCTTTTGAAATCATACAATTTTTTTCGGCTTCTACTATCAATACGTCTAGTTTTTCAAAATCAGCCGGGATCGCTTCTTGTTTAAGTGACACCATAGGCTTATGAATAATTTTCTTATACGTGAAGACACCCATTGTCACATCGACAAATCCGATAGATTCGAGCGACATGTTTTCGAGTGGCAAGCGGGCCCGCTCAATCATTGCTGCGAGTGTAATAATATAGCATGTAGCCGCTGCACCCAGCAGCATTTCATCGGGATTCGTCCCGACATTCGGCCCTTCCATCGCTGAAGGAATTGATATTTTAGTTTGGAGATTTCCCGCTTCAATATATCCTTCACTATTCCGGCCGCCTGGCCAAACCGCTTTCAAATGAAATTCATGTTCTGCCATGTTCACACCTCTTCTTCTGCAATTATACTTTAGGGCTTTACCCTATTGCACGTGCCTGTAATCCACTTTGTGACGGCAATGCACTATTCTCTGCTTTACGCCTCTTTCACAGTATACTAAGTAAAAAGGAGGCGTTCGAATGAAGCACCTTGCGCTATATCGATTCGCTCGAATTGTTTGGATGTCTATCGTATTTTTCGTTCAAGTAACTTTGTTCCAACGCCGTCACCGAGGAAGATTCACACCAGCCGTAAATGCAAAGTGGGAGCAGTTAGTAACGCGTCAAGCACGGATTTATAAAAAGACCGCATTGGAATTAGGCGGGCTGATGATTAAACTCGGACAATTTCTATCTGCACGGGCAGATATCATGCCTCCATCTTTCTTAGAAGAATTGGAAGGACTCACAGATCACGTGACTCCTGTTCCAACCGCGGAAGCGTTAGCCGTGCTGGATGAAGAATGGAATGCACCGCACAATGAACGTCTTTCTGAGATTAGCGACGCCCCCATTGCATCTGCATCGATTGGCGAAGTATACAAAGCGCGTCTGAACGATGGAACACAAGTTGCTGTGAAAATTCAACGGCCGAACATTGAACGGATTTTACGCGCGGATTTCAAGGCTGTCAAAATTGTAATTTGGCTCGCAAAGCGATTTACACGCTTCAGTAAACAAATAGACTTTGATTTGTTGTACACCGAGATGACAGATGTCATTGGCGCTGAGTTGAATTTTCTCCAAGAGATGAAAAATGGCCGCGGTTTCTCAAAACGTTTCCCCGAGATGAAGGGTGTTCGGTTTCCAGTCTATTTTGATGAATACACAACACGACGTGTGCTCGTGATGGAATGGATTGACGGAGTTCGCATTACAGATACTGATTTCCTTGAAGAACACGGCATTGATCGCCAGGAATTATCCGAGCGGCTATTTCTTCTGTTTTTAGAACAAGTGCTGGAAGGCGGCCAATTCCATGCCGATCCCCACAGTGGAAATTTGATGGTTCAAGCCGATGGAACACTTGTACTGATTGACTTCGGAATGGTAGTGACCATCAGTCCTTCCGAAGCAGATTCCATGTTTTTGATTGTCGAAGGAATTATATTCAAGCAGTATAATCGAGTACTGGATGGACTTGAGCAATTGAAATTTTTACTGCCAGACGCAGATCGCACTCTCCTGGCAGGTGCAATTGAACGTGTCGTCAAAGCCTATGAATCCGATGATTTAAATGATATGAACGGTTTCGTCGTAGAGCGGCTTCTTGAAGATTTGATGCAAATCGTCCGCACCCAGCCTGTATAAATGCCAGCTCAATTCGCCTTTTTAGGACGGGCTGTTTCTGTTTTTGTAGGGGTTCTGCATATTCTTGATCCGAACGTGGATTTACTCGGGCTCGGAAAAGAGCGAGTGGTGGAATGGGCAAAACAGAAAACTGGTGTTGGAGGAGGTAAACGTTTTTCTGGGAAAGACTTTTCCAATGCTGCTTTATCAGCAATTGGTCAAGTTCGTGCCCTGCCGCCTCGAATCTATGCATTTTTGGATGAACCTAAACGCATGCGCGAGTATACCGAACGGCATGATAAAGAAGTGGATCGTCAGAAAGTCCGCCTTCAGACGAGAGCCTTTGCAGGGGTTTTTGGTGCGATTTCTCTCACTGCTTTATTTTTCGGGATATGGGAGCAGCATATTCAGCTGCTTATTTTTTCGGGGTCTGTACTGATTGTTAGCTTTTGGATGTTTTGGAGGAAAGGGAAATGAGTTCGCAGAAGTCTCTTTTTATCTTTGTTGTGTAAGACTACGTGCGAAACGCCGCCAATTAACTCCTTAAAGCAGTTGAATTATGGGCTTTGGCTGATTCATGTGCTTATGTGGCCGATTGTTTGCGGTATATGGCCGATTCTTCCTGTCACGTGGCCGATTCACCCATCGATTTGGCCGATACTTCACACTATCTGGCCGATTCTCCATTGCCCTCCGTATCCCCCAACAAAAAAACCGGCTGCCCGAGAGGCTAGCCGGTTTTATGATTTCAATTGCTGTAAATGGTCGGTGCAGTTAAACAACTCACATAAGTTTTCATGTTCACCAATCTTAACAATCGTCAGTGACGTATTCCCAAGCGGTTCTTCGTACGTCGTTCCAGGCAGCAGCTCCGTCAATAAGCGTTTGATGAAGCCGCCGTGACTGACTGCGAGCACTCGTCCATCCGGATAGCGCTCCTGCATCTCTTCTATGAAAGACATGCCTCGCGTAATCACGCTTTCATGCGTCTCTCCTTGCAAATCCAGCTGCTTCCATTTCGGACCCCACTTCGCTAAACGATCCGCTTCAGTGGTCCCTTCGATCAATCCGCCTGCACGCTCTCGCAGTCGTCTGTCTTCAATCACTTCTGCATGCGTCATTTCCTGTCCAATCAATTCTGCAGTTCGTTTTGCACGCTGCCAAGGGCTCGTGTAAATGGCGTCCCAATTATCTGCTGCGAATCGTTCTGCCGCATGTACTGCCATCTGAATTCCCTCTTCATCCAACGGAATATCGGTACTCCCCTGCGCTCGTCCTTGTTTGTTCCAGGCGGTTACTCCATGGCGTACAAATCCAACTGTGGTCATCCAAGTCGCCTCCTCTTCAAACATTGTAATGTGTATTACTTTACCACATATCCATTAGTTTTCAAAACACTCTAACAATAATCTAAGTTATTCGACAGATTGCTGAATTGACTGTTCGACAATCACCCTGCCCGCTTTAATAACGAAGTTTGCAATCGGCTGATCTTGAATCACATCACTCAATTTCTTCGAATCAAATACAACCAAATCCGCATTTTTTCCTTCAGCTATCCCATACGTCTTTTCAATTCCCAAACACTTTGCTGCATTGTACGTAATCATATCGAGCACAGTGCGCTGCTGATCTGCAGATCCCATGAACTGCGTTTCCGCCAGCAGATACCCAATCAGCAGCAAATTCGCATTACCGAACGGCGTAAAGGCATTCCGGATATTATTCGATGCAAATGCTACATTTACCCCGTGTTCAAGCATCTGAAGAACAGGTGCCATGCCCCTGCGTACATTTTTTCCGTCTTTGCGTCCATTCAAATACACATCTGTTGCAGGCAGTGGCATAATCGTAATCCCAGCTTCTGCTATTTTCTTGAATAACGCGGAGGCTTCTTCAGGCTCAAGTGATCCAAGCGTCGTCACATGTCCGAGTGTCACCCTGCCCTGCATCGCACGTTCCACCGTCATATCGCAAATTCGCTCCGTCAGTAAATACCGGGGATCCTCCGTATGATCAGCGAAATCCACGTGTAAGTCGAGCGGCAAGTTATGCGTTATCGCTAAGTCAAAGACCAATTCTAAATGACGAATCGAGTCTTCAAGAGTCTTTTCATTATAGGGACATCCGCCAACAACGTCCGCCCCCATTTGAATACCTTGTTCCATTCGCTCAAGCGTTCCTTCTGATTTCAAAATTCCTTCTTGAGGAAACACGACAATTTGCAAATCGATTTGTTCCCTATAGACTTCTTTCAGCTCAAGTAGCACTTCCACACCCAGCAGCTTTTCAATATGATCGACATCAGGGTGTGCCCGCATGACAGTTGTCCCTTTCGCAATTGCCCATTTCAACACTTTCTCCGAACGTGCGTAGACGTCGTCATACGTGTATTCCGCTTTCAGTTCACCTGTATTTTTAATCGCTTCTTCAAGCGTCCCCGATACATTCGGTTTCCGTTCCTCTAAAAACGCTTTATCCGGATGAATATGCCCTTCCACCAAGCCTGGCAGAACAACTCTTCCTTCGCAGTCTATAAAACGGTCTGCAGGTTCCGAAAAGTTCATCCCGATTTTTTGGATGATCCCGTCTTCTATCCAGATGTCCTGCAATTCCTGATCATCCCGGATTCGTGCATTTCTAATCAGCAGCGTCTTCATCCAGTATTCCCTCCATTATTTCACAGCTTCGTCTTCTTGCGGTTTGCTCAACTGCTTTACAACCTCTTCATCTCGAATAATCGGCTGGATTTTCACATCATCTAGAGAATGCAGGTTGATATGGCAATACCCGTTCGGATTCTTCACTAAGTAATCTTGATGGAACTCTTCGGCATTGTAGAAGTTATCCAAGGGTGCCGCTTCCGTAACAATGTCTTTCTTATAGAACTGCTGTTCATCCTTCACGGCTTCTTTCACAATCTCTGCATCTTCTTCATCAGAATAATAAATTCCAGAACGATATTGAACCCCGGCATCATTTCCCTGCTTGTCTTTGGAAGTCGGATCAATCACTTGAAACAGATGGTCAATGAGGGATTCCAGTGATATCCGGTCAGGATCATACGTCAATTCTACAGTTTCCGCGAATCCCTGATCCCCATTTATGACGTCTTCATAACTCGGGTTTTCCCCAGTTCCGTTCGCATATCCTGAAACCGTATCTTGCACCCCGTAAAGTTTTGCAAAATAGGCTTCTACTCCCCAGAAGCAGCCTCCTGCAAAGTAAATCTTGTGCAATTCACTGTTGTCATAATTTAAATGTTCGTTAATATTGGTCACATCATCTTTCAATACGTATCCGTCCTCAGATTCTGGCTCCGTACTTGGTCTCCCAGCCTCAGCACCGCAAGAAGCTAGAAGAATACCTGTACAAATCAAAGAAAACAGCAGCATTCCACGTTTCATCATATTATCCCTCCTGTTCTGTCAATTTCATAACCTTCATATCGAACATTCTTTCTATTAGTTTATCACACAAAGCAAAAAGACTACCCAAAACGGGTAGTCGGATTCTCGCTATTAAGCTGTGCCGAGAACGACACCGCACTTTTTCAAATACTGACGATAGGCAATGCTGACTCTGTCTGAAATCAGAGATAGTTCCACTTGCAAATCGAGTGGCAATTCTTCAGGTTTCTGATTTTCAACAATCGGCTTGTCTTGAGCGAATATCAAATCCTGGAACGCTATAATCTCCTCATCTGACTGGCCTGTATCGTAGTTGAATGACAGGATTCCATAGGCAACCGAATGCGTTTCAGACATAGGACGAACCGTTAGTAAAATCGTCATCAGTGTATCATTCTCGGCATCTCGTTTCGTAAAACGAACTGTGAGCGGACGAACGATTTCATACGTATAGTAGACGTATTTCGCGACGCCGGTTCCGTCTGCATCCGGCTGGAAAATGCGGATTTCATCTGAATACATTCTTCCTTCTGCTTCATTCATCTTATACGGTTCAATTTCACGATGTGATTCTTCACCGAGATAACCTTGGTGAACGACCGCTAAATGACCGACATCCAAGAAGTTTTCAACAATTCTCGGCGGCAGAGCTTCTGCTTCTTGCGGCCCCCAAATCACATTTCTCCATTCATCCGATTCCATCTCTGGATACTTAAAGAACTCAGGTTCATTTCCTGCAAGGTTCACCCAGATCAGACCATATTTCTCGACACAAGAATAGGTAGTAGCTTTCGCTTTCTTCGGAATCGATTTTCCCTCAGGCAGCTGCGGGATTTTCACACAATCCCCTTTGTCTTCATACTCCCATCCATGATACGGACAGACAAGACAATCGTTTTTCACTTCACCGAGCGATAGGGCCGCTCCTCTATGTATACATAAGTCTTTAAATGCGTGAACGCCTTTGCTATTCCGGAAAATCGCCAGTCGTTCTCCCATTAGGATAACCTGAATGGGTGCTTCTTGAACGTCTTGCGACCGACATGCGACGAGCCACTCTTCTTGTAATGCCTGATCTTTCAACATGGATAGATCCCCTTCCACTTGTTTGATTACCACAAGTGTACGAAAGGAATTCATTTTGGTCAACCCAAAACACGAACTAAAATATAATTACTTTTAAAAACGTTCGTATTTACACTGTACAAACTAAATTTTATTCTTTATACTCCAATCTATACCGTAACAAAAACGAACTAGGGAGTGTTCATGTTGTCCAAGAAACGTCCAGATGGTCTGCTCATCGGTGTTGATGAGAAAGTAAGCTATCCTAAAGCAATCGCGCTAGGTTTACAGCACGTACTCGCGATGGATTTGTATATTGCGCCCATTATCGTAGCGGGCTTACTCTCGTTAAGTACAGAAAATACTTCGTTCTTCGTTCAAATGTGTTTCCTTGCAACTGGACTCGCAACACTCATACAAACTGGATTCGGTTTAAAACTTCCAGTTGTTCAAGGTCCTTCCTATGTACCAATCGGGGCAATTGCCGCAATTGGAGGCAAGCTCGGACTCGGCGCGATTGCAGGAAGTCTTATCCCAGGGGCAATCATGATTGCACTTCTCGGCTATCCATTAAAAGTTTTTGCAAAAACTGTCCGTAAGATTGTTCCGCCAATCGTTGGAGGAACAGTAATCATCATCGTAGGTATTGCGTTAATGCCTGTTGGCTTAAACAATATTTACTTTGCAGAAGGTACTATTGGTCAAAACGTAACAATCGCTTCAATCTCTGCAGGTATACTTGTCACGTGTATGGTTCTCGGTAAAAGATTGCCACGATTCGGCTCGTTTTTCCGACTCGTCTCTGTCATTCTCGCAATTGTTGGTGGTTCAATCGCTGCCAGCTTCTTTTATCCAATTGACTTTTCACCTGTAAAAGAGGCGGCATGGTTCTCGCTCCCGACACTGCTGCCATTCGGTAAGCCTGTATTCGATATGGGCGCTATCCTCACGATGATGCTTGTTTACTTAATCATCTTGCTTGAAACGACTGGAACATGGTTCGTCGTTTCAACGATTACAGAAGAAGAGTTGGATGAAAAGCGTTTAAATCGTGCATCATTTGGCGAAGGACTGGGATGTTTCGTAGGCTCTCTATTTGGAAGCACGCCACTCACTGGGTATTCTTCAAACGCAGGGTTACTTGCGATTACAGGAGTAGGAAGCCGGATGGTCATCATGGCGAGCGGTTTCATTCTAGTGTTGCTGGGGTTCATCCCCAAATTGTCTGCCATCATTATTTGTATTCCTGAATCCGTCATCAACGGGATATTCGGGATTGTCTGTGTGGCCATTGTCACCAATGGTATGAAAATCATTCAGCCGATTATTATCGACGACCGCAATATGATCGTCATCGGTGTTCCGATTTTGCTGACAATTGCAGTTACCGTGCTTCCAAAAGAAGTGCTGGCAACCGTCCCGAACTGGGCGAACTACCTTCTCTCTTCAGGAATTTCAGTAGGTGCACTAGCGACCGTGATTTTGAACTTAGTGATTCCTGTGGATAAATCTTTAGGACAACAACGAACACAAATTGAGCCGATTGAAAAATAACGACATGATTTCCACATCATGAAAAACCCGCGAATGAATAGATCATTCGCGGGTTTTTCCATACCTATATCTTTTAAAATCTACTTGGTTATGTTTACCAATCATTACCTGAATAGCATTTAGCCCATTGATTTACGTTCCAGCCAGACGCTTTCCGGAGGGCGTGGCTTCAGCCAAGCAAACAGCGAAGGGCTCGCTTTTCCGTATTTCTGAGAACTTCACAAAAATTAAAGCAGCTTTAACCCCAGGGCCTCAAGCACACGCTAATCCTCTTGGTGTCGACGGCTTGGAAGCCAATTAATCATAAGGGGATTACCAAAGAGTCGCAACCGTATTTAGAATAGCGTTAAGCACGTTGATTTGCATTCCAGCCATACGCTTTCCGGAGGGCGTGGCTTGAGCCGCTTCCTTCGCTTCGTGTCCAGGGTCTCAAGCGCACGCTAATCCTCTCGGAGTCGACGGCTTGCACTCCAATCAACTAAGGGTGTATTACCAAAGAATCGCACCCGTTAGTTTAAGTGACATGTTTCACAATATATTTTTTCATGGATATACACTTGCAGCTTTTATCGTCTCTGCAGAATCGGCATTTCTTCCCACGAATAATCTGGTGCTGTCGCAATCCATAACGTATCTCCCATGCTATCCATATCATAAATTACGATGGAATCCTCCGCATCAAACACTTTTTCAGATTTACTTTCACCTTGCTCGTTGATGGCATAAATCGCTACACCTCTATGTTGAATTCCGAATAATTTCTCTCTCTTTTTAACAAGTGCAACAATCGTTTCATCAACTTGAATTTTACTCCAATTCCCCTCTTGGAGATCCCGGATCCAAATTTCACTTTTCATAAGGATGAAGAGCCTATTATGAATCACTTTCATATTCCGGGGTACATCATTACGATCCGGCATGGTGATCTCGTTCCATCCATCATTTGTCTTCCGAAGTATTTTACTTTCTTCTGTAGATACCACCAAATCCCCATTATCCGAAATTTGAACATCATAAATTGGTTTGGGCACAATAGCTTGTTCCCAACTCTTCCCTTGATTGGTTGTATAATAAATCTTTCCATTTGCTAGCACCACTATATGGTTGTTCATTGAAGTATCGACTTTTTCGATTGGTTCTTCTAATGAAAGGATTTTTGTTCCTTTACTTTTTGTTGTCACACCTGCCCATAATTCTTTTTCCGTTGCTACGTATAATCGATCATTGCTGTCAAACCACGCATATGTGACATAAATATCGGCTTGGAGTTCTGTCCAGGTTTCTCCATTATTTTGGCTACATTCAATAAAGGGCTGCTTGGCTACACCAAATTGTGTTGGTTTTTTGTCACCCCATACGACTAGTGAACTGTTTCCAGCGACAACTCCCGTAATCGCCATCCCTTTTTTGGTCAGGTTATCGGTTCCATTCCGTTTAGATAGTAATCCCCCACCGTATGGCAATTTATGACCAGCGCTGACTACTTCTCCGTTTTGAGCATTGAATGAAACGGTAGCGAAACGGCTATTTGGGTCATTTCCAAACACTGTTAGAATGGGCTTACCATCGATACTATCGAGTGTAAAGTTATAACCTGTCGCCCAATCTTTTCCTTGTTGTAGGTCGTATATATCCTTTGCCCATTGGAGAACATCCGGGCTATCTAATTTAATCTCATCATAGGGGATTATCGTATCCGGCGTTTGCTGACCCGGTAGAAAAAATGCAATTTTCTTTTCAGAGATACCAATGATTACATAATCATCTGTACCTGGAACGATAAACGTCATTGTCCACCTATAGCGTTTCCCTGTTTCTCCTCTTGTACCTCCCATTTTTTCATCAACACTGGTTAATCTCGTTAATGCCGCATTTTCATTCCATTCTTTTGCCCTCTCCAATCCAATGTCAATCGCTTCTTTTAGTGTAACCTCACCATCTGAAGCACTTCCTTCATGACTGATCAAATTTATACAGATGAAAAAAACAACGAATGAACAAGCGATGATTTTAAAATACTTCAAATGACCACCATCCTATGCGTAATGAGTCTATTTAGGATGGAGTTAACGCCTCTTTATATACGCTCTTAGATCCAATATAACAAACAAAGCACTCCATTTATTAGATTATCCTTCTTGAACTAAAGCACCCGATTGCTCTATAACCGTTCAAGTTGTTCTAATATAAATATTAAGTCCTCTGGATAGGCGTGGCTAATTGTTTTAATTTCTGATATAGATTTCCAATCGGCTTCGGCTATAATTCCATCTGGATCATTTATTCCGGTACTTTCTCCAGTCTTTTCAACTTTAAAATAATAAGTCTTTACTTGTATACCGTTAATAATCGTTTCTTTAAGTTTTAATTGTTCAATGACTTTCACATCATATCCTGTTTCCTCTTTAACTTCCCTTACACAACATTCCTCTGGACTTTCACCTTCCTCAATACCACCAGAAGGTACTGCCCATCCCTCCGAATCGAAGCCCTTAATCATTAAAATCTTTTTGTGTTCATTGATACAAATCCCTGCTGAACCTGACCAACTATCCAAAATAATACCCCCATTTTATATAACTTGCTTTAAACTTAATGGTCCTTTAACGGCATAATCTTAATTCCAGAATTGCCCCCGATTACAGAACGGAAATATCATTGTTTCGGGTTTATAATTTCAATATTTAATGCTTGAGTGAATGCAGGTGAAGAAGTGTCTATTCCACCATCTACCCAAACAGCCACTTCTTGTCCTTCTTCATAATTTTTGATGTCATCATTTTCATGCAGTGCTACCCATGTTAAACCTTTTTGATTATCCTCAACCAAGATACTATTTTCAGTGCTATCTATTTCTACAATATTCCCCTTTATATCCATTTCGCCTTTAGCTTCTTCAACTTCGTTACTGCAAGCTACTAAAAGAAAACATAATAGGAATAGAAAAACAAAACCTTTTTTAAAAACAGTGTCATTCCACAGCTTCACGCAATTCACTCCTTTTTTTATTCACCCTAAGTACATCAATCTGGCCCGTTTGAAGCACAAACCTTATTCATGAAATCCATCTGAATATAGTTATGGTAGGCTTTCCAATCAAACTACATTACCTGAAATGAGCAACAATAAGATGAAGTTGTTATAAAAAATGCAAAAGTGAATTTTCACTTTTGCATTTTCAATATGAATACCTAAAGTCTACCGAATTGATTTGTAAAATAAAGTTATTCATCATCAAGATCAATTTCGAACGGTTTTTCTTCATATTTGGAAACATCGTATTTTCCAATCACTTGATAATTACTAGACGCTTCATCATCAGGCTTGAATTTATTGAATTCGACTATATCTAGTGCATCAGATATCATATTCAATAGATATTGTGGTTCTGGAGCTTCTTCTACTGTGGCAAGAACTAGTGCATTGTAAGCCCGTAATATAAAAAAGCACAGCCTTTCGGCATGCTCTACAAATAGCCCTTCTCTTCAATAATTTGAAGACGAAGGGCTATCTCAATTTACATGTTTCTTGAATTTGCGGCGACCACGGAAAATAAGCATCCAATAGTTCAGAAGTCTGCTGGAAATGAAGAGACGGCAAATCCGTTAATACTTTTTTCAAATATGCATAGAAATCGATTCCATGGATTTTTGCAGTCTCAGCCAAACTCAAACAGATCGCATTTGCTTGAGCACCTGCTTCACTGACAGAAAAAAGCCAGTTTTTCCGACCCAGAACATTGGGACGGATGGCATTTTCAGCTGGATTATTATCAATTTCAATCCGCCCATCGAAAAGAAAACGTTGGAGTTCATCTTTTCTTTTCAATGTATAGTCAGTTGCAGTGGCAATCGCATTCTTCCCATAGAAATGACTTTCTTCTATCCATTTAAAAAAGGCGGTCACAATCGGTTTGGAATACTTCTTTCGCATTCGTCGCCTTTTGCCAGGACGCATTTCTCTGAATTTGTTCTCAAGTCGATAGAGTTGATTGCAATAGTCGACGCCAATCCTACCATTCTTACTGTCGACTTTCAGCCAATAACGACGAACATGCGCCCAACAGTTGGCAAAGGTGACACCTGGTAAACCGCCGTATGCAGAATAGCCATCACAAATGATTGTTCCTTTGTAATCACCAAGGAAGTTCTTCAGAACTTCTCGTGCTCGCGATAGCGAACTATGGAAAAGCACCATCACAGGTCCTTGGCAGGGAACAGTTTTGTAGACCCAATTGTATGCCTTCGTGTTCCCAGGCTTTCCATCAGGCCGATAAATCACTTGCGCTGTTGTCTCGTCAACATGTAGGACAGTCCTTCGCATCGCTAGTGAAGTCATCCGTTGGTATAAAGGCAATAGCCACTCATTTGAAACCTTGATCACCCAGTTGGATAGATTTTTATCATTCGTTTCCAACCCATGACGAAGCCATTCTTTTACCTGACGATATAGAGGAAGATAAAGATTATATTTGTCTGATATGACCTTGGCTAGCACACTTGGACCTGCGAGACTCCGTTGAATCACCGGTTGAGGTGCCTTTCCGCGCACGATGTTGGCTGCTATAGAACTATCTAGTTTGCAGTGTTTGCATTCATAGGAGTGCTCCATATGCTGAATACGTTTCAGTTTGGCAGGGATGAATTCTGCTTCTTCTCGAACGACTATCCCACCGATTCTTGCCAAATCATTTTGACAACAGCTACAGGTGAGTAGGTCAGGATAATGATGAACAACTTCCGTTTCCACACCTTCATGAAAATGGTCATTCCGCTTCTTCTTCGATGCTTTACGAACAACAGTGTAAGAAATCACCTGTTGGCTTTGATCTTCTGTTTGCTCAGAATCGTGAAAAGGGTCCTCTTCCTCATCGAACAAAGAGCTTTGCCCGTCGGGCACATTGTATCTTGATTTCTCGGATTTTGATCCAAAAAGCATCTTCGTCAAGTGCTGAACCTGCTCAGTTAGTTTTTCGATTTGCTTGGACTGCTGTTCATTCTGTTGATTGGAATGCGCCAATTGCTCTTCCAACATACTGATGACTTTTTCCAATGCTTGTTCAGAGGTACGATTGGCCATTTCCTTCACCGCTTTCTTTCTTGTTGAACGTAGTATACCGGATAGCGGAGCCCATGAACAGAAGTTTTTAAAAGGAGCTTTTTAATGAAGGAGCAATCGCTCTTGGCTGCTGAATAGCTAACCCTTCGAGCAACCAACGAAGTTCTTGCTGCGTTAGATTTTTCACTTCCCGCTCACTACGTGGCCATTGAAGTTTTCCGGCATCGAGTCTTTTATACAACATAGCGAAACCATCACCATCGAAATATAGACATTTATATCGATCCTTTTTTCCACCTGCGAACAGAAAAATAGAATCACCATATGGATCTAAATCAAAGGAATCTTGAATGAGTGTAGCGAGTCCATCAATTCCTTTTCGCATGTCTGTTTTTCCGCAGACAATATAGATATTCTGAACATCTGTATAATCTTGCCTCATTGGTTCATCAGCTCCCGTATAATGACTTGGATAATCCGTTCATCCACGCCATTCTGGAGTGTGACTTCAGCGCTACCAATCTTGATTTGACAGTGACCGGAGGTCTTCGTTGGATTTGCTGGAGTTTGTTCACTTTTGGTGGGTTGTAAGGAAACGGGGACTATCGTTAAAGGGTTTAAAAACAAAGAAAGCACCTCCTGTTTGATACGAATATCGTACCAAGCGGGGTGCTGCGTTGCCTATGCGTTATTTAATTGGGGGCTTACAGTGCATTTCGTAAATATCCTGCATGTTGTGAAAGTAATTGAGCATTGAAGTCTAGCCTACTTGCTTCAGCAAAAAGCTTCATGAAGATCGAAACTGTTCTTGTATTTCCTTCGCGATAAGGATGAACGCGTCAAAGCTTTATCATAAATGCCGAAAAGACTTTCACGAGACTAGGATTGGAATAGCTCCATTGTTTAGATTCAGACCAACTGAAAACAGTTTTCAAATCAGATAGAATGTGATCTTTATCGCTATAAGTAACAGATAAACCGTTTAAAGCTTGTTCACTTTTAGATATATTGACTGTTCGGAATTTCCCAGCCCATGAATATAGCTCATGAAAAAGAAAGTGATGGATGATAGAAGTAATATCTACAATTGCAGCGATTAACAACTGTGCTTCAACATCAATTAATCTTTGTTCATCCCGAATGTCTAATTTGTTGATTAAAGTGTTAGTATTAGGATAAATATAAGGATCCATAAATTACTGTAAAGTCCTTGTATATTTTTCAACAATCGCTTGCTTCAATTGGCTGGATGTTACTTGACCATTTTCATATTGATTTAAGAGGTTCTTTGTAAATGCATTTGGTTTCCCACCGACAATTGCGGCCATTCCAACTGCAAATTCTACTTGCTTTTGGCGTTCTCGTCGTGAATTTTCATTCATAAATAACACCCCTCGTTTGTTGTTGCCTCTATTGTATCAGTCTTTATGTATCATAAGATAGTTCGTTCACATCATGAAATTTTTTAAAGTTTTATACAGGAGTTGGAACGATTCTAGGGGAAACTGTTACCAAACAAACGCACCCGTTAATGGAAAAATCATCTCTTAAAACTTATTAATTCATATTTAAATAATATCGTAATTCCGAAGTTCAATATAAAATGAACAAAAATCGGGACTAAAATATTGTTAGTTTTAAAATAGATCCAACCAAAAACTAAGCTTGGAATACAGATATTCAATAACATGATTGGCTTTTGAAAATATTGAATATGAAAGGCAATAAACAATAAAGCCGTTAATAGAATTGCAACCCATTGATGACCTGTAAATATCAAAAGTAGGTTTTGAATAATGCCTCTAAATAACGTTTCTTCAAATAATACAGCTACAAACATAAAAATGAAAACATCTGGCAATCTGTCATTTTGGTATGTTTTATTGGTGTCGTCAATGTAGTCCTCGGGAATAGTTAAAGTTAAAATGACTCCAAACAATAATAAAGCAACAGAAGCAACCCCTGAAATTATTATAGATTCTATTGGATTATCAAAAGAAAGTAAATTTGGGATTGCGAGTACATCGTAAACTACTAAAGCATAGATTACAGCAAAACAAATCAATGTAAGAGAAGAAAATGGGAAAATTGCGTTTTTTAATTTGAAATCGTGCTTTATATTTTTTGTTTTATCCTTTGCGTAATCCATATATGACTTCCCTATCTAATAATTTTAGTGTAATTTTTTTATTATTCAACTCGGCTAAATGGTCCGATTGAAGCACAAACCTTATACGAAAAATGCCTCCGAATCTGGAATAGTGTTAAATCAGTCAAATTATTGACATTGAATTATATTATTTTTTCATCACTCATAAATGTGCTAAATGCATTAAGCAATAAAATATATAAAGGATACAAGATTAAAAGTCCCAAAATCAGGAGTCCGTCACTAGGACCTCCTTTATCCGCAGGGTTATTAATTGGAAATAAAGAAGCGAATATAAAAGTAAATAGAACTAAATACGGCAACCATAGGAGAACAGACCAAAAAGATGATTTACGATTATTCATCCAAGTCTTAGTCAAGTAGCCAATAATTATGGAGAAAACTATAACGGAAATAATAGTGCTTATTCCTATAACTATAGCAGTAACATTAAAATTCCATCCTGTTAATCTACTTATGCGGGAACCATTTGTAAGAAGCTCCATAGGTATGAAAATCATTAAAGCATATAACACACTAATAACATTCAATCTCCAGAAAATAATCATTTATCCCCCCGTATATTTCATATTTCTGTCTCCTCAACAACTCTTTTAACTGGCCCGATTCTAGAAGACGAATTAAAATAGGCTTGATATAAAATCAGCGACATAAGTTTCTAGAAATGCAGCTAGTACGACTAAGGGCAAAGATAAAACAACATAAATACTTACTGTTTCAAAAACTTTTCTAAGAAGAGATACTTCTACTTTTTCCTTTTTAAATATATTCTTCATTTTTAGTCTTACAACTTGATTTAACTCGAAAAGAATAGCACCAAATAAACAAAAAGCAAAAATTTCAAATACATAATAAGGGGCAAAGGAAACTATTAACTCAAAAGCTGTTTTAGTATCGACCTGCAAAATAAGACCGAAAAGGATACCTGGCAATGAAACAGTAGAAATAATCATTACGAAATATAAAAATTGTATTGGAATTAAAGCCAGAATAAACATTTGTAACGGAACTTGAAACCCATTAATTACTACAAAAGCCCATACTTTCTATAAACCTACCGACTCACTCAGCTCAGTCGATGCTTTATTTTTTATTCCTTCGTGTATTCCTTGTAGCTCCGGGTTAACTATGTAAGTTATTATCAATGCAATAATTGTTATAGTTACTGCAATCAGGAAAAAGTTAATAGCTCTTTTGAATACAGCTTTATTCATTATATAAGGAATGGTATCACCTCACTAAGGATTAATTTATGTTCGTCAAATCGGCCAGATTCTAGAATACACTATTAATAACTACACTCCGTTGCTTGGAGCGCAAGACGGACGACTCCGAAGGGATCAGCGTGTGCCTTGAGACCCTGGACGGAGCGCAGCTGAGGAAGCGGCTCAAGCCACGCCCTCGGGAAAGCGTGCGTTGGAACGGATAGCAACAGTTCGTATGCTACTTTTTGGCCTGACGGCAGCACAAACATTCTGCGGTAAAAACCCGCGTTAGTTTATAATAGTCATAGGATATGGCGTTGATTCACCATTAACTTTGATATCAATTGTATCAACAGAATCGTCTGTTGTTAACGTGTATATATATTGCTTTAGTTCATTATCGCTTGCATCCTTTTCATCTAACTTGATAAGTGTTGTCTTATCCACGGATTCCAAACTGGCGTCAACATCTTCTTGTGATTGAAAAACAAAATAAGACACTTTACCATTTTTATTAATCATTTGAAGTTGATCATCAGGATTTATTGCTTCTCTTACTTTTTTAGGGACAGTATCCACTTCTTCAAAACTTAACTTTTTCTGTGCACATGCTGATAGAGATAAGAGTGCAAAAGCAGAGAATATTAGTAAAAATAATTTTTTCATCAATTTCACTCCCTCATCAGTTTAGTGTTATTTAAAGATTCTTGCACGTCACTGTAGGGTTCAAGCCTCCGAGTGCTGACTATCCTATTCTCCCAACTCAGATAACCATTTACGGAGTTTTGCTTTAGGATAATAAATTTTATTATTTATAAGAACATGTGGTATGTCTGGATGTTCTGAAATTAAGCTTTTTGTATCTTCTTTAGAAATCCCTATAAAGTAATGAACATTGTTTTCCTTTATCAATTCGTGTTCATTGTCATCATCTTCAAAAAGTTCACTAAGACTGTCTTTAGCATCAGGATTTTTAAAGTTTTTAAGCCCATTGCCTATAAAATACCCTGCAGCCGCAATTCCTATAGCAATCCAGATTAAATCAAACTCCATACTGACCTCCCTCCTGATTTTCTACAGAGTTCATTTGATTATTCGGCCAGATTAATGTACAAACCTTACGTGGCAAATGATCTCAAATACGGTAGATGCGATTAGATCCTAATTACATTAAACTTAATTCATAATGGAAAAATTGTGTATCTCGCTCATATCCGTTTTTTTCATATAATTTTTGAGCAGCATAGTTATCTGGTGCTGTCTCCAGAACAATACTTTTCGCACCAGTTTTAACAGCAAAGTCCTTCGCCTGATTTAAGAGCAGTTGTCCTATTCCTAGTTTTCGAGCTTCCAGGTCAACAAACATATCATTTAATATCCATGATTTTTTCATCGAGATTGAGGAAAACACGGGATAGAGTTGTGCGAATCCCAAATACTTTTGATCATTCTTCACAACAAGTATTACAGATTCTTCTTTTTCCATGCGCTCTTTTATATATTTCGCAGCACCCTCTAAATCTGATGGTTTTTCATAAAACATGCGGTATGAATTAAATAACTTTGATACCCCTTCTAAATCCTCAATCGCTGCTTGAAATGTTTCCATTTGAAATTCCCCTATTCGTTTTAAGTTATATTTTGTATCTCGTTTCGCTGAACAGCATTCCTTGAAATAGCCTGTGTGATGAAAGATTCATTTATCTATAAGAGGAAGAGCTTAAATTATTGGAGTGAAACCGGCACCGCCGATTGCTGTATTCCTATTCATTCAGTAACGCGTAATGATGTCCTAAACCAGCGCGGCAAAGTGTTCGTCTATCCAGGTTACTTAAACACCTCATCGATTTCTGTGCGGTCATAATCCAAAATCCAGGTGTTAAACTCGTTATACACTCGGCGAATTGCTTCCGGGTTCACTCCGAGCAAATCACAGCCTCTATCATCATAAACATAGTAGATTGTCCCCTTCGTTTCATTCACAAAGTAGACTGGAAAGTGAATGCTTGGACGTATTCCCATGTCCTGGTTGCAGATGGCCCTCAGAAGTGCCGCATACCGGAAATCCGAACGGCAGCATTTGAGACTGAAGCGATGTGTACGATAGGTCCCGTCTTCATCATCTTCGGGATAAATGTACGGCCGGTTCTCATGCCGCAGTCGGCGCAATGCCGAATTCTTTCCAACATATTTCGCGAACACATTTAACTTTCGCCGCAGCGCATGCCCTTTTCCAAAATCGTGGACATCGACCACAAGATAGAGCTCATCCTCAGGAGCATGCAAGGTTTCGAATAAATCGATTGCTCGTCGATAGACGCCCTGTAAATACAGGGGATTCTCATGAATACTGCCTGGGCTTTCATTTACTCCGAGTTCAAACCGAATGCTCGCATCCCATGAGTAGAACAGTGGCGATTGGAGCTCCAAGTCTGGAAAGTTATTTTTCATAAAATCATTTAGCGTCATCCTTCATCCTTCTTTCTGGAAACAGCCTCTCAAATTGTACGGACTTTCGCAGAGATACTGGCAATAAACATCACTTCTGCACCCAGCAAAATAATCATTAAGATGCTAGCAGCAGACGGCGCCGCAAAGAAGAGCACGCAATTCATCAATAATAGGATGAAGAGCATCACGGGCATCTTCTCAAGACTGCCTACTTCCGGAAATGCGGAACTGTCATCACTTCGGACTGCCGTGATTACCTCGTGGAGAATATAAAAAATCATTCCCATTCCCGCCACAGCAAGCAAAGCAAGCGATACCGCCAGAATAGCAGCCCAGCTGCCTGACAAGGAAATCGTCTGAATCGAATGGCCGGTGCCATTCAGAACAGCGAATCCGACACTATGCAGCACCATCACCAATACATATGGTGCAAGTCTTCGCAATGCCTGAAACTCTTCTCTCAACTGCCTGATCCCTGCATAGATCAGCAAATAGCCTGCAGCATTCGAGACATAGAAACACACACCCGTGTCCAACAACTGCAGATTTGTCTTTATGAAAACGAGAAATACTCCAAGAATAAATAGATTCAATAGATTCCCCCCTGTTCGCTCACCCAATATTCCTTACCATCCTGTCTGCGTTCCATGAATCGATAGTAATCATATCCCTGTGAATCAACCCAAAGTCCTTGTAGATCATTTGTATGTTCACATTCATTTACTTCCCAGAATACTGCACGTTTACGTCAAAATGCCCCGCGAACCGAAGGTCATTTTAGGCAGTATAGTTATTCGGTTTGAATCTCCTGAATATCCAACTGCACAGGCAAAAAAAAATCCCTGTGGTTGCAAAAAATGAGGTTGCCAGCGCAGATTGTTCCGAAAACAGCGCCTGACTGCCGAACGGAACAAAAATTAGAAACACTGGCAGAAATGAGATCAGAAGACAGGCTGCGGTAAAAAGAAGAAGCTTATTGCTGTTGAATCGGCGTTCAATCATGTAGACCGCGACAAAATAGACAGGTACCATGACCGAAAAAACCGCACTGCCCCAGAAGACAACCGTTCCTAATTCCGCACCAATCGTTTCATCCCATAACAGCTGAAGCATAAAACTGTATGACAGCAGTCCGCTGAGAAATGCGAGTACTGGTGTCAGCACGATATAACTTCCTGTCGCTATCATATGGATTCTTCCTGTAAGTAGTCTTACTATGCAATGGCAGTCAACTTGTAAAACTATCCATCCCAAAAGACTGAATTCTCTTTTCAATTATAACATGTTACGAAGATTCATCCATCTCTTTCCAGAAAAAATAGGTTGTCCCATTAAAAAATCTTTATGTTTCTTTTGTGTTTATCTACCATGCATGCAGACCTCATGCTTATTTGCAGTGCGTACGGGTAAAGTGAATGTATGTAGAAAGGATGAGTATTTAAGATGGACTATGACTGCATTATCATAGGCGGGGGACCGGCAGGATTGAACGCCGCGCTCGTTTTAGGAAGAGCCCGTAGAAATGTCATTTTATTCGATAGTAACGAAGCCCGTAATCATGTCGTCCGGGAATCGCACGGATTTTTAACACGTGATGGAATCCAGCCAGCAAAATTACGGCAGCTTGCATTGCAAGAATTGGAAGCCTACCCTTCCATCCAAGTGAAACACGAAAAGGTGTATTCCATTGAAAGATGTTCAGAAACACATTACGAAGTCACTGCAGAATCCAACAATGTCTATTCATGCACTAAGATTCTGCTGGCGACAGGGTTAAAAGATGAGCAGCCGAATGTACCGGGCATTGAACGATTTTACGGGACGAGCTTGTTCAGCTGTCCCTACTGTGACGGCTGGGAAGTTCGGGATCAGCCGCTCGCTGTCATTGCGGACAAAAATGTCTACAAACTCGCGAAAGAGATTTTCACATGGAGCCGCGATCTGATTGTTTTCACTAATGGAGAAGGCCGGCTCGAATTGGGAGATAGGGAGCGTCTGGAATCACATGGCATCCAAGTTGTCGAAGATATTATTTCCGGCCTTGAAGGTTCAAACGGTCAGCTGGAACGCATTCGTCTTGAAGACGGCACGCTCATTGAGCGATCCTATGGTTTCGTTACTCCGTTGTGGTCGCATCCAAATCATTTTGCCGAATACCTGGGCTGCACGTTAAACAAATACGGCGGAATCCAAACGGATGAATATGGGCGTACGAATATATGGAATGTGTACGCTGCTGGAGATATGGCAAATATCGTCCCTGCCCAGCTTATTGTCGCAGCAGGCAGTGGCAGTGCTGCAGCAATCGGGATCAATGGAGATTTAACGAACGAACTTTTTGACAAGACAATTGAATAGTCGTGTTTCATAAAAATGATAAGATCGAGAAGATTTCCACGCGAAAAGGCACTGCATGAAGCAGTGCCCGTCTGAGAATTAGTAAGTTCGTTAAAATCAGTTCAGTTCGATTAAATACCCTATATTAGCAAGATCTGCTGTGAACCATTTTTTCTTAACGGACTTCCAGCCGCCGAAAAGTTCTGCATACTTTTTTCTGGATATCTTCCATATCCCCATGCCTAGCAAAAAAAGATTGAGAAATATTGTTATATTTGTTTGATTCGATACAAAAAATCTGTTCTCAGTTCCTTTGAATGCCAATTCCACAGATTGAAAAAAGTTTGTTTCTCGTGTACAGCAATGGAATCTATAATTCCGGCTGCCATTCTAACAAGTTCACTATTTAACTTTGTTTAGACATCTTTTTAGAGCCGGTTCAGCAAGTCAGTTATAATTCTTCCCACGACACTGTCAGCTCAATAACACCGCCTGAATCCGTCAATGCTCCGCCGATCATGGACCAATACTCTGAGTAGGTTGGGCTTTCACCTTGAATGATGATATTTCTTTGATCTATAGTCTGGGCTGCGTCTTCCAGTTTTCTTTTTTCAAAATAATTCGTATACATGGAAGTGACAGAATCCATGCTTTCTTTAGAACGAATTCTAAAATAGACGTATTTTTTACCATCAGTCTGTTCTGAATGTATATGTGAAATTTCAGCATCAGAAGGCAATGGGAAATCTTCCGGCAAGTACTTTGGCAAATTGGATGCGGCTTCCCCATTACCATCTGTTGAATTTGCATTTGAAGACGTGTTCTCTTTTTCTTTAGAAGCATCTGTTTCAGAAGCTTCTGCTAAGCCTTCTGCACTCTTTTCTTTTTGAAACGCTTCTGTTTCACTCAATTCATTTGAACTGCAGGCACTTAACATGAAAGCGGCACCCAGTGCAACTCCACCAATGATCAGCCTGAATGTACTAAAATATTTCATGCACTCTGCTCCTCTTTTCTATAATTTTTTTGAACTTACATCAGACATATGTTGACTCCCGGGAAACTTGCTCAGTTAAGTTCACTTAAGCCATATACTATTCGTAATCAGCTGAGCTGTGAGGCAGTACTGAAGAATTCTATTTTTGCTTTGTCAAAAAACCTTTAAGTAAATCGATTTATCGTTACCATTCAGTTCTGCTACTCCACCAATCGGAAATGTGAACATCGGCTGGGTATGGCCAAAGTCAACGTCATGCAATACAGGGATGTTTTGAAGAATTGGATGCTTATCGAGTATATAGTGAAGTTGCTCATCCGTAATTTTGGAGCCGCGCTGAAAACGGCCAATCACGAGTCCATGAATTTCACTTGACGCTTGCAGCAGTGATGCAAGATCACGTGCAAACGTCTCAGGGATTGTCATATCATCGTCTTCTACGAATAGAATCGAACCTTGCAAGTCAGGCATGTATTCTGTTCCTTGAAGCAAGTTCAATGTACACAAGTTCGCCCCGAAGACTTGCCCTTGAGAGGTTCCTTCGTTGTAGACTTTCCACTCCGTCCTTTCAAACGTTCTGTTTTCCTGATCCAAATACCAAGGATCATCACTCCATTCAGCAGAAGCCTTGAGTGTAAAACCTTCCTTCTGCATCAGACACTTTTGAAAATACTCTGTCTGCCACTCCCGCCCGATATCCATCGAAAAGCTGGAAAAGTGAGGTTCCGAATACGTGACCATTCCCGTTTTAAATGTAATTGCTGTCGCAATTGCGGTAATGTCACTATATCCGCAAAATACTTTTGGATTATTTCCGATTAATTCATAATCCAGATACGGCAGCAATTCATTGCTGTTGAAGCCGCCGATTACTGTCAGAATCCCTTTGACAGAAGGATCTCTGAACGCTTCGTGAATATCCTCGATTCGATGTTCGATTGACGCAGAGTGATGAAGGTCTGACTCAAACGCATGCGTACCGAATGTAACGTGGAATCCAAGTGCTTCAATTCGTTTTGTTGCATTCTTCACTCCATCTTCAGACAATATTGCACCACTTCGACTCGGCGCGATAATACGAATTTCATCGCCTGTCTCTAATTTTGCAGGAACGATCATAGACTACCAACCTTTCATATGTCGTCAAACTATTTTGATTTATCATAAGGCAACTAGTTTGTTTGGTCAAACTAAAACAGGCACCCTGCATCGGTGCCTGTTCATCGTTAGTTCGATATTCGCGCGTACACTTTCATGGCATCGCACATGAAAGTTGCAAGCCCTCTCCCAAACTGATCAATGTTTGTTGTGAAACGCTCATCTGCAACATACAATTCTCCAAGACCTTCAAATGCATTTAACGAGTACGTACCAATCGTATTTAAAAACATATACCACTCAGCGATTGCTTTCTGAGCTTCCTTAGAATCCGGCGCGAGATGACGCACTTTCGCAAGTCTCCGGTAGATTTCATTCATCTTTTCCTGGTGTTCTTCCACCTTTTTGTTCGTTTCATCTACTGCTTCGTCCCCCCATCGATCACGGGCCTCTTGCTCATAAGGATTTTCGCTGAAATCAAAGCCTTTGAACCTTTCTTCGTGTGTCATCGTCCCTTTCCCCTTTCCTTCTTTTATAGTTCGTTCAATGGTTTCAATCATATCATCGAGTTGCGCTCGCTTCTGATGAAGCATCTGCCGCTGGCTCTTCAATGCTTCCATACGATTGAATGATGGATTCGCCAGCACTTCCTTAATTTGTTTCAATGAAAAACCAAGAGCTCTATAAAACAGAATCTGCTGCAGTTCTGCGAGGTTTTCATCTGAATACATCCGATATCCCGCTTCCGATGTCTCTGCTGGTTTCAACAGTCCAAGTTCATCATAGTGATGCAATGTCCGTACACTTATACCCGATAACGCTGCTACTTCTTTCACTTTCATACACATCCCCCTCTTCTGCATTCAGTGTAAAGGCTCACGTAACGTCAGAGTCAACAAAAATAAGACTGCTCAATGAAATAAGCAGTCTGGCTCCTTTTAAATTCATACTCCTGCAAACAAAAAGCCAAGTCCTCCTAATACAGAAACCGTTAAGAGTAACTTTCCAGCCAGTGCGTCCCGTTTTACAAAACTCACCGCTAAACCCGCGACCGCACTCATTCCAAGTATAAGTGAAATCACTTTCCCCGCAGTTTCATTTTCTCCTAACGAGGTGAACGCTATGTACCCAATGACTAGTCCAAGCACAGTATTTGCCGTACGAAGACCTAAATTCCTTTTGAATTGTTTCGTGTACATGACGCCTTGCAGAAGCAGTCCCGCTGCTCCTAATGCGACAAAGATGATTAATAAAATACTCACGTGAACACTCCTATCTTTTACAGCTGTTTTACGTTCATCGCATACCTCAATTATTCCCTTTTTTGCAGATCGACTAACCTTGAGACTGCACTCCGCCGATTGATTGCAGTATACTTGGGGTAGATTGTTTCTTAGAGGTGATTGGATGGAAGTACTGCGCTCGCTGCTCGACGAACCGCTGATTTTATTATTCGTTATCTTATTTCTGGGCTCTTGGTTTGGCTCTTTATCCATTAAAGGACTGAACTTAGGGGCGGCAGGAGTTTTGCTCGTTGCGATGGTATTTGGACATTTCGGCTATGCGATTTCGCCAGTGATCCAAAACTTCGGATTAAGTCTTTTCATTGTCGGGATCGGATTGCAGGCGGGTCCGAAGTTCTTCCGCATGCTGCGTTCCAGCGGCCTGATTTTCGGGATTTTGTCGCTGCTCATTATCATTTTTGCGGTCGCAACGACGATTCTAGTTGCGAAAGGGCTGGACCTCGACCCAGCACTCAGTGTCGGTCTCATGACAGGAGCCTTAACAAGTACGCCAGGTTTAGCCGCTGCCTTGCAAGCAACGCATGACCCGCTCGCATCAGTCGGTTATGGAATTGCCTATCCATTCGGTGTGCTGGCCGTTGTGCTGTTCGTCCAATTGCTGCCGCGTATCGGGAAAATCGACTTGCAAAAGGACTTGGAAGAAACCGCGAATCCAATCCGTACAGCAGGTTCACCTGTTCTAACGACACTTGAAGTGACGAATCCGATGCTTCATAAGAGCAGTTTAAGCGAGTTGAATTTTGCTCCTTATGACGCTGTTGTCAGCCGGGTTATCCGAGATGGACATACAATGATTGCACTTGGTGATACGGTTTTGCTGCATGGCGACAATTTGGTAGTTGTCGGCAATGAAACGAAGCTTGAAGGTTTGACCGCATACGTCGGTAAGCCTGTTGACACGGACTTAGAGAACCCGGACAATGTCCACCTTCGCAAAGTGACGGTCGATTCTGATGAAGTGATTGGGAAAACACTGAAGGAACTTCGATTACGCAAAGATCACGGAACCACTGTCACCCGTATTACACGCGAAGGGATTGAACTGACACAAAATCCGAACCTGCCGTTAATCCGAGGGGACGTCTTAACGATTGTCAGTACCGAACAACGGCTTGACGAAGTGGAAGAACTTTTTTCCCGCAAGAAACTCACCATCACAAATTTGGACATTTTCTCCATCAGTGTGACACTGTTGCTTGGAGTTTTGCTGGGGTTGCTTCCTATTCCGATACCAGGGCTTGGCACTATCAAGCTCGGAACTGCGGGCGGACCGCTTTTCGTGGCATTGATCATCGGACATTTTGGAAAGCTCGGTCCAATCCACGTCCGCTATTATGGTCCTTCCAATCACGTCATCCGCGAGCTTGGACTCGTCCTGTTCCTAGCAGGTGCCGGGACGACTGCAGGTGCCGGTATTGTCGAAGTGATTCAGACGGAAGGCGTGAAACTCATATTTGGCGGAGTGCTGATTACGTTAATCCCTATTTTCGCCGGCTATTTCGCTGCGCGTAAACTGTTGAAACTCAGTGTCGTTCACTCACTCGGAGGGCTTTCAGGAGGCATGACCAGTACTCCTGCACTCGGAGCGTTGAATCAGCTAATCGACTCAGAAGATCCCGCGATTGCCTATGCAGCTGCGTATCCATTTGCGCTAATACTAGTTGCCATCGCTTCCCAATTGATTGTGTTCTTCTTATAGAAAAAGACCCTGTACATCAGCCAATTACAACGGCTGGTGTATAGGGTCTTTTGTTACGTCAGGTCTGCGCATCCAGACGAATGCCAGTATAGCTCCTCCGATAAGTACAATCGTTGCGAAGTAAAACGGGTAGTCGAGGTCAATATCAAACAACATGCCGCCCACGATTGGGCCAATCATATTCCCAATGCTCGTAAACATGGAGTTCATCCCTCCGACAAAACCTTGCTCGTTCCCTGCAATTTTAGATAAGTAAGAAGTCGCCGCTGGACGGATCAAGTCAAATCCGACAAACACGACTATGGTAACTGCTAAAACCGCAAAGTAAGAATTTACTGCTGTCATCATTGCAACTAAAATTGCGGATAACACCAAACACAGGTAAATCAGCTTCTTTTCTCCCATCCGTTTTGCAAGCCGGTCGAATAGGACAACTTGTGCGACCGCTCCGACAATCCCGCTACCTGTAATAACGATAGCAATATCTGCAGGCGTGAATCCAAATTTGTGATCGACGAACAAACTGAAAATGGATTCGAACGATGCCAGTCCGAATGACAAGACAAAAATCAGAAGGAAAACGATGAAGTAGATGGGTGCAAAAATCCTTTTGAATCCAGGCTTTTTCGTACTCATCGTTTCTTCATAATTCCGCTCAGGTTCGCGTAACATGATCAGCGAGAAGATGGCTGCAAATAGCGCCAGGCCTGCTGCGAAGAAAAACGGAACACGAGTACCAAGAGTCGCGAGAAATCCGCCAACTCCCGGCCCCAGGATAAAACCGGTGGAAATTGCTGCGGACATATAGCCAAGTGCCTTCGCCCGAGTTTCATTGGTGGTGATATCCGCGATGAATGCTGTCACTGCCGGCATGATGAAAGCCGCACTGACCCCGCCGACAATACGGGATGCAAACAGGACTGATAGCGTTTGACCGACAGCAAATAGCAGTTCTGAGGCACTGAACATAAGCAGTCCAATGACAATCATTTTTTTACGGCCAATGGAATCGACCCATTTCCCTGATAATGGAGAGGCCAAAAGCTGGGCAACCGCAAAGAAAGCGACTAAGTAGCCAACTACTTTCCCCGATAGATGCAATTCGTTCATTAACGTTGGCATGACGGGAATTACAAGACCTATGCCTAAAAAGGCAATGAGCAAATTGGTTAGCAGCAACCATAAAGTTAGTGACGGTTTTTTCATTAAAATACGCTCCTACAGCCAGTATCGAACTAAAATAATATATTTCCTCATCTTATCACGGTTCCGGCAGGTTACCTAGCTAATTGTATTAAGGCAAGCATTGGTTGTGACCAACTTTTGTCATCGCATTTTAAAAGGCTCCGGCACCGCCGCCCCCGCCTCCGACTCCTCCTCCGCCGCCAGAAACGGATGACGAAGCTGTGCTGGAAGCGGCAACTGCACTATCCGCTCGATTCAATTGCGTATAGGCAAGCGTACCGATTGGGAAGTAGTACATAACCGGCGGAACGTATCCGCGTTCGTAAACGGACGGATCTGATGAAACCATCTTCTTTTCATCTAACGTCTTAGTACCAATTCCATAAATTACTGCACGCTTCTGCTCATCATCGAGCTGATCATTCAAATCTGATTCAGTCACGTCAGGCAATCGTTTTCTAAAAACATCCCACTGATTCTGGATTCCTAGCCCCTTGACTGTTTTCGGAGCGTACAAGAATCCAAATAGCACTAAAATCAAACTTGGGAAGATTAAAAACACTAACCACATCGGCTGATTATAAATTCCGAATACAATCATTGGGGCAATCAGTAAAAATCCTGCGATTATAGCTAGGATACGAACCCCCTTCGCTCCGCCTTTCAAATCATTCTGTCCTAATTCTTCTCTAATAGACTTCTCCCATGCACTTTGCAACGTATTGTATTTAGTGACTTCCTGCTGAACTGATAATTTGTCTCCTTCTAATACGTCTAAATCATTGTAAGAAAACGTTTCACCGTCGCCAAAACCGTCGAAGAGCCATTCAATGAGCAATCGTTCGTGCTCGTACTCCGTATCACGGCTGACTACGCGAAATGCATCTTCACCTTCTCTTTCAATGTATCCTTTTCGCAGTAAGTCCAATAATGCTGTTGTTTGAATTTGTGTGCTTTCTACATGAGGTACAGTGTATCTAAGTGTTGCAGGCAAACTCATACTTGCCTCTGGAACAAAATAGGCTTCTGGATAATCCATCGCTGCTTTCTCTCGGCGCTTGTTTTCTGTTCGCATGACATAAACACCTATTAGAAGCAACAGCAGTACAGCCCCGCCAACTATGAACGGCGCCGCCTTTCCAGACAACTTATGCATGTTGTCATAACGAGCTTGAGCAGCGGCAAGGGATGCTTGCTCTTTTTCCAATTCGGGCCGTATTTGCTGGTCATTTGTTTGTACGGCACCTGGAAACAGTGCTTCATCCACACCTATACGAACATCAGCATTCGTCCCGGCTGATACCTCCCCCAGCTTGTAGACTACAGTTCCTGCATCATCAGTCATTTCAGACCCTCGTGCTGCATCATACCCCATTGCAATTACATCGTTTGTTGCTTCAGGGGGGCGAATGGTAATGACCGTATTTCCAAAGTCTGTTTCGTTGCGATCGTCAAAAAATGGCCAGTAAAATTGCGCCATGTCAGCGTATTTTTCTACACCTCCAACAATCGTGTAGGATAATTCAATAGCGACAGTCTCATCTTTCGCTTTCCTATGAATTTTGTAACTCCCATTCTCCCCCTCGATTTTCAGTGACTTCCCATTCTCTTCTGCATGAAGGTCACTTATTTTACTGCCTTCTTTCGGAAAAATATCTCGGGTAATTCCATTAAATGAGCCATCAAATTCGTACGTTAACAGTTCCTTCACTTGTACATTCCCATCTGTTTCAAGTTGTGCATCAATCTTAAAATCCTTGATTGTAAAGTCATCTGCAAATGCTGGAATCGGAAAAACCATCAACAATACCAACATCACAGTACCTATCAATGTTTTTTTCACGTCAATCACTCCCTTCTTTCTAATACGAATGTTCCGTCATATAGTTTCAAAGTTCGAAAGACTTTTCTGTTTACAAGTCTCTTTCCCTAAATTCAAAAATCTAAAAGCGTTCCATCCATTTCGGACAGAACGCTTACTTATTTTGTATGGATTTGTGTTAAATCACTTCAGCAGCTCGTAGTCAAAATCAGCAAACGACTCAATGAGCTGCCCTTTTTCATGGAACGACAACGAACGTGTGACATCGTTCGGGATAATTAAGCAATGCACACCTGCGCTAATTGCCGCAATTGATCCGTTATAGGAGTCTTCCACTGCAATTGCTTCATCTGCCGTCACACCTAATCGTTTCAATGCTACGTTGTAAATGGCTGGATTCGGTTTTACTTCTTCAACATCTTCAGCAGACACAATAATGGGGAAGTACTCTATCAAGCCGTATTGCTTAAGAAACCCTTCAATCCAATTACGATTCGAACTGCTCGCAACTGCCAGGAGCATACCGCGTTCTTTCAACTCCTTCGCTGTTTCCAAAAACCCTTCACGCAACGCTAATTGTTCCCGAATGGTTTCAAATCTCGCATTGACTTGGTCATGAAAAGCAGTTCGATCCATTGGCACATCCAGCGATTGATCGATGAAGTCGAATAGGTCCCCATCTGTTGACCCTACAACTTTCACGAACTCCCCCAATGTTAAATTGAATCCATGCTGCTCTTTCAAAATTTCCTGATATATATCAAACCATGCTGACTCTGTATCGATGATCGTCCCATCAAAATCGAATATAACTGCCTTCTTCACAACTGATCCCCATTTCCTATACGTACTCTATCTTCTGTCTCATTATAGGGGGTGCGGCTCATTTGGTCGAACAAAAAAAGTGCGATGAGCAAACATCGCACTTTTCTAAATTATGGTTGGAATAAAACTTTGATACAGCCGTCTTCTTTTTTATCGAAAATGGAATACGCATCAGCGGCATCTTCAAGCTTCACTTTGTGTGTAATAATATCGGTTGGATCGAATTCGTTCTCTTCGATTTTTTTATAAAGCTCAGGCATCAAATGGATAACAGGAGCTTGCCCCATTTTAAGAGAAACGTTTCTAGTGAAGAAATCACCTAGCGGGAAATTGTTGGCGTCTGTTGCATAGACACCTGTAAGTTGGACTGTGCCGAACTTACGAACAACTTCTGAAGCCGTTACTATCGGGCTGATGGTTCCAAATTGGTTATCACCATTCGAACCGAATGTTTCACCCGGCTGAACAGTTCCATCCATTCCTACACAATCAATGACAACGTCTGCGCCGCCCTTCGTTTCTTCATGCAGCAGCTTACCGATTTCATCATGTTCTTTAAAGTTATAGGTTTCTACCTTGTTTGTCTTTTTGGCATGCTGCAAACGGTAATTCACATGATCTACTGCAATCACTCGTTTTGCACCTTTCATCCATGCAAATTTTTGAGCCATCAATCCAATTGGACCTGAGCCCATAATAATTGCCGTATCTCCCTTTTTCAATCCACTGTGGATGACACTCCAGTACGCTGTAGGGATGACATCTGAAAGCAGTGCGATCTGTTCGTCTTTCAGTTCGCTATTCTCCGGAACCTTAAAAGACGTAAAGTCTGCATATGGGACACGCAAGTACTCCGCCTGACCTCCCGGATAATTTCCATTCGGCTCCGCAAAACCGAAAAGACCGCCAACTTCTCCGTGAGGATTCGAGTTGTCACATTGACTCTCCATCTGGTGCTGGCAGAAAAAACATTCTCCACATCCGATATTAAACGGAATTACGACACGGTCGCCTTTCTTTAATGTTTTCACGTCCGAACCGACCTCTTCGACAATCCCCATAGGTTCGTGACCAACAACATAATCTTGTTCCGGTACAATTCCACCATGGTAAAGATGTAAGTCTGATCCGCATATTCCACTCGTCGTGATTCTGATAATCACATCGCTATTTTCTTGAATACTCGGTGCTTTCACTTCTTTTGTCACCATCGACTTTTTTCCTTGAAACGTCACTGCTTTCATATTTTCACATCCCTTTACTAAGTTGTTAAGTTTCTACCCTGCCGTTATGTGCATAAAACATAATGAAGAGAAAAAACTTTCATTCCAATGCTCAAACTATTCCTATTGTTTGCTATACTTAAAGGAAACTTTTGTGAAAGTAGGAATTCGGATGACGGCAGCTATACAGATGAGAACTCTCGCAACAGGTATCCCTCAAAAGATTGATACTGCTAAAGGAAGAGAATTGATTACGGGTATTTGTAAGGAAACAATCGAAGAAGTGTTATTGTCTGTTGATGGTTTCAGCGGGGATGATGTAGCGGATAAAAAACACCATGGCGGTCCGGATCGTGCAGTTTGTATTTATCCGCATGAACACTATGCTCTATGGAATAACGAATTTGAATGTGTGCTTCCGTCTGCTGCATTCGGTGAAAATATTACAGTTTCCGGAATGACAGAATCTGAAGTATGTATTGGTGATGTCTTCACACTAGGAGATGCTGTCATTCAAGTGACACAAGGAAGAATCCCTTGCAGCACTATTGATCAGCGGCTTGGTTTACCAGTTATGAAACATATGATTCAGACCGGATTTACCGGCTACTTATGCCGCGTTCTAAAGGAAGGGTTAGTTCGGTCAGATGACAGAATCGCTTTACACACAAGAGATCCCCTTGGAGTCACAGTACTTGAAGCCAATACAACGTATTTCCACAATCCTAAAGATGTGGAAGGGATACAGCGTGTGTTAGCGATTGAGGCTCTTGCTGACGATTGGCGCGACAAGTTCGGTAAACGGTTAGAAACAGCTGTGGCGACCAATTAATCTCTGAAACTAAAAGGTGTTAGAGAGGTTGCCAGAAAATTTCTACTGGTGTATACTCGAGTCACTTACATAACTGACCGTACGGGTGCTTGAGTGAATCAGGCTGAGATAGCAGACGAATCCGCTGCTGACCGCATCTGATCTGGATAATGCCAGCGTAGAGAGCCGTGATCTGAGGATCATTTGGGTACCCGGGAACCCACTCCTCGACCGTCTGCGCTTTCAGACGGTCTTTTTTTGTGAGAACAGAAGCAAAAAAGGAGTTGGAGTTCATTGAAAAAGTTAACATTCACCGATTTACTCATTACGATAATGGTAGGGGTCGTATTCGGGATTCTCATGAAGTTCTGGGATGATCTTTATACCGTCGTCAAACCGATGATTCCGGTTGCGAGACAGTTGCTTTATGGAATGTGGTTCATGAATGGTGTATTTGCATTCTTGCTTATCCGTAAGCCGGGTGTCGCATTGATTGCCAGTATTGCAGGTGCAGGTCTTTCTGCATTTATCGGACATGGCTTGGAAGTTCTGATTTATGGGTTTGCTCAAGGCCTTGCCGCAGAATTGCTGTTTGCCGCATTCCGTTATAGAAAGTTTTCGATGGTAATTGCGGGGGTTGCGGGAGTATTCTCATGTGCTGCAAGTTTCGGATTGGACATGTTTTACGGATATGCGGACTTGGAAACTTGGGCGCTCGTTGTAAAGTATGGGTTGCGTGTAATCAGTGCGTTCATCTTTACAGGGGTATTCGCAGTTCTGATCGTTCGTGCACTCGAAGCAACAGGTGTGACGCAATCCATACGACCCGTGGCGAAAGAAGAATATTCGCTGCTGGACAGGTGATTTGAATGGAAACTTTCATCACCCCACAACGAGAGGCTGCGTTCACTATAAGGAAGTTGCGATTGAAGTTTCCTGGAGAGGAATCCTTGTTATTCAAGGACCTCTCTTTCTCAGTCCGTAAAGGTGAAAAAGTGCTGCTGCTCGGTCCTAGCGGTTGCGGCAAGTCAACGCTGCTGCAAGTTGCCAGCGGCATCGTCCCGAATTCCTTTGAGCTGCCAATGAAAGCAGAAAAACTTGAACTTCCGGATTCATGGGGATTTGTCTTCCAAGATCCAGATACACAATTCTGCATGCCTTATGTAGATGAGGAACTTGCGTTTGTACTCGAAAACTTGAACGTCCCTCGCGAAAATATGCCAGAGTTGATTATTGACGTGTTGCAGCGGGTAGGGCTTCATCTGACAGACATTCACACGCCCATTCTCGAACTTTCGCAAGGCATGAAACAACGGTTAGCCTTAGCATCCGTATTGCTGATGGACCCTGAAGTACTATTTCTGGATGAACCATCTGCCCTTCTCGATCCTGAAGGAACAGAACAAATTTGGACCTCCATTCAAGCGGCAACAGCTGAGCAGACTGTTGTCATTGTGGAACACAAAATTGAACAGATTGCTGAGTGGATTGACCGTGTCGTTCTGTTTACGGATGATGGAATGATTTTGGCAGATGGTCCACCCGATTCGATTTTCAAAGTTTATAAGGAAGAACTCATTCAATATGGGATTTGGTATCCGGGAGTATGGGAAGACTATTTGGAGTCAAAAGCGTATAAGAAGTTGAATGAAAATCGTTCATCTACACGTACGTTTGAAGTTCTTCATGCCGAAGAATTTAACGGGTATCGCGGGCAGAAATCCGTTATTCACGTGCCAAGTGCATCGATCAGCCAAGGTGCTTGGGTGGCGATTCTAGGAGAGAACGGTTCCGGGAAGAGCTCGCTGCTGTTATCGCTTATGCAGTTATTAAAAACGTCAGGCGCGCTGCGTGTGAATGGCGAGCCCATTGTACAAAAGAAGCGCAGGAAAACCCTTCCTGCAGGGCTATCGCTCGTCTTTCAAAACCCTGAGCTTCAATTTGTCACGAATTCGATTATGGATGAGTTAACGATTTCGTTGCAAAAATCATCTTCGGCGGAAGCGAATCGCCATGCAGAGGAAATGATTGAGCTGTTCAACCTGCCCGTCTCAGGTGACCGCCATCCGTATCAGTTATCCGTCGGGCAAAAGAGACGATTGAGCGTTGCAACTGCGCTAACTTCTTCAACCGGCATATTGTTGTTGGATGAACCGACATTCGGGCAAGATGCACGTAATACGTTCGGGATGCTGGAAAAGTTGGAGTCGTTACGAAGGAATGGGATGACGATTGTGATGGTGACGCATGATTTAGAAATTGCATCGCATTTCGCGACAGATCATTGGACAGTTTCAGATGGCGAGCTCGTGTCATGCACGCGTCAAGGAGGTGTTGCGAATGCCCGCTTGGTTTACGCCTGATCGGGAAACATGGTTGTTTCGAGTGAATCCTGCGTTAAAATTCGCGCTATTCGTTTTGCTGCTGTTCATTACGCTATTTACTAGAAACTTGGCGTTTGTCACTTGGCTAGCTGTTCTATTCGGAATTCTGCTCTACGGATTCAGCGGATACCCGTTCCGAAAGTTAGCGTTGCTGTCGATTCCACTGGTTATCTCTTTTGCCTCTTCCGCATTCACCATGATGCTGTTCGGTAAAGGGGATACCGTAATCTGGCAATGGGGGCTTTTCAAGATTTCTGAAGAAAGCATCCAGCACGGATTGCTGCTCGGTACAAAGTCGTTAACATTCGGGTTTGTCGGGTTCACATTTCTACTCACAGTGCAGCCCGTACTGTTCTTTTATGCGATGATGCAGCAATTCCGGCTGCCGTCAAAGTATGCGTACAGTTTCATTGCATCGATTCGTTTGCTTCCTGTTGTAGTAGAGGAGATTCAAGTGCGGAGCAATGCACTGAAAGTCCGCGGCATTACGTTCTCCCGAGGGATAAAAGGGTGGGGCGAACGGATTCAAGCATACGCAGTCCCTCTGTTTGCCCAAAGTATTCGCCGTGCGCAAAGGATCGCCATTGCGATGGAGGCCAAACAATACCAGATGGGCGCCGCGCGAACGTACTTCTACCCGACTTCCTACAGTCGAATGGATGGGGTGTTTGTGGCTGTCCTTGCAGTGTGTATCGCAAGTATCGTCTTTCTTGCGGGTTGAATGAAATGCAAACAGGAGCCCCCGGCGCGGAGGCTCCAATTTTTGTGGTGGTGTTAAATCGAGTGCTTCGCGTCTGCGAAGCATTCCTTCTTATGACCTTAAGGGCTTGATTGGTCGCGAGATTGGGTGATGTGCGCGTTTTTTTCAGCTCCGCGGCAGGTGGAATGGGATCGCCGCACGCGTTTATGAGCGGATTTCCGCGGTTTATGATCACTATTTTTGGGTTATGAGCGCATTCGTGAGGTTATGATCACTTCTCGCGGGTTATGATCACTTTTCATGAGTTATGAGCGTATCCCCGATTTTATGATCATTCTTCCCGATTTATGAGCGCGGAGGCTCCTGTTTTTGTGGTGGTGTTTAATCGAAGTGCTTCGCGGCTGCGAAGCATTCCTTCTTATGACCTTAAGGGCTTGATTGGTCGCGAGATTGGGTGATGCGGGCGTTTGTTTAGCTCCGCGGCAGGTGGATTGGAATCGCCGCTTGCGTTTATGAGCGTATTTCCGCGGTTTATGATCACTATTTTTTGGTTATGAGCGCATTCGTGAGGTTATGATCACTTCTCGCGGGTTATGATCACTATCCATGATTTATGAGCGTATCCCCGATTTTATGATCATTCTTCCCGATCTATGAGCGGGCATCCATTTCTGCAGCTGCATATTCTTGTTCAGAAGGCAGTATTCCAGCAGCAATCGCTTCGCTGCGCAGCTCGTCCCGGAATTTCGGGTGAGCGATTGCGATTAAGGCTTCCGCGCGTTCGCGAAGTGACTTGCCGTGCAGCTTCGCAATCCCGTACTCTGTCACGATGCAATCGACTTCGTTTTTTGAAGTCGTGACGATAGATCCGGGCGAGAGACTCAGTTTGATGCGGGACATGGAATCATTCTTCAATGTTGAATACATGCAGATGAACCCTTTCCCATTTTTCGCGAGCTGGGCACCACGTGCAAAATCAGCTTGTCCCCCCGTGGATGAATAATAGTTTCCGCCAATCGTTTCAGAAGCACATTGTCCATACAAATCCACTTCGGTAGTGGCATTGATCGAAACCATGTTATCTTCTTTTGCAATCTCATAAGGGTCATTGACTGTACTTACAGGCAAAAATTCAACGCCTGGATTGTTATGGAGAAATTCATACAACCGTTGTGTTCCATATGCAAACGTCGTGATAATTTTCCCTTGGTGTGTGCGTTTATTCATCCCAGTCACAGCATCTGAAGCAACCAGGTCTACGATGCCATCTGTCAGCATCTCCGTATGGATACCTAAATTACGGTGATTTCTCAGCATACTCATCACCGCATTCGGGACCGCTCCGATTCCAACTTGCAGCGTATCCCCGTCTTGGATTTCTGATGTAATGTAGCTTGCAATCTTCTGGTCTTTTTCACTTATTACGGGACACTTCTCTTCTGTTAAAAGAATATCGTTTTCCACATAGCCTGCAATCTGGCTCATGTGGACTTGGTTCTTTCCAAATGTACGCGGCATATGCCGGTTCACTTCGAGGATGAACGGAATCTTGCCGATGAACTCTGAAACATAGTCTGCTTGAGTTCCAAGTGAAAAGTACCCATGTTCATCAGGCGGGGATGCTACCGCGATGACGACTGGATGTTTTAATGTGTCGCGAAGCAATCCCGGAACTTCGCTAAATACGTTTGGAATGAGATCGACAGCTCCGCTGCGAAAGGCATTTCGTGTGGCTCCGCTTAAAAAATAAGACATATGCGACAAGTGCCCTTTCATTTCCCCGCGGATATATGCACGTTCTCGCAAGGCAAGCATTTGATGAACAGTTACGCGATCCAGCTGTTCATAATTTGTTTCTAACAGGTCCAGTAACAAATGAGGTTCTCCATTTGCAATGGGGATAATGAGATCCGTGCCCGGGTGCATTAACGACATCAATTCTTGTTCACTCAAATGTTTCGTCATGGTTAGGTTAACAGCTCCCGCTCATATTGATACTCCGATTATAGCCCAGACTGAGCGCTCGCTCAACACGAAACTGACTGCATTTATTTCAATCCAAAAACAAACCTCCCGCATTAGTCTGCGAAAGGTTTGTTTCTTGTATTTCTCCACACCCATGCCAGCGTTCCGAATAACGCAAACACACTGATGATGAGAGATATCCATAAGTAGGGCGGCCGATATGTCATTTCAATCTGATTTGTGCCTGGTTCAATCGGTATTCCTGTAAACGCATAATTCGTTTTCAAAACGGATACTTTTTTGCCATTCACTTTTGCCGTCCAGCCCTTTTCAAACGGAATCGGCATCACAGCCAAGCTGTCTTCAGCTGGATTATCAAGCTGAACGTTTACATGACCGCCTTTCCATGCAACGGCAGATTCAGAACTTTGGTTGTTCTTCTGCTCAGCCTTTTTAAGTGTCGTATAATCTTCAGCGTAAAGCTGTAAATCACTTAATGTATAAGTTCCTTCTGGCACGCGTATCCGGATAACTTCTTCTGACGGCACCCGAATCGTTATATCATTAACACGTGTTCGATAAATCGAATCCCCGCGCTTACGGGTTGTTTTATAGTCATTTACTTTGAGATGAAATCCTATATCTGCAGTTGATCGTTCCAAGTAAAATGAAACATACGCGTCTTCTTTCAGCAGACGGACATCAGACACTTTCAAATCGATTCCGCCATTCTTTCCTGTAACGACTAGCTTGTCATCCTCATACACAGCCCGAACAGGTTGAACGGTTACTTGATCCATCAAATTTTCTTCAGCTGGTGACGGTTCTGACCGGCCATCCCAATCTTCTAACACCGCTCCAGTTAACATGGCGTGCTCGCGCGCAAGCACAGGACTATTTTTTAATTCTTTTTCTGTATAAATCTTATTCACAGTTCGAACAAACGGAAGACGGTGTTCGTTTTCATACGCTTTGAAGTCCCCGCTATCAGTAACTTCATCAAAACCAAACGGAATCGGATTTCCCTTCTCTGAACGAACCGCATACACTCCGTTCAGTAAGCTATAAAGGTTCGCACGTCCGCCGAATCCCGCATACCGACTGACACTCTCTCTTCCCATGTCAATTGATAAATCATCTAAGTAAAAATGCAGCAAATGCTGATTTAAAATGCTCGAGTAAATGCTCGTCCCTAAAAAGTCCTGGACAATCGGAGTGTTGTTGCGAGTACCAATCATCCAATCAATTCTTGCGAGAGGGTCTTTTTCAAGCGACGATACGCGGCGGACCAGTTCTCGTGACTCTTCCCCGTTGTAAGCATCGCTCGTGAAAAATGACTGCGGAATGCCTTGGCCCTGAACTTGCTCCACGTTCGGGTGATTTCCAGTAAGCTTCTCCTTTTGGAACAGGTTCACAGTCACTAAACTGGAACCGATGATCACGATCCACAGCGCGATATCCCAATGCTTAAATTGCCGAACGGCAGACAGAATTGCAACTGCACAAGTAATCAGTGCCATTACCACTAAACTGTCTGCATATAGACTCGGCTTTCCTTCCAATTCCATAATTGAAAAGAGATAGTAAACTGCGATTGTGCCGAGCACTGCAATTGCCGCATGCTTCAAGTGGATTGCCTTCCGATTCTGCAATGTGACCGCAGCCAATCCGCCCGCAGTCAGCATCAGCATGTGTTCCCATCGGAATTGCGGTGCAGATAACCCATTAAACACACTTCCAACCGCGGGGGATGCGTGAAGTACTGCCAGCACAACAGTCAGGATGGCAAACAACCGAAATCCTCTCTTTCTATACAGTGGAAATAGAAATAAGCAAAGGATTGCAATTGCAGGTAAGACCACCAGTTTCCCGTCGGATAAAATATTTTCCTTCATATCAAAAAAAGGAATGTCCCCTTCAAATGGAGGTCTGAAGTTATTCAAATACCCGTAAACAGCCGGAACGAAAAATGGACTGCTGATTGCTGCTCCAAGCAATCCGCCAGCTAGAAACTGTACAATCTGCTTCTTTTTCTTCAGCTCCCCTTTAACTAAAGGGATAAACCATCGGGCAATTATGTAACTAAATGTCAGCAAGAAGTTAATATAGGCAAAATAGAAATTGTCAATCATGCTGAGTGCGACTGCTGCAACGAACCACCCTGGTTTTCCATAACGCATAATCCGTTCCGCACCGATCAGTAATAGCGGTAAAAAAACCATCGCATCTGCAAAGAACTCCCAATACGTCACATGTCGGAAATATAAAATACTGATACTGTAAATAACTGCGGCGATGTAGGCAAATTGGGTTTTCAACCCGATTAAACGGAAAAAAACCGTGGTGATTAATAAAATTACAGTCACACGAATGATACTGACAAACACTGTTGCATCCGCCCAATATTGAAGCCCGGGAGCATTCAGAATCCCAATCCACCCTAACACCGCTGTAACTAAGGCGGTACCCAAGAAGATTATGGACGTTGAAAAATAATAGCCGAGCTGCGAAAACGTTCCGCCTCCTAAGCCAAAACGTTCTGAGTAGAAGAAATTTCCGTCACGCATGGATTCATAAAGAAAATGTTTGAAAGGAATCATTTGCGATAAGCCATCGTTCGGTCCTATTACGTAGCGTCCTTGTACCCACTCCGACAACATGAACCCGTGAGCCATGATAGCGGTGATTATACTTACGATAACAAGCCCAAGCCACTTTCTTTTCGTCATCACGCTGCCTTCAGCACCTTTCCAGTTACTATGAATGTCACAGGCACTGTAATGACTAATGCTCCGAGCGGCGCGATACTGCTGCTAATATGCAGCCCGTCTACTAAAATATAGAGCAAAACAGCAGTCACGATGATATTGACAAGTTGAGTGACAGGGTAGATTAAAAATTTCTTTAACGTCGGTTTCACTTTGTACGTTACATAGCTGTTTAAGAAAAAGGAAATGATCATGCTTAAAATGACTGCGCTGAAATGCGCAATCATATAAGCAAGGCCGATTCCTTTTAGTCCGAGCAAGTAGAACGCATAGTAGGTTCCTGTATTAATAACGCCGACAATGGCGAATGTGATGAATTCACGAATTTCCAATTTTGGCATGAGAGACTGGTTTTCCTTTCACCGCTGCGCTTGTCCTTCGAACTAAGTAGTGCGGGCGTTTTTTGGTTTCATTGTAAATCCGTCCAACATATTCTCCGATAATGCCGAGCGATAATAACTGAACGCCTCCAAGAAATAGAACTGCAGAGATGATCGTGAAGTATCCTGGGACCTCTACTCCGTTCCTAATAATTCCAATGAGTGTTATTGAAATATAGGCAATCGCAAGAAACAAACTGAGTAACCCTGCATAAAAGCACAGGCGCAATGGCTTGGTGTTGAACGATACAACTCCATCGACTGCATAATTCAGCAGTTGCTTGAATGACCACTTCGTCTCGCCATGCTGTCGTGTCACGTTCTCATAAGAAATCGTTTTCTGTTCCAGACCGATCCACGAATACAGCCCTTTCGAGAAACGATTTCCTTCACTGAGCTGCAGCAAAGAGTCGACAGCGCGGCGGCTGAGCAAACGGAAATCCCCTTCGCCGTCATGCAGCTCTACGTCAATCGTCTTGTTAACGCCCCAATAATATGCGCGCGACAACAAGGAACGAATGGGTGAGTCTCCTACTCGATTCCTTTTCGCAATAACTTGGTCATATCCCTCTTCATATCCTCGTATCAATTGGGGAATCAGTTCTGGCGGATGCTGCAAATCGGCATCCATTAATATGACTGCGTCCCCTTTTGCGTACTGCAGTCCAGCTAAAATAGCAGCCTCTTTACCAAAGTTCCGTGTAAAGGATACATATTCAACTTCTGGATAATCGATCAGCGCTCCTCGTATTTCATCCATCGTTTTATCATCGCTTCCATCGTCTACGAACAGCACTTCATAGCGAAGTCCACTTGGGGTCATCGTATCTTTCAACGCTTTCATCATAGTTAATATATTGCCTTCTTCGTTGTATGAAGGGATGACGAATGAAATAAACAAGTGTTTCATTCTGTGCACCTGCTTTCTGAATTTGTGCCAACGGCTCTCCTTCTAATACCCGTTTTCTACTGAAATATCACCTATCTGCAAGATAAATAGGAAACATAGTCATAAGTCTTTTAGTATAGCTGTAAGAAGACATGGAAATCCCCCTTCATGAAATTTTCAACGTGTTCTGCAAATTCCTTCTCTTATTGCAACGTCTTCTAATTCAGCGCATACTTAGTTACGTACATTCAGAAGACAGGAGTTTGACTAATGATTTCAACTAACGACATGATCTCCCAAGATCCTTGGGAAGCTTATTTAGACGTGGATACCCACGGACGCCAAGTTCTTTCGAGTATTGAATTTACAACGACATACTTATGCAATATGCGCTGTGAACATTGCGCCGTCGGCTATATGCTCCAGCCAAAAGACCCTGACGCTCTTCCAATAGAGCTGCTCATTCAACGTCTGGAAGAAATTCCTCATTTACGTACAATTAGTTTAACAGGCGGCGAACCGATGTTTTCGAAACGATCGGTGGAGCGATACGTTTTGCCTCTCCTCAAATACGCACATGACCGAGGCATTCGCACGCAGATGAATTCTAATTTGACGATGCCTCTTGAGCGATATGAAATGATCGCTCCTTACCTTGACGTTCTTCACATTTCCCATAACTGGGGGACCGTTGAAGATTTCGCGGAAGGCGGGTTCGCAAATATGGAACGCATGCCTTCATTTGAAAAACGCGCCGAACAATTTCAACGGATGATTGAAAACAGCCGTGCTTTAGCAGACTTAGGCGTAACGGTCTCAGCAGAAACGATGCTGAATCGCAGAACACTTCCGCACTTGCAAAAGATCCATGAACAAGTTGTAAACGAAATGAAGTGTGCACGACACGAAATTCACCCAATGTACCCGAGTGACTTTGCGTCAACACTTGAAGTCCTTTCGTTGGATGAAACCCGCAAGGCGATAAAAGAAATCCTTGAATTCCGCGACCCTTCCACATGGATGCTTTTCGGTACGCTGCCCTTCTATTCTTGCAGTCCAGCCGTTGCAGATCAGGAATTGCTGGCACAGCTTCAAGCGAGTCCTAACGTGTCTGTCCGCAATGATCCCGATGGAAGATCCCGCTTAAACGTCAATATCTTTACAGGCGATGTCATTGTGACAGATTTCGGCGATGTACCGCCGCTTGGAAATATCCAAGATGGAAATCTTCCGGATATGTATGATGCATGGCAGCAGCACTCACTCGCGAAGTCCGTTAGCTGTCACTGTCCCGCCGTACGTTGTCTCGGTCCCAATCTACTTGTGAAAAATGCGTATTATAAGAATATTGACTTTACAAATAGGAAAGCCGTACTGATATAACAGGCTCTATCACATAGATGAGGGGTATGAATGTTATGTATACAAAAGTTTTTTTAGCAACTGCTTTTTCAAGCACGTCACCAAAAGAGGTAGCCGTTTTGAAGGACTGCCTTTTCTGTATTGACGATAAAGGAATAATCGACCGTATTGTGCACCCTGAACATGATGATTACGATAGCATTCTCAACGAGTATGTGAATACGCATGCTTTCTATAAAATCGATGAAGGTTCCTATCTGCTTCCCGGATTTATTGACCTGCACATCCATGCGTCTCAATGGGCACAAGCTGGAACTGCACTGGATATTCCCCTTCATGACTGGTTAAGTACATATACATTCCCTTCTGAAGCGAAATTTGCAGACCTCGACTATGCGAAATTAGTCTATGAAGATGTAGTCAGCACGCTTCTCGCTAACGGCACGACGACTGCCCTTTACTTTGCTACGGTTCACAAAGAGGCGAGTGTTTTACTTGCAGACATTTGTGCGAAACAAGGCCAGCGCGGCTTGGTTGGAAAAGTTGTGATGGATTTAGCTCAAGAATGCCCTGATTTTTATCGAGACGCAGACACTCAGACTGCTTTGCAAGATACCGAGGAATTCATCCTTGAAGTAAAGAAAATTGCCGAAACGACGAAACAAGGCGTCTATCCGGTTGTCACTCCAAGATTCATCCCGACATGTACGGATGAAGTGTTAGAAGGTCTTGGCGCACTTGCCGCTAAATATGATACACACATCCAATCGCATTGCAGTGAAAGTGATTGGGCGCATCAGCATGTGCAGCAGCGTTTCGGAAAGAACGATGCGCAAGCACTGAATGACTTCGGATTGCTGCAAGATAAGTCCGTTATGGCTCATAGTAATTTCCTTTCAGATGAGGATGCAAAATTGTTCGCTGAAACCGGCAGCGCGATTGCCCACTGCCCTGTGTCAAATGCATACTTTGCGAACAGTGTAATTCCCATTGCAAAATTCGCTCGTATGGGCGTGGATATTGGTCTTGGATCAGATATTTCTGGCGGGTTTTCTCCTAGTCTATACGATAATTCACGGCAAGCAGTCATGTCTTCCCGCATGTTGGAAGATGGCGTAAATCCAGACTTGCCTACAGAAGAACGCGGGGTAAAAGATTCCCGCATTACGATTGCAGAAGCATTCCACTTGGTTACTGCTGGAGGCGGAGCAAGTTTAAGTTTACCGATTGGACGTCTGGAAGAAGGGTATGCATGGGATGTTCAGCGTATTGATACAACAATCCCAACTGCTAAGCTTCCATTGTTTGACCCTGACGAACCGTTACTCGATATTTTCCAAAAGATGATGTACTTGGTGCGTCCTGAAAATATTCGTGACGTTTGGGTGCAAGGTGAATTGGTCCATTCTCGGAACTAAAAACCGTGAATATACCGTTCAATTAATAAAACGGAATCGAACTGTGTCAAGTACTTGAAAGAACCTGATTTTCTGACACAGCCTAAAAAAGAAGGCGCAAAAGCTTAACCTATCTGATATAAAAAAGACTGCCGAGCAGCGATCGTTCGCAGTTCGGCAGTCTTTTTCATCATTTGTGCAACTGTCTTCCTTTTACAGCTGCAAGCTATTCTCAATCGCTAGAAGGTTTTCCCTGTATTGTTTCATTTCACTTCTTGTGATGTCTCCTTTTTCAAAAGCATTATGAATATACGTTCTCTCGGTTTGCAGTGCGTAGTCTATCCATTCATGCAAATGACCAAGTGCTTCCCTCTCAAGACCCTGTCCTCCCATCCTTTCATAATTCAGCAGGAAGGCTTCTACAAGCTCCGGTGAGAATTCGCCTTCTTCCAGTGCTTTCAGTTTCGCAGTGACGAACTGGCCATTACTCTGAAAAAGAATTCTTCTTTGTTCTCTCCTATGTTCTAAAGTGAGAGGTTTCAAATGCAAGTTTTTAAGCTGTCTCTTCAGCAATCTGCTGTAAAAAGAATTGAAACTATACTTCTTATCTTTAGTTATCCGATACAGTCTTTTATTTATCCTTCTCAGATAAGGAAACGCCAATTGTATACGTACAAGGCCTTGCTTAACTAATCTCTTTGTATTTTCCAATTGCCACTCTAAAATAAGTTGACGGATTTTGCGTTCACTTTTGTTCAAATCATTAAGACTCGTAAACGAAAAAATTCTGTCGTTGTACATTTTAATAACTCTCCCAATCACTTGTTTGTTTTCATCAGTCCGCTGTTTCCGCAATTCTTTTTTCACACTGCGCAACATGGCAATTTCAAACGTATGATCTTCTTTAAGCGAAACAGCTTCTGCTCTCGGTGCAAACAGATGCAGTGTGAAGTTTGCAAGCAGCAGCGTCAGCAATATGACGCCCGCGGCAATGAATAGCAGCAAGTTACGTTCTGCAAATGGTGTTCCATCTTTCAAAAATAGCGGGAGTGAAAGGACACTGACTAGCGTTATGGTTCCTCTAACTCCAGAGATGGTATACAGTAATGTGTCTACAATACGGCGCTTTCCACCAGACTCCGTCGTATTCTGGAAATTATTAAAGATTACAATCCAAGTAAATCTCAATGCTAATAGTGCGAATGTAATCGCAACAATATAACCAACGACAACAATTATCTGATTACTTGAATCATTAAGTATGGTCTGGACAATGTTAGGAAGCTGGGTTCCTAACAGCACGAAAACAATTCCGTTCAAACTAAACGTGATCACGGACCATGTGTTTCTAGATAGCAATCTTAACTGCGCAACTTCAGGATTGAATCGCTTATGGGTCATAGAGTGCACAATACCGCCGCTTACAACTGCTAAAATCCCATTCACCCCAACAGCTTCTGCGATAACGAAAATGAGAAAAGGCAGCAAAATTTCCATTAGAATGAACGATATACTATTTTCGATACCAAGCGTTCGCAGCCATCTCATCAGCAAAATTTTCAAGAAACTTAATAACGCACCGAGCAGAATCCCTCCGACTGAAATCAGCACAAACGTAGTACTCGCTTCTAACAGTGAAAATGTCCCTGTTAATAGTGCTGCCAATGCAAATTGAAAGGATACAAGTCCGGAAGCATCATTAATTAATGATTCCCCTTCAAGTGTATGCCGGATTTTATGGGGGACTTTCACTTTCTCGGCCAATGCGCTTACAGCCACAGCATCTGTCGGTGCAAGTGCCGCTGCTAAAGCAAAAGCAGCCGCCAGCGGAAGCGAAGGCAATAAAAGATGTATAAATCCGCCGAGCAGACCCACCGTTACAAATACTAGACCAAGGGAAAGGGAAAGAATCGACTTCCGTTCTTTCCACAAAGCATTCTTATCCACATTCACCCCATCGTTAAATAGAATGGGAGCAATGAATAGCAGTAAAAACAGTTCCGGACTCAACTTAATAGAATGATCCGTTAACGGGATAGCGAGTACAATACCAAGCACTACTTGAATGAGCGGCACTGCAATGGCTGGTAAAAAACGATTCAGCACGTTTGAAACAAAAACTGCACTCAGCATAAGTAATATGACTTCAAAAATTTCCACTTCTTCACCTTCTTGATGGTTGGATTACAGTCTTTTACAAAGTACCCTACTTAGTCAGTATGTACTCTGCATCCTACTATTATAAGGCTTCTCTGCTTCATAGCGATGCATAAAGGTTTGAAATCTTATATAGACGGTATAGTAAGGTATTAGGTATTAGGGAGTGAGTCGATGAAGGTCAATGAAGAAGCACGGGAAAAGTTATTAGAAGAAGTGGCTGGACTAACGGATGAAGAGGTAAATTGGAAACCCTCAGAGGAAAAATGGTCTGTAAGGCAAGTACTGGAACATTTATATTTAATGGAAGGCGGTATTGCGAAAACGATTCAATCTCAATTGCGTTCAGATGAGCATCATTCGACTCCGCACAAGCCAATTGAACGCACGGTCGACCGCACTCAAAAGGTTGAAGTTCCTGACTTCGCACGACCTGGAGATACATTTTATACATTGGATGAATTAAAAAGTAAGCTGCACGAATCTCATAACGCACTTCAAAAGATCGAAAATACAGTACCTGCTGATCAACTGGAAGTAAAGTCTTATCCCCATCCTGTATTTGGAGACATGAGTCTGGCTCAATACATTCCATTTGTGGGCTACCATGAGCTGCGTCATATCGAACAGATTCAAGAAGTAAAAGAAGCGATGATTGCTGCAAAATAAGCAACTGATTATGCAATCCAACGAGAAAAAGACCGAGATACTGTTAACGGTGTCTCGGTCTTTCTTTGCATTTTTATTGACGCAGCCAAATCAAGTTCTGGTCTTCAGCAAAATTAGCGATATTATACACAAACAACACGTCTTGAATGCCTTTCTCTTCAGCGACCCGGGCCATATTCCGATGGTCATATCTCAAATCGACCATATAGATTTCTTCAAAATGATTCGCTAAAAATGGAACTAACGCATGGGCGTATGAGTCTTTGATAATCATTAATTTCCGTCCATTTTCCACATTGGAATGGACCGTCACGGCGCGATGATTGCCGCCTAAAAACACTGAATACTGATCACGTTTTTTAAGAAACTCCCATGCATAGAGAGAATCCATTTTCGACTGGCCATCGTCAATATCGATATCATAGGATACATCGAAGTTCGGCTCGAATATGTTGATTTCATCTGCTGCCAAGAAAGGGTCATTCGCTTTCGCGTCATACGTTCCTCGGAAGTTTTCAGACACCTTTCGAATCGTAAACGCATCCAGGGAGTACGGCGTCATTCCCATTTTCTCCATCGCTGCCTGGTAAGCGATAAATGCACCATAAGGCGTCCAGTGATGATCTGTGTGAAAATAGATTTGCTTGTCTGTAGCTCCTTGTAATGCAGCTGCAGCATCTATCCAGTCGATATCCCCTTTCACTTGTTCTTCGACGCGTCGAATCGCTGCTGTTTCACTCGCTGTCGGGGCAAATTTCGGCAGTTTTTCAGGATACAGTTCGATAGAGGTCGGGGCAAGCAGCCCATACACTGAAATAATTTTTGTCTTCTGCAAGAAACGTGAAATACTTTCACTATTGGCATCGAGCTGCTCTGAAGGTTCTTCAAACTTCTCAAACAAATAGCCGTCTTCTCCGAAGTACACGCCATTGTTATCCTTTTTCAATACTCCTTTTTGAGCAGATGCTTTAATGCTTGTCCAAAACCGTTTATGGACGAACTGATCACTTAAGTACGTTTCTACATCTTTTGTAAATGCTCCTGAAGTAATCCTGTCCAGAGACACTTCGGGGAATTTCATCAACGGGCGGTTTTCAGCCTGAGAAAACGGCTGGTCTTCTGCCAGCAGATTCATACATGCAATCCCGGCAAGAAAAACGGCAAAGAGGACAATCATTATCATATTCAAGCGCTTCACAATTCTTCTCCTCCTGCCTTATTCGAATTCAATTGGTATTAAAAACGGAAGTAAAGGAATGGATTAAACGAATCATCCACTAAGAATGAAGTCGACAGGAACAGAATCGTCAAGAAAAAGAGCACTTGCAAAACTGTTTGAATCCACTCGTTTCGAACGATTTCACTTCGTTCCGCACACCGCTTCCAAAGTTTCTTAAACAGCGGAGTCGATAGAAGCCCGGCAATGAGCAGTAAAATACCATTCGTATAAACGTCATATAGAAATGCTGTATTGTAGAGCGGGCGGCCGCTCAAGCCGATCATCACCTGTGCGTACTGAATCCCTTCTCCAATATCTTCAAAGACGAAGAGCACCCAGCTGAACAGGATAATGATGAGTAAATACGCATGCTGAAGAAAACGCGGGAGCTTTTCAAGCCATTTCAGCAAGCCTGCACGTTCTATTCCTATGAGAACCCCGAAATACAAGCCCCACAGCACATAATTCCAACTGGCGCCATGCCATAAGCCCGTCAATCCCCAGACAATGAACAAATTACGATAGAGGATCAGCTGCCCTTTCCGATTGCCCCCAAGAGGAATGTAGACGTAATCACGAAACCAGGACCCTAGGGTAATATGCCAGCGCCGCCAAAACTCAGAAGCATTCTTCGCAATATACGGATAGTTAAAGTTCGTTGGAAAACTGAATCCAAACATTAGCCCAAGACCAATCGCCATGTCCGAATAGCCGCTGAAGTCAAAGTAGATTTGGAATGCAAATGCAATAATTCCCAGCCAAGCAGTTAATACGGTAAGGTCTGAAATCCCCTGGCTCTCTACACTAGCCCACAACTGACCGATTGTATTGGCGATTAAGACCTTCTTGCCAAGTCCAATGATGAATATCCTCACACCATCTGCAAATTGACTCAGTTGAAACGTCCGGTTCATCAATTCCTTCTCAATTATTTCGTAACGGACAATAGGTCCTGCAATCAGCTGAGGGAATAAGGAGACATAGAGTGCAAACGTAACGATATTTTTTTGCGGCCGCACTTTCCCCCGATACACATCAATTGCGTAAGACATCGTTTGAAACGTATAAAAGGAAATACCGATTGGCAGCGGTAACTCCAATGGTTCAATACCTGTCCCAATGAGGGAATTGACACTTCCAATGAGAAAATCTGCGTATTTGAAAAATGATAGAACGGCTAGATTTACAACGAGTGAAGATAGGAGTCCAAGCTTTGCATAAAGCGGCCGCTGTTCCCGGTACCGTCCGATAATGCGCCCATGTATGTAATCCGCCAGTGCAGAAAAAATCATTAACGCTATGTAAACAGGCTCTCCCCATGCGTAAAAGAATAGACTGACGCCAAGCAGTGTGACGTTTTTGATGGACCGCGGACTGATGTAATAGAGTATGAGTGCTAGAGGCAAAAAGAAAAATAGAAATGTTAAACTGCTGAATACCATGCATTGCCCCCCTTACTCATTCAATTAGAAAAAGGCACATAGTGTGCCTTTTCGTTTGTCAGAAGCTGTCGTTGAATGCTTTTTCAATTGCTTCTGGATTTGTATACGTCACATACAATAGGTATTTCCCTTTTGTGACGATTTTATTGTTCTTCACTTTTTCATATTGCTCCGGCAAGTATTGCTTCCATGTTTGATCTTGTGCAGCCAGTTCGTTTTCAAGCGTTGTCTTCAATTCATCGACCTGGTCTTCATTCTTTGCTTCCAGCAAGATGATCTCATCTGCATTGACGTTCATAAGCGCCGCCAGGACAGTCCCATTTGCAAGGAACTCCGGGTTTAACTTCATTTTTTCAATCCAAATATCCGCTGCAGAATCTTCTCCTTCTGGTTCCGTCAAGTTCGTTTCTTGATGGGTTTGACCCATATCATCGACGCCTTCATCTTTTAAATCTTCTGCAACTTGGTCCCTAATGTTCGACATAATATCTGCATACTCCACTTTTGAAACTTCATCCTTATTCGGTGCGTCCCCAGATTGAGTGCCGCATGCAGCCATCATAACTGCCATCATCATTCCTGCTAATCCTGCTAGCTTCTTCATAAAATCCCCTCAATTCACTAACTAATCGTTTCTATGAAAGTAGTCGGATGAACCCTGGAAAAGTTTCAATGCTATTTCGATAAAATGACTGACCAGCGAACGTTCAATAAGCGAGACGCATAACCTATATCGAGTCTATGAGAATAGAACATCATCTTCAGAAAGAAGGGGTGGAAAGAATGACTGCTGAAAATAAAAATAACGGGACTGCTGTTCATTATTTTGCAGACGTAACTAAAAATCCATTTTTTAAAAAAGACGATAAGAACTTCATTAATATCGTCAGCAGCGAGCAATTGAATTCACTGCAAGGCGTCTCGATGTTAGACATATATCTAAGCAAGGACAGTATTATCGAGCCGCATTATCATCCGAATGGTTCCGAGCTTACGTATTGCATCTCTGGTTCCGCCACCATTTCCATGATGAACATTCAGACAAAAGAATTTCAACATTACCGGATCACACCTGGTCAGGTCGTTAATATTCCCCAAGGCTGGTGGCATTACCAATTGGCAAATGAAGAGAACACGCACTTACAAGGGATATTCAACGTAGGAATGCCCGAAGTGGTCTTCGGATCAGATTTGTTAACTCAAACGCCCCCTGATGTAATTCCGTATGCATATGGTATTGATCGAAACCTCTGGGAATCCGTGATTTCAAATGTGAAACCGATGACCGTAATCGGCCCTTCTCCGATGAACTAACTTAGCGCGATTAAAGTTGTTATCAATAAAGCTTGTTAGAAATATTAGTGGAAATTTCAGTCTGAATTTCCTCTGCTTTTCCTACATCTTTCACGGCCAAACCAGTACACAGCACATCGATTAAAAACAATTGTGCAATTTTCGATACTAATGACCCGCTATCCAGCGGGTTTTCTTTCGCAGCTCCGAGGAGAATATGATCTGCATATTGGCTTAGCGGTGATTTCAAATAATTCGTTAACACAACAATAGCAGCACCTTTTTCTTTCGCGATTTTAACAGAATCCACGATATCTTTAGTCCCGCCAGATATACTGATTGCAATGACCACACTGTTTTCATTCAAGGAAGACGCAAGCATCACTTGAAAATGCGGATCGATGACTGCAGTTGCTTGGCGGCCAATCCGCATTAGTCTGCTTTGCATATCGAGCCCTGCAATACCCGATGATCCTACACCAAAGATAACGATATTATCTTTCTGTTTCATGACTTCTATCGTACGCTGAAGTTCTTTTTCATCAACAAGTCCTGCAGAGTCTTCTACAGCTCGTACCATATTCGTTCGAATTTTATCAAGATAGGTCCCTTGCTCTGGAACAGCAGTACCAGCTGAAAGCTCTTGTGCATAGGAATACTTAAAATCTTGAAACCCCTTATATCCAAGCTTCCTGAAAAAACGAAGTACAGTTGCCTCAGCTGCGCCGCTAGCCTCACACAGTTCTGTGAGCGATAGATAGATTACTTGGGTTTCGTTTGCTGTTAAGTACGTATAAATTTTATGCTCTGACTTTGTAAATTGAGGCTTATACTGTTCCATGAGGACTGAAGGTTTCATCCCTTTTAACGGTCCCGTCTGCATTCAAATCCTTCTCCTTTCTCTTAATCGTTTTGAACAGAATGGTTGTTCAAAAAGTGACGTACTGCTCCAAGCAGATTGGCATCATTCCCTTTTTCCGCAAGGGTAACAGTTAAACAGCTTTTGTGATTTGGCATGAGTTTTGAGTCAAGTGACGTTTGAATCGCTTCTAGTAAAAGAGAACCTTGTGCAGAAATCCCTCCGCCAATCACTACCATGGACGGGTTTAAAATGGTTACCAGTGACGCCAGTCCAGTTGTCAGATCATCCACCCATTTCTCAAACACGATGTTTGCTTCAACACTTCCCGAACGTATCATTTCAAAGAAGGCAGGAAGCTCCAACTCTCCAAACTTTTGATGAACAGCAACCGCAAGTGCTGCACTGGATGCATATCTTTCATAACACCCCGCTAAATTACAGGTACAAGGCTTTCCACCAGGATACAAGGTCATATGACCGATTTCACCGCCGGAAAAATTAAATCCTCTATATAAAAATCCGTTAATAAATAACGCTCCGCCAATTCCAGTCCCAAGTGTCACCGTTAAAAAGTCTGAGACATTCTTTGCGGCTCCTAACCATTGTTCGCCAAGTGCTGTACAGTTTACATCGTTATCCATCGTTGCTGGTATGCGGAATTTCTCAGTTATTTGCTCACATACATTCATTCCAGAATAGCCAGGTATTGTGTCATTCGCATAGATAATCGTTCCGGTCTCCGCGTCTACCTGCCCTGCAGAACTAATCGCAAATCCGCTCAGACTCTCTGCTGCATGCATCTCTTCACAGATCATTACAATTTTATTCATAAGATGCGCTCCGCCTTTTTCCGCTTCTGTCGGATACGCTTTAGCATTCGTCAACTGCCCATATTCATCTGAAATTGCAGTTTTGATAGATGTGCCGCCAATATCAATCGCACCAATATACACAGCGATTCCCCCTTATCTGTTCCATTTACTATATCATTTGAAATAGCGAAGGACAGCACCAATTATGCGGCGCTGTCCTTTCCTTTTATTTTTATAACTCTTACTTTTGATCGTAATAAGTAAGCCCTGCAGAACTATCCTCTGCCTTACTCTTTTCTTTGAACAGCAAGCTGAACAAGTAACCGAATACGAGAGAAGAGACGAGGTTAATAAGTGAATACGCCCATAGCGTCGTGTCCGTGAAATAAGAAACATAGATCGCGATAAGGGACGTCACGATGAAACCAGCAATCGCGCCTTTTGTATTCGCGCGTTTCGTCAACACGCCAAGTGTGAATGTACCACCGATAATACCAAGCACAAGACCCATCAGACCATTGAACCATTCATACGCAGAACTAACGTTAGAGTATGCGAGAACAATTGCAAAGATGATTGATAGAATACCTACTATGATGCTGACAGCTTTAGCTATTTTCGTTCCTTTTTCATCGGTCATATCCGGTCGCAATACTTTTTGAATATCCAATGTCCAACTGGTCGCGACACTGTTCAAACCTGTTGAGAGCGTCGATTGACCAGCCGCGAACAGACCTGCAATCAGTAATCCTGAGATCCCTGCCGGTAATTCAGTAACGATGAAATTCGCGAAAATGAGATCTTTTGCACCATCAGGCATCGCGCCGCCCGCTTGCTTGTAAAACACATAGAGAGACGTTCCGATAAAGAAGAACAGGGTTGCGGTACCAAGCGAAAGCACACCGTTCATGATCGTCATTTTGTTCATCTGCTTCAAATCTGTCGTAGTCAAATAACGCTGTACCATGTCTTGACTTGAAATGTACGAGAACAATGTAGACAAGCCAGCACCAAGGAAAATGATGAACAAGCTATCATTGAAAATATTCGGGTCAAAAATCACAGCTTCACTAAAGAACTTGTTGTCTTGGACACCGACCTTCATAATCTCCGGGAAGCCGCCTTTAACAGAAATTATAAGTACGATAAGAGCAAAAATCCCGCCGCCTATCAAGACAATCCCTTGGATGAAATCTGTCCATAGAACGGATTTAATCCCGCCAATTGAAGAGTAAATCGTTGCGATGACACCCATGAATAAAATGATAGCTACTGTATGAATGCCTGTTACCGCTGATAGTGCGAGTGCAGGCAAGTACATGATGATCGACATACGTCCGACTTGGTAGATGATGAAAAGAGAACTTCCCATAATCCGTAAGCCTTTGCCAAATCGTTTTTCTAAATACTCATACGCTGTATCGATGTTAAGATTGCGATATACCGGCAAGAAGAAGTAGATTGCCACCGGAACTGCGATGAACAATCCAATCTGACCTGCCCAAAGCTGCCAGTTTCCAAGATATGAATTTCCTGCGAGTGATAAGAATGATATTGGAGAAAGCAGTGTTGCAAATAGACTCACCGATGTGACCCACCACGGTATACTTCCATCACCTTTAAAAAACTCTTTGCCTTTCATTTCTTTCTTGGCAACCGCTATCCCGATATACAGAATCAGAAGCAAATACGCAACCAAAATCACGTAATCGATTACTGCAAATTTTCCATCCATCCCTTTTCCCCCTATCATCACTTTGTCTATAGGTAAGCGCTTACTTGCAAGCTAAAAGACTTCCGCAGAAGTCTTTCGTGCATCACTTAGTTAAGAAAGTTGCTGCAAGGTCTTGTGCCACTTTCACATTGTCTGCGGACAGCTGTTTCATTGGCTTGCGGCAGACTCCCGCTTCGACACCTTGAGTTTTCAACATTTCTTTGATTGTCTGGTAAAGGCCATTTGCCAAAATTCCTGAAATGAGATCATTTGTTACTTTCTGGATTTCACGCGCTTCTTCAATTTTCCCTTCTTGTGCAAGTTCAAAGATCGAACGGGCGCGTGCACCATTGACGTTAAACGTACTGCCGATTGCACCATCTACGTTCAAAACAGCTGCAGATAATAGCATTTCGTCGAATCCTGAATAGATCAGCTTCTCTGGGTATGCATGACGTAAACGCTCAAGTAAATAGAAATCAGGTGCTGTGAATTTAACTCCAATGATTTTCTCATTTTCAAACAGCTCACCGAATTGCTCCAGGCTCATGTTGACGCCAGTTAACGCAGGTATTGAATAGATAATCATCGTATTATCGACGCTGTTGATAATCGTATTGTAGTAATCTTTTACTTCTTCGAAATCGAATTTGTAGTAGAAAGGGGTAACGGCAGATAAAGAATCATAGCCAAGATCTGTCGCATATTTAGCGAGCTCAACAGCTTCATCAATGTTAAGTGCACCGACTTGAGCGATCAGCTTTACTTGGTCCCCGGCTTCGTCCTTGACGATTTCAAAGATCCGCTTTTTGTCTTCAGTTGAGATCAAGAAGTTCTCTCCTGTACTTCCGTTGACGTATAATCCGTCCACTTTAGAGACATCGATGTTGTGACGTACTAACTGGCGCAACCCTTTTTCGTGAATGTTCCCCTGCTCGTCAAATGCACACATTAGTGCTGTAAAAATACCTTTCATGCGAATCCGCTCCTCTTTTTCATATAGTGTTGTGCGTCTATTAGTTGTGATGAATAGCTGTTGCAAATTTTTCTGTGATTGTCATAGGTCGTGTAATAGCGCTTCCTACGACCACTGCATGGGCTCCAAGTTCAATGGCCTGCTTTGCCTTTTCAGGCGTATCAAAGTTCCCCTCAGCAATGACTGGGACGTTCACTTTTTCAACAAGCTGTTTCACTAGTTCCAGCGGTTTCACACCATGGGAATAAGGTGTATACCCTGCTAATGTCGGAGCGACAATGTCCGCGCCCGCTTCAGCAGCAAGCACCCCTTCTTCTAATGTAGACACATCCGCCATAAAGAGCTGTTCAGGATACTTCTGTTTTGCCTGGCTGAGAAGTTCTTTGAACGTCAGATGTCCGGGTCTCATTCGATCCGTGCCATCCAGCGCGATAATGTCGACACCTTCTTCAGCCAGTGCACTTATTTCTGTGATAGTTGGGGTAATGAAGACCGCCTCGTTCGGATAGTCCTTCTTAATGATTCCGATAATCGGGAGATTAACTTCTAGTTTAATCGCTTGGATATCTTCTACTGTGTTAGCCCGAATGCCAGCAGCTCCGCCAAGTTTTGCGGCGAGTGCCATTTTACTCATAATGAATGAACTGTGCAGCGGCTCATCCTCTAATGCCTGGCAAGAGACAATAAGCGAATGTTGTAATTGGTTTAGTAACTCTTGGCTGTTCATAAATAGTCTCCTTGCTGTTTGACGTTGAACGAGAAATAACTAGAAAGCGTTTTCAATCTAGTGGCACTATATCATTTATGAAAGTAAACTGTCAAATATTCATAATTAATGATTATTAAATTGTCATTATGTACATGTGCCGGCCAGTTTGGCAGATTCTGAACAAAACAAAAAAGCAATGACTCAACGCGGAGTCATTGCAAGATCGTGTTCTAGTCAGTTTTTGCGTGTAAGAAGAAACCCAGCGATTCCGGTAACGATTAACCCAATTGCGGCTAGCTTCCGATAATTATTTACTGGTTTGAAGCTGACGTGATCCGGTGTGATTTCATATACACCAACCGGTTTGACAGAAAAACTTCCGCCGGCCCCTTCTCCTCCGCCTCCAACAGCATACTTCATCTTAGCGACAGGAATTACTTTGTTTAGTCCTACTTCAACCGGTTCACCGTATATAAGCGATACATCTTTTTGAATCCCAAACTTTTTAAAGACCGCTTTTATCGGCGTTTCTTCAGAGTTCATGTCCAATTCAGCACGGTTATCGATTTCATTATAATTCACTTATTCTTCCCCTCATTTCTAAACAGAGTTTTGTGACGTGTTAGTATACTGTCTGTTACGGAGCGGCATGACACTTAGTTTCACTTCTGCCTTTTTCCACAAAAAAAGTCCTCATCTGCAAATTAAAATGAGGACGTTAGTTTTGTGAAATTCTCCTGCTTATACAATCAGTTTTCGTTTTTTTCTTCATCACTGGGTTCTAAATTGTTCGCAATATAGGTTTTCCCCCATTCGTACATCGCATCTAAAATTGGCATAAGCGTTCTTCCTTGTTCAGTTAATGAATACTCCACTTTTGGAGGAACCACTGGATATACTTCGCGATGGACAATCAAATGGTCTTCCAGTTCCCGTAATTGGTTAACAAGCATCCGCTGCGTAATTCCAGGCATCAGGTTCTTCAATTCCCCAAAACGCTTAGTTCCTTCTTTTCCTAAATGCCATAGGACTAACATTTTCCACTTTCCTCCGATAATCGACAGCGTTAATTCCTTTTCACAATTAAACTCTTTCTCACCTAACTTCGGCACGTTACCCCTCCTGAACCTTATAATTACCTATAGTATACTTTTCGACACTATGTATACTTTAATGTTGTAGTTTTAATTGGAACTTGTACACATTATAATGGAACTATCCCCATTCGTAAATTCTGTTGTTTTGAATAGGAATACATGGAATCGGAGGGTTTTTATCAACTAAAAACAGAGGTGACACAATGATTAGAATTGGTGTAGTCGGAACGAACTGGATCACAGAGAGATTATTGGGCGGAGCTGCACACGTGGAGACACTAAGCGTAACAGCTGTTTACTCCAGAACCAGTGAACGGGCAGAAGAGTTTGCGGGTAAGCATGGAATTCCCCATCAGTTTACGAATCTCGAAGAAATGGCGGGCAGCGACAAAATTGACGCGGTGTACATCGCTACCCCGAATTCTTTTCACGCAGAACAAGCTATCCTTTTCTTAAAAAATGGCAAACACGTTTTATGCGAGAAACCGCTCGCAGCCAATTCGAAGGAAGTCCAGCACATGTTTGAAACGGCGAAGAAACATAACGTTCTTTTAATGGAGGCTATGAAATCCACACTCATGCCAAACTTTAAAGTGATTCAAGACAATCTTCACAAGATCGGAACCATTCGAAAGTACTTTGCAAGCTTCTGCCAATACTCATCTAGATATGACCAGTACAAGGAAGGGATCGTGTTAAATGCGTTCAATCCAAAATTTGCAAATGGCGCATTGATGGATCTTGGGGTCTATTGTATTTATCCTTTAATTGCCCTGTTCGGAGAACCTCTTGAAGTGAAAGCGACGGGCACACTTCTAGCATCCGGTGTAGATAGTTCAGGAAGCGTTACATTAAAATACGAAGACAAGGACGCGGTGCTGATGTACTCTAAAGTTTCAAATTCCGCCTTGCCTTGGGAGATTCAGGGAGAAAAAGGCACTATGCTAATCACAAAAGTTTCATCTCCTGAGCAAGTGGAAATCCAGTATAACGATGGACGTGTTGAAACACTTACCGCCGAAATGCCTTATCCATCGATGGCCTACGAATTGCAGGAGTTTGCAGATTTGATTGACCAGGGTAAAACAGAATCGACTGTGAACACTTATTTCAATTCTTATACGACTATGAAAGTGGCGGATGCCATCCGGAAAGATATCGGTTTGGAATTCCCAAGCGATTTAGATTAACACAAACAAGGCTTGGGCTATGTGTACGCATAGTCCAAGCCTTGTCATATGAATACTGATCGTTAATTGTCATTTGTTACGGGGTTCAATACAAATTGTTCAAGTGCATGAAGCACACCCTCGTCATTGTTTGTCTTAGTAATGTAATCCGCGACACTTTTTAACGCCTCGACTCCATTCCCCATGACCACTCCTAAACCAGCTGTCATGATGAGCTCGAAATCATTATGATTATCGCCAATACCGATTATTTCAGAACGCTCGATTCCAAGTTGCTCAGCTAAGTAGAGCAGCGCCGTTCCCTTATTCGCTTCTGGGTTTGTAACTTCCAAGTAATGGGGTTTCGATTTCGCGATATGTGCACTTGCACCGAATTCCTGCTGTAACGTGATCTGAAAACGATCTAAATTCATCGGTTCTCCAATGAACAGCACTTTCGTAAAACCCTTTTCCGATAGGCTGTTTAAATCGTCTATAACAGTATAAGATACGTCGCCTTCTCTCGCGTATCCTTGTATCTCTTCGTTATCTACAGCTGAGTAGACGATATCGTCTTGATACACTTGAATGTGCACCTGATGCTCATGCGCTAACTCAATAAGCCTCTTAGAAATTGCTTCAGATACAGGCCGGTCAAACCAAACCTTTTTCTCTTCTGCATCTTTAATGACTGCCCCTTGATACGTAATGAGCGGGACATCCAATTTCAGCTGATCGGCAAACTTTTTTGCTGATGGAAACATGCGGCCTGTGGCTAACGTTACGACTACTCCACTTTCAATCACCTGTTGAATCGCAGTGATTGTATTAGGCGTAATCTCCAATTGATCCGTCAATAACGTTCCATCCAGGTCGATGGCAACTAATTTACACATAAAACTTCTCCTTTATCTCATGACCGTACTGCTGCTGCGGTTATTGAAGACCTTCAAATAACAATACTCTTGCAGGTGATGCGTCTGTTCCGACTAACTTCAGCGGAGCAGCAACCATGAAATAATCACCTTGCTCGACGTCTTTCAAACGAAGTCCTTCTATGATAATAATGTCATTTGCAAAAAGGGTTTTGTGCGTCGGGTGTCCTTCTTGGCTTCGTTCAATTCCAAGTGCATCAATTCCGATTCCACGCACTCCAATATCAGCAAGGTACTGCGCACCGTCAGCCGCCAAGTAAACAAAATCAAAGTCAAATTCTTCTTCAAAGGAGTTTTTAGTCTTCAATAAAACAAAATCGTTCTTCTGAAGGTTAAATCCTTCTAAGTCTGTTTTAGAAATACCAGACTCAACCGTTGTTACATCGATTACTTTACATTGCCCGACAAGATTCGTTAGCGGAAGTGTTTCAAAGGTATCGCCGTCTACGACCATATGAAGCGGGGCATCAATATGAGTACCTGTGTGGACATCAAGTTCCAAGCGCGTTTCTGACACGTATCCATTCGTCACCCGTTTCAATTCCGGCTGCTTTTCCGGCTTGTTTTTATAAACCGTCATTCCTTCATAAATCGAACTCGTTACATCATACATTTTCATCACTCATGACCACCATTCTGTATTAGGTTCTCTTTCAACTATACCGTCATCCTTGCATACTCGCCATCTCCCTGTCTACAGGCAGGACCTTTTAGGATAAAAAAGCCTGAGTCACCAAAATAATTGGGCTCAGGCTTTTCGACACTTCTATTCTAAATTCGCATGACGGCCGTACATGATATCGGAATGTGCGTCACTTTTCTCCATCACTCTCAAAATGAGTGCATCGTAAAATAGAAGCAGCGCCTGTTCAAAAAGGGATCCCATCGGCTGAATGGATTTTCCGCTCGCGCTGTCTGCCTTCGCTTGAGCATGGATTTCGATTGTATGATCCGCCAATCGCCCGATGGTTGAGGCCGGGTTCGTTGTGATAGCCGCGATCGATGCTCCAATGTTTTTTGCCTTTTCTGTCATGGACACTAGACTTTCCGTTTCTCCTGAACCCGAGCCTGCAATGAAAAGATCTTCGGATTCCAAGTTAGGCGTTACAGTTTCACCTACAACGTATGCATCAAGGCCGATATGCATCATGCGCATCACGAAGGCTTTGGCCATAAAACCAGAACGTCCCCCGCCAGCCACGAAAATCTTGTTCGCGTGAAGAATCGCCTCCACTAAGTTTTCAGCGGCTTCTTCTTTCACCATGGAAAGGGTGTGTTTCAGTTCATCCAGTATTTCCTGTGTGTAGGCAGCTGCGTTCATATTACACGACCGCGCCATGCTGGATCATCTGTTTGATTTGCTGCGCTGCTGCTTTCTTGTCAACCTTGCTAGTGATTCCGCCGCCTACAATGACGAGATCCGGTTGAGCTTGAATCACTTCTGCAAGTGTTTCTAACTTAATCCCGCCTGCGATTGCCGTTTTCGCATTTTTAACAACGCTTTTAATCGTACGGAGATCTTCAAATGAATCTTTTCCTTCTGCTTGGAGATCATATCCTGTGTGGACACAGATGTAATCTGCTCCTAATTGATCGAGCTCAGCCGCACGCGTTTTAATATCTTTGACTGCAATCATGTCCACTAAAATCTTCTTGCCTAGCTTTTTAGCTTCTTCAACAGCACCGCGAATGGATGAGTCTTCTGCTTGTGCAAGAATGGTAACGATATCTGCTCCTGCTGCAGATGCGTTCCCTACTTCATATCCTGCTGCGTCCATTATTTTCACGTCTGCAAGTACGTCCAAGTCAGGAAATGCCGCTTTCACTTCTTTCACTGCAGCGAGTCCTTCTTTGTTAATGACTGGCGTTCCGATTTCGACGATATCAATATACTCTCCAACTTCCTTCACCACTTCAATTGCTCCCGGGATATCGACAAGATCTAATGCTAATTGTAATTTCATATATGTGTTCTCCTTTTATATGTTTTTCAGTGCTCACTCAGTGTAAATCCTGAGTGATTATTTGAGAAGTACGCACTTTAAAATCACATACTGACAAGGAGTATACTGTGGAATGCAGTTATGCAGATGGGTTCTATTCCGCTTCATATATAGAGAAGTCAATCTGTATTGAAATTTTTAAAGTAAGGTTATCGAAACTATTCTAATGAATTTAATGCAGGTTCATGCGCACCCCTATAAATGGGTTACAACAAATCTGTTAGGGATCGTCGCCAATTGTTCACAGTATACTTTCAAACACTAACTGTTTTAAAACTGCGTACTTACATTTTTCACATGATAATCTTATACTAGGTACTGTTGCACTTTTAAATACACGAGTAATTATTCAACCAATTGGAGGGAAAACCTATGCAATTCAATAATTTCTCTTCACAACCAGAGGAGCACAGCGAACGAAATGCGCAAGGAATGACTGTTGTTTTGTTTGGTGCTACAGGTGATTTGGCCAAACGGAAGTTATTCCCTGCATTATATAATTTGTATCTTGAGAACAAAATGCCGGAAGCTTTTTCAGTTGTCGGCTTAGGCCGCACTCCGTATACCGACGACGTGTTCCAAACGAAGGTGGAACAATCGCTTCGGACATATTCACGGAGAACTGTTGAAGAAGAAGGATTGCACCAGTTCTTATCCTCTTTCCGCTACTGTACATTTGACGCAACAGAAACAACGTCTTATGTAAAACTAAATGGACTCATCGAACAACGGGAACAGGAATTGGAAATTCCGGAAAACCGGCTGTTTTACTTGTCCGTTGCCCCCGGCCTGATCGATGTCATCACATCTAATCTTAATACAAGCGGTGTCAGCCAGACGTCAGGATGGAAACGACTTATTGTAGAAAAGCCTTTCGGAAGTGATCTGGCCTCAGCCCGCGAGTTGAACCAAAAGCTGCGAATAGCATTTCATGAGGATGAAATCTATAGAATCGATCACTATCTCGGCAAGCCGATGGTCCAAAATCTCGAAACGCTGATCCTCGTCAACCCCGTATTGGATTCGCTATTCAATCACGAGCTGATCGCGAATGTCCAAATTACCGCCAGCGAAACTGTTGGAGTTGAGACAAGAGCCGCTTACTATGATCACGCAGGTGCGATTCGGGACATGGTGCAAAATCATATGCTGCAGCTCGTCATGATGACGGCTCTCCATCTGCCTAAGAAAGCACAGCCTGAAGAAATCCGCTCTAAAAAAGTTGAAATCATGGAAGCGTTACGTCCGATTCAAGGTGAAAACTTACAGACTGATTTGATCCGTGCGCAGTATGGTGAAGGCGACCTTTTTGGCATAGACGTTCCTGCCTATCGCGAAGAACCAGGCGTGCCCCATTCTTCCATGAACGACACATATATTGCAGCCCGATTATTTATCGATAACGAATTTTGGAAAGGGATTCCGTTCTATATTCGAACCGGTAAACGATTGGATAAAAAATCGACCCGTATTGTTTTTGAATTTAAAGAACGTCCTGCACAATTGGAAGACTACCGTCCAGAAGGGCTTGCCCCGAATTTGTTAATTCTTGAAATCAGTCCGAATGAGAGCATTTCGCTGCAAGTGAACATGAAAGACCCTTCTGCAAATAAATTCAAGCCTTCTACCATTACGTTCACAACGAACTCAAGCAATCAGCCAGAAGCTTACGAACTGCTGTTACATGACGCAATGCTTGGGAATGCGACGTTCTTTGCAAATTGGAAGGAAGTCGAATTGTCCTGGCAATGGATTCAGCCTTTGCTTGAGGCATTCGAGGAAAACCAATTACCGCTGGTCACATATGCCGCTGGCTCAACGGGACCCAAAGAAGCAAAACAGTTACTTGCAAATGATCACGCTAACTGGTGGTAATCAGACCATCTTTCAACTAAAAGGAGATACAGCACATGTCAGTTACATTTGAATACACAAACGCAATGTCTTTCATGAAGAGTACAGAGATGGATAACTTCAGTGAATTTGTAAAGTCCGCTCATAACCAGATACACGGCCAGCGCGGACCCGGATCGGATTATCTTGGCTGGGTCAATTGGCCAATAGAGTATGACAGAGAAGAATTCGAACGTGTAAAATCTGCGGCTTCACGAATTCAACAACAATCAGATGCATTAATTGTTATTGGAATCGGCGGCTCGTATCTCGGATCGAAGGCTGCAATTGAAGCTCTTTCCCATACATTCCATAACCAAATCGACGGCAATACGGAAGTATACTTTGCCGGGCAGAATATCAGTTCTATCTATATCGAGAACCTTCTTCATGTGTTAGAAGGAAAAGATATTTCTATCAATGTGATCTCGAAGTCAGGAACTACGACAGAACCTGCGCTGGCTTTCCGGATTTTCCGTGAATTCATGGAGAAAAAGTACGGAGAGGAAGAAGCACGGAAGCGAATTTACGTAACTACGGACAAAACAGAAGGCGCTCTTCGCACGCTCGCTACTGAAGAAGGATACGAAACGTTCGTAATTCCAGAGGATATCGGAGGTCGCTATTCTGTTCTCACACCGGTCGGACTTCTCCCAATCGCTGTTGCTGGACTTGATATTGACCAAATGATGGCTGGCGCTGAAGCGTCTTATCATAAGTATAATAATCCTGATATCGCGACAAATGGCAGTTATCAATATGCAGCCGTTCGCAATATTTTCAACAGTAAAGGGAAATCCATCGAGTTATTGGTTACCTACGAACCAGGCCTCCATTATGTTGCCGAATGGTGGAAACAACTATTCGGTGAAAGTGAAGGTAAAGATGTCAAAGGTCTCTTCCCTGCTTCTGTGAACTTCACGACAGACTTGCATTCAATGGGCCAATACGTTCAAGAAGGACGCCGTCTGTTCATCGAAACCGTACTGCAAATAAAGAAATCACCAGTTGAGCGGACAATTCAAGCAGACGCAAACAACATTGACGGACTGAATTTCTTAACTGGAAAAACAATGGACGAAGTAAACAAGATGGCAGCTCTCGGTACGACGCTTGCCCATATCGATGGAGACGTTCCGAACTTGCTGATCGAGTTAGATGAATTGAATGAATACACGTTTGGCGAACTCGTCTATTTCTTCGAAAAAGCGTGTGCGATCAGCGGGACCTTGCTGGGTGTAAATCCATTTGATCAGCCCGGGGTTGAAACCTATAAGAAGAATATGTTTGCACTCCTCGGTAAAGATGGATATGAGGAAGAACGCAAACAGTTAGAAGAACGCTTAGCAGAGATCACCAAACACTGAAAACCAGAACGGAGGATGACTATGAGCAATCAGCAAATCGGCGTTATCGGACTTGGCGTTATGGGCTTAAATTTGGCGCTTAACATGGAAAGCAAAGGATTCCCTGTTGCGGTCTACGACTATTGGACAGATCGTACGGATGAATTCATTGCGAATGAAGCCAGCGGAAAAAATATCATCGGGGCTTCCACTCTTGAACAATTTGTCGCATCCATCGCAACACCGCGCAAGATTTTAATGATGGTTAAAGCCGGAGAAACAACGGATTCGGTCATCCAATCCCTGCTTCCTCACCTTGAACCGGGAGATATTTTAATCGATGGCGGCAATACATTCTTTGAAGACACGAATCGTCGGACAGCCGAGTTGCAAGCTTCTGGTATACACTTCATCGGAACGGGCGTATCGGGCGGCGAAGAAGGGGCGCGCTTCGGTCCTTCTCTCATGCCGGGCGGGCCGAAGGAAGCGTATGAGCAGGTAAAACCAATCTTGGATGCCATTTCAGCAAAAGTGGATGGAACGCCTTGCAGCGCCCATATGGGGCCTGAAGGTGCCGGACATTATGTGAAGATGGTACATAATGGGATTGAATACGGGGATATGCAGCTTATTTCAGAAGCGTATTTCATTATGAAACACGCACTTGGGATGACAGCTTCCGAGCTGCATGACACATTTGCAGAGTGGAACAACGGCGAACTGAATAGTTACCTGATTGAAATCACTTCTGATATTTTTGCGAAGACCGATGATGAGACAGGTAAGCCGTTACTTGATCAGATTTTAGATAAAGCCGGGCAAAAAGGGACAGGCAAGTGGACAAGTCAAAATGCATTGGACTTAGGGATTTCACTGCCTATCGTGACAGAATCTGTTTTCGCACGGTTCATCTCTTCCATTAAAGAAGAGCGCGTTGCTGCGAGTCAATTGCTCACAGGACCTGAAGTTACTCCGTTTTCGAGCGATCGTACAGCGATGATCGAAGCGATTCGAAAAGCATTGTATATGAGTAAGATCTGTTCGTATGCACAAGGATTCGCTCAAATGCGAGCTGCTTCTGATGAGTATGGCTGGGACATTCCTTACGGCGAAGTGGCAATGATCTTCCGCGGAGGCTGTATCATCCGTGCGCAGTTCCTGCAAAACATCAAAGACGCGTTCGATCAAAATCCAGAGTTGCCGAACTTGTTAGTAGATCCTTATTTCACTAAAATTGTCGGGGACTATCAGTCAGCACTTCGTGAAGTATTGACACTTGCGATTGGGCAAGGTGTTCCCACACCTGCATTCTCCAGTGCACTCGCTTATTACGATAGTTACCGTACATCGACATTGCCTGCGAACCTGATCCAAGCACAGCGTGATTATTTCGGCGCTCATACATATGAGCGGATCGATCAAGAAGGTATGTTCCATACAGACTGGTCAAAGAAGTAATTTAAATTACCAGATAACCCCGCTCATCAATTAGATGGCGGGGTTTATTTATATGAAACTAAATCATTATTCGACTTCGTTCAACATGGAACCAATATCGGATGCTGCGGTAGGATAGGCAAAAATCGTCTTCTTCATTTCTTCAAACGTTAACTCCAGACGAATGGCCGTAGAGAAATGATTGATGAGATCATCTGCATTGTCGCCTAAAATATGCGCACCCAGGACTGTCCCTTTCTCCACATCAGTAATGAGTTTGAATGCGGCTGCCTGCTCGTTCGTCCGTTTAAATGTAAACCAATCTGTTATTTCTTGGTACGTCACCTTGGTTTTTTGTTTAGACTTTTTAGCTTCCTCTTCTGTCATGCCAACGGAACCGATTTTTGGGACCGTAAACGCAACAGACGGGACCACTGGATAGTCAATAGGCGTGCTGTTGTCATTGAGTAAGTTTTGGATGACTGCATCAGAATCTCTTGATGAAATCGGGGTCAGTGGAGGCGCAGAGGTTTCGGCTGAGTCACCCGCAGCATAGACATTCGAGTTGCTGACACTTTGCAGGTATTCGTTCACTTGCACGCCTCCCTTATCTCCAAGAGTAATGTTTCCTTTTTCAGGATTCACATCGAGTGCAGGAGCACGTCCCAATCCATGAACAACCAAATCAGCTGTAAAAGTTTGCTGCGTGTCGTCTTTACTGCCAGTTACAGTAAACGTATCTCCGTTTTTTTCTATGGACTCCACACGAGTGTTCAGATGCATGGTTATGCCAGCTTGTTCGGAACGCTTTACAAGCAAATCGACTAAATCGGGATCGAATTGCTCCAGAGGGCGTTCCCCGCCATGAATGATTTCCACTTCCGCGCCTGCACGGGCTGCAAGATGGGCAAATTCCATTGAAATATAGCCGCCCCCTGCAAAAATGATTTTCTTCGGCAATTCTTCAAGTTCAAGGAAGTCATCGCTATGAATCATCAAGTCCTCGCCCTCAAGCCCCAATTGTACAGGTTGTGCACCTGTTGCGAGTACGATTTTCCTGCCAGTAAGAACGTCTTTATCCACTTTAATTTGAGTTTCAGACTCAAACTTCGCTTCGCCATGATAACAATCGATGCCGAGTTCTTTGAATTTCTTCTCCGTCTGCTCGGGAACAGGTTCTGTGAAGGTTTTCTTGAATGCCATCAGCTCTTTCCAGTCAATATGGGCATCACCAGCGAGACCTTTCCCGCTCATTCGCTCTTTCCAATCCATCCACTCTGCAGCTCCGACCAATACTTTTTTCGGATCACATCCGCGTTGCGGACACGTCCCCCCGAACGTGCGTCTATCGATAATGGCAACATCCCATCCTGCTTTTTTACACGCTTGCGCAATACTGGAGCCCGCAGTTCCGGTCCCCACAACGACCAAATCATAGTTTTTTTCCATATGTAAATCCTCCTCTACTGATTATCTGGAATTCAATCACTACTTCTGAATTTACCCTTGTCCGGCGAATTTAATCTTGCAGAGGACAGGAATGTTCGTATGAAGACAGGATTGGATGGTTTGTGCCTGGAAACAGCTCATTTCAAACGTAAAAAGGATGCCGCACTGGCATCCTTTGGCAATTGTTTTTAAAAAATGTCATAGTAACGGCGTCTTCAAATAAAACAAACCGCCATTGATGATTTCAATTCGGATTGTCGTTTCATACTGTTCTTCAATCGCTTTTTTCTCTATATGATAACTTTCAGGTACATCCTCGACGCCCGTGTAAAAGTAATCCAGCACACGCAAATCTTTGACTTGGCGCTGCTTTGCTTCATCTACCCACGTATGATCATCCTGATTCACAACGTTTTCCATGACATCTTCTAGCCGGTCTAAGGCACGTACAGGCGGGATGATGTACGGCAGATAATACGTATTCGCGGATACGGACGGTGCTAACTCCAGTTTCCGGACAGATTCCTGAAACCCGTCAATCACTGCACCATTCATTAAATTCATCCCTAAGGAATAAAGGCTTTCTTTTGTCCGGTCACTGGAATACGTAATTTTATAATTTACACCAAGCCATGGCGTTAATGTTACTTGTGATGTCTGACCAGAACCGGGTTTTTCATAAAGCTGCACAAAAGCGCCTTGTTCTTTCGTCACTTGAAACAGCTGGTGAAGTCTTGGAGAACCGAAGTGGAGTCTTTCTCCTGCCATAGAGGTTGCGAACTGACTTGGATTGGTAATCAGCGTCAGCTTAGCAGGATTCGGTTCTACACCTCCGCTTTCTACATAACTCCAGTAAAACGGACGATTCATAATACGCTTGTCCATGTCGATCGTTAACTGGACCGTCAGATGTTCATCGCTTTCGTCAAGCACCCTGCATTTGTTTTCATTGAAAAACTGTTGGATGTACTGATGAATTTCTTGCTGACGCATAGACACCTTCCTTTCCCGGAAACACTTAAGAGATTGAACGCTTTTCATCGGTTAAAATATGATCCAATTCCCCGACCACTTTTTCAAACACGCCAATCTTCCGTTCGAGCAATTCCACCATTTTGTCTTCAACTGACTGTTCTACCGCTAAATTGTATATATGCACATCTTCGGTTTGTCCAAGTCTATGAACGCGTCCGATCCGCTGCTCTAACTTCATTGGATTCCATGGTAAATCGTAATTGATGACGTGGTGACAAAATTGCAGGTTAATCCCTTCACTTCCCGATTCAGTCGCGATCAGCACTTGCGCGTTGCCCTGGAATAACTGCTTCATCCACTCTCGTTTGTTTTTGCTGAACTTTCCATTGAACAGTACACTTGTGATGCCTTTCGCATGCAATACTGCTTGCAAATAGGCTTGTGTCGCGCGATACTCCGTGAAAATGATTACTTTGTCGTCCGCTTGTTGAATGAGTTCCACAGCTTTTTTTGCCTTTGAATGGATCCCGAGTTCCGTCAGCTTCAACAAAATCTCTTCTATCTGGAATCGGACTTCTGGTTGAGTCGCAGCCTGATGTAGCTTCTCTAATGTCAAGACTGCCGCCAGTTGACTGCTGCACATTTCACGCTGAAGGGTGAGCAGCGTAAACGAATCTGAAACTGGTAACTTTGAAATCATCGAGTAGACAGCTCGTTCTTGTTCTGAAAACTCCAGCGGCATAATTTGTACAAGACGATTCGTCCATTCAATTCCGGTCTCGTGTCTGATGTTGCGTACCATCACTTGCTGGATCAATTCTTTCAAAAACTCGTCTTCTTCTACATGATGCTTGCTCGCAGAAAACACACTTTGAAAAGTTTCTAAGTTCCCTAAATGGCCGGGCTTAAGTAAAGAGATCAAGTTAAACAGTTCGAACACATCATTTTGAATCGGGGTCGCAGTGAGGAGTAAGCAAAACTTTTTCTTCAATTGCTGAACGAACTCATAGTTTTTCGTTTTAGGGTTCTTGAGTTTATGGGCTTCATCTATAATGACCAAATCATATTCTTGTTGAATAATCATCTCTTTATGGGGGCTTCGCTTCGCCATGTCAATACTCATCACCACAATCGGGCAGTGATCTAAATTGTATTTTTTATTGTAAGCAATCGCAGGAATATAGAATTTCTGATTCAGTTCATCAATCCATTGATTCGTTAAAGATGCCGGGGCAAGTATGAGCGCTTTTTTCACAAGTCCGCGTATGAGGTATTCTTTTAAAACGAGCCCTGCTTCAATTGTTTTTCCAAGTCCCACTTCATCTGCTAAAATGGCTTTCCCGTTCATCCGCTCAATAACAGTTTCCGCAGCTTCCAATTGGTGTGCATACGGTGTAAGATTCGGTAAATGCTTCGGCGATTGAAGACCGTGAAATTCTGGAATCACTTTTGCTCTTTCCATGTCATAACACATTTGATAGAGCGTCCAATTGTCCCACTCCTTGCGATTCTCGAGACGTTCAATAAATCCTTCTTTCCATTCCGATGACCGCTCAATTCGCATACGTATCCCCTCATTCAACTTTGTCTTTTAAATTAGCATGCCCAAAGAATAGTGTTTTTATGTGTAGACTCTTTATAGTAAATCCTCTCCAGATTTCTTTATTTAAAATTCTAGATGCCAAGGCTTGAGAATAATGCTATTATAGGAAAGTTCATAAGCAGAAATGCTTGCGGGTACATGTGATTTAGGGGGAATTAGAATGGAAGAAAAACGTACATTAAGGCTTGTACTCGCTGGAATCTTGCTCGGTATTTTAATGTCTGCGATGGATAACACGATTGTCGCGACAGCATTAGGTTCGATTTTAGGAGATTTAGGCGGCGTCGACAGTTATGTATGGATCACTTCTGCTTACGCAGTAGCTGTTCTAGCGGGGATGCCGATTTTCGGTAAGCTCAGCGATATGTTTGGACGTAAACGCTTTTTCATATTTGGTATTATCGTATTCATGGTTGGATCCGCTCTCTGCGGTGTGGCACAATCCGTTCCACAATTAGCGGTCTACCGTGCAATTCAAGGAATCGGTGGCGGCGCATTATTGCCGATTGCCTTTACAATCGTCTTTGATGTCTTCCCTCCTGAAAAACGAGGAAAGATGACCGGCCTCTTAGGTGCTGTTTTCGGTGCATCCAGCGTCATCGGACCGCTGCTCGGTGCTTGGATTACGGAAACGTTCAGCTGGCACTGGGTATTCTATGTCAATATACCAATCGGGTTAGTGTCATTACTGCTCATCGTACGGTTTTACAAAGAAGCCACAAAACCTGTTAAGCAGGCAATCGACTGGCTTGGGGCAATCTCTCTTGTCACAGCGGTGGTCAGTCTAATGTTCGGCCTAGAATTCGGCGGGAAACAATTCGATTGGTCTTCATGGCAAATCATTTCCTTATTCAGCATTTTCGTGATCTTCTTCATCGTGTTCCTGTGGGCGGAAACACGAGCAAAAGAGCCGATCATTTCGTTCTGGATGTTCAAAAACCGTCTGTTTGCCTCTTCCCAAGTACTAGCCTTTCTTTACGGGGCAACATTCATCTGTTTGACGATTTTCATTCCAATATTCGTCCAGGCAGTTTACGGCGGATCCGCAACGAATGCAGGGATCGTATTAATGCCAATGCTGATTGGTACCGTTGTAGGGAGTGCACTTGGCGGAATTCTTCAAACGAAAACGTCTTATCGCAGAATCATGGTCATTTCTGTCATTGCCTATTCAATCGGGATGATTTTGATGAGCACAATCACTCCGGATACTGCACGTACGCTGCTTTCCATTTATATGATATTTGTCGGATTCGGTGTTGGTTTTTCATTTTCTTTATTGCCAGCAGCATCTGTTCACAAAATGGATTTCAGACATCGCGGTTCTGCCAACTCGACGAACTCGTTTTTCCGTTCTTTCGGTCTGGCACTCGGTATTACAATTTTCGGTGCAATCCAAACGAAATTGTTAGCAAGCGGACTCACCTCAGGATTTTCCAAAATGCCTGATAATGGTGCAGGCGGGGTTGAATCGTTTGGCAATATCCAAAACGTATTCCTGCCTGAAACGCGCAAATCCATTCCACCGGACATTTTGGACATCATCACGCATGCAATGTCCGCGTCCATTTCGACAACATTTTTATGGGCACTTATTCCAGTAGCGATTTCAATTATTGCTGTGTGCTACATGGGACCTGAGCGGTTAATCCCGAAAAAAGACGAAGAAAAATAACTAGTAAAGAGGCATCGACAGTGTTAACGTCGATGCCTCTTTTCAATTTCTGCCTTCATACTTCGAAACAGGCCGCTTTCGTTTTATCTGTTTTAGCGTTGCAACAATTAAAAAACTGACGATTACGAGCAATAACCAAGAACTCACTTTTCCTAAATGGACCAGACTCCATGTATCCGCCTGATTTGGATATTGCCAAGCGCCAAAAAACGTCGCGATATTTTCTGCAACCCATATGAAAAATCCAATGAGTGTAAAAGAAAGCGTAATGGGCATTCGGTATCGGCTTCCATTCACTTCGTAGGTTACCCATGAACGCCAAAAGATTACCAGGACCAGTGCAGATAGCCACCAGCGAATGTCTATCCAGAAATGATGTACAAAGAAGTTCAAGTAGATGGCCGCTGCAAGAGGGACTACCAATAGAAACGGCGGCCACTTTACCAGTTGAACATCGAGCCTTCTCCAGGCTTGACACAAATAACTTGCTACACTTGCATACATGAAACCGCTATAAAGAGGAACTCCAAGAATTTTCATATACCCTTCTTCAGGATACGACCAAGAACCCATATTCACTTTAAAAATCTCAAGAGCCAGTCCAATTAGATGGAACAATGTAATCACTTTCAGCTCATCTTTCGTTTCAAGTCCAGTGTGAACCATCCACCATTGCATCAGCAGGAAAATGAGAAGCAGCCAATCATATCTCGGCAGAAATGGCAGAGACAGGACTTGTGTCAGAGCCAATGAACCGAAAATGACGACTGGAAAAATGCAAGATAAGGCTTGCTCACGCCCAAAGTACAACAGTTGCGTGAGGAAACGCTTTAGAAGGATAAAATAACCAGCATCAAGAGACGGGACCTCTCTCCATCCATTAGCCATCTCGATGGTCCTTTTCACTTCGGTATTCTAAAATGTCGCCTGGCTGACAATCCAGCGCCTTACAAATCCCTTCTAACGTTGAAAACCGAACCGCTTTCGCCTTGCCGTTTTTTAAAATGGATAGATTCGCCATTGTGATGCCCACTTTCTCGGACAACTCCGTAACACTCATCTTTCTTTTTGCAAGCATAACATCGATATTTATAATAATTGACATAGAATTCACCTCACACCGTCAAGTCATTTTCAGATTTTATGACGATTGCATTCTGTAACAATCTCTGCAGGACAGCTGCAAAAACAGCGATGACTACGCAGCCAAAAATAATGCCCGTGCCAATTACGATAATTCCTGGCGCATCATCCGCATCCCCCATCTTGAAAAGCAGCGGCATGAATAACACATAAAGCGTTCCTATGGAGACCGCGCACAGTTTAATCTTTTTCAACACACTGACCGAAGCCTCTGAAAATGCAGTGTTCCTGTCGATGTAAGTTAAAAGTTTCATCGTCTGATAAAGTGCCGCGAAATAAATAAGAGCAGTTGCATACAATCCTACTAAAAAAGGATATTGCAAAACCGACCATTCCGGGACGAGTTCTACAAAGAATTTTGAAATCAGCGGCACTACAAAGATACAGAGTGCAAGAATAGGTAATGCCATAATCACAAGTGTCACCTTTAAAAATAACGTTTCTCGTTTCATAAAATACACCTCGTTTGTCTAGTATAGAAATAATAGATCCAGCTTATTTATCGAATATCAATAAATTATTACCGATTAATAATATAACATTACTTATTTAGACGATCAAGAGGCAAAAAAGCTCCTCAATTTTCGGAATAAAAGAGTGACTATATAATTGTTGACTTTTTGTTTCATAGACAGGTTAACAAAAAAGCAGCCGGAAGATTCTCCGGCTGCTTGCTCCATTTATTTAAACATAGTTGCCGCTTTAACAGCTTTCTGCCAGCCGCTATAAAGCTGGTCTCGTTCTTCTTGCTCCATCGCAGGCTCAAATGGGCGATCTAATGACCAATGAGCAGCGATTTCAGAACAGTCTTTCCAGAAACCGACCGCAAGTCCTGCTAAATACGCAGCGCCAAGTGCTGTTGTTTCGTTAATGGAAGGACGCTCCACTGGTACATTCAAGAGATCTGACTGAAACTGCATAAGGAGATTATTCTCAACCGCTCCGCCATCTACCCGCAACGTTTTCAATGAAATCCCCGAATCGATTTCCATGACATCCAATACATCCTTGGTTTGGTATGCAAGTGACTCTAATGTTGCACGAACGAAATGCTCTTTTGTCGTGCCGCGCGTTAACCCAAATACAGCACCGCGAACATCGCTGTCCCAATATGGAGTTCCGAGGCCTACAAAAGCAGGGACAACATATACCCCATCTGCTGATTCTACTCTTGCAGCGTACTGTTCGCTGTCTGAAGAATTACGGAACATGCGCAGTCCATCACGCAGCCATTGGATGGCAGAACCTGCAACGAAAATACTTCCTTCTAAAGCATATTGAACTTTCCCATCGATTCCCCAAGCAATTGTCGTCAGCAGTCCGTGATCTGATTTCACCGCTTTGTCTCCGGTATTCATCAACATGAAGCAGCCGGTGCCATAGGTGTTTTTCACCATGCCCGTTTCAAAACAGGCTTGACCAAACAAAGCAGCCTGCTGATCCCCAGCAATTCCTGCAATCGGGACAGCATGCCCGAAAAATTGTTCCGGATCTGCATGCGTATAGATTTCTGACGATGGCCGGACATCTGGCAGCATGGAAGCCGGAACCCCTAAAATTTCTAAAAGTTCTTCATCCCATTTCAATTCGTGAATATTGTACATTAACGTTCTGGACGCATTCGAATAATCCGTTACATGCGTCGTTCCTCCAGACAATTTCCAAACAATCCACGTATCAATTGTTCCGAATAACAGGTCCCCATTTTCAGCTTTTTCTCTGGCTCCTTCTACATTATCTAAAATCCATTTCACTTTTGTTCCAGAAAAATAGGCATCAATGAGCAATCCTGTCTTTTCTCTGAATAGGTCGTTGTAACCGCTTTCTTTCAACTCTTCACAAATTCCTGCCGTTTGACGTGATTGCCAGACAATCGCATTGTAAATTGGATTTCCAGTATGCTTGTCCCATACTACTGTCGTTTCCCGCTGGTTTGTGATGCCGATCCCTTCAATTTGTTCTGCTGAAATATTCTTTTCTGATAGAACACCAGCAATTACTGAAAGTATAGAGCTCCAAATTCCGTCAGCATTATGTTCCACCCAGCCTGATTTCGGAAAATGCTGTGTGAATTCCTGTTGTGCCGAGTGAAAGATTTTCCCCTTTTTGTCAAACAATATCGCTCGTGAACTTGTAGTCCCTTGGTCTAGTGCCATAATATATTTTTCAGTCATTGTCTCTTCCTCCTATACTTTTACTTCTTAAAACTTGTTGCTCGCCGCACGACTTGTTGACGTTTTGACATGCCCTGAAGTTGTCTCTTTACGAATTGAGTATTGTGCAGCTACTAACAATGCCAGCACAACAGCACCAACTACCCAGAATGCGATACTATTTTCGCCAATAAAGAATTGCTTATAAAATAGTGCCCCCATTGTTCCGCCTAAAATCGGGCCAACTACAGGAACCCATGCATAACGCCAGCCGGATGATCCTTTTTTAGGGATTGGCAGGAAAAAGTGTGCAATTCTCGGGCCAAGATCACGTGCCGGGTTAATCGCATAGCCGGTCGTACCGCCAAGAGACAGCCCAATTGCGATAATCAGCGCACCGACAATTAGAGGATTGAGTCCTTCAGTAAATTCATTGGCACCGATTGATAATAAACCAAGCAGCAAAATGAAAGTTCCGATGACTTCACTTGTCAGGTTGGATAGCGGATGCCGAATCGCTGGAGTTGTTGCAAATACATCCCGTTTTGCGATTGGATCTTCTGTTTCTTTCCAATGCGGCAGATATTGAAAATAAACCAATACAGCCCCAAGTATTGCACCGATCATTTGAGCAAGGATGTACGCTGGCACATCCGCCCAAGGGAAATCACCGATTGCTGCAAATCCAATTGTCACAGCTGGATTTAAGTGTGCCCCGCTTGCTTGGCCGACTGCATAAACGCCAAGTGCAACCGCTAATCCCCAGCCTACTGTAATCACAATCCACCCCGAGCCTTCTGCCTTGGACTTTTTCAGCGCAACGCCCCCGACTACACCGCCGCCGAACAAAATTAAAATCATCGTTCCAATCAACTCTCCTGCAAATGGAGTCATACAATTTCCCCCTAAATAATATTTGATAACATGGATCATTGAGGCAAGCGCACAAAAAAAGTCCACAATTAAAATCTTGCTGGGTGCAAGAAATTAACTGTGGACTCCTCAACTCAACCACGTTTTATGAACTTGTCCCCAAGTATAAAGCGGTTTCATGAGTCTGTCAACAATAGATTCAGAAAGTTCTCTTTTTCTTAAAAGACTTCCATAGTTCATGGTCTGAGGTCGTCACTGCAACAGCACCTGCTGCAAGCGCATCTTCGATATGCTTTTCAGTACGAATGAGACCGCCGTTAATAATCGGGATTCCTGTGCGTTCATAGACTTCTTCTATCAGTTCAGGGATAACACCAGGCAACATTTCAATGAAATCCGGCTGGGTCTGGTCAATCAGGGAATAACTTTTTTCCAAAGCAATCGTATCTAGCAAAAACATTCGTTGAATGGCAAGGATGTTTTTAGCTTTTGCCTTCATTATCATATTGGAACGAGTGGAAATAATACCTGCAGGCCGAATATCATTACACAAGAAGTCCGCAGCATAGTTATCTGTTTTCAGACCTTGAATAAGATCCGCGTGAATGATTAGCTTTTTGCATCTCTTATCTGCTTCACGCTTCACTGTTTTCAAATTACTAATATGCACTTCTAATAACACAACATATTCGAATGGACTGTCCAGCATCTGCTCAAACTGTTTTAACGTCCGGGCAGCTGGTAAGATTTTTTGATTGTGAAAAGGCATTTGTTAAAAACCCCCGTCTATCAGTATAGTATTATACTATCTTAATTAGACAACCGAAGTCGCTTTTATCATCTCTTCATCCAATTCTTTTTCATAATTTTGCTGCTCTATAGACGTCCAATTGAAAATCTGTGCCATCTCGTTAAGCACATCTTTCTTAGCATCTACAACATTTTTTATATTAAAATAAAGATCACCTGTCCGACGAATGAAGAAATCCGTTGGTTTCACGGTCATTTCCTTTTCAATGGCATAGCGCAGTTTCACGTACAAAATTCGCGGCATCGCCTGGTTTTCATCATACGGAATCATAAAGACCTCATCGACATTTGTGCCATATAATGCAGCCAAGTGTCTGCTTTCTCTTTCAGTAAATCCAAGCAGCTGTCCTCGCTTCACCGCTTGCTCCGTGTATCGATTATAATTAACAGATCCGCCGAAATCACCGCCAGAGATAGGAATCTTTTTCGTACTGCAACGTCTGAACGTCAACCCTTTTTCTTGTTGAAGGAGCTGGGCAATCTTGTTGACCACGGTCTCCGCCATTTTACGGTAGCCCGTCAGTTTCCCGCCGGCAATAGTAATTAACCCCCGTTCCGACTCCCAAATTTCATCTTTTCGTGAAATCTCAGAAGGATTTTTTCCATCTTCATGGATAAGCGGACGTACCCCTGCCCAACTCGATTCTACGTCTTTTTCAGACACTGATACTTCTGGGAACATGTAGTGGATCGCATCTAAAATGTACGTACGGTCTTCCTCCGTAATTTGCATTTCTTTTGGGTCACCGTCAAAAAATGTATCTGTGGTCCCGACATATGCTTTCCCATCACGGGGAACCGCGAAAATCATGCGCTTATCGGGGGTGTCAAAGTAAATTGCCTGATGCAGCGGAAATACACTTTGGTCGAACACTAAGTGGATACCTTTTGAAAGGATCAGCTGTTTTCCATTGGAATGTCCGTCAATTTCTTTCACTTCATCTACCCATGGACCTGCAGCATTGATCACTTTCGAAGCATGAATGGCTGTCAACTCTCCAGTCAGCATATCCCGCACTTGTACACCTTCAATTTTGTTGGTCTCGTCATATAGGAACGATTCCGCTTTTGCATAGTTAACAAGTGTCGCACCTTTGGAAGCTGCAGCTTTTGCCACTTCAATGGTAAGGCGTGCATCGTCCGTACGGTACTCAACGTAATATCCGCTGCCTTGAAGTCCCTGTCTTTTAATGAGCGGAGCTTTTTGAATTGTCTGGTCCAGGTTCAGCATTTTTCTTCGCTCTGAGCGTTTTACCCCAGCTAAAAAGTCATACACCTTTAGTCCAAGAGCTGTGGAATAAGGACCGAATGTGCCTCCTTTGTGGAAGGGCAGCAACATCCATTCAGGAGTTGTTACATGAGGTCCATTCTCATAGACAATTGCCCGCTCTTTTCCAAGCTCCGCTACTTCTTTGATTTCAAATTGTTTTAAATATCGCAGTCCGCCGTGTACTAGTTTTGTGGAACGGCTCGATGTACCTGATGCAAAGTCTTGCATTTCAACAAGCGCAGTTTTCATGCCCCGAGCGGCTGCATCTAATGCAATTCCAGCTCCTGTAATCCCCCCGCCGATTACTACCACGTCAAACTGATCTGAATTCAACTGGCTGAATTGTTCGTTTCGATTCAATGCTGAAAATGTTGTCATCTGTCTCGTCTCCTCTTTGTATGCGAGTTAAAACAACAAAAAAGAGACCCCAAGAAAATAATTGCATTAACTGCAATTATTTCTTGAGGTCTCTCAGTAGCTCAAACCCGATATATTAACTTGTTTACTAGTATAGCACATTAAAATTTAAATACAAAACGTCTGATTTACATGTATCTCTATATACTATTCCGTATTTCCTCAAACCCTAAGGCGCTATTGCTCTTGCAACTTTCTTTTACGCATAGACCTCATCGATAGAATCGATAATAATCTGCCATGGAATAGGTTGCAGTGCACCCCTTTTCCTTCTGCACGCTCCCATTTAGAAATTCCTTCTGGACTCTTTCAAATTATCGTTTATACTAAAAAAGCATCTTCATAGAATATACGTTCTATTACCGATTAGGAAATTCAAACTTACAGCTAAAGAGGGTTTCAGATGAAAGGCAGTTCACACTTAGGAATCGGGATTGCGGTTGGCGCAATCGCCGGGTACATCACACAACCAGACTTCATGACTGTCGCGATCTGCGCAGGCATCGGCGGCGCGTCTGGGGTGGCACCAGATTTAGATACAAATGGCCTCGCAACCAATCGCATCACCTTATCGAAAAAAGTGAGTAAAGTACTCATGGAAGTTGCCGGTATCGGGATTTTACTCATGCTCATTTATCAGGTGATGACTCAAGGAATGAGCCGTGAAATTTACATATACGGAGGAATCGGCCTGGTCCTGCTGATTGTCTCACGCGTTATTACCCAGAGACGGATGCTGACGATTACAGGAGTTCTAGTCATGTTGCTTGGATTTGTATTGGATAAATCCATTGGCATTTTGCTCGCGGGAAGTTATATTACTTTTGCTTCATTTTTGCCTCACCGGTCTTATACACATTCACTTATAGGGGTTGCATTTTATGCGCTGATTTTAAAGTATTTGTATATAGAATGGCCAATCGAAGGGATGATGGCTGCCGGACTGGCTGGTTACATTAGCCATTTAGTGGCGGATATGAAAATGCTTCCCGTGAATCGAAGAGGTGTGAAATGGTTTGCACCATTGTGGAAGCAGGTGTTCTGATTGACCAACAAAAAACGAGTATCCGTAATTAAAACGGCATACTCGTTTTGTGATCTATAACTTTGTCATACTGAAGATATAAACTTCTTAATGGTTCGATAGTAAATCCAGTATTGACCTGCTGCAAGAAGTAAAACCCCTACAGTCATCCACACCTTACCAATCGGAAGCATTAAATAGACACCCGCCATTATAGGTAACGCCCAAGCGAAATACGTGTAAACTTTTTTGGTCGCCTGTTTGGTTACATCTTGAAACAGCTCATCATCTTCTAAATACTCTTGTGGCTTATAGGTGGTCATTGAAATCTTGTGTTTAGGCATTCTTTCATTGTGTTTCTTGATGTTGTAAAAAAACAGAATCAAATAAAGGACGACTATCACCAACATTACATTCAGCAAGATGCCTGAATTCCCACTAATGCTAAATTCAAATCCAAATCCGCCATCTGAAAAAGTATTCACTGTAGCCGCATAGCCCACCAGCAAGACGAACCCCATAATAATAAAAATCCCAGCCATCTGCCAAAGCGGATAGGTAATTCGCATATCATTCTTCATGTTCTTCCTCCCCTTCCAGCCAAAAAATTTCATTAATATCACAGTTGAGCGCCTTCGCCAGCTTCAGTGACAGTGTAACGGATGGTGAAAACTCACCTTTTTCGATGAATCCAATCGTCTGTCTGGTTACACCGACTTGCTTTGCCAATTCTATTTGTGTGAAGCTGTAGCGCGCTCGCAGCTCCTTTAACCGATTTTTAAGCATCACGACACCTCTTCACTCAAATGTACACTATTCTTAACATAGTGTATAGTATTCTTAACATTATATTTCTAGTACATGCAAAAAACACTCAAATTGTCAGGGCATTTGAGTGTTTTTTGTATGTTAAATGTGATGTTACTATTTCCGAACTTTAAGTACCCACCAAATGAGCACAAGTTGCAATGGCAAACGAATCCATAACGCTGCTGGTGACAAATCAAAATTCTCAGGGGTCAGCGCCATATAGATGTTGACCGGAAACACAAGCACTAAAAAGATGGAGATTAACATGCCCGCTCGTTCCCGTGTTTGTTTTAGGAACAACCCAAGTGCCAGCAAGATTTCCATGATCCCTGAAATGTATACAATCGCAGGCCGGAACGGCACCCATTCGGGCATAGCCAAAATGAAAAATGAATCCAGTAAGAAGTGGCCAACTCCCGCAGCAGCAAAGAACAGACAAAATGCGTATAATGCAATTTTCTTCATTGATAAAACTCCTAACTTGGGTGCAAGTGAGTTTGTTAGTTGAGTTCCCCGGTTCAAGACTGGATTGTGCTCATAAATCACGAATTCCGCTCATAGGCCTGGACATACGCTCATAAATCCATAATTCCGCTCATAACCCTGGGATTACGCTCATAAATCCGGTTCTTACGCGAAAACGGGGAGTATCCCTCTAACCTATTACGTCTTAAATGATTACTTTTTGAAAATAATTACAGGTGATACAATACTCTCTTTTCCAAGACCCTAAAGCTTGCTCGACCATACATTAACCGCTTAAGTGTCTTTAACCGATTGACATTTCCCTCTGTCGGACCATTGCTCCAATGCAAACGTATCCCAAGCAGAATGGCATCTAAATCATTTTTCACTCCTTGGAAAAACGATTGGATAGATTTATTTTCAAAACCCTTATGATTTTCTATCCATTGTGGCAATTGGTCAGCTGCTTTTTCTTTGATCAATGATCGAAATGAATGAATCAATTTACTTAATTCTTTTATTTGAGGAAATGTAGACAAAAAATCTGGATGGAAGCTTTGTAGTTCTTCAAGAACGTCTTCATTATCAGGATTCCATAATAACCGTAAGGTCTTTTGCCGAAAAGACAGACCCGGGGTTTCCAAGTTAGCAGAGCGATTACGTGCGCTTGTAATCATTCCAGTCAATGTATCCAGGGATCCAGTATATCCTTGAGATCGGCATGTCTCCTCAATTTGGTCGGAACTCATTTTATCTTTCACCAGTGAAGAAACCAAGGGATAGTAGGCGGTATCGGGCGAAGCACGTTCCTCATAAGGAGACACTGTCTGATTTAAGTCGGAGTAGACAGTGTTCCTTACAACACCGAGTTTCCGTGCGATCGTTGCGACACGATATCCCTCTGAAAATAACTGCTGGGATTGTTGAATACGCTGCCATCTTTCTTCAGACCGGTTCCATGGAACCGAATCAGATTCTTGAGCTAAAGTCGTTTCAACTTTTTTATCCACGGTTATAGAAGATGCGTTCCACTTCCTAGGGATACACGAATAAATGGCTTTTTTTGACGCTTCGAACAGCTGATGAAGTACATGCCAGCGATCAGCCACCTGCTGAATAGTAGGCGAAGCATCATGAACTGCCTTGGCATACCCTCTTGATCCGTCCCGAGTAATAAGACAGATTTCCGGATGGCCTAAAAGCCACTTCGTTACTTCCGCTGAATCTCGTGTCGGTATCAACCCTAGCGGCTTGTTTGTCTCCAAATCAATAAAAATCGTTCCATAAGATAGACGCTTCTTGAACGCGAAGTCATCAATTCCTACAAAAGGGAGAGCCCTCAGGGTTCTCTGGGGTAAATGATTTGTTTTTTATGGATCGTAAAATCGTGTCATGACTGACTGGAATGTGAAGAGAGCGGCAGATCTTTTCCGCAGCTAGGCAACTCGTCGAAAAACCAATAGTCTCAATTACTCTTTCTAATCGTTCTGTTCTTCTGTGATAAGGTTGTAGCCATGGGATTCGCTCAGTGAAAACCCGTGCGTTACACTCGGTATTTTCGCAGAACCATTTACTTGTAATCACCTGAATTTCGACCGGAGTATCCGCATTAGCTAAATCTTTCACCAATCGAGTGTATCGGCTATGGCGACGATGGGAAGTTGCCTGGCACTTTGGGCATTTGGAAGAACTAGAACGAAGTTCAATAATAAGAAAAATCACATCATCTGTCTGTTTGAAATACAAGAGTTGATCTTTTTCTATGAACGGAAGTGTTAAATTCGTTAGCAATTCCATAGGGAGCCACCCTTTCGTTTTTTCTAAAACTATACCCAGAAAATGACGAAATGAAGCCTCCCCAAACCACCGTAAGAACCATAAATCCATAATTCCGCTCATAACCCTGGGATTACGCTCATAAATCCATGATTCCGCTCATAACCCCGGGCATTCGCTCATAAATCCATAATTCCGCTCATAACCCAGGGATTACGCTCATAAATCGATAATTTCGCTCATAACCCCGGGATTACTCTCATAAATCCATGATTCCGCTCATAACCCCGGGATTACGCTCATAAATCCATAATCCCGCTCATAACCCCCGGGCATACGCTCATAAATCCATGATTCCGCTCATAACCATGGGCATACGCTCATAAATCCATAATTCCGCTCATAACCCTGGGATTATGCTCATAAATCCATAATTCCGCTCATAAACCTGTGACGGTCACCTTTAAATTTCCCCCGTCGCACGCGGAACAGCTCAATTTGCGCAATCGGAACTCCCCCAAGCCATGATTATCCTACCCAATCACCAGTTCAACCGCTCTAACAAATCCCTCACTGCATTTATTCCCCTGCTCTAAACAGTTCCCTATCCATGTTTTCCGGAAACGTGCTCGTCACATACACCCTGAACACCGGACCGCTGGTAAGCCTCACATATACGTTCTCTAATTTAATAACGATTGATGTCAAAAATTCTTTTTCCTTATCTTTGTAACCATGCACAAACACACGTTGAACACGAGTATTTTCCAGATGAATTGACGAACTCACGATTACCGATTCACCAAACCCTTCCACTTGCTGGAATTGAGAAAGCGAGTCGGCATCATGCGTCTCGTCAATCAGCAATTGATCATCGCCTTCTTCTGTTTCTGCCCATGATAGAACCCAATATACCGGCCGCCCGAAATTTTTCAGGTGTTGAAAACGCAGAACTGGTTCTGAGCAGAGATATTCCCATCCCTCTCCTGTTTGATAAACCGTGAGCTGCTCCACTAGAATTGTTTTCAAATCCATTCCAATAATTGATTGCAGACTTGCTTTCTTCACCCGAGCACTTTCCATAAGCATCCCCCTTTATTTGTTATCCAGGAAAACGATTACTCACCAATCAGTCCAGCTCAACAACTTTACGCAGCGGAATTCCGAAGTATCGGTACTCAATATTCACGGTTTGAATCGGCAGATCATTCTTCACGGTCACCCCGTAAATCAAATCCTCTTTCGTAACCGTCCCCTCATCGTGTTTTGCAAATGTTTTGGCAGGAGACGTTCCTTTTTTAATCACAACATCTTTTAAATCACGAACCCCACAACCATTTAGCTCTTCTGTTCTATAATCGTCAGTAAGTGTGAATCCTGTTAGCGCATCACAGGTTTGAACTTTCGCTTCAGTTGGCGTTTCCTCCACATTCACGGTTACATTAACAAGTTGAATTGTACCCAGCCCACGGTTCCCGACTCCTACGAGGTACAATGTCTGATCTAAGTTTGAAGCGATTGTTCCTGTCTCTAATGGCGGATACAGCTTTAGAAAGGTATAGATTCCGGCAATCAGGACGAGTACGCTCACTATAGGTATCCATAGTTTTTTACTCATTCTTTCATCCCCCCAGCAAATAAGACAGCGCCGTCATTCCTAATGTAAGGAAGATTACTCCGAGAAACACTTCCCCGTAATACGTTTTAGGTCCTTCATACTCCGCTTTACTCATTCTCCAGCCAATGAACATTCCAATCAAAGTCCCCATCGCGCCATAGCGCAACACCGAAATCACATATTCATAAACTGGCAAGTACTCTTTCATTTCAACTCCATCTTCTAACGTAAGATGTTTGTAATTAGCAAAGAAAAGCCCCAGGGATAAGGAAATCATTAAACCATACAGTGCGCCATTGCGAATTCGTCTGTCCATCATCGCGCCTCCATTCTTTTTTAGTCTTAGTTCCACTTTAAATACCAATATAAAACGTCCGCACGTTCGCCTTTCAACCAATAAGTCGACTCAGCTGTCACTTTCGCCAACAGTCTTTCGCCTGAACGTAAAATCTCTATTCTTTCCGGCTGTAAATTATAGTTTTCACAGATCGCTGAAACTCTTTCAGTATTCATAATTCCTTCCTGAGTAATCATTTCCGTACACCTACTCTAATTCACGTTCGTTAATCACCATCATGAACTGATAATCACTTGATCCGTAAGAATATTGTGGACTCTTGAACAAGATTTCTTGTGAGACCGATTTACCATTTCCGTCCACTGCATCCCACCCGAATTCGAATTGCATAGCAGCTGACGAATAACCATCGAACCAAGAAAATGGTTCTGTCTCCTCTAGGCGAATAGCAGATTGCATCACTTCCAGCCAAGTTGGAGGAAGAGGCATTGCACCGAACGATTCTTCAGCTAACACGATTTCCCTGGACATTTGAACTCGCGGGCTGTAATAATTCTTCCCGTCCGTCATTCCATAATCTCTCCGACGGATGATATACGCATTCAATTTCTCTGCAGCTATTTCAGGCGCAATATTCCATGTTAAAAAATAAGAAGTCGGCTCGTTTCTGTCAATCATCCAGAGCCTGGGTTCTCCATTCGACTCCAAACTGGTTAACTCCCAATTCCACTTTCTCCAAGTCCAAGTACTCATCCCATAATTGCCATTCTCTGAAATATAAGGAACTGCAACGTGACGGCGATCTGCATGGATTACCTTTTGAATTTCAACTGCCTGGTCACTAGTCCCATATTGGTCCAGCGCGTCGTTCATTTCCCGCAGAAGCTGGCGCTCATCCGGAAACTGGGCAGGCGGAGAATAATTCCACCACATGAAGACTAAAAGGAGGACACTCGCTAAAGAACCCCATATCCACACTATGTGATGTCTGCTCATTTTTCCTCACCTCCCAAAACGAATGATTGAGTGGAACGGAAATACAGCGATTCAGACGGCGTTTGGATGAGCAGTCCTTTCCCGTCCTTTTCTACAAAAATCGCCGCACGTGCGCCACTTCCCCATTTCGGTTTCGCATCCAGTAACACGTATGGAAAACGTTCATATTTCGCTTTTTCTTGGTAAAACGTTTCCTCATACCAAGAATCATCGAAAATTTGTGACTGCTTCAATGTTTGAATTTCTGAATTCAACACCTTCACATTCAGTGCAGCATCCTCATTTCCAGTTGGATGAACAGATAGAATCGATGCTTCTCTCACATCCGATACAAACGTCTCCGCATGATCTGCCGGATAAACAAAATGTCCAATCATACTTGCCACGAGCGCGCTTAGTAAGAAAATATAATTTGCCCCGAACCCTAGCCATGCGAATTTACGATACCTCTTCCATCGCCCTTCTTTTCGATTAAGAATGAAATATAAAATCCATACACCCAGCGGTAAAACAGCAATTTGAATCGCTGTATTCGCCACCGTCCACGTGAATGAAAACGACAACAAGCCGATTACTAATATCAGAACGGCTTTCCAGCCAACCTGCTGGTCAGGATTTCTTCTATATAATTTGCAGGCAAGGGCAGCAATCACACCCCACGCTACAATGGTTGCTGCTGCAGATAAGAAATCAAAAGATCCATACTCGTCGATTTCGTTCACTCCTCTTCCTCTTTGTTCACTTTCACCTTTTTTAACTATAATTCAATTCAGTCAATTCATCCTATGATTATCATACACTATTTGGAAATCATTAGGGAATATTTTTTCAAATTGAAGAGACGCAAAAAAGCCACTTACAAACAGCGTGTAAGTGGCTTCTCTTCATCTATTCATTCAGTGCTTAATCTTCAGTCGGTGCATAATCTTTGTTAAACCACAATTGCTCCTGATCATCCACTTCACCATTGTAGTTGATGAAGATTTCTTCTCCGGCTGCAATTGCTTTATGAGCAAAGAAGTCAAATGTCTGGTTATCAAAGTTGATGTCATACCACGCATTCGGCTCATAGGAATGGTTGAACAGCATGCCATATCCTAAGAGGATTGCGGAGTGGTTCACTCCATATTCAAATGCGTAATCGCCAAGAATCGTTTTCTCAATATGCTCGTGCTGATCGTTCGGATAAGAAATGACTGGTGCCGCATGCAGCAACTGGCCTTTTTCAATATCACATGTGGCAAAAACGCCTCTGTTGAATTCGCCATCACTAATTTCTGAGGTTTTTACTTCTATCATTCATTCGCCTTCTCGCTTTTGTATTTACTGCCCCACTATAGCACAAGTGGTACATCCAATGCTTTGGATAGACACATATCCTGAATGGTTTTTCGTCTTCAAATAGTGATCTTTACCAAATAAGCAGAAAACATCGGCTTAACATCTCCTTTTAAAATAAACCGCCATCCGCTAGTAAAGATGACGGTTTCCTATGCATTACTTCTTTTCCTCAGGAACCGCACAACTGCCATCTGTACACGTTGCATCTACCCCATTATCAGGTGACAAGTTTTCAAATGCGGAAACTGGCTTTTCTTCTTCCAGGATTTTCTCCATTGTTTGTAAAAATGCTTCTGGGGGCTGCGCACCTGAGATTGCATATTTCCGATTGAACACGAAGAATGGAACGCCTGTGACACCCAGCTGTTTTGCTTCTTCGATGTCTGCCCGTACTTCATCAGCATAAGCTTCCGGGTTACTGGCAACAGCAAGTGCTTCCTCTTTGGATAAACCTGCTTCAACCGCAAGTTCAACAAGAATCACTTCGTTGCCTACGTCTTTGGATTGTGTGAAATTAGCATAGAGTAATTTCTCTGCGAGTACAGCATCTTTGCCGTGCACTTTTGCAAACTTCGTCATGCGATGTGCATCAAACGTATTTGTCGGTTTCATCGTGTCAAAATTGAACTCAAGACCGACTTCTTTCGCTTGATCAGTAATTGAAACCATCATCTGTTTCGCTTTCTCAGCACCGCCAAACTTTGCCCCCATACTTTCGTAGAAGTCCTGCCCGCTATATTTCGGAGAGTCCGGGTCCAATTGGAAACTTTTAAACTCGATCTCTATGCGGTCCTTCCCTCTGATTTCATCCAGCGCCAGTTCCAACTTTCGTTTTCCGATGTAGCAGAACGGGCATACAAAATCCGACCAAATCTCAATTTTCATGTGTGTTCTCCCCTTTTATTGAAGTTTGTTCATTGTGACAACTATACCACTCTATAATCTGGAAACGAATTAGTACGCCCCATGAATTTATACAATTAGCTGACTATGTATAGAGGATTATTTTAAAACGCTTTCAATTTTTCATTGACAATACCTTGAAACTATTTTAAATTAAAGAGAATGATAATCATTATCAGTTAGTTTAGGGGGCCATTGGTTCTACATGACTATCATGCAAACCCAAATATCAGATCAGAAAAGGAAGGTACAATCATGCATTCAAAACGCAAACTCTCAATTACCGCTTTACTCATTTCAGCTCTAGTAATGCTTATGCTGGCAGCATGTTCTGGAGGAAAATCTACAGATTCTAAATCCGATGAAAATGCAGCATCTGATAAAGACACAAATTCAACAGATTCATCTGCTTCAGAAAAAGGAGAATACCCAATTACTATCAAGCACGCTTTCGGAGAAACGGTCATTGAAAGTAAACCGGAACGAGTAGCTACTGTACAATGGGCAAATCATGATGTTGCTCTTGCATTAGGTGTGGTGCCTGTAGGTTTCTCAGCTGCCAATTACGGTGTGCAAGATGACAGCGGCATGCTGCCATGGACTGCTGAGAAGGTGAAAGAACTTGGTGAATCTGATCCGAATATCTATCAGGACACGGATGGTCTCGATTTTGAAGCCATTTCTGACTCTAAGCCGGATGTCATTCTGGCAGCATACTCAGGAATTACACAAGAAGACTACGATACTCTTAGTGAAATCGCTCCAGTCGTTGCTTACCCGGACAAGCCATGGGCTACCACTTGGCGTGAACAAGTCCTCATGAATTCTGAAGCAATGGGCATGAAAGCTGAAGGAGAACAGTTGATTAAAGACACAGAAGAGGAAGTTAAAAAAGCAGCAGAACAGTATCCACAGCTTGAAGGCAAGAAAGTTGCCTGGGTTAACTTCTCTGCACAGGATATGTCAAAACTGCACCTTTACACACCAGCTGACCCCCGCGGTGCGTTCCTGAACGAACTTGGCATGGAGTATCCTAAGAGCATCACGGATGAAATCACTGATCCTGCGAGCTACTCATTTGAATTCAGTGCAGAGAACGCAGATCTTTTGAATGATGCGGATATCATCGTCGGTTATGGCAGTGATGAGCTTTACAAAGCTGTAAAAGCGGATCCGCTGTTTGGTAAGATTCCTGCGATTGAACGCGGTTCTGTCGTATTCATCGGAGATAATACGCCACTTGCAGCATCTGGTAATCCGAATCCCCTATCCATCTCATACACTCTCGATGAGTATGTGAAATTATTAGGGGACGCTGCGGATAAGGTCAATGACTAATCCAGTCATTGCAAAGCAAAAGCCGCTCAATTTCCACTTCCCTAAATACTTTTGGGCCGTATTGGCAGGCAGCCTGGTTCTGATTGCATTAAGCTCTATCGCCTCCCTGGCCTATGGATCAAGATCAGTCGGCCTTCAGGAGATCATGGATGGTTTGTTCCATCCTGAAGTTCACTCTTACGGAGCGGATGTTGTCCGGAAACGAGTATCCAGAACTGTGTTCAGCTTATTCTGCGGCGCAGCTTTAGGCGTATCTGGTGCTCTCATGCAATCTGTCACTCGTAACCCTATTGCTGACCCGAGTATACTGGGCGTCAATACGGGCGCTTCCCTATTCGTTGTATGCGGAATTGCATTTCTGCACATCAGCACTGCAAGCCAATACATCTGGCTTGCGCTTGCTGGTGCTGCGATCACAGCGGCGTTTGTTTTCGGTATCGGTTCACTCGGAAGAAGCGGAGCCACCCCTATAAAGTTAGTCCTGGCAGGAGCCGCCACCAGCGCGGCCCTGTCTTCGCTCGTTTTAGCTATCCTGATTCCGAGATCGAACGTCATGGACCAATTCCGCTTTTGGCAGGTCGGAAGTGTCGGGTCCGGTTCATGGAGTGCAGTTTCCACTTTCGCTCCTTTTTTGATTGTCGGTTTGTTTCTTGCCATCATTTCAGGTCCGGCACTGAATGCCTTGGCACTTGGTGATGACGTTGCGACCAGTCTAGGTGTACGAACCGGATTCCTTCGAGTGATTGCGGCTCTGGGTGCAGTTTTGCTGTGCGGGGCCTCGACAGCGCTTGCAGGACCTATCGGTTTTATCGGACTGCTTGCTACTCACGTCATGCGGCTCATACTCGGGCCGGATCTTCGTTTTGTAATTCCGATGTCTGCCTTAGCCGGCGCCATTATTCTCACCTTTTCAGACGTCGCAGGCAGGCTGCTTGGAAGTCCGGGTGAGTTGGAGGTCGGTGTCATAACAGCGTTCATCGGCGCTCCGCTTCTAATTCTATTAGCTATGAAATCGAAAGTGCGGTCATTATGAAAAGTGAATCTTTGAAGTTCATACAAACAGGAAGAAAGAAAAGACAGCTTCGCTTCCGTCTCGTAACAGTCAGCCTTGCCGTTTTGGCAATTCTGCTGTGCGGAGCTATGCTGATGCTTGGAAATACAATTTATCCGGTTGGAGTAGTACTGCGCGCTTTGTCGGGTGAACAGATTTCCGGAGCTTCGTTCGCTGTATCGACAATCCGGCTGCCGCGTATGCTTGCCGGTCTATTCGCAGGCTTTGCTTTCGGACTTGGGGGCACCGTCTTCCAGACAATGCTGCGCAATCCTCTTGCCAACCCGAATGTGATCGGAATCACGTCAGGGTCCAGTGCAGCTGCAGTTTTCTTTATTGTGATTCTGCATACAAGCGGGGCGATCGTTTCTGCTGTGTCAGTAGCGGCTGGCCTTGTTACAGTTCTGATTATCTATCTTTTATCTAGAGGAAAATCGTTTTCAATCGGCCGGCTGATTTTGGTTGGAATTGGGATTCAAGCGATGCTCGATGCGATGATTTCGTACCTGCTGCTCATTGGAGCAGAGCAGGATTTGCCAGCTGCATTCCGCTGGTTAAGCGGAAGCCTGAACGGATCTAAAATGGACCAGCTGCCTCCTCTTTTCATTTCGGTTCTTATTTTGACACCCGTTGTGCTGATGCTCAGCAAGCAATTGAACATCTTGGAATTGGGCGAACAGGCCGCGACTTCTTTAGGCGTCAGAACGGACATGACTCGTGTGCTGCTCATCCTCAGTTCAGTCATTATGATTTCAATCGCTACAGCGATGACTGGCCCCATTGCATTTGTCGCATTCCTATCGGGACCCATAGCAAAACGACTGATTGGTGCCGGATTTTCAAGTGTCATTCCCGGCGGACTGGTCGGGGTGAACTTGGTATTAGCGGCAGATCTAATTGGCCAGTTTGCATTTACAGTACGATATCCAGCAGGCATCATCACAGGGATTTTAGGTGCACCTTATTTGATTTACCTGCTCATCCGCATGAATCGAAAGGGGGAATTATGATGAAACCCATACACCGTTTCCAAGCGGACCAGCTTCATGCTGGCTATGACCATAAAACCATTCTTCACGGAATCAGCTTGGAGATCCCAAGCAACAAAATCAGCGTAATCATCGGTTCCAACGCTTGCGGGAAGTCCACGCTTTTGAAAACATTGGCAAGACTCATCAAACCTTCAGCAGGCACTGTTCTGCTGGATGACGAACCCATCAGCAAGATGCCTTCGAAGCAATTGGCACGTGTCCTCGGGATGCTTCCGCAGTCCCCCATTGTCCCAGAAGGTATAACGGTTGCGGATTTAGTCGGCCGCGGGCGTTACCCTCACCAATCATTGCTTAGCGGATGGACAACATCGGACTATGAAGCCGTTGCAGAAGCGATGGATATTATGGACATTACCGAACTTGCAAACCGCAACATTGATGAACTCTCAGGCGGACAAAGACAGCGTGTCTGGATTGCCATGGCACTTGCACAGCAAACGGATATCTTATTTCTCGATGAACCTACTACTTTCTTGGATATCACGTATCAGGTTGAAATTCTCGATTTGCTGACAGATCTTAATCGGAAGCATGGAACGACGATTGTCATGGTTCTCCACGACATTAATTTGTCCGCGCGCTATGCAGATTATATTTTTGCACTTAAGTCCGGCAAACTGCTTTATGAAGGCGATCCTGAAGATGTCATCACTGCAGATTCCATCTTAGATATCTTCGGACTGGACTGTATGGTCATTAAAGATCCCATCTCAGGATCACCCTTCACTATTCCTAAAGGCCGATATCATGTGAATGAAGTTCCAGCGACTCGATAATCGCATACTGCAATCCCCTTCTTTTGCTTCTGGGCAATGAAGGGGATTTTTGATGGTCTGCATATCCTGTAAAAATGCTGCTAAATACGATTTTGCAGCTGTTCCCTATCCCCCTGTTAGGATAAAAAGGTTAGTTAGACTGTATTTCCGGGTATAGATTATATAGATATAATTTCTTCCCAGCTGATAGTGAACTGTGGAAGATTTTAAAACGTGATCTATAGAGAGGTTGGATAGTGTGAAAGTACTTGTTATTGGAGCAAACGGACAAATCGGTAAAGAACTGGTTTCATTAATTCAGAAGAGTGATTCATTGACAGCCAAAGCAATGATCCGGAAACAAGAACAGGCTTCTTATTTTGAAGACATAGGAGCCGAAACAGTTTTAGTGGATTTAGAAGACGACACGAAGAAAATTGCAGAAGCGGCTGAAGGCGCAGATGCGATTGTATTTGCAGCCGGATCCGGACCGAAAACCGGACCGGACAAAACGATGCTCATTGACTTGGATGGCGCAGTGAAGTCAATCGAAGCTGCAAAACAAGCGAACGTAAAGCGTTTCGTATTGATCAGTTCGTATGATACGACTCGTGAAGCAATCCAAGAAGCGGATTCTTCATTCGCTCCTTACGTTGCAGCGAAACATTATGCAGACGACTGGCTCCGCAGAACGGATTTAGATTATACAATCGTTCACCCAGGTATGTTAACGAACGATGACGCAACTGGTAAAATCGAAGCTGCTGAGAAAGTCGAAGCAAACAAAGTACCTCGGGATGACATTGCTCAAGTACTGCTTGCTTGTTTAGAAGACAACTCAACAATCGGTAAGGAGTTCCAAGTAATTGCAGGAGACACTCCTGTGAAAGAAGCGATTTCCTCACTTAAATAATTCACTTTAAAAGCCGTATTCCAAGTTCACAACTTTGGAATACGGCTTTTGAATGCTGACTTCTAAATTTCTATTACTCCCTGTACAGGTTCATTTCAATCACAGCGCCAGTTTCATAACAAAATCGAATGATTCCTGCATTGAAATCTCATTCTCGGTCGGCAGAATTCGTTTTAACGATTATCCCAACATCCACTTTCGGAGCAGTACTCTGTTTTTTGATAGTGACATTAACGGGCCTAACAGTCTCTTGAAATGGCTGGTATCTCACTCTGAGCTAGGAATAATATGCATGCTCTCTAACAGCGCCCTAGCGTCCTGATTCAAATATGTAAGTGTATCTTCTCTGCTGACTAGTCCTGCATGATCTTTTACCATCAGTTTAAAGGATCGAATGTTAAAGTGAATCGCATAATCATTAATCGCTTGGATTACTTTTATTTCTGATTGCGTCAATCGTCTTCCATCCGAATTCAAAACAAATTCCAATAGATCTTGTGAGTTCCGCTGAAGATGGTGCTTATGCGCTTTTACGACCTCTAAATTATCTTCCATATACTTTCTAGCAGTTATAAAATCCATCTCTTCCACACATTGATTAATCATTTTAAACAATTCATGAGAATTCATAAAACCGCTCCTTTACTTTGCCATCACTACCACTATACCATTTCACTATTAGTTATACGCAAATCCCACAATCTCATTGATATAATAGCTCTTTTTGTCTCTCATATAATAACCTCAAGATTGCCTGTATATCATGAAAACTTCTTTGTTTATAATTCCCCCCATAGAAAAACACTTTCGATTGCAGATACATTAAGTGTATCACTTCGAAAGTGTTTTAGGTTTGAATCATTTAAATCGACAATCATTTGACTTCTTATTTCGCCGTGCTCGCAGCATTCTTATGCATTTTTCTTAAGTTCTGCTTGTGTAAGCAAGCCGCCGGATTTCAGATACTTATTCATTCCTTCTGCTGCCAGATAGGCGAACGCCCCAATTGTTCCAGTCGGGTTGTAGTTACTGTTATGAGGGAATGATGAACCTCCCACAACAAACAGGTTTTCCATATCCCACATTTGTGAATACGTATTGACCGCAGAGTTGTCAGGACCATCTCCCATAATGGCACCGCCAAAGAAATGGTCTGTATAAAACTTATGATCGAACTCGATATCATCCTTTACTACATCGACGTTCATCGTATCAGCGCCCATTTCTTTCATAATTTCTGCACATCGAGCGACACCGGCTTTTGCTCGTTCACGATCCTGCTGATCATAAGTAACTGTTACCCGCAGAAGCGGATTTCCCAATGCATCTTTGTATGTGGGATCCAAATCCATATACGTATCTTTGTTCGGCAGGAACCCGCTTTGGGCGGTGATGAATAAATTACGATTTGCATATTTCAGCGATTTTTTTTTGAACTCTTTCCCCCAGGCAGGCGTTCCTTCTGGCACTTGGTTATTCGCAATGGGGCGAGTTCCCAGCTGGCCATAGTGAACTTCGTATCCATGCAGGAATTTCAAATCAGTATGATCTTCGTTATCCCCGCTAAAATCGTCAATCGTAGCACCCAATGCTCCAGTGCCCATAAAATTATTAAATTTCTTGTCCTCGAAGAAACCGCGCGCACCAATATAGGTCGATAAGTTATTATAATGGCCGGTAAAGTTTTTTCCGATGATGCCTTGTCCTGTTTTCGGATTATAAGGTTTCCCGATTTTTGAAACTAGCAGCAATTTGGTATTTGTGAATACAAATCCTGCAAGCACGACAATATCAGCAGGCTGCTCAAATTGCTCACCAGTCATCGTATCGGTATAAACCAGTCCTCTCGCACGTTTTCCATCATGAGTTACTTGCGTGACGTTCGAGTTATTCCTAAGTTCCAAGTTTCCTGTTCTCCCTGCAGTCTTAAGAACGGTTCCGATTGGATCGGCTTTTGCTCCAAAATCGCAGCCATATTCTTCACAAAAAGCACAGTAAACACAGCCATTTAATTTTTCCCCATCCGGATTTTCATAATTCTGAGAGAGATTTGCGGATGGCATATGATATGGATGATAGCCTAAATCAGTTGTCGCTTTTTTGAACAGCTTAATCGTCGGTGTCTCTTTCATAGGGGGGTTCGGATATTTATCGGATCGCGGTGGTCCAATCGGATTTTCCTCCCCTGAAATTCCTGCTGTTTTTTCATACTTGTCATAGTAGGGTTCTAACTCGTCATACGTAATGCCCCAGTCCTGCATGGTAGATCCTTTAGGTATTTTATCTTTACCATATCGTTCTACTGTCTTACTGTAAATTTCGAAATCATACGGCAGCCAGCGGAACGACATCCCATTCCAGTGGACACCCGCACCTCCCGTATTATTTCCCAATCTTGCCTTTGAATTGTTTCTAACGGGAAGTGCTGTCTTGTCCATGGAATTCCTGGAAGTAATGGTTTCCTTATTAAGATCTTGCATCAAGTCATAGCGTTTAGAATATCTAAGCTCATCTTTAGTTCCGATAAAGTCTTCATGTTTTTTATCACGGCCACGTTCAAGTATCACTACCCTATGTCCCGCTTTAGTAAGTTCAGCCGCAGCAATCCCTCCCGCCCATCCTGACCCTACAATAACCGCATCTACTTTAGGCAACGTTTTAACTAATGCAGTTCCTCCTCCCAATTTTTAGTTTAGTGTCCTTGATAGTCCCTTAAACTGACAGGTTCCAATTTCTTGAACTCATCTTGTTCGATATAGCCTGCGTAAGAAGCTTGCGCGCCAGGGAACTCTTTCATCTTCCATCCTTCCATATTTTTGTTTCCGCCATAAACCGGATCGGAGTATGCCCCTTCCAATGTGGATTGGATCAGCAATGCCATAAATTCAGATGCGACTAGTCCGGTCATTTTCACTTTATCGTTTTCAAAATCCTGTAATATTTCTATTTGCTGCTCTGCTTCAGCTTTGTCAAATGTCGTCTTAAACCGTTTTTGACTTTCATCATCCATCTTCCTCAATCCTTGAAGGAAAATGTCGCCCCGATCCAAAATGGATTGTTCTCCAGCAGGGCCTGCAGATTTATCAGTTGCATCTAAAACGGCTGTATATGGACCATGTCTGTAATCTCTTCCGTTGATTCCCCAACGGCCAGCCAATTGTTTGTCAATATAATAAGGGACATCTAATTTAATAGCCCCTGGTCCATCCTCGTCCTCAGGATAGATTTGTTCCGTTGCAGCCATCAATACCATAAAATCCTGATGCCGAGTAAAGAATTGCATCGCTTCATGTACGTCAATTTGTGCATCCTTACTCTGCGCAATCTGTTGTTCTTTTTTAGAATCAAAACTATTCGTCAGCAAGCCTCCAAATATGGAACCTCCGACTAATCCACCCGCCACTAAACCTGAATTCTTCAGGAACTTCCGGCGACTCATATCTTGCTGCTTTTGTTTTTCTGCATTCGCATCATCGCTTGGATTATTTTCCGCCATGTTAAGACCTCCCCAATTCTATGGTTTTTTGTACTTGTTAAGCATTTAATTTAATTACAATTCTGCAAATACAGACATTCACAAGTATGCATCCATAAAAAATAGTGAATTATGATTTCGAACAGAGTATTGACGAGTCTTAACAAAACTAGTCATTAATTTACAGCTAGCATTCACAGCATTCTAGGAACTTCATGGATATCCCATGTCGATCCTTTCGCTATTTTCTATAAGTGGACCTAACTGGTTTGTACTGCTGGCAAAGTCGTTTTTCCATCTGGACCCGTTTGCTTTATTAGCGCAAATGGCACAATTCATGATAGAGTATTAGATAATACGACTGGCTTTGTCAGTCCATCTTTATGATTTTTTCAGGAAGTTACACACTATGAAAGAGGAGTGAGTGGAATGAATGAAAAACAATTTGACAAGGTGAAAAACGGAAAAGGGTTCATTGCAGCGCTTGACCAAAGCGGCGGCAGTACTCCTAAAGCACTTGCAGCATACGGTGTGAATGAAGATGCGTATTCAAACGAAGATGAAATGTTTACACTGGTGCATGATATGCGGACAAGAATCATCACCTCATCCGCTTTTGACGCACAGCACATTCTAGGTGCGATTCTTTTCGAACAAACGATGGATCGTGAAATTGACGGTATGTATACCGCTGATTATTTAGCTGAAAAGAAAGGAATTGCTCCTTTCCTTAAAATTGATAAAGGTCTTGCAGATGAAGCAAATGGAGTCCAGCTCATGAAGCCTATTACTGATTTGGATGACACATTAAAACGTGCAAACGAGCGTCATATTTTCGGGACAAAAATGCGTTCTGTCATTAAAGAACCAAATGAAGAAGGCATTAAAGCTGTTGTCGATCAGCAATTTGAAGTCGGGAAGCAAATTATTGCTGCCGGTCTCGTGCCGATCATCGAACCGGAAGTGGACATTAACAGCGCAAACAAACCAGCTTGCGAAGAATTATTGAAAACGGAACTTCTTAATCATTTGGATCAGTTGAAAGATGATGAAAATGTCATGTTGAAACTGACGATTCCTACCGAGGCAAACTTGTACAGGGAACTGATTAAGCACCCTAGAGTGGTACGAGTTGTCGCACTTTCTGGGGGGTACTCGACTGATATTGCCAATGAAAAGCTGAAAGAGAATGAAGGTCTGATTGCCAGCTTCTCAAGAGCTCTCAGCCAGGACTTGAATGCGAACCAATCAGACGATGAGTTCAATGATGCTCTCGGAAAAGCGGTTCAATCGATTTACGAAGCATCTATTTAAGTGAAAAGCCTGTGCAAAGACCAATTCTTTTGGTTTTTGCACAGGCTTTTAAGGTTACTTTGTTCTTTTGATGAAACCAGCTATCTCGTATTCAGCGTCCCAAGCCTATTTCCAGAACCGTCGTTTGAAGCATCTTTTGTTGGATTCACTGTATTCCCTCCAGTTTTTAATCTTCCAAAATGTGACGAACTATTTTCCAAATTCAACGATTCATTTATTCGAGATTTTTTTAACCTTATAATAGTTTATCAAACGGATAGGAAAAAGATCCGCATCTGATAAGTTCAGCAGACTGCGAATCTTCAAGGGAACTATACAGGGATGACCATGGAGTCTCCTTTACTTCACAAGTGTCACAGGACAACTCATGCGCTTAACTACTTTCTCACTGACACTCCCAAATATAAGCCCTTTAAACGCCGTCAGCCCCCGGCTCCCGAGTATTAGCTGATCAACTTCACTTGCATTCACATATTTGATAATTGCAGGGCCCGTCTGCCCTTTCAACAACGTAACTTTCGGTTCTACCCCGGCTTCACGTGCTAATTTCACAACAGGCTGGATATTTTTCTTTTGATACGCAGCAAGATTTTTAGGACTTTGCGATAAAAGCCGTTCGTCTTCCACCTTACTAAAATCGGTTACAAAAATAATTTCCAAATGCGTCTCCGGCAAATACTGAACAAGCATCAGTGCGTGTTGCGTCGCACGTAATGCACTCTCCGAGCCATCCACAGCCACTGCAATATTCATAATCACCCTCCTAAAATTTGCTCGCTAGTCAAAGAGTCATACAAGTAATACCACCGATTCTACCAGACCTTAAACAGAATACAATGAATGTGCTAGTACTTTTTCAGTTTAACTTAAACTATTTGTTCAGACGGGGTGAGCGCTAAAAAATGTCATTGTACTTCTTCTGCACAAACAGCCAATGTTTTTCTAATTTCAGCACGCACATCATCTTCTTGATACTTTATAATCGGCATCGTTTCATTGGGGTCAATAAAGGCTTCCCGATTTTGCATTTCAATTTGTTTTCCTAAATGAATTGCAAGTTCTTTTCCTTTTGCTGCGACCCTTTTATCCATTTCCAGTGCTGAGGGTTTCAGTTGGTTTACTGGCACTGTCACGATTGTCGTTTCAGTTTGACCTAAGCTCTCCGCAATCATTTTATAAAATTCGTCATATTTCATATATTTGTTCATCGGTCATTTTATTAATGTCTCCGGTCTTTCACTCGTTCCGGCATTACATCCTCCATCACTTACTTGTTGCGTGAAATTGTAGTAACCTCGTAATATTTACGGAGCAACACTGTGATGGTTTCAAGCCCAAGCAACCCGGTCCGCCTAAAACAAATACTTTTTCCATTTTGAAAAACGTCCCTTCACACAGTGTCCAAGTATTCTACCCTTTCGCTGAACGGAGTAATCTATCTGCGAAATAGTTTCAAAGCATGGAGGGGATGAATAGGACCTTTCCATTAGAGATGAAAAACGTTCACAACGAAAAAAGACACGACCCGTTGATAGGATCGTGTCATCGATTACATGATTATTTTACAGACAATTGGCGAATACCGTTTTCAAGACGCTTGTCGACTTCCTTGGCATCTTCAATATGGTCAATGATGAGTCCATGTGCTTGTGAGAAGAGTGTTTTAGCATCCAGCAATTCGCTTTTCACTTCAGCAGATAATTGTTTTTGCTCTTCAATCATTTTCTGAATCGAACCTATATCGCCTTGGCTCTTTTCGATTGTAGTTAAAATACGTTCAATTTTCTCAGCTGTCGCGAGACTGACTTGAACGCCTTTATCTACAAGTTCAGCACTTGTTCTTGTAGAATCCAAAGCTTCTTTAATCTCTTCACGCAATGACGAAGTGAGCGTTTGGATGCTTGCTGTACTCTTCGCTGTACTTTCTGCCAGATTACGGACTTCCTGTGCAACAACCGCGAATCCTTTTCCAGATTCCCCGGCTCTAGCTGCTTCGATGGACGCGTTCAAAGCCAGTAAATTCGTTTGTGTCGCAATTCCATCGATAACACCTACAATCGATTGAATCTCATCCGAACGCTCACTTAAGTTGGTCATATTTTTCTCGGATGCCTGGATTTGTTCCCCAAGAGTTTTGATGACTTCTGCTGTAGCGTTGACTTCTCTTGTACCTTCAGTAGCTTCAGTAACCATCACATTCGATTGATCTTCCAAAGAACGGCCTTTTTCATATAGTTCAGTTGACTTTTGGGTCGTTTGTGCACTTAGCTGGTCAATGTTCTCAAACCGATCTTCGATTCGGCCAACCGCATCACCTAGTACATCATGCTGGCCATTTACTTTCTCATGCTGCATTACAGCAGCCGCTAACTCGTCTCTTAACTCCAGCAAACGGACCTGATCTTGCTCTTCTTTTAAAGCTTGGCTTTCTTTTAAGGCCGTTAACTCTTCTTGGAAATTATCTATTTCTGCTGGTCTGCTTTTACTTTTAAACATATGAATTCCTCCAAGTTATCTTTATGTTCATAATTATAGCACAGAATGACCTATTCTCTTTAACTATTTTAGGGTCAGAAGTCATGTTTCGGACTTTTTGTGAACGTTGACATCCGTAAATAGGTTCATGCTTGCAACGAGATACTGAACAAATTTCCCTGACACTGTTTTTTTGTCCAAAGAACGTTTGATATAATCATAGAAAGGTATGGTTTAAGTATGACTTTCAATTCATAAGGCAACACTTCAATAATAATCAGATTCATCAAACAGTAAAATTGAGATGAAGACGAGAAACCTCTATTATATAAAGAATGTCAGGTCCGGATTTCATTTTAAAACGTGTTTTAGGATTTGCTAATCCAAAATGAGGTGATGAGAAGCTAATGGTCAATTCACAAACGCTGGGTGATTCCCAGTCGTTCGATTTAAAAAAACATATCCCGCTGCTTGCTGTGTTATTGTCTGGTGCGTTCATTACAATCTTGAACCAGACGCTTCTGGCAACTGCACTCCCCCCGATAATGAGAGATCTCAAAATTAATGAAAGTACTGTTCAGTGGCTGCAGTCGATTTTCATGCTCGTGAATGGGATCATGATTCCGATAACAGCTTTTTTAATCGGGAAATTTTCTACTCGAAGTTTGTTCCTGACGGCTATGGGGACATTTGCCGCTGGGACACTTATTGGTGCCCTCTCCCCTAACTTTTCCTTCTTGTTAGTGGCGCGGGTGTTACAGGGCGCGGGCGCTGGAATTATGATGCCGCTCTTGCAGACCATCATGTTCCTTATCTTTCCGGTTTCACAACGCGGGAAAGCAATGGGGATGTTTGGCCTCGTAATTGCATTCGCTCCCGCCATCGGTCCAAGTTTGTCCGGCTATCTCGTCGATCACTACCCATGGCGCAGCGTATTTTACGTAGTATTCCCTATCGCTCTTGTGATTATCATCGCTGCATCCTTCTTGTTGAAAAACGTAACAAAGCAAACAAATCCAACAGTGGATTACCTGTCAATCGTTCTTTCCACATTAGGATTCGGCGGCCTTCTATACGGTTTCAGTGTTGCAGGCAACTTAGGCTGGCTAAGCCCTAACACACTTATTTCACTCGCAGTCGGCGCAGTTTCACTTTACCTGTTCATCACCAGACAGTTAAAACTGGATGAACCCATTCTTGAATTCCGTGTATTCAAATACAGCATCTTCTCACTTGCGACAGGACTCGGAATGATTGTATTCGCATCGATGATTGCAACAACTGTCATACTGCCGCTTTTCATGCAGAACTTACTTGGGTTCAACGCACTGCATTCAGGGCTTATGCTGCTGCCAGGTGCGATTGTAATGGGCTTCATGAATCCATTAACCGGTACATTGTTCGATAAGTATGGAGCAAAATGGCTTCTGCGCATTGGATTCACGATTTTAACCGTTACTACATTCTTCTTTGCGAATTTGTCGCAAGACACGACATTTACGTATTTGGCAGTTCTGAACGCCGTTCGTATGGTCGGAATAGCGATGGTCATGATGCCTTCAACAACACTCGGTCTGAATCAGCTGCCAAATCACCTGATTTCTCATGGTACGGCGATGAATAACACCTTCCGCCAAATTTCTGGAGCTGTCGGAACCGCAGTGCTCGTTACAATCACCATCACTGCAGCAAGCAGTAATTCAGTTGCCGGCGCTATTCACGGTGTCAATATCGCCTTCTTAGTAGCAGGCTTCATCGCAGCATTTGGATTGCTGCTGTCGTTTGCCATCCGCGATCCGAAAAAACAATCGGCGGATGCCTGACTTCACGCAAAAAGACTCCCACATCATTTGAATGCGGGAGTCTTTTTCGTTTCATAAGAATAACGCCATACTTAAGCTGTCATAGTAAGTTCCGCCGTCGTAAAAGTCTTTGCGGAAAAGCCCTTCCCGCTCAAATCCTAGACTCACATAAAGTGCGATGGCATGCTCATTATCAGCACGCGTGACAAGCGAAACTTTTTTTGTTTGTCCATTATCTTTGGACCAGTCAATCAGTGCATTCATCAGCATGCGGCCAAGTCCTTTTCCTGCATGCGATTGACTTATCACAATTCCTAAAGTTCCCACATGACGAAACCTGCTTTTCGAACTGGACTCAATCGTACCAATTCCAACGATTTCTTCTCCATCCATCATTAGAAGCATACAGTTTCCATGTGAATCTTTCATACCTTCTATGGTGTCAGCCATTTCTTCAGCGGATAGAGGGTATTCATCTTGACCGAAAGACAAGTAATCCGTCTCCCCGCCGACCTTATTGTAGAACTTGACAATCTGACTGGCATATAAGGGCTGGGCGCTTAGGATTCTAGTTCCTTCTATTGACGCTGATTGCATGGACATACTCATTCCTTCTTTCATAATCACGGGCAGTTCGTTTCAAAGTTCATTAAATGGACATGCCTTTAGTTGTTCTGCATTTGAAATCATCGTTATCTTCATCAAATTTCATTTGCAGCTACTTTGATTGCACTTTTAATTATATTAATTTAATCAAGTGAATTCACCTTACACATCTTACTGAATTGCGTATAATTAGAAACAGCTGCTCGTGTGTATTGCATAACTATTTTTAAGTACTGCAAACTACAGTACAGGGGGTGTTCAGATTGAACGAAATTTATGATTTTCATTGCGGGTACCGCATGGTCTGCGGTTCTTCTTGGAATGCTTTATCATCTATATGTTAATTTTAAAAGGTACCGTAAAATAGGATAAGATAAACTCCAACTTACCGCACATTAAGGAGTGCCAGGCATTATACAGGTTTCCGGGTTAACAGCATAACCGGATAGACTAGCCTCGGAACACTTTCACTTCCATTATCGCGAATTCAATGTTTGGATGATCATTGAGTTGAGGCAAGACCTTTCGCTGCAACGCTGTTTTCACACGTGTACCATGCTGGTAATCCACCAAATACCGTAAAATCAATACAATGCCTGCATCATTGGTATCTACTGAAAAAACAGGTTGCACTGCTGCTTGATCCCCTGGCAAATGACCATTGGTCTCATACAGAGTCTCTTCAAAATATGCCTGTCCAGCTTCAGTCATAACCTTTTCAGCTGCATGCCAGTCGCTATCGAAAGACAGTACGTACTTCAATTCATGCCAGACAAATGAATTCGTTGATGGCCTGAACCCATATAAACAGAAATGAAAGTAATGTCAGCGTTGACAGCGTATTTTTCAGTACTTTGCGCGTTCTAATCCGTCTTTTAAAATCTTTTTCATTTCTGGTTACAATCTTTTTCAAGATCATATATATGAGTACACCAATGAGAATCTGGCATACGGTCACACTCCTTGTAAATCCTTAGGTGTAGTATACCTTATCTACCGATACTATGACGGCAGATTCACTTGGTAGAAATCTAGATACATAACAGCAGGAGAGGAAGGTGTTTTTTGTGAAAATCATCGCTATGGCAATTTGGAGCGTTCTAGTTCTTTATTTATACAATACTCTTCATCTGGAAAAATCTATTTTTAATTATGTAATCCTTTTCCTGATTCTTTTAGTTGGATCATCTGCGATCGACTGGCTGGGTAATCGAAGTAAAAGAGACCAGAAGAAGTCCTGACACTGCGTTGAGTTTTTGAGAGGGTGCAGGGGAATATAAACAGAATCCTATTCACCCTTTAGCTTTCGCAGTCCAATTGACGAGAAAAATTCCCGAAAAGATACATAAACCGTCATTCATGAGTGTCGGTCCAATCGTTTCATTCAGCAGCAGCCAGCCTGTGAGAACGCCAAAAAATGGACGGATGTATTTGAGGAAGTATGGATTCAAAGTGATTCAGAAGAATGGATGAACTGATAATAAAAGCGCACTCGCAATGTTTAGGTAAACAGTGCGAGTGCGCTTTTTCGTTCCAAACTAAAGGCCGTTATAACCACCTTTATTCGGGTAGTTCTTCCGTATTCTGCAGCTCAAATTCATTGAGTATTTTACGTACTTCGTCGGTCGTTTCCGTGCTCATCAATTGGTTTCTCAATTCGCCTGCTCCCCGCATGCCTTTCACATAGATCTTAAAGAAGCGGCGAAGCGGTTTGAAAGGAAGTTCCTCGATCTCTTGTGAATATTTATCATGAAGGTCGAGCTGCAGCCTTAAGAGATCCATCAATTCCTTACTGCTGTGTTCTTTGGGCTCTTTTTCGAAAGCGAACGGATTTTTAAAGATGCCTCGTCCAATCATGACGCCATCGACACCGTATTTCTCGACAAGTTCTAATCCCATTTGACGATCGAGGATATCTCCGTTAATCGTTAATAACGTATCCGGGGCAATTTCATCACGCAATTTCTTAATTTCCGGGATAAGCTCCCAGTGCGCTTCGAAATTACTCATTTCTTTTCTTGTACGCAAGTGGATCGACAAATTGGCGATATCTTGTTCAAGTACATGCCGCAGCCACCCATGCCATTCTTCTATATCCGTGTAGCCAAGTCGTGTCTTCACGCTGACTGGCAATCCGCCTGCCTTCGCAGCTTGGATGATTTCCGCCGCGTTATCCGGATAATTGATCAGCCCGCTGCCTTTTCCTTTCGCAGCGACATTCGGGACAGGACAGCCCATGTTAATATCGATGCCTTTAAATCCTTGTTCTGCCATTCCGATACTCATGTCCCGGAAGTGTTCGGGCTTATTTCCCCAAATATGTGCAACCATTGGCTGTTCGTCTTCCGTAAACGTCAAACGTCCGCGCACGCTGAAGATTCCTTCAGGATGACAATAACTTTCCGTATTTGTAAACTCCGTAAAAAACACATCGGGTCTAGCTGCTTCCGCCACAACATGGCGAAACACAACGTTCGTCACATCTTCCATGGGTGCTAATATAAAAAACGGCCGTGGTAATTCACGCCAGAAATTCTCTTTCATGTTCAAATTCCAATCCTCTCATTGTGGAATGCCAGTCCATTCCTTTATCTAAACATCTTAGCGCAGTAATACTGGGAATCTAATCAGGCAAGTTTCATTTCCCAACTATCCATTATTTCTTACCGTTCACTATTTTACATGACTAAGGGATATGTGGGAAGAGACAGGTTCTTATTAGGCAGTATCCATAGAGAAACCATTTTAAGTTGGAGGCCGGTTCCAAAGTAAACCACTCTTAACAAAGTGAAGGTTTCGGGATGATACCTGGCTCATCTGCCTCTAATTCTAAGATACAAAAGCACGCCTGCTGATTCCATTTTTCGAAATCGGCAGGCGTGCTTTGCAGTGCTTAGGTTAAGTATCCTCTTATCTATTTCAACCTTCTATTTATACAGGATTTACTTCCAATTCAACTTTGATTTTGATGTCTTTGCCGACGAGTACCCCGCCAGTTTCAAGAGCAGTATTCCAAGTCAGACCAAACTCTTCTCGGTTGATCTTCGCTTCCGCTTCAAAACCATATACTTCTACACCCCATGGGTTTGTTCCTTTGCCGCCAAATTCCACGTCAAAAGTTACTGGTTTGGTGATTCCCTTAATTGTTAAGTCACCCGTTACTTTGTAATCGTCACCTTTTTTCACAATAGAACCAGATTGGAATGTGATGTTCGAGAAATTCTCTACGTCAAAGAAATCTGCTGCCTTCAAGTGATTATCCCGATCTGCTGAATGTGTATTAATGCTTGAAACGTCAAAATCGAAAGCAATTGAAGCCGTTGTAAGATCCGTTAAGTCGGCCGCTTCTACTGAAGCTGTGTACCCGTCAAACTGGCCTTTCACTTTAGATACCATCATGTGTTTCACTTCAAAACCTACTGTTGAGTGCGATTGATCTACTGACCATTTTGTCATTTGTATTTCCTCCAATTTATAGTTGATTCTCTTGAATCCTTACTGAAAAATTTGTTCATACCAAGGCTTTGCTGACTCTACTTCGACCATTCTCACCCAGTGAAATATCTCGAATTCAAGATATATAAGCAAAAAATAAATAGCTCGAATGTACAAGCTAATTTCTCTGATTATTTAACTCATGCACGCACAAATGGGTTGCCGCTCTTATGTGTAAGTAATTATCCAGCCAAATTTATACGAACTCGATGTGGAGGATGAATTACCTTGAATTCAAAGTAATAATAACACATCATTTTTTCTCGGTCAATTAGTTTGTTTACCTTGTTGCAGGGAGATAGTTTTCAGAAACTGGCCAGAAGCACAAAAAGCGTAACCCCCACAAAGGAGTTGACGCTTTTTAAGTTTGGACGGCTGACTTCCATCATCATCCTCCTGCTATGAAAGTGTGTACGAGCTGTTTATCACACCGCACTGAGCCGCAGCTCATAAAAATACTGCACAATTGGATGCTTGTACTTTATCTTCTCGGCCATGTTTATGATCCGTTTTTTTCCTACCCGTCTGTCCACCAAAGCTAAAATATTCAATAGGAGCTCATTGCTCTCTAAACTCTCCTCTATAGGAGTAGTTAAAAACGTATTCGCTGCAACAGTAAAATTAGATTTACTTAATGATGATTGAGCTGACATAAGCTCCTTAGCATATTCTGATAATTTTCTGCTCCTCGCAATTACTTGCAGCCGCTCTTCGGGAACCATCCCTTTCGTTTCGTTTCTTACCGCTTCAATCTCCTCAGTGCTGATTGGAATTTGGATAGTTGAATCATTCTTAATTTCCTGCTCTGTCTGATACCATCTGATTAAAGTAGTTCGATCACTCATTTTGAATACATTCTTTTTATCAACCGCAATATAACAAGTTCCCGATTTATCAGGTAAATAACGATAGCTGCTTGCACGGTATTCAACCCGGTCCTTTAATGCAGGGCACAGAAAACTCTCCAGATTTTTCTTCAATTTGCTCCAGGTCATGGTATTCCCCTTTACGTTCATATTAAAAATATTTATTTCGGCAGATGTTCTATTATCCATCTTACAATAACCGTCACAACGGGCCTACTAAATACATGGTTTAGGTGTAACTAGTTGCATAGGTACCTTTCAAATTCAATCCAGTTTGTAAGGATTGTGTGATGGATCATTTGTTGGTATCAGTGAATTCTGGAAATAAAGTTACGTATTTGTCAAAACTCACTGGTAAGTACCCTATTCTGTCAATTTATAGTTATGTACTGCTAGTGGATCCCCCAAACACCAAGTTAAACGAGCACGAAGTTATCCAAGATACCGGGATGTCCTCTCCTTTTTTATTCATCCCCATATCTCAACATACGATACCCCACACGTATATGCGTTTGAATAATTGTTGGCTTCGCGGGATCATCCTCTATTTTTTTGCGTAACGTGGCCATGAATACTCGCAAACTGGCTACGTCGGATTGTGATACATGTTGCCACACCTCCTTCAATAGGAAGTTATGTGTCAGAACTTTACCGACATGGTGTGACAGGGCAACCAATAACTTATACTCAATCGGTGTCAAGTGAATGATTACATCATGTTTAAACACCGTATTCGCCAAATAATCAATGCGTAAATCGCCGTTTATGAATACAGCCTCTTTGCTATCCAACTGGCTATCACTCGCAATTCTTCTGAACGCCACACGAATGCGCGCTAATAGTTCGTCTACACTAAACGGTTTCGTTACATAATCATCAGCCCCCGCGTCCAATGCGCTGATTTTATCGCGCTCCTCGTTCCTTGCACTTACTATAATAATCGGTACGTTCGACCAGCTGCGAATTTTAGCAATAACATCGATACCATCCATATCCGGTAACCCAAGATCTAAAATAATCACATCGGGTTGCATCGATAACGCATTTTGTAAAGCGGTTTGACCATCCAATGAAATCACATATTCGTACTGATTCATACTCAATGCCATCTTGATTAAGTTACCGATCGCGATATCATCTTCCACTACAAGAATGCGGTTACTCATTTACATGGACATCTCCTTTTTCTAGCGTAAAACTAAAGATCGCACCTGTTGGCACATTGTCTTCAACTGTGAGCTCACTGCCATGGACTTTGACGATAGCTTGGCACAGTGAAAGTCCGAGTCCAAGACCACGCCGACTGTCACTACGGTAGATTTTATCCGTTGTGAAGGGTTCAAACAATCGATCTTTTATTGTGTCACTAATTCCAGGTCCATTATCAGCTATTCTAATACGCACAAAGTTGCCTTCTTCCTGCGCTGTCATTGTGATTTCACTTCCAATAGGTGTATAGGTCAATGCGTTATTAATAATATTGATAATTGCCTGGATCATAAGCCGCGCATCCATCACCGCAAATATCAAATCAGGCTCAACTTGGCAGTGAATATGATGCGTTTTGTCGTTTTGGGTCACATGCAAAAGTGATTCTTGCAAAATCTCTTCAACTAGCTCCGGCTGCATTTCAATTGACAGTTCTCCTCCATCTAATCTCGATACAGCAAGCAGATTTTCGACCATCTGTAAAAGCCACTTTGAATTACTATTTATATCGCGATATAGCTGAACTTTTTGTTCTTTATTAATTTGATCCCCGCTAGTAAGCAACATATCCGAGTTACCTGAGATACTCGTTAGTGGTGTTCGTAAATCATGCGAAATCGCACGTAAAAAGTTGGCACGCATTTGTTCAAGCTCGGCTTCACGAACGACTTCTTCATTCGACTTTTGTAAATACCATTTATCAAGCGCAAATGAGAATTCATTAATGAGGGCATCTAGAATATTTCGTTCAAAAGATGGGATCGGATCACTTTTTGTTAGCATAATTCCAACAACCCCTTCAACGTTCCCACTTGATATGACAGGTATATAGTACGCACTTGCTTCGGGGAAAGTATCTGTCGAAACGCCGGCAGTCTGCTTGTTTTTTGCGACCCATGTTACTACGCCCCGTTCGTTTACATTATCAAACAGTGCTTCCATCGACATGTTTTCTGCAGAGGTCATAACAGTAGTTCGGAAATACACTTTCTTCATGATTAATTGATTGTCCAGATGAAAAAATACGGCTGGTTTTTCAACGAGTTTGACAATTTGTGTCATTCCTTCTGAAATGATTTCCTCAAGTGATTTCGCATGCTGTAATTTACGATTTGTCTCAAGTAGCACTTCCATCCGATAAGACTTGCGTACTGCACCAACAGCTTGCTGTTTTACTTTCCGTGCCAAGCTACTCGTAATTAACCCGGAGATGAACATGATCAGAAACGTCATAGGGTAATCCCAATGATAGGCTTCAAATGAAAACCTCGGTTCAGTGAATAAAAAATTGAAAATCAGCACCGCAACTAACGAACTAACAATGCTGATTTCCCATCCCGTCGACCATATTGCAAGTACAAGCACACCTAAAATATAGATAGTAACGATATTTGTTTCACTCACACCAAGCATAAAGAAGAACATTCCTATCAATGATGCTACGAAAAATATAATTGCCATTTTCAATAAGTCCATCCAATGGAACTTAGGTCGAGGGATCATTCCCTGAAAACGGAGCGGTTCGTTTTCCCTATCAGGCACAATGTACATTGCCAAGTTTGGCATGTACATACTAAGTCGATCACTTACTTTGGAATTCGACCTCCACCATTGAGATTTCGTCGCAGTTCTTCCGATAACTAGCTTCGTCACACCACTTATTCGGGCATAATTGGCTAGGGCAGCCGCTACATCTTCCTCCTGAACGCTTACGACATGGCCACCAAGTTGCTCTGTTAGTTTGATGTGCTGTTGCAATCTCTCTGAATTCGCATCACTACCGAGATTTATTCCTGATTTCTGTACATATAACGCTGTGAACTTACCGTGTAACGCTTGGGCCAGTCGTGCGGCGGTCCGGATAACTTTTGCATTTGTCGGTGAACTACTAATCCCCACTAGCAAATGATCCTCCACTTGTGTGCTTTGAGTTAGAGACATATTCTCTAGCGTTTTTTTGTGATAAATCGTATCAGCTGTTCGGCGTAATGCAATTTCGCGGAGCGCGACTAAATTCGATTTTTGAAAAAATTGTTCCATCGCCCTTTCGACTTGTGGTGCACGATATATTTTCCCTTCCTTTAAACGCTGGATTAAATCCTCCGGTTCAATATCAACGAGTTTAATTTGTGCTGCGTTATCTATTAAATAATCCGGTATATGCTCACGCACTTTCACGCCGGTGATTTCCTCCACCAAATCATGAAGGCTTTCAATATGCTGGATATTTACAGTTGTGTAAACGTGAAACCCTTTGGCAAGCAGTTCCTCGACATCATTAAATCTCTTTGAATGGCGCATTGACGGTACATTGGTATGTGCCAATTCATCAATCAAGACAAGTCCAGGTTTTCGTTCAAGCACTGCATCGATATCGAATTCTTCAAATGTCTTTCCTTTATAAAGAACTTTCTTAGTAGGTATCTTCTCAAGCCCTTCAAGTAAGGCCGTTGTTTCAGGGCGGGCATGTGGTTCAACATAGCCGACGACCACATCTATACCCAGTTTTTTTGCTTGTTGGGCAGCGTCAAGCATGGCGTATGTTTTTCCGACTCCTGCTACATACCCCAGAAATATTTTCAACTTGCCGATTCCGGCTCTTTTTTCTAACTGTTTAATTTTCTCTAAAATCGCATCTGGACTTGGACGACTATCTACCATGATCCCTCACCCCCACCTCATTATAGTCCCGATTCACATTAAGACGGCATTAAGATTTTCCGTCTTAATGCCACCTTTATAAGAATCCAATTTCTCTAATACTACATTAATCTAAACTTCATTATGATGAAACTACTCGCTAAACAGAAAGGATGGGACACATGATGGATGTAATTATGATTGGTGTATTAATCATAAGTTTTGCAAGCCTATACGGACTCACAATCTGGTGTTACAAACTAGTAAACAATTAAGGAGGAAACGTTATGTGGATCGTATTGTCGATTGTCCTAGTATTGTTATTTGGCTATCTAGTTCACGCATTACTCTATCCTGAAAATGATTAATAAGCCTGTAGGAGGTAACGGATATGTGGCAAATTGCCTTGGTGATTGGAATTTATCTACCGATAGTCATTGTTGCTGGTCATTATTTATACCACGTAACCATGCAACAAAAAACTTGGATTGATCCGGTCATGAACCGGATCGATCATGTCATTTACAACGTATGTGGCATTAAGCAGGGCAATATGACTGGGAAACAATATTTGCTGGCATTGATTTTATCAAATGCCATAATGGTGTTCATTGGATACATTATTTTACGTATTCAGTCAGCGCTGTTTCTTAACCCGAATGACGTCGGGAATATGGAGGCGACACTGTCATTCAATACGATTATTTCTTTTATGACGAATACAAATCTACAACACTACAGTGGTGAATCAGGGTTAACTTATTTAGGACAGATGCTTGTCATCACGTTTATGATGTTTACTTCAGCAGCAACCGGCTATGCGGCATGCATGGCGTTCTGCCGTCGTTTAGTTGCTAATACAGATACACTTGGTAACTTTTTTGTAGACTTTGTGCGTGTGACGACACGTGTATTGATTCCAATTTCTTTTATCGTAGCCCTGTTTTTAGTATCCCAAGGTTCGCCTCAAACGTTCCATGCAAACGAAACCATCCAAACAATAGAAGGGAATATGCAAGATATTGCACTCGGACCTGTTGCCTCACTCGAGTCAATTAAGCATGTGGGTACAAATGGAGGCGGTTTCAACGGTGCCAATTCATCAACACCTTTTGAAAATCCAACCGTCATTACAAACATCGTGGAAATGCTCTCCATGATGCTACTCCCTGGTGCTAGCGTTGTGACATTTGGTCTAATGGTCGTTAATCGAAGGAAGAAAGCACTTTTCGGCAAACAAGGATTCGTCATTTTTGCAGCGATGGGTATTCTTTTCCTTATTGGTCTAACGACTTGTTATCTTGCGGAACGTGCAGGAAACCCTATTATTGATGAGCTTGGTATTACACAAGATCTAGGCAGTATGGAAGGTAAGGAAATGCGATTTGGCGTACCACAATCTGCTTTATTCACGGTTGTGACGACAGCTTTTACGACAGGAACAGTCAATAATATGCATGATACCTTAACGCCGATTGGGGGCATGGTGCCCCTGTTCAACATGATGTTAAACGTCGTATTCGGTGGTAAGGGAGTCGGTTTGATGAACATGATGATGTACGTCATGTTAACGATTTTCATCGCTTGTTTAATGATCGGTCGTTCCCCCCAGTTTTTAGGGAAGAAGATTGAAGAAAAAGAAATGAAGCTAATTGCGCTTTGTATTTTAATCCATCCTGCCATTATTCTAGGGTTCTCAGCGCTCGCTGCTTCGACTGTTGCGGGAGTTCAAGGAATCACGAACCCTGGTTCACATGGATTATCGCAAGTACTTTATGAATACGCCTCATCATCAGCAAACAATGGCTCTGGATTCGAAGGGCTCTCTGATAATTCAACTTTTTGGAACGTCACGACTGGTCTGGCGATGTTCTTTGGGCGCTATTTATCAATCATTATTCAACTTGCCATCGCCTCCCTACTTGCGAAAAAGGTATGGCACAGTGAATCAGTTGGTACTTTGAAAACTGACAACGCGATGTTCACATTTTTGCTTGTCTCAATTGTATTAATGATTGGCGCATTGACATTTCTACCTGCGTTAGCACTCGGTCCGATTACAGAACATTTACAAATACGTTCTTGACGAGGAGATACGAAAATGGAAACCACATCAAAAAAAAGTTTAATAACCGGTGAAGTTATGAAAAGTTCAATCTTAGGAGCTTTTAAGAAATTAAATCCCGTCTACATGGTGAAAAACCCGGTAATGTTTGTTGTAGAAATTGGGTTCATCTTTGTCCTTTTGTTAGCCATTTTCCCAAATTTAATGGGCGATGGTACAGGGTCACATTTACGCCTATACAATTCAATTGTCGCTGTGATTCTGCTAGTCACACTTTTATTTGCGAACTTCGCTGAATCCATCGCGGAAGGCCGGGGTAAAGCACAAGTCCAGACGCTTAAGAAAACAAAAACTGTGACAGAAGCTCGTGTACTCCTTTCTGACGGAACTCAAATAATGAAACAGGCTAATGAGCTTGTTAAAGGGGACATCGTAATCGTTCGTACGGGCGAAGTCATTCCGAATGATGGTGAAGTGATTGAAGGAATAGCAACTGTGGACGAATCGCCAATCACTGGTGAATCAGCACCCGTCGTGAAAGAAAGAGGCGGTGACTTTTCTTCAGTCACGGGTGGTACTACGGTGACAAGTGACTGGCTGAAAATTGAAATCACCTCGCTACCTGGCGAATCGTTCTTGGATAAGATGATTGCGCTTATAGAAGGTGCAAGCCGTAAAAAAACACCAAATGAAATCGCCTTAAATACGCTATTAGTCAGTTTAACGATTATATTTTTACTAGTCGTTGTCACACTTTACCCTATGACTACGTATCTGAATGTAACCATTCCAGTTGCGACACTTATTGCATTGATAGTCTGCTTAATCCCTACCACAATTGGCGGTCTGTTGTCAGCTATCGGGATTGCTGGAATGGACCGTGTCACGCAATTCAATGTCATTGCAATGTCTGGAAAAGCTGTCGAAGCTAGCGGAGATGTGGATACATTGATTTTGGATAAAACAGGAACCATCACTTATGGTAACCGGATGGCAGAAGAATTCAAACCGATAAAAGGGGTAAAAGAAATTGACCTCATTCGTGCGGCATGGTTGAGTTCTTTAAAAGACGATACACCAGAAGGAAAGTCGATTTTATCGCTTGCCGTCAAATTAAACGTCGATTCAACTGATGAGAAAAGAATTGTCGAGACCAGTGAGGATATTCCATTTTCAGCCCAGACACGCATGAGTGGACTGGATATGCAGGACGGAACAAAAATCCGAAAAGGTGCTTATGATTCTATTAAAGATCGAAGTATCGCTGCAGGCCGGGCTTTACCAAAAGATTTGGAGGAGCTAGTGCATCAAGTATCATCACTTGGCGGTACACCTCTAGTAGTGGCTGAAGACGATCACATCCTTGGCGTCATTTATTTAAAGGATATTGTAAAGCCGGGTTTGAAAGAACGTTTTGAACTGCTTAGGTCGATGGGGATTAAAACAATAATGTGTACAGGTGACAATCCGCTAACTGCCGCAACAATCGCCAAAGAAGCAGGTGTTGACGGATTTATAGCTGAAAGTAAGCCGGAAGACAAGATTAATGTGATAAAAGAAGAGCAATCGCAAGGTAAAATTGTTGCTATGACTGGTGACGGTACGAACGATGCACCCGCCTTGGCTCAGGCAAACGTTGGTATGGCTATGAATTCTGGAACAAACGCAGCGAAAGAAGCGGCGAACATGGTCGATTTAGACTCAAACCCGACCAAAATCATTGAAGTTGTGGAAATCGGAAAACAATTGCTGATGACACGCGGTGCGTTAACAACATTTAGTATCGCAAATGATGTAGCTAAATACTTCGCAATCATTCCTGCGATGTTGATGGTAGGCGTACCTGAAATGAGAGCGCTCAACATCATGCATCTAAATTCACCGACAAGTGCCATTCTCTCGGCATTGATTTTTAACGCCATCATCATTCCGCTACTGATTCCAATCGCTATGAAGGGTGTTCAATACAAACCCATGGCCGCTTCGAAATTGTTGAATCAAAACTTACTAGTTTACGGACTTGGCGGGATCATCACCCCCTTTGTTGGAATAAAACTTATCGACATGATTATCGGGCCTATTTCACAGATGACAGGACTATAGGAGGGAACTTTGTATGAAGGGATTTTTCCAATACACGAAACAGGCAATGCTCGTTACTTGTACAATGTTCGTATTATGTGGTTTGATATACCCATTTGCGGTGACAGCGGTGGCAAAAATGGTATTCAACAAGCAAGCGAATGGCAGTTTAATAGAAGTGGACGGTCAAATTGTTGGATCTGAAAAGATAGGCCAACGTTTTAATGCCCCAGAGTATTTATGGGGACGGGTATCTGCCGTGAATTACAATACCTATACAAAAGAAGATATAGTAGCTGATGTAAATGGGAAAACAGCATACAGCGGAGTCAGCTCAGGTTCGTTCAACTACGCTCCTTCCAATCCGGAACTACTAACACGAATTGAAACAGATATTGAATCTTTCTTAAAAGCGAACCCAGATGTGAAACGTGAACAAATCCCGGCAGACTTGTTGACCGCCTCTGGATCAGGTCTTGACCCACACATCAGTGTAGAGGCTGCACGCATTCAGATGAACCGCATTTCACAAGCGAGCGGTATCCCGCTGGATAAGGTTGATGCAATTGTGAAAGCCAATACAGAAGACCGAGTATTTGGGGTGTTTGGCGAAGACAATGTCAATGTTTTGGGTACGAACCTTGCAATTTATGAAATAATGAATGAGAAATAACTGATAGATGTTGGATACTTAACAATCATGTGTCGTTAAGAAATATCGTTAAAGCTTTATTTTCGTGCAGAAGACTTTACTCTTTCACAAGACCGTTAATCGAAGTAGACGATAGCAATTCCGGAGCGGAGGAATTAGCGAAGATCCTGGACTGAGCGCAGCGAGGAAATCTGCTGAGGACGAACCCTTCGGAAACATACTAACATTAGTAGCACAAACCATGGCCATGGTTTGTGCTACTATTTTTTATGGTAGAAGTGAAGCGAAGTCATGCGGACGCTGGAATCTAAGAATTTGTTTAAGGAAATCGACTCACTTCACATCCTTAGTTGAAACAGTTTAGTATGTTGAATCTTCGAGATCGTGTATAAGAAAATGGAATCGATAAGGCGCTGTGAAGGCTTCTATAAACCAAATGAGGAGGAGACATATTGAATTATGTAATTGCGTTTAACGTAAGCATGGGGAAAAGTACAATGGTCATATATGATCACAGCCAGCGTTGTTTGTATGAAGGTGAACTGAAACCTACAGCGAATGGATACAGCTGGCTCAAAGAGAATAGTAAATTCATCAAAGGACAAGCCTGCCAATTATCTGAAATTGTATTCGAAGCGACGGGTATCTTTTGGCATCGGAAGATCACTAAGTATGAAAGGATGCCCGTACGACAATACGGTAGCAGAATCGATGTTCAATGCGGTCAAAATAGAGTTCATGAAGCATATGACCTTTTCTTCTATCAGCCAGTTAGAGCGTGAACTACAGGATTATGTGAAGCTTCGTCAATTAGTTGATTTTTAAATTCCTTGGTATAGGTCTACCTTACTCGTTTTTCAGTCATGTAGATTCTCCTCATCTCTATGGTTGTATTCTACAAGACCTTAATTTTATTGTCCAAGTAAGTGTAGCCTACACAAAAAGGATAAAGGTTGCTTCACGTTGGAAGACATTACCCTATCTCCTGATAGTGAATCGAGCAATTGCGGCCATTTTCTTTCGCCCTATAAAGCGCCAAATCCGCGCAATTTAAAATAGTGACTTCTGTGTCGCTTTCTGAGAATGTAGACGCTCCAATACTCACGGTTAATCGATCGATAATTTCCCAGTTGGCATTTTCTACTGCCTTATTAAGCTTAACAGCAAGTTTAAGTGCCTCTTCAGCATTTGTTTCTGGCAGAATGATGACAAACTCTTCACCGCCCAAACGTGCTACCCGATCGTCAGGACCCATTTCTTGTGTCAGCAGTCCCGCCAGTTGAACCAGAACGCTATCGCCAGCCAGATGCCCATATGTGTCATTGACCTTTTTGAAGTGATCAATGTCCACCATCAATAACGAAAATACACTTCCCTCTTTTGTATATCGATCAATATGACGTTCCAATTCTTCCTGGAAAAAGCGTCTGTTCGAAATATTCGTCAGCTTATCTGTATTGGATAATTTCAAGAGTTCATTATTCATCTCTAAAATCTCGTTTTGCTTCCTAGCAATTTCCGCATACACTTTTTCTAGTTGAACAAATGCCTCTTCCCGGTCTTGATACGCCTTTTCAGTTGTCTTCTGAAGCGAACGCAGTTCCAGTTCATAATCGATTCGCTGTTTCATCTGGATGAACATACAGTCAATGACAGCTAGACCCTCTTGCATATACCGTCTCGCATTTAAAAGAAACGGTATGGATTCACCCGCCGCCGTTGTTAGATTGATATAAAATTCTTCCACAGAGTTATGCAGCTGTATCGTTGGAAAAAAGTACGTATGGATGAACATACGATTGACTCGCGTTAAGAAAGTCTCCATGTGCTTTCCAACCACTTCATCTTCCTCATAGCCCATCCATGTAAGGAAGCGATTATTGACTTCAAGGACACAGCCGTTTTCATCAATACTAATAAAACCGCATGGTGCTTCTTTTAACCGTTCTTCCACTGCCATTCATCCTCTTCAGTATTAATTAGAAAAAATTCTTCTATCAGTTGTCTCGTTTCTGTCGGTTTGCTCATATGAGGGTAATGACCTTTTACTTGCATAACGTGCAGCGTGCTCGCTGGCAAATGGGCATGCAAGTAGTCGCCTACTTCGATAGGCACAATGCTGTCATCCGAACATTGAATAATAAGTGTCGGCACAGTCATCGATGCTAACCCTTTGCGATGATCGGACATAAATGTCATTTCAGCAAATTCCCGTGCAATTTGAGGATCTACTGAAACAAAACTCTGCTCCATGTTTTTTGTCAGCTGAGGATCTTTCGCCGGATCCGTTACGACAGGCGCTAAATAGTTTGCCCACCCGGTAAAATTCATCTCCATCATCGTCAGCAATTCTGCAATGTCACTCGCTTCGAACCCGCCCGTATACCCTGGCTCATTGATGTAGCATGGTGATGGACCAATCATGACAAATTTCTTAAAGCATTCCGGTCTTTCAATAGCAGCGAGCATGCCGATCATTGAACTTACTGAATGCCCCACAAAATGGATGTCCTTCAATTCCAACTCGTCAATGATGTCTAAGATATCTTTCTTATAGCCATGGGCCGAACTGTACTTTTCTGATTGATAAGCGGTAATATCAGAATCCCCTGCACCCACATAATCGAAAAGTATGACCCGGTAATTCTCTGCTAAAGCAGGGGCTATGTACTGCCACATACTCTGATCGCACCCAAATCCATGAGCTAGTAGGATGGTTTGTTCACCTTTCCCTATTACCTTCACGTTATTGCGCTGCTGAATGGTTTTCATAATAATCCGCTCCTTTACTAATCTCTACCCTCATTATAGATTTAAAAGTGATTAGTTGATAGATATAGATTGAGTGAAATACTGCAAAGACAGCCTATACCGTGTCTATCGGGTTCTTTGCTAATATTTCATATGGGATTTAGGAAGTTTTTATGATTGTTTGCAGGTGCTCGTGGAAAGAAGTTCGTTTACTTGGAATTGTGAAGGGAATGAGGGAATAAGAAGGAGATGGAGATGCCTAAGCTAGTGAATAAGCAGCAAGAATATGAAGTAAAAGTCGGCAAGCATATTATTTTCTTCAATAAAAATTATCAATATATCTTTATCGTCAATGAATTACTGCTGGGATTGGAATTCGTCCTCGGCAGTGTATTCTTCTTTTTCGAATCCCTTAAGACAGCCGGAATTATTCTCTTTATAATCGGAAGCACACAGCTTTTCATAAGACCTGTGCTGAAAATTGCACATGCAGTTTCCTTAAAAATCAGTTCGCAGCATTCTTCGGAGCAATGACAGGCGAGCATTTCCAGTATACTTTAGCGTATTTTTAAATAGAAAGGACGTTACGACATATGACCGACTCATTCATTGGACAATTGAAACTGAAAGGCTCCATGCTGGAAAAAATTAGCCACGTTCAGAAGTTCTTCGCACAGCAATTCGAATTTGAGAACCTTGACGTCTTGCTGGCGAACGAAGAAACGATTTCCGAGCAATACCTTCGAGATAAAATGCTCAAACAAGGTCGCGGCGGTCTCTGTTACGAGCTTAATGGGCTGCTTTTTATCGTTCTCAGAGATCTTGGCTTCCCTGTCCGGCTCGCCGCCGCAACGATTTGGGTACAGCCGCAAGAAAGCTACGCGCTTGACCGCACGCATGTCGTCAACTTGCTTGAACACGAAAATGTATGGTATCTGATCGATAGCGGTTTTGGCAACAATCTCGCGCTGCAGCCTGTCGCATTGGATGGCGATTCCGTCACTTCACCAGCCGGTACATTCCGCTTGCGGACGGAAAAGACGGAAAAAGGCAGGATGGTTTTCGAACAGCTGACGGACAGCGGTTGGGAACGCCGTTATGGCTTGTATCCGGATGAGATTGACTGGGCGCATTTAAATCATGTGAAACAGCAGATCCACCATAGCCCGGAGTCTTCATTCAACAAAGCGTTGCTCATTGCCAAAGTGACAGACGATGGCACGTATTCCATTAACGACAAACGCTACCACAGCAAGCATAGCGGCACTGAAGAAACGCTGCCGTTTCAATCCCCGGATGAATTGCTGGAACGAGTCAGGCAGCATTCGGCGCCTGCTGTGTATGAATCAGTCAAAGAATATGTCCAGCGACAAAAATCTACCCGCGACTAAATATTAGGTATCTTCGCAACAAACCTTTGTGTTTGGTCAACCATTCATAGTTGTTTGTTGTACAGGTGCCTTATATCACCTTGACATAAAGAGAACGAAAGATATCTTCCAGCCTAACCGCATCTGCCAATCTCATCGCTTGCAGCGCTTCATTTACCATTACGGTCCCTTGCTCGACTTTCCCACTTTTTAAGTTGACTAATCCTTTTGTAAATTTCAACAGCACTCTTTCCAGGATAAAAGTTTCGTCTATAGGAAGTTCATCTAGCACAATAATGAAATCTTCAGCAACTCTCACTCGCGCTTGCTGGATACAAACCAACGTTATGTTGATTAAGGTATTAATGAGTGTTTCAAAACTTTGTCGATCCTTATGGAACAGTTCTGTCTTTCTAATAAGTTCTTTCGATAAAACAATAGACGTTTCAATAGGAAGATAAGATATGGAATTTCCGAATAACACCAAGTCAAATTGTGTCCATAATTCGGACTGAAACGAGTAATCCGTTAAATAGTTAATATCACTTTCGTTTATTTCTTTCTTATTACCAGCAAGACTTTTGAAATGAGCGTCTAATACAATCGCGGACAACTTCGAATAACTGCTGCCGGTTTCGTTAAACTGCTCCCATTCTTCACGCGCTAGTTTCTGTAAGCCTTCCGAGTCATTATTTATTACAGCTTGGGGCAGCAGCTCTAACGAAGGGACAGTGCCCTCGACTGTATTCGTTAGAAATACAAATTCCCGCATCGAAACCTTTACTTTATCCAACATATGAATTAGTTTTTCTAACGTTATATCTGCTTCAGATCGTTCAAATCTAGATATTGTGGACTTGGATACATAGTCATCCGCCAAGTTTTGTATTGTAATCCCTCTCGCTGCTCGTATCTCTTTAAAAACTTTTCCACCCTCCACTCGCACACCGCCTTTCCCTTATACGGGAATAATTCTGTACTATCAGTTTACTTATGTAATGATGATAATACAACAATACTAAGGAGGAGAATTATGCTAAAACATTTGACGTCAGTGATTGGTTATATCTTTTCGCGGATTGAGATTATTAATCCGACGAATGCTACTAAGGATGAGATGTTTAAAGAGATGAAGAAAGAGTTGCAAGAAGAGGTTGCGGAGATTAAGCAATTAAAAGGGCGATAAATACTTTCGTGCAAGAGTGAATGTATGGCAACAAAAAACTCTCTCCTTTAATAATCAGGAAGAGAGGTAAAATAATTTCATCGTTTTCTTATTCAGTTTACAAGTTTAAACTTCAAATCGCCCACTCCAACATCAACTTTCATATCAATCATAACATCACTACTCGCATAAGCATCATTCACGTAAATGCCTTTTCCTTGTGATGTAAAACCTTTCGTCTCAAGGTCTGTAATCCCTTTTGAAACGAACAGTTTGACACCAGTATCAGCGGGAAGAAGGATCGTCGCATCGCCGACTCCAAGGTCAATATCTGCCTTGAAGCTATCTTTCCAGTCCCCACTTAAATCGATGGTTGCATCGCTTACACCTGCATCGATCGATAACTGGCTGAGTTGGATACCTGATAGGTTTAGTGTCGAGTCAGAGACGCCCATTTCAATATTCAAGTTAACAGGCACCTCATTTGTCAGCTGAAGGTTCCAATCGTTACGTACGTTTCCTAACCCTGAAAGCATTTTTCCTTTTTGCTTTATGTCAGCGGTGCCGACAGTTCCTTTCTTCTTATAAGAAACTGTCGGTCTCAATTTCTTCTTATTCGTATCAACTGTGCCTCTGATCCACGCATCCTGACCATCTTTAATAGTCACATCCCCGTAACCGGTCTGTATATTGGCATTTAGTGATTTCACGTCATCTTTTTCAATTAAAATGTCACTGACCCTATTCTCCGAAAAAAACCAATTATATCCCCAAACCCCAGCAGCACCTAGTATGCCCACTGCCATTATAACTACAATAATCTTCCGCATATAGAACACCCCTTTCCCTCTGACTTCATCATATCCAATTCCTTGCACAAATTTGCCAGTCGTTTGCCTGAAATTCAAATCAAACTTAAGTCTTAGTATACTTAGATCATGCAATTAAATGGAAAGTAGTTTTTGTGTAGACTTTGTTGTCCGCTGTTTTCCTGTAGCTGTGCAAAAACTTTCAAGATTGTTTTATGAACAGGTATCTAATATCCAGGACCCTATACCATATATAAAAAGACACCCTGGATAGGATGCCTTGGTGTTACTTATCTAAGTTATCAATCGCGTATTGTGCTTGCTCTTGTGTATACTTATCACCTGCGTCTGACGTAAGTTGATTTAATAGCTCTTGGTCAGACATTGGCATTATACTTTGATAGTTTTTAGCAGCTTTTAGCGCTTGCTCGTTATAGTCTACTTTTACGTTATCTATTGCATATTGTGCTGCATCATCCGGGTACTTGTCTCCAGCTTCAGAAGTGAGTTGTTGGTATAAACTTTTCTCCGAGAATGCCATGATGTTCAAATAGTTCTGTGCAGATTTCAAAGCGTTTTTATGTTCACGCGGTACATCATCTTTCTTTTCTTCTTTCGACACCGTCACTTTTTCCGTTGTATCCGCTTTAGTAGAAACATCTTCCTTCTTATTTACTTCATTGTCGCTACACGCGGTTAATAATGATGCTGCTATTATTATAAATATTATTCGTTTCATGTTTTCCCCTCCACTTTTCAGTATACTATTATTCCCTTTTTTTAATGAACCCAATTTTTCAGACCCGCCACATAATCTCATCACTCTTGTAACCGGGTGTTCTATCTTCATTGCTTATTGCCTGGTCTTGCATGAATGGCTGCTTGACGAAGTCTATAACCATATTTTTTACTTATCAGTAAGTCAAAATGTTGATATTGTTGAGCGCTACGGTGCCCGATTAGTTTATTAAATATAGCTTGACGATACCCTTCAAATTCTTTCATTATATCAGTGTCATATTGGATAAAATTTGTAATGACGATTCATTTCTTATCTTCCAATTTAATTAGTAACTCCTTGCGTTTCAGCACCAAGTACCTGAGCACCAAGCTTTCATGTTTGTTAAAACGTTCATAACTGTTTTACACACAACGTTTCACTAACCTCCCTTAACTTTATGTCCTATCATCTTTTCCCCATACCTTTAAGCGCCCACTCCATCCGACTGAGCAACATGTTCCTCGTTAATTCCCCTGTCATATTAAACACTTGTAAGCTGAATAAAGGCTGTTTTTGATCAGAGAAGTTCTCCCACTGATCAGCCACGTATTTTAAGTCTGAAGCTTTAATTAATGCTATATCTGTATCTTCTTCAGAAAAGGCTTTTAGTTTTTGAGCCTGTGCCACTGCTTCTTTCGTATAGTCTTGAACCACGATTAAAAACAATGTAACTCTCATTTTCTCTGAACGAATGTATCTTAAAAATTGATTGAAATGATTATCGGGAAAATGGTAAGGAGCCTCTGTACTTTTATTATCCCATAAGACCACTTCCTGTTTGCTAAATGGCAATTTTCCGTCGGCATGCCTGGTACCTTCCATAGGCAGAACATCTAATCCAAATTTCCGTTCAAAAATATAACGTGTCGCTTCCTCAAAGTAATTATCTACCTCAATATCTTTATCAATCACTTTATTTACTCGGAGTGTTTTATAATCTCTAGCCGCTAATTCTTCATAAAAATCAAATAATCGAGATCTGTCATCCGTTGGATCTGAAGACATAGGTGACGATAGCATTTCATAATAATCAATGATGTTCTGAATTTTTTCTTTCTTAGTGCCACTTACTTTTGCTCCTTCTAACTTTCTCAGTACATCTGATAACTCTTTCATACTAAAAACTTTTAAAGTAAGCCCCCAATTAAATAACGCATAGGCAACGCAGCACCCCGCTTGGTACGATATTCGTATCAAACAGGAGGTGCTTTCTTTGTTTTTAAACCCTTTAACGATAGTCCCCGTTTCCTTACAACCCACCAAAAGTGAACAAACTCCAGCAAATCCAACGAAGACCTCCGGTCACTGTCAAATCAAGATTGGTAGCGCTGAAGTCACACTCCAGAATGGCGTGGATGAACGGATTATCCAAGTCATTATACGGGAGCTGATGAACCAATGAGGCAAGATTATACAGATGTTCAGAATATCTATATTGTCTGCGGAAAAACAGACATGCGAAAAGGAATTGATGGACTCGCTACACTCATTCAAGATTCCTTTGATTTAGATCCATATGGTGATTCTATTTTTCTGTTCGCAGGTGGAAAAAAGGATCGATATAAATGTCTATATTTCGATGGTGATGGTTTCGCTATGTTGTATAAAAGACTCGATGCCGGAAAACTTCAATGGCCACGTAGTGAGCGGGAAGTGAAAAATCTAACGCAGCAAGAACTTCGTTGGTTGCTCGAAGGGTTAGCTATTCAGCAGCCAAGAGCGATTGCTCCTTCATTAAAAAGCTCCTTTTAAAAACTTCTGTTCATGGGCTCCGCTATCCGGTATACTACGTTCAACAAGAAAGAAAGCGGTGAAGGAAATGGCCAATCGTACCTCTGAACAAGCATTGGAAAAAGTCATCAGTATGTTGGAAGAGCAATTGGCGCATTCCAATCAACAGAATGAACAGCAGTCCAAGCAAATCGAAAAACTAACTGAGCAGGTTCAGCACTTGACGAAGATGCTTTTTGGATCAAAATCCGAGAAATCAAGATACAATGTGCCCGACGGGCAAAGCTCTTTGTTCGATGAGGAAGAGGACCCTTTTCACGATTCTGAGCAAACAGAAGATCAAAGCCAACAGGTGATTTCTTACACTGTTGTTCGTAAAGCATCGAAGAAGAAGCGGAATGACCATTTTCATGAAGGTGTGGAAACGGAAGTTGTTCATCATTATCCTGACCTACTCACCTGTAGCTGTTGTCAAAATGATTTGGCAAGAATCGGTGGGATAGTCGTTCGAGAAGAAGCAGAATTCATCCCTGCCAAACTGAAACGTATTCAGCATATGGAGCACTCCTATGAATGCAAACACTGCAAACTAGATAGTTCTATAGCAGCCAACATCGTGCGCGGAAAGGCACCTCAACCGGTGATTCAACGGAGTCTCGCAGGTCCAAGTGTGCTAGCCAAGGTCATATCAGACAAATATAATCTTTATCTTCCTCTATATCGTCAGGTAAAAGAATGGCTTCGTCATGGGTTGGAAACGAATGATAAAAATCTATCCAACTGGGTGATCAAGGTTTCAAATGAGTGGCTATTGCCTTTATACCAACGGATGACTTCACTAGCGATGCGAAGGACTGTCCTACATGTTGACGAGACAACAGCGCAAGTGATTTATCGGCCTGATGGAAAGCCTGGGAACACGAAGGCATACAATTGGGTCTACAAAACTGTTCCCTGCCAAGGACCTGTGATGGTGCTTTTCCATAGTTCGCTATCGCGAGCACGAGAAGTTCTGAAGAACTTCCTTGGTGATTACAAAGGAACAATCATTTGTGATGGCTATTCTGCATACGGCGGTTTACCAGGTGTCACCTTTGCCAACTGTTGGGCGCATGTTCGTCGTTATTGGCTGAAAGTCGACAGTAAGAATGGTAGGATTGGCGTCGACTATTGCAATCAACTCTATCGACTTGAGAACAAATTCAGAGAAATGCGTCCTGGCAAAAGGCGACGAATGCGAAAGAAGTATTCCAAACCGATTGTGACCGCCTTTTTTAAATGGATAGAAGAAAGTCATTTCTATGGGAAGAATGCGATTGCCACTGCAACTGACTATACATTGAAAAGAAAAGATGAACTCCAACGTTTTCTTTTCGATGGGCGGATTGAAATTGATAATAATCCAGCTGAAAATGCCATCCGTCCCAATGTTCTGGGTCGGAAAAACTGGCTTTTTTCTGTCAGTGAAGCAGGTGCTCAAGCAAATGCGATCTGTTTGAGTTTGGCTGAGACTGCAAAAATCCATGGAATCGATTTCTATGCATATTTGAAAAAAGTATTAACGGATTTGCCGTCTCTTCATTTCCAGCAGACTTCTGAACTATTGGATGCTTATTTTCCGTGGTCGCCGCAAATTCAAGAAACATGTAAATTGAGATAGCCCTTCGTCTTCAAATTATTGAAGAGAAGGGCTATTTGTAGAGCATGCCGAAAGGCTGTGCTTTTTTATATTACGGGCTTACCTTTTAAAGCAGTTGAAGGTAGGATGTTATGCTTAATAATTCTTGCAACTATAGCTTCTTTTACTCCACTTACGTTAAAATCGAGGTGAAGCAAAATTTCTCTTAGCTGGCTTACACTTAAATCATTCAACAATGTTTCGTATACTTCATTTCTTAGTTCTCCACCCATTTGGTAACGTAAAACACGAGCGATATCTGTTGGAATTATGTAGTAAGAGGCATCATCTTTAAACCTTAAAATAAGTCCGCGGGTCTGCAAGTTAATTAACGACTTACTAATTTGCTGGTGCGTATGCAATACATTATTCTTTTGTGGGAATCTGCCAATTCTGCTCTCTATTAAATAATGATCGCGCTTCGTTAAATCAAGCTCTCTTCTTAACACTTCCAAAATGTTAATCTCATGCTCATTTAAAGATTCATCTTTTTTCCATGCTTCATCAAGTACCGCACTGTAGATTCTATTGACATCTTGGGGGATAAACCGATTCATGTAACTATCATCTTTACTTTGTTTCAAAATCGCCTTTTCCATGTCTTCTACCTCTTTGTAGAGATTAGCTTCTGTTAGTAAATAGCCTTCCTTTTCCATTAACGCCATTAGTATAAGTTCATTTAACAATGCTAAGTCACGTGGTTCACGACTGAAATCCAAGTAATTTTTTACACGCTCTTTGTTTTGAAACTCATCAATATTCTTCAGAATCACTTCGCGCATTTCTTCCTCTGTCTCCATGTGGACATCTTTCAAAAAGCTATCTACAATCCTTCCTAGATAAAGCTTTGACATCTTTGGTAATATATCTTGTAAATACATTTTCCATCCCCCTCATTACATTTTTGCAAGAGACAAAATTGAGTTGTATAATTAAATAGATGATAAATAATTCAGATATTTCAAATCAATTATGTCACACAAATATTGGAACATGTAAAGAATGGATGAATTTGAATTGAAAGTTTAGTAAATCTTGAATATCAAGTGTTTTATCCAAATTTTTTCAGGCTTTTTACTATATTATTTAACAAAAAACGCCAACTCCATCTTCCGGAGTCGACGTTTTTCTATTTCAGACGGATGACTTACATCATGCCGCCCGTAAGGTGAAATCGTGTAATATCATTTACGAGAGTTGCAAAAAGTGCGGTACATCAACGTTTTCGGGGTTACGTTCTGTAACATCTTTAACGGGGATTTACCGCTTTTTATGGGATTGCGTTAGCAAAATGTTAGCGATTCATGCAGATAGTCTGCACGGATGTTCACGCTCTCATGGTGTGCGGTGTGTATGTGGCAACACATTGGTGCTGGTGGGTTTAATTATTTTGGCTCAAGTTCCAGTTTATATGGAATGAAGCCACCGATATGATTTTGACGATTACTCGAAAGGACTCAATGCTACTAAGCATCAATTGTATTACTCATCATTCACGCAAGTTCCTACCTGTTATTTTTTTAGAATTCTGAACATTTCCTGTTGATGTTTTTTAGCTTTGATTTTTGTCCAAGTATCTCCGTTCGTCATTGCTTTCATAATTTTCAGCTTTAAGCTTTGACTAACAATGTAATCATATTTAATTTTACCTTCAGGAGGCATATTAGAAAACTTAGAGTTCCCTGAAACTGTAATCAAAGCCAAATTTCCAAAGCAGTTTAAATCTTCGCTATCCCATACTTCAGTAGCATCTGGATGTTGAGGATAGAAATGTTCAATTGAACTTCTGAATTGGAACTGCCAATCATCACGCAATGGTGATATTATCTCTTTTCCATCAAAACTGTAACCATCACGATAGAGCAAATAATCTAAATATGAAAATACAATTCGTTCAATTCCAAAATCACTTTGATTTCGATAATCAGAAGCAATAACTTTTTTCTTACAATATCCTTCAAGTAAACAAATCAAATTTACAGATTCATTATTTAACAATTCAGCTAATAAAAAAGTTATCCAATGCATTGTTTTTGGTGACGTATAGGTGATACGTAACGCCGATTGTAATGTTCGAAGCTGCTTATTTATGCTGTCTTCATCGCCAAATGTGCCAACGTATTTAGGCTTACTCCCTTTTTTATCAGTGTATTTTTCCAAGCGTTGAAGTGACCATTTTCCTATTTCTTTATAATCACGTGCAAATTCGCGTTTCAAAATATATTTATCAAATAAAACTCTACATTTAAGCAAATAATATAAAAACTCTTTTGCTTTTTCAGTTGTTGACCACGCCCAGGATAAATTATCTAAAAAGTTTTTATCATCTAAACTAGAATCCTCTTCTCCTAATTCACGTACTACAGCACTGACCTGAAGTAAAAAGTTTGGAAATGAAACCGTTGATTCGAATCGTTCATTTTCCATATCGGTACCTTTGCTAGGATCATTTAAATTCAATAGTTTATTTTCAACGAGTATATCCTGTAAAGTCTTCTTATCTGAATTACCTCCATCACCAGTTATCTTTTCTTTGACTGCATCGAAGCCTTGCAATTCATTTTTTAAACTAGTCCAATCATTAGTAAACAAATTCATACGCACGGATGCATCAAAATTCATCTGTACGTATGAATTCATGTCAGAACACTTTTCCCAAATCTCTGCTGCCGCCTTCTTCTCATCATCGTTCGATAAGACTTCCAGAATTTTCGCTTTCGCAATTTCATGCAATTCCAACTGTTCACCACGCGTATTCATGATTTCAAAGTAATGATTCAAATCAATATTTTGTGGTACTTGAACCCTAATCAAAAATACTTTTTTCAACTTTTTAGCGAATTCCGTTTTATCAAATTGTTTATTGTTAAAGTAGTCATTTATAATTTGAAATCCTTTGGTAATCTCTTTTGCAGTCAACTCTTCCAATAAATCATTGTCACCAGATTCACTCACAATAGCTAACGTTCTTGCGTATTTTTCACGTGCTTCAAATTTCAAAGCCTCTTTCGCGAATGGCAACCCAAGAAATCTTTCGAGAAGATAAAGAGTGGTTAATCGTTGTTGCCCATCAATCACTTCATATAGATTGTTGTCGGTTTGATTTACAATTAAATTCCCCAAAAAATAGTTCTCTTTTCCGTGACCGATTGCTCCATCAATATCCTCAATCAGCTGATCTATTTGCTTTTCTTCCCAAGCATAATTTCTTTGATAGATTGGCACTATATAATTGTATTTCATAAAAATATCATAAACAGGTATTATTTTTAAGTCACTAGCCATTCTCTACCACCTATTCCAAATACAAAGCTTTTCGTATATTTTGTTGTATTTTTCTATACTCTTTTCATCAGCTTCTGGCCGTTCTAAAACAATTAGTTTCAATTCTTCAGGTCCCATCATCTCATTAATTTTTGAAAACATATCAAGACCTGCATTAATTCGGTGGTGATTTCCTCTGGCATATTTATTTATGGTTTGTGGATACACAGCATTCATAGACAGTCGCAACGAGTAACTCCAAGAATAAAACTGCTGTAATACTGGTTTTGTAAGACTATCTATGCCAAATCTGTCAGCAAAGAGAAGTAACACACATTTGTACAGCTGCTTAATATAGATGTCTCCAGATCGTTTGCTTGGCAATTCAGTTTCATCATGAAACTGATTAATCACCTTTTGGACTTTCTCAAGCAAATCTCCGTAATGCAATGTATAATAAAAAAATCGCTTTCCGGCAATCAACGGTTGCGTCAGTTGAAACTGATTTAACTCATTTGATGATAACAGCTCATTACTTCCGCTAGAATTGAACTGTTCTATAAATAAATTACTCGCCTTATGATAGATGGCATAATTGAAAATATTTGAGCTTTTAATTCCCTTAAAGGCATCAATTTTGTTTGATGAATAACCTAATCCTTCTTTACGCTTGTACCACTGAGTCACAGGGTATAAGTAATTTCTAAATAAATCTCTAAGATCATTCTGACTCAAATCTTCCCAACGATTAATTATTTTCATTTTTACATATTCATCGTCATTTACCATCTCACGCAAATGATAGGATTTTAATAAATCATGTGGATCTAATTCTTTTCCTCGAGAATTTTGCGAATCAAAGAATTGGAATGCTTCTTGTTCACCATCAGTTACAATTTGAACTGTCGTGCATTGATTCATAAGATATTCTTTATAGTTTTCAAGTTCATCTTTATCAAGTTCACCAGTACGCTTAGCTAAAATCCTATAATTCATTACAATGGCGTCATTGGACAATTTATTATATTTCTCTTGAAGCAGGCTTTGTGTTACGTCACCTAGACAGTACAACAAGATAGACAAAGATGTTAAACGCTGTTGTCCATCTACAATGTTGTACTTTGCACCTCCGCCTTTTATTTCCTTATGCAAGATTACAGATCCAAGTCTATATTCATTTGTACCTTCTTTAAATGCTCCATAGGTGTCTAAAAACAATGTGTTTGTTGATTGAACACTCCAACTGTATGGGCGTTGATATGATGGCAAGGTTAATTCTTTATCGAGCAATTCTTGGATTTTCACAATCTTTAGTTCTTCTTCAATTAATGGCATAGCCGCTCTCCCTCGAACCAAGTATTACTATAATTATATCATTAGATAGATGAATGAATTTTAAATTAGTCATCGGAATAACTCGTGCTGCACTTCCTTGTGAGCTCGTATATTCTAGGATGTTGTTTTCTCCAGTCGTAATGAACACAGATTGCCAGTTACTCGTACACCTACTACCGTCTAGACTGCCCCTCATCTTGCCTGTACCTTTGCCAAACATATAGATCATTTGCTGTAGCGCTTTTGGATCGTGCGCTGTATTCGTGTCATCAAGGATTAAGGGGAATACATTTAAAAATGCTGCCATTCGCTCAATCGCTATTTTTGTTGTTAACATAGAACTTATATATTCATTCGGCTTACCCCAAACACTCGCACATGCTTTTAAACGCTTGTTTTACCACTCGATGATACACCAGAAATATCTACAAGTACCGGCGTTAGATCATGCGGTTTGAAGAGAACAGATGCAAACGATGATACCTACAGGAAATAATGCTTTTGGATTGTCGGAAAGTGCCGCCATGACGTTTTCTATCCTCCCCTGAACACTACCACTTCATTGTATGGCATTTAATCGCTGTACTTCCCCCTCGTCTGGGGGAACAATACGAAAATTCGATTCCAATAAGGGATGAATGAAGTTCTTCCCTACATAACCAAGATGAACGACAACAAGAGTCTAGAAATAAATCGAAATACTTGGATTTCACATGCCCGTGCACAAAACTTTCGTGTTTGTTTAAACATTCATGTCTATCTCACAATTAGATACTGCTATCGTTAAAACTTATTTTAGTGTAAAAGACTTTAATCTCTTCTTAAATCCGTTGAACGAAGCGGAAGGTGGCGACTCCTGCGGAATAAGCGAAGCGCGAAGACCCCGCAGGAGCGAAGCGACGAGGAGACTGAGGGCGAGCCCGCGGAAAGCGTCCACCTGCAGCGCAGATCAACAACCGTCAACTCCCCCCCGATTTTATCCAAACAAAAAACGCCAACTCCCTCTTCCGGAGTTGACGTTTTTCTATTTATGGGGATGACTTACATCATGCCGCCCATTCATTAATTGGTTTTATATCATGTTATGACAGGTTTAAAACGTTGATTTAAAAGTATTCCCCAATTATTCACCATATAGTTTTATGCAATTCAGCAATTGATTGTTGCCCGATTGTTGCCCCACTCACGATGAGGTAGTTAGTAACGACCCCATCGCTATGTTCTAACTTCAATTCAGGAAAACCGGATGAGGTGATTAGTAATCACTCCATCGGAAGGACGTATGTGCCGCATACTCCCCTAGTGAGGACGTGATTAGTAGTCATCCCTTTTGCATGGAACTTTATCAGTATGTCCAAAATTGGACAGACCTTTGTTACTACAGAAAATTAAGCAGTGAGATCAGCTCAAAACTGGACACATCTTTTTCGCGGCTCACTTTTGAGCCGTCAGATTTCACTCCCGGATTTTCGGTAGTGAGGTTTCCTCATAATTGAGGACACACTTTCAAACCTCACACAAGCCATACAGTGAAGCAGTGAAGCGTTAGTTCTTTACCCAGCATTGAAACTAGTGTTACAACCGTAAAAAAACACCCCCTCCACAGTGGAGGGAGTGACGTATCGCATTTTTAAAAGGGAACCAGACGCATCCGGTTCCCTCAAGTGCTAGCCTAAGCTATGCACCGCTATTAGTTAACTTTATGTTAACACTTAACGTAGTATGTGTAAAGTATTTTTAACTATACATATCTCAACAATCTAGTTATCTTTGTTCTAAAATCCGTACCTAAAATTGCCGAGTATGCTTCGCGAGGAATAACTTCCCCAAAATGTTCACATTCTCTAGAGAAATCTTTAATGATTTTTTTCAGCTCTGTTTTAGTCGCTCCGAAATTCTTTTTTAAATAAATCACCAGTACCAGATAATCAACAATATTGTCGAATGTAACATCTCTTACACCTGTCTCGGAGGATAGAAAAGCTTTTAATTCGGCAGCTGGTTCCCCTTGTTTAAACCTACAATCAAAAATCACTGAGTTGTGTGCTACAGCATTTCTCAAGTCTTTAATTGCGAATACCATCTTTTCAACCAATCTACCATTATGATTATGATTAGTTGATTTGAGTCCTATTTCATTCGCTATTTCCAACCTAGTTTCTTCATTCAAACAATGGACGAACGATCCAAAACTCCCCAATGTAATAACTTCAAAAATCGCCCACAAGGGGATTGGTTCATTCTTGTGAAAGAAGTGCTGAATAACAGGCTTATCACTCGCAAAGCTTCTGGAAATAGTATCATATATATGATCTCGTAAATTCAACCTACTTTTCATCTTCTTCTTATATTTCTTGCTCCCCGCATTTTCTTTTTTATAGTCATTTAATAGATTCGTGAACACGTGTTCAAAATCGGCAGACCCTTTTTTTATAATAACTTCGAGTACATGGTTCTTCAATGCTGTTTCAAGCATCATTAAATTAGGATAAAAAATAGTTTTCAGCATCATATCAAATTCATATATAGCGACTACCTCACTGAAACTTTGAAACTCTATCGTATTTTGTGGAATTTTTATGTACCGATATCCCTTGTAACCGTGGTAATACCCCATATTCATGAGATTTTTCTTATCTTTGCTACCTTGGATATCTATATTATGGTTATCTCTTAAATGACGCATTAAACTATTCGTATTCTTTCCTTTTACCATTGCTTTCACCACCCCTGCATAATTCTTAGCAATAAATACATTATAACCTAAAATATGAAAGTATGTATGACACATAAAAATTAAACAAGAAAAACACCCTACCCATAGTGGATAGGATGCTATCTGTTTAATCATCCTGAAACAAGTCATTCAGCGTGCAGTTGAAGTATTCCGCTAACTTCTTTGCTTCACTGAGAGTGAAATCATGAACACCACGCTCTTTCCTTGAGTAACTTGTCCAGTGGATATTTAACAACTTCGCAAGCGCCTTTTGTTCTATTCCAAGCTCTCTTCTCGCAGCGTACAAATTAATAACATGGACTGGTTTCCCTGAAGAACCTCCCTCGTTCTTAACAGTACTCCCTTCATTAAATATTTTAAATTCATCACTACTTGAATCCACTGACCTGCGGGAGCTACCTAATTCCACAGCACCTTCTAACTTCTTCACATTGTATGGATCAGTTAAATCTTTTCCTGCATTCCTTTGTAAGAAATCCTCTATCTCAATAGTAGATACTTTCATACGACCAAGTTTTAATCCCATGAGCTGACCGCTTTTTATTAATTTGCACACGATATCTGGATTAACTTTCAGCAGCCTAGCCACTTCTGAAACTTCTAATAGTTCATGCATGGTTATCCTCCCTAATGGATAGGGTGTTAAAAAGGTTTTCTCAACTAAGAATAATAACAACAATCATAATCAAAATGAATACCATAAGTCCGCAGCCTAAACGGCCAGCCATTTTAGCTTTAGGTGATCCGTCGCCGGCTTTTAGGAATGGATTGTTCTCAGTCAGTTCCACAACGTCTACAGTGTGTAGAATAACTCCATAGTTTTCTGAGTAAGTGTCAATGTATTCATTCTCGTCATCATCAATATCTATTGCCTTGTATTGACCACCTGTAAACTCAACATCAATCCGGTTCAGGGTTTTCATAAGTCGTGATACTTCAGCAGTTTTCTCTTTGGGGATGTAACCAACATGGTGTTTCTTTCGTTCAGCATCAATTAGAATTACCTTAATTGCATTTGGATCATGGGGATTATTCGGTTCTTTCACTAATCGCGCAGCTGCTTTCACCACTTGATTTTCGTACTCATGCCCTTCTGCACCATCCGCTATAATTTGTTCATCCGTTAGGTTATCCCACGGTTTGAGTTTACCTTTGGATTTATAGGAGTTAATTACGTGTCGAATAACTTCTTGCCTGTTGGTTCCGTCTGGATTGTCGTAAATCACACCCACTACATTAAGTTCAGGCACAGCTTTACCTCCCTGATTCTAATTTTCAGATAATTATACCATGTGTTATCTATTTTGCGGCATTTAAACTGTGAATACTTGTAAGGAAAGGAATAAGCACCCGTCCATTTAGGATAGGTGCTTTTTTCTTATGCCATATTGAAGTTTGCTCTTTCAATCTTTCTTACCATCTCGTTCATGATTTGGTCAACTGTTAGATTGTGACCGTTTATATTGATGTTAAACACGTTGTTACTGCCTTTGCTGCTACTCGACTTAACTTGCACCGGTCGCACTGGACTTTCTTTCTGCTTGTCGATGTTGTTAATGTTTATACCTTGCTTACGAGCGTTCCGAGACTGTACGGCTGGTACAATCATTTCATCCTTGTGGATTTGCGCCACTTGGTCATGAGTTACACGGTTTGTACCCACGGCGAAAGAATCCATAGGCGCTCTACCGCCGGCGATACCTCTTACTTTTTCTGCTGCACCAGCTAGTGTTTTACCAATTGTGGCAACCCATTTAGGTAATACGAAATTCTTGATAGTCTCTTTGAACGCATTGAAAGTCGCCTTGATTTTGTCGAAGTTTTTATAAAGTGTTACACCAGTAGCAACAAGCACGCCCATTGGACCTAATGCGAGCGCCATTAGAGGGTTATCTTGCAACTTCTGCCATAATTCAGCGGTTTTCGCTTTGACGGTGTCCCAATTCTGGTAGAGTGCAATACCGGCAGCTACCACTCCACCAATAGCGAGCGCTACCCATCCCAATGGAGAGAGTGTCAACGTACCATTTAATAATGCTGTTGCGACTTCTACCGCGATGGTTGCGGCTTGCCACGCTTTCATTGCTCCCTCGACTAGAACGACTGCCCCCTTAAACGCCAGCACTGTGGTTGTGACACCAGCGACAATCGGAGTCAGAAGCGGCAAATTGTCTTTCACAAAATTATATAAATCCGTGAATCCTTCAACGACTGTTTTTGCGGCTTCCACAATCGCCGGGAATGCATTATCTTTAATCCATTCCAAAACCGGGCGGGATGTTTCAAACGCACTTTGCAATTCAGTTTTAATAGCCGGGAATGCTGTATCTTTCAACCAATCCAATCCTGGTTTAACAGCGGTGTACATTCCCACAATTCCACCGGATAGCAGAGGAATCTTATCAGAAGCACTCAAAAGTACACTTTCAAACTTCTTACCAAAATTACTTACCATCGAACGCATATCTGGCAATCCATTTGATACGAGCATTTTATCAACGTTCTTTATAATATCTTCCACTCCGCGAGTTACACTAGCCCGCATATTAGTCCATGTATTCCCCCATGATGCACCAGCTTCCTTGGCAGCACCGGCAACCTTCTGAACACCGTTCGTTCCTTCCATCATGGCTGTTCCAACAACATCGAAAAATTCTTCTGCGGAAATCTTACCTTTGGATAAATCCTTTGCTACAGATGTGGAATCTCGTCCAACTGCTTTCGCATACATATCTGTTGCGTTAATTCCTACGTCCGTCAATCGGTTTAATTGATCTAACGAAACTTTACCGGATGAATACATCTTACCAATAGCATCCGAAACAGTTTCAAACTGCTCGTTACTACCATCACCATAGAACGCTACTGCATCGCCCCATTGCGCGACTGTCTTCGTTGCCTTGTTTATATCCATCCCACGGGTTACGAAGTTCTGAACGCTTTGTGCCGCCGTATCTAGTCCGTATCCCGTACCTGTTACTGCATCACGAGTTGCTTCAAGTGCCGCCTTTACTTGCTCTGAAGAACCTGTGATAGTGGTCATAGTTCGTTCAAATCTTTCCATCGTATCGATTCGGTCAAACGCTGACGTAACCGAAGACCTCACCATATTGAACGCACCGGATAATGCTTTGGTAACTCCGATTGCAGCAACGATACTGCTCGCTCCAGCTGCTACGCCTTTCAAGCTAGCCGTTGCAGATTTACCAAATTTAGATATGGTGTTACCAGAGTGTTTCGTTTTACGTTCTAAATCCTTCATTGCTGATGCAGATTTCTGTGCGGTTGTTCCGAAGTCTTTATCTTTCAGCGTTAAAACTGCGGATATAACTCTGTTTCCTGCCATACTAACTCACCTCCTTCACTAATAATTTTTCTACCTGTACGAATATGTCATATGGAGAATGACCGACAAACTGTTTCATCCATGTTTTTGGCCGTTTAATCTTCGGATCAGCAGATTTTGCAAACGCCCAAACAATTTGCAATGCTTTGATGTGATATTTCCCATGGTCGAATGTACCCTGTGTTGCTTGCTCACCAAACTGCTGTAAGTCCTTGTCCAAACTGCGTTTAAAGTTTTTCTGATACAAGTACAGAGTTTCCATACCAAACGCGACTGGGAACTCTATACCTTCTGATTTCACTATGCCGATTTGCTTAGTTTCCATGTTCTCACCCCCTTTCTTGGAAAGTCCGAATAAAATAGTTCTATCTATTTTCCTTTTGTGTTTTGTTTTGTGCAGACAACATATACTTATCTCGTTTTAATCTTTGCATCATCAAGTAAACTTCATGCTTTTGGTTCTCTACTAAATTAGCTTGATGTGAGCCTGATCTAGTGCTTTTGATTTTAGCCACCATCTACACATCCTTTTTTATAAAAAGATAGAGGAAAGGTCGCCCAATCCTCATTAAATTAGTCCCCGCTTAACAGTTCAGCGAATGGATCCATTCTTTTATCGTCTTTAGGTAGAACAATCCGCATTCGACTGTCAATGGTTAACCCTAATCCTCCAGCTACTGAACGAAGATTACGTGCAGCGTCATTCATTGCGGTAAATTCGGGATTCACCTTTCTTCTGTCGTTACCTTGTGCATCTAATTCCGTGATAGTCCGTCCCTCTTCTTCTACTGCTATAGATGCCGCTTTGTATTTTGAATAGTAATCGCAATACATCGTTAGGGATGCAAGGTCCAAATCCGCAATGGGTAACTGATTGACTAATTGAATGATTCTCTTGTATTCCGCTTGCGCATCCTCACTCAACCAAGATGGAGGACGCTTAGAAATCTTTTTAAATTCATGTAATGCTGACTCATCTTTCTCTCGTTCTGCAATTTCCGCTTTTGTGTAGTTTTTCGTTGTTGCGCCTAATAGTTTTCTAGGTCTGGCCATATTTATCACCTCCTTCTTGTTTTGGCGAAATAGTTTAGGGAGAAACCCTCAAAAAAGACTGGCGAACGGTCAACGGCGTTTCCGTCCGTATGGGTCGTTTCGAGTCGGGGGGAGTTGTTTCTGATTTTTATTTTTCATTCTTCTTTGAGAAAGAACAGGACAATAAAAACAAAAATATTTTCCAGAAAAACTTACACCGCACATTCGCCAGCAATATAATTAAATTCCTTCGTGTTCAAGTATCATTGCCACCATTACCATTGCTACGCCCAGCCCTATCACGCCTAACGCCGAGTTTATAACGAACAGCCCTGCACAGATCAGCAGCAGACCGAATACAAAAAGAATTGCTTTCGCGTTCGCTATCACAGTAATAAACCCCTTGTTTCCCTTAATACAGAATTGATTTCATCAGCACTTAACTTCATCGTAGGTGTGGCCAGTCGTGCTATGCGCGGGTCAGGGTGTAGCATCATCCGTAGATGAATGCGCTCATCACACTCTCGGTCAGTCATTCCCTCGCGTTTCATCTGGTCCCTCTCCTTACCCTCATAGAACTTGAGCAGTGGATGATTCATCCGCGCAACCTCACGCTGCTCTGGTGTTATGGTTCCATGGTAGAACGCTCTCACTTCTTGGTTTCTCATATCATTCAACTCCTTTTATATATGTGTGTAATCAGTCACGCTCTTTGTACCCCAGCATCTTTGCCACGTTCACACCGCGGTCAGTCAGCTCCTTAATTTGTGTCTCTCCCCAATTCAGCATTGTTTCTAGTTGACGTTCAACTTTAGTAATGTATGGATCTATTGAGTTGTATTGATAAGTAGTTGAATTGGTAAACGTTCCTAGTGTTTGCTGGTCTGGATATTCATACTGGAATTGTTTATAAGGAAGAAAGATTCTTCGAATGTTTTGTTTTAAATCCAGTGCTGTTCGGTTTGCATGCGTGTACCAACTGGAGCTGTGCTTCTGTAAATACGTGAACACATCATTCTCTGTCTTAATTGCATGAGGATATTTGCTCTTAACGAGTTCAACCTCTTCGTTATAACTGAATGTATAATCATTGAACTCTTGAATCTTACTTAACATATCTTCAATCAGCGCCTTGTCAGTCTTAGAGATTAAAGGATGCTTTCTCTTCTTCTGCTCGATCTCTGCGTTGGCTGCATTCAGTTTCTCACGATAATTCTTTCTGAGTCGTTCACCTTGTTTGATGTCGTTGAGTGTGTACATAATTGCACTTCCTTTTTCTATTAGTAGTTGTCATGCCAGTTGTCCAATCAATCTTCCGCCTTGTAATACCATTAACCCTTTGGGTCTGTATGCTTGTCCTCTAGTAGCTTTCAATTGCTCTTGATACTCTTCATAAGCTTCAAAGTCTTTCGCCTTACCATTAGCCTCCTGGTAGCTGTCATGTAGTTCCCCTGCCTGTGTGAGTAAGCGGTCTATAGTCTGTATAGGTATTGGGTCACCATCTTCAAAGTAACGTATAAGTATCTCTGCATCAGCTTCCGAGAAGTCTTGCAAGTACCCACGCCATGTTTCATACTGTGCTTTCGCTTTAAAGATACGAGCATCGTAAGCGTCCTTCATATCTATAATCTTGAGTGCCTGGTGCGCTGTATCGGGATTGCCATTGCCAGGATCTAGCGGGTCAATCTTCACAGATGGATAGATAATATCGTCATACAGTGAAGCGAAGTAAGAAGACCGCCTATCAATTAGCCGCTGTGCTTCTTTCCGACTGCGTGCCAGTTGTTTGAGTTCGTAAGTATATAGGTTTAAACTCTCCTGCTTTGATTCAAAATGAAGCACTTTCCCCACCTCTTTCACACCCAGCTAATGCGTTCAGCTGTATCTGCAAGTAATGCCCGTTGCATCCGTCTTACTTTACTTACAGGCATGTGCAGGACAGCTGATACTTCACTTAGGTTTTTTCCTTCCCACCAATTCAGTTGAATGATTGTCTGCATATCCTCGCTGGCGTCATTGAATAGAAACTCGATCGATTCTGTTATTAGCTTCATTCGTTCTACACGATATGGATTAGGACTTTTCTTTGATTCCAATTCATGAATGAACTTACTGTAATTCTCCCAGTAGGTTCGTAGCTTGCCATAATCATATTCCTGTAGCGGAAACACCTTCTCACCCCACTTCTCTTTGTTTAATCCATTTCTCATTTGCCATATCAGGTATGGGCACATCTAAGATAATTTGTATTTGTTTCAGTCGAACAATCTGTTCTTCTTTCATGCGGTCAATTTCCACAAAGTCGAAATCGGCATATTGATCCGCGTCCATAAATCGAAGCAACTGTTCAAACTCGCTTATCATTCGTTCAAATTCATGATATTGGAGTACCATCGTTCTCACGGTTTCGGTCAAACTCTGCATTTGATATTCAATCTTCATGACTTTTGCTCCGAAGTGATTGGACAAATTCGACATTTTCCTTTGTTTGTGGGCAATTGAACGATAGATTATATTTAATTCCTCATTTGAATACTTGATCTCATACATGCAGCATCAACCTCTTTCAGAAATTAGTTTGTCATATCGCTGTTTCAATTTCTTATGAGCTGGAACAGACCAATCGATTTCTAAGTAGTAGCTGATTGACGCCATTTTCTTTCCTGTCTTTCGATTGAAGCAATCCGATACTCGCCACCCTTCTCCCGGACCATGATTGTGTCGCTGACCACATTTAGGACACTTCACAGTTAGTTGGATGTAGTCATTGCGTTTGGACGCCACGAGTGTTGGATGAACGATGTTCGGATTTGTGTGTACTTGTAATTGCATGGAAGCAACCCCCAATGTTTGTTTTTAGGCGGCTGTGCCAATGTAATTCCCCCGATTTGTTGCTTATTAATGTAATATGTCGTTACACTTTCAACATTTGTAACGACAGAGCGTTACACCCGAACCCTTGGTATATATGACTTTAAGACTGTTGTAACGAATGTAACGTGTAACGCAGTGAAACATACCTATTTATTTCAGGAAGAGTAATAGTGGTGTATTTATCATTCCTATGTAAGTATGTTTTTTTGTCGTTACATTCGTTACAGTGTTACAAGTACCTATAAATGCTATTACCATAAGGTTTCTAAGAATAAAAAGTGTAACGAATAGATTTTATAAATTGTTACGTTCGTTACACATGATTGTTTACATTAAAGTCAAAGCCCAATTCCTCTACAACATGTGGATGAATTGCCACCACTCTATGCACACTACCTTTATGTCGAAGTGTTCGTGAATCTGTTTTCTTGCCTTTCTCCAGACCGGATATTGAAATTTCTCTTCTTAGCCATTCACTTCTTATAGAACTTTGTTCCGTTTTAAGGAACTCTTTCAAATAAGACGGAAGCAGATAAAGCGTTTGGTCTTTATAGATAGCCTTTAGATCATGGAACACTCGATTATCAATTGCGATTGACTCCCTAGAGGAATCCAAGTCTGTTAGAACGGCTTCAAGCATCTGCATAGGCTTATCCACGGCTTTATTTTCGTCCATGATTTCGTTAAACATAACTTCTAACCAACCTAGATCTATTGGAGCATCAAAGAAGTCCATAACGAGTGTTCCGGCAAAATAGATAGCTGCATAATGTCTAGCAATCCTTGAAACTACTTCATTTCCTCTTGCCTTCTTCTGGAACATGGAATTGTATTCTTTGTACTTCGGAAGCAATTCGTGCTTACGTTCTTCCCATTGCTTAATAAATTCAAGCCCTATTTCTCCATGGTTGTGCTCCATTGCTTCATATAGTTCATCAAAGAACTCGTAATCTGCATCCTTAAAAGGTAGGCCTTTTACTGGAAGAATTCGTGCAGCTGCTCCACCTGCTCGCTCTGCGTATTCAGTGAGTGGTACTTCTCCAGTGGATAGCATCAGGTTGTTCCAAGTAAACTCGCGTTGCGAACCGGTAACAGATCCGCGTCCTTTACTGCGGCCGCCTGAGAAGTTATATACAAACCGCTGTAACTGTTTTTCGTCTGCTTTCATTGAATCGTCTAACATAAGCGGGAAACTGTTCAGAAATGCCGCCTTACGCTCGAAACTTACAGCAGTACCATTCCATTCAGAAACTAGATGGTCTGTCCCCCACACTGTAGCTGCTGTCTTCAAAACGGTTGTTTTTCCTTTAGAAGTCGCACCGGAAAGGTCAATTACAAATGGGCCAAGATTCAAGTCTTTCAGTAAGACCGAAGCGAATGATGCTAAGAGTATAAGTAACGCCTTCGGGTGTGCTTCAACCGGTTTTAACACACCGTTTATCCAACCTTCTATAGTTCCAGAGGATTCAAACGCTTCCAACATCTGCTTTTCCCCACCATCAGCAGGCAATATCTGAACCTCTTTAGAATAGAGCGGATGAATAAACCCACCTTCTATATGTCCAAGTCGTTCAACCATCTTTTCTCTCGGTATATCATTAATCATAAGTAACCTATCAAAAAAGTTAATAAGGTCACGTGCGTTTACATCATTAACAGCTAGCGAATAATCAGATAGGGAAATAATATCTTTGCGAGTCGAAACAAAGCCTGCAGTGACCACTTCCTCGTGTAAACGCCCGTCTGCTTTCCAAGACAATTCATAGTACAGTTGTGAGCGCTCAATATTGGAGAATGATTTTGTAATCAAAGGAACTTGTCTACATAGATACTTAGGAACTATTTCTTTGTTTTCACCGCTACCTTTTTCAACAAGTATATAAAGATTGTTGTTTTGAACTTCAAATCCACTTGGTAACTTAAATTCTTTCCCACTGGCGTGTGTGTACAATTGAGAAGAAGGGGATTTCTTCTTTTCAGATAACGCTATGATGTTGCTTGTCGGTTGTCGTTTCATCGTCTTCCCCCTCTTCTCATTTCTGTTGCTGCAATACTATCGATCACTTTGTCTAATTCCTCAACTGATAGAGGCGGATCGTTACGTTCAGCATTCCAAAGATGCATAATTTCATAGGCTAGTAATGGTTCAACTTTGCGAATCAGATAACCCGCGAGTGAAGCTGCTGCCGCATTCCGTCCACCTTCTGAAACTCCGTTCATAATGCCCTGCCAGTGCGAAGATGGTTTAGCTTTTGGATGTTCTCCTACAACAAGCAATGGTGTGATAATCATGCCCGTAAGCCACTGTGGCGCTTTAGCAATAGGTACATCCATGATGTGACTACTTAACTCGTATTCGTACCGCCTACCACTCAGATGAAGGCTAGGTGCCGCTACAATAAATCCGTTATCCCCTCGACTATCAAGAGAAGGAGCGAAACCAACTTTATTGCCTATACCTTCTTCATATTGAAAGAAGTAATGCAGCCCCTGTGATCCTGTTATAGCGGTCACTGTTTCCGGTAGTTTTCCATATGCGCGTTCTAGTTCCGTCAGGGTCTCTCGTCCGTCTGTGCCTTTTGTATCTACATCCAGCACCCAGATTCCTGATTCTTTCCCTGTGCGAATCCCAACATTTGAAAAAGGGTATTTTGCCCATAATGTACGGATCTCGTTAACATCAGAAGTTGAATCCTTTACGCCGTTTCGAGTGACTGGATGTTTCCCTGGTGAATTGCATTTAATATATCCGCAAGTACATTTACCGTTGCGTATCGAGTGCAGCGGTAACACCTGAAAACCAAATTTCGTTGCATATATAAGCGCTGCCTGTAACAGCTTGTTTGTTTTTTCGTTTTGTGGTAAAATTATATTAACCATATGGCTAAACAGTCCTTTCGAGTGTGTATGCCATACAGTCGCGTAATCTAGTTGTGCAATCGACTGTAAAGCGTGTTATTAGTTGAGCTTGCCATTGTGTAATTCCTCCCTTTGGTATATTGCTGGAACCCTTCCCCAACGATTCCAGCAGGGTATATAGATATAAAAGTCTTTCCTAGACGGGTTAGGCTTTTTTTGTCGTCTCGTTTCGGACAACCTCTTCAAAGATGTAATCAGATACTGTATCTAATCTTTCAAAATCTCGCTTCATATCAATCTCTGCACTTTGTAATAACTTCGCAAATATACGTAACTTGGACTGTACTTCCACCATAAAGAGTTGTGCTAGTTCAGGATGTGCATTGTCCGCGTACTCCGAGAACTGTGAAACCTCATTTACAATGTCAGAAACCAGAATCTTGCTTAACAGTGCGCCTCCCTTCGCATCGTCCAAACCATAGGCTGCGTCTCTCATGTTTTTAATATCTCTCATTTCATTCACCCTCCATTAATTCATTAATTTGTTGTATCGCTACCTCAATGTGGTGCTGGAGCATTTCTTCCCGGTTAACTTCACGGTCCCACGTCTTTAATCCGTCAGAAGTTGTCATGATATATGGTCCCTCTTCTTCTAGAACAATCTCCAGTGCTTCGGAAACCTTCTGCAATTCCTGTTTATTTATCATTTACAATTCCTCCCTTTCTTTTTTTCAAATCTGATAGATATTCTCTTTCAGCTTTTAATGCCTGTGTAATTGCAAAGCTAACTAAGTATTCAAGGTTCCTGTCATATACTTTGGAATCAAGTCCAAGTATCAAAGAACCTTCTTTAAGTATTTTCTTGTACTCTTCTAGTTCAGCTATTGAATCCTTATAGAGTAATAGATCCATAGTTTCCACAAGTAACCCCTCCTTTTTATTAAATCCAACCAAGCTTAACTGCAATACTTTCGATAAATTCCTTTTTGATTCGTTTAGCAGTGCTTAGACTAGTAAACGTCTGTTCAGCGGCTGCCTGTATAGTAGGCGTACGCCCTTCTAGGAACAGCGTGGCAATGAATTCCTGCTTGTTCTCTGCTAACTCATTGAACACTTGCTCTATCGCCTGTGTGATACGTTGCAACTCTCTTAGTCTTACGTCCTGGAGATAGAGCGTTCTGTTCATACCGCCCAGCTTAATATCCTTCTGAATTTCCTTCTGATAGTCTGCCAGGTTATAGATGTGATCCTCGATAACTCGTGATAGATGATTAGTTAGTTTCATTCAGCGTTCTTCCCATTCAATTGTTCCCACGTTCTACCAACACCGAATGCCAGCACAATTGCAACAGGTCCCATGAATGTCCAAAGTGTTGTGAAGTCCATTTACACCACCTCTTTCTTACGTTTGTAAATATCTCCGCCGTTTGCTTGCGCTTCAGTGAAGAATTTGTCCAGGTATAAATCTAGTTCCGCTTTATTGAACAACCATTTTGAGCCTAATCGGATGCCGGCTTTAAACGCTGGGTCATGCAGGATGTTTTCTTGAAAGCTGTTCCAAGACATATTTACATATTTCAAAACCTGTTTTGTGTTTAAAAAGTAAATACTTTCATCCATTGACTTCAGTTTTTCTTCAATCGCTTCACGTGCCATCTGTTCTACAAGTGCTTGGTCGATTTGAATATCAATCATGTGATTTCCTCCTTATATATTACTGACAGGCATATTTTATAACAAAAGTATTCCTGTTAGATATATTAAAACACATCTTCGGTTGTTATGCAACATAAATATTTCTAATAGATATATTTTAGTGTATACTGGGATATATTAAGATGAGGAATGAGGCGAGAAGATGGAGGAAGATATTACACTAGGTGGCGTTATACGTAGTAAACGTAAGGCTCAAAAATTAACGTTAGTGGAAATGGGGAAGAAAACAGGACTGACTCAGGGTTATTTATCCAATATAGAGAACAATGTAAGAACCCGGCCGTCTGTAGAAGTTTTAAAAAAAATTGCAGACGCTCTTAATGTTAGTAGAACAGCTTTAATGACCATTGCCGGTTATGTCGAAGAGTCCGAACTGGAAGTTCAAAAAAATATCATTTTGAGGGAAAGGGAAATGTTTGGGGCAGCAAATACAAGTGAATTAAATACCTCCACTATTGTGTTGAACGATGTCATTGACGCGGCATATCTAAATACCAAGTTTATCTATTCAGGAAAAGAACTCAACATATATGAAAAAACATACATTTCCCAAATTCTTTACATGATACTAGAAAACCCTATCCCTGAAGAATTGACCGAAAGAAAAAAGATTATTGAGTTGTTAGAGTTTCTTTTGAAATGATTCACCTTATAAAAGGAGTGATTCACAGTGGCCAGCTTTCGTGAAAAGAAAGGTAAATGGGAATACATCGTTTCTGCCGGTCTTGATCCAGTCACTAAAAAGTATATAAAGATAACCAAGTCTGGTTTCCGCACCAAAACAGAAGCACGTAATGAAGCCAGGCGTGTGGAAGAAGAATTAAAGCAAGGAACGTATATAAAGGAATCAAAAACTACATTCGGGGACCTTTTAGACGTGTGGATTAAGCATTATGAGAAACGCGCAAAAGTAAGCAGTGTCCGCGCACGCTCCATAGCTGCTAAACAACTATTGAAGGAATGGGAACACTACCCAATTAGTTCTATTACAATGTCGATGTATCAGCAACATTTGGACAACCTAAGTAAAAATGTCAGCCCCAACTATTTGGATAGCATTCACACCACTGGGAGAATGATTTTTACCCATGCTGAAAAACTGAAGTTGATTACGAACAATCCTACTAAGCACTTTGAAAAGCCACGCATGGTGAAAGATGAAGTTATCGAAGAAGTGGACGTGCTGGAGAACTTCCTGGAGCGTGAAGAACTTCAAGAGTTTCTGTTGCTTGTTAAGAATGAAGGTTTACGTGGGGACCTTGTTATATTCGCTACTCTAGCCTATTCCGGTTTGCGTATCGGGGAACTGCTCGCATTGAAGGAATCGGATATAGACTTTAAAACAAATGTAGTCCGTGTAAGTAAGACTTATTACAACCCCAAAAATAATAAACGTGAGTATTCGCTGCTAACACCTAAAACATCGGGTTCTTTACGTACTATAGAGTTAGATCCATTTGTTATCGGGTTATTAAAGAGCCATATTAAGCAGATTAAAGAAGAAAAGTTGAAGAATCGAATGATTTATCACGATAAAGGCTTTGTATTCGTTGATGTACAGGGTTATCCGATGCCTATAAAGATGGTAGCTATTCGGTTGCAACGTCTTATGAAGAAAATGAATACAACTAAGCACATTACACCTCATAGCTTCAGACACACGAATATCTCTTTATTGATTGAAGCGCAAGTTCCAATTGGTGAGATACAGCGTAGGGTCGGCCACAATTCAATTGAAACAACTATGAACATCTACGCTCACATGACGAAACAGACCAAAGATCAAGCGGCTAATTTGTTCAGTAGTCACTTATCCAGTTTGACGGATAAACTGCAAAATTGAAGACAAATCATTTTCATTGTTGCCCGATTGTTGCCCTAAAACAAAAATAAAAGCACTAAACCCTATTAGATAAAGGTTTAGTGCTTATTTTTACATCATGCCGCCCATGCCACCCATACCGCCCATATCAGGCATACCGCCGCCTGCTGGTTCTGGCAGGTTTGCAACTACTGCTTCAGTCGATAAGAACATCGCTGCAACAGATGCTGCGTTTTGTAATGCTGAACGCGTTACCTTCGTTGGATCCACGATACCCGCTTGGACCATGTTGACCCACTCGCCGTTTGCTGCGTTGAAGCCGATTCCGACTTCTTCACGCTTCAAGCGATCTACGACGATTGAACCTTCAAGACCTGCGTTTGTCGCGATTTGACGTACTGGCTCTTCAAGTGCACGAAGGACGATTTTCACGCCTGTTGCTACGTCACCTTCTACGCCTTCAAGCAATGTTTCTACTTTTTTGTATACATTGATAAGCGCTGTACCCCCACCAGAGACAATACCTTCTTCAACTGCTGCGCGAGTTGAGTTCAGAGCGTCTTCGATGCGAAGTTTACGTTCTTTCAATTCTGTTTCAGTTGCTGCGCCGACTTTGATCACTGCAACGCCGCCAGCAAGTTTCGCTAGACGCTCTTGGAGTTTCTCTTTGTCGAACTCTGAAGTTGTCTCTTCCAATTGTGCACGGATTTGACCCACGCGTGCTGAAATTGTATCTGCATCGCCAGTTCCTTCAACAATCGTTGTGTTGTCCTTTGTGACAACAACTTTAGAAGCGCGTCCAAGTTGTGCGATGTCCGTAGATTTCAAGTCAAGACCGATATCTTCCGTAATCACTTCGCCGCCTGTCAGGATTGCGATGTCTTCAAGCATTGCTTTACGACGATCTCCGAATCCAGGAGCTTTCACTGCAACCGCATTGAACGTACCGCGGAGCTTGTTCACAACGAGGGTTGCAAGTGCTTCGCCTTCTACGTCTTCAGCGATCATCAACAACGGCTTGCCTTGTTGTACGACTTGCTCAAGTACTGGAAGAATTTCTTGGATGTTGTTGATTTTCTTATCTGTAATTAAGATATATGGATTGTCGAGAACGGCTTCCATCTTATCTGTATCTGTTGCCATGTATGCAGATGCATAACCACGGTCAAATTGCATACCTTCTACAACGTCAAGCTCAGTTGTGAAGCCTTTAGATTCTTCAAGTGTGATGACGCCGTCGTTTCCAACGCGCTCCATCGCTTCAGCAATCAGATTACCGACTTCTTCATCGCCTGAAGAGATTGCAGCCACTTGTGCGATTTCCTGCTTGCTTGAGATTTCATCAGAAATACTCTTCAGTTCAGTAACTGCTGTCGCAACTGCTGACTCGATACCTTTACGGATGCCGACAGGATTTGCACCCGCAGTAACGTTCTTCAAGCCTTCACGGATCATTGCTTGAGCAAGAACCGTTGCAGTAGTTGTCCCATCACCAGCGATTTCGTTTGTTTTAGAAGCCACTTCAGCAACAAGTTTCGCACCCATGTTTTCAAATGCGTCCTCGAGTTCGATTTCTTTAGCAATCGTCACTCCGTCATTCGTGATAAGTGGTGACCCGAAGCTTTTCTCAAGAACTACGTTACGTCCTTTAGGTCCAAGTGTTACTTTTACAGCGTTTGCTAATGTATCAACACCGCGCATCATTGCGCTGCGTGCGTCTTCGTTGAATTTAATTTCTTTCGCCATAATGAATAAGTCCCTCCTGTTTTTGGTTTGATTGTCAAAGTGATGCACACCCTTAGATAGTTGCTAGAATGTCGCTCTCACGTAAAATTAAGTAGTCATTACCTTCATATTTAACTTCAGTACCTGCATATTTTGAGAAGATGATGCGGTCGCCTTCTTTTACTTCAAGCTCGACGCGCTGGCCGTTTTCGAGAACTCGGCCTGTACCGACTGCAATGACTTTACCCTCTTGAGGCTTTTCTTTTGCGGAATCTGGCAATACGATGCCGCTTGACGTTTTCTCTTCCACTTCGATTAGTTCAATTACAATACGATCACCTAATGGTTTCAACAAATGAAACACCCTCCTCTAACGGTTCTTCTATTTTTTAGCACTCACTAAACAGGAGTGCTAATACACTACATATCATAATAAATCGACGAATGAATTGCAAGTAAAACAAATCACTTTTACTTACTCTTTGCGCTTCTTTTCTAAAACCGATACACTTATGAATACTTAGATGGAAAGGATCGATTCCTGTGAAGCAAAAAACGATGAAACCATGGATGCTCTATTTGATCATCCTTCTTTTATACATTGCGATGCAGTTTGCCAGTCTCCCGATTTCTAAAGGGATGATTGCATTCTTCACCGCCAATGGCTACGAGCTGCAAGCTGCAAAATATAATGGATTTGCGTGGGGCTTGTTCGTCACGAACATTCTCGCGATTATTGCGATTTTCCTCGTTACCCAATCCGATAAGAAGTTTTGGACCGTCTTTAAAGGAAAGAAAGAATCGATTTGGAAATCCGTTGTTTGGGGAATTCTCGGTTTCTTCTTGGCACTGGGCGGTCAAATGATTGCGGGATACATTGAAAGAGCAATCGGCATTACAGAAGGTTCAGCGAGTACTGCACAACTCACGGAAATTGCTGCTGTCGCTCCGATTTTAATCATCTGTATCGTCCTGTTCGCTCCAATTTTAGAAGAAACCGTCTTCCGCCGCGTGCTATTCGGCGGTATCTATACAAAAACAAACTTCTGGATTGCGACGATTGTAAGTGCTTTGATCTTTGCTGCCGTTCATAACGAACTCGAGCACATCCTGACATACCTAATGCCCGGACTTGTATTCTCTTACGTCTACTACCGATCCAAACGCATCTGGACCCCTATGATCTCGCACATGCTGATGAATGGGTTCGTCATGATTGTCATGCTCAATCATGACAAAATACTGGAGCTCCAAAAACTCCAGCAATCCATTATCACCTTCTTCCATTTCTTTTAATAGGAGATGTTCAGACGACAAACAAAAAAAGACTTGCCAGACCGTTTCCCGGTCAGCAAGTCTTTTTCAATTGATCAATCTTGATGATTCATCCGTGCATTCACTTCGTCAATCTGCCGCTGCTGCTCAGCCTTAGCCTCTGCAAACAACCGCAGCCGTTCCGCCTCTTCTTCTTCCACACGCCGTTTCTCTTCCGCCTTCAAGAACTTTTTATAGCCGACGCGAGCAATGATGATACTCACCTCATACAGCAAGAACAGCGGAACCGTCACGAACAAGTGTGACACTAAATCAGGAGGCGTAATGAACGCCGCAATGACGAACAATATGAAGTAAGCGACTTTACGGAACTTCGACAGCACATTAGGATTCAAGAACCCGAGTCTTGACAAGAACAGTAGAACTACAGGAAGCTGGAACACGAATCCGAACGGCAGTAAAATCTGGAATAAGAACGAAAAGTACTGATTAATGCCGATTGTCTGCGTAATTCCTAAATCTGCCGATAACGTCTCCATGAATTTGATGACATACGGCAACAATACAAAATAAGAAAACGCGATTCCTGAGAGGAACAAGACAAACGCAAAAGGAATATAACTGAGCGTCACTCGTCGTTCCGTATCCAGCAAGCCGGGGGAAACGAACGCCCAAAATTGGTACATGATAATTGGCAAAATAATAATGATTCCGATGAACACAACCACTTTTAAGTAAATGGCAATCGGATCGATTACGTTAAACGCGTTTAGCGGTAAATCCGCTGCCGGTCCATTTGACTGCAAAAACTTAATGAGCGGTTTCGCTAGTAAAAAACCGCCAATGACTGAAACTGCAAAGAAAACGACGATCGTAATCAGCCGTTTTCGAATTTCTTCTATATGCTCAATAATGGTTAGCGTACGTTCTTCCATTAGACAGACATCCTAACTTATTGCACTTCTTTCTTATCTTCCACTTTTTTAACATCTGTTTTCGCGTCGTCGTCTTCTACAAGACCTTTAGTCGCGTTTTTAAATTCGCGCAGTGAAGAACCGAATGCTTTGCCGATTTCAGGCAACTTTTTCGGTCCGAAAATGAGAAGGGCAATGACAGCAATAATAAGCAGACTTCCAATACCTGGTGACATTCCGGACACCTCCCTTTGAATATGTCTATTCTACACCATATCACACGAAATGACTATTCGTGCAACCCTATAATTGTGAATCTTTTACGTCATTTTTTATGAAGTAAATAAGAGATTGCAGTTCAACAGACAAGTCGATTGTATGGACCCGAATCGATGGTGGAACGGTTAGCCGGATTGTTGTGAAATTGAGAATCCCTTTAACACCTACAGCCGCGAGCCGATCCGTTAATTGCTGAGCAGCACGGGAAGGCACCGTTAAAATGACAAGGTCAATTCCGAGTTCCGTTAACTTTTCTTCAATCATATCTGGATGATAAACAGGTATATCCGAGATGATTTTGCCGTCATGGGGCGCTTTAGGATCAAACGCTATGACGATGCGTGTATTATGATTCTTATGGAAATTGTATTTCATGAATGCATGTCCAAGACTGCCCACACCGATTAGCGCGACATCCGTGGCTTCATCTTGGTCGAGTGTTTTTCTAAAAAAGCTGACGAGGTAATCTACATCGTAACCATAGCCTTTACGGCCGAGTGCACCGAAGTGCGAAAAATCACGACGTATCGTCGCTGCATCGATCTTCATCGCCTCGCTCAGTTCGCTTGAAGAAACCCGTTTCTTCCCGCTATTCGCGAAATTTTGTAAGAACCGATAGTACAACGGCAAGCGTTTGGACGTTGCCTGGGGGATTTTAACCGTTTCTTCAGCCATCGTAAACCTCCTGCTGCTGTATCGAATCGCTTCTATCGTACAGGAGAAGCGTGCTGTTGTAAAGCCGGTGATTGCACCCTTCTCCCCATTCCAGTAAACTGAAGTAGAATGAAAATAGAGGTGAAACGATGATAATCTTGCAAGTGAACGGTGTAACGAAGTCGTTTTCAGGCACTGATATATTGGAGAATGTAAAATTAGAAGTGCAGCATCGTGATCGCGTAGCGCTCGTTGGCCGTAACGGCGCGGGTAAATCCACATTACTTAAAATCATTGCCGGGGAATCTGCTGCAGACACTGGCGACATTATTGTCCCTAAAGGAATCCGCATCGGGTATCTCGAACAGCATAGCGGCCTCGAAACAGAACTATCTGTGTGGGACGAAATGATGACAGTCTTCGAACCGCTCCAAGCCATGGAACGCCGGCTGCGCGGATTGGAAGCACAAATGGCAGATCCAGATGTCTATGGAGACCCCGCAGCTTCAGAACGTGTAATGGGCGAATATGATTCTCTTCAAGTCGAGTTCAAAGATCTCGGTGGCTATCAGTACGAATCGGATACCCGCTCCATATTGCACGGAATGCGGTTTTATCCCGCTGACTATGAAAAGCCTGTTGATTTACTATCAGGCGGACAGAAGACACGCCTTGCTTTAGCCAAAATGCTGTTAAGCAAACCTGATTTGCTGATTTTAGATGAACCGACGAACCATCTGGACATCGAAACACTTGGCTGGTTAGAAAACTATTTGAAGTCCTATGAAGGGGCTCTGCTAATCGTGTCGCACGATAGATACTTCCTCGACCAAGTAGTGACATTAGTATATGAGGTCTCACGACGCAAAGTCTCGCGCTTTACAGGCAATTACAGTGCGTATTTGGACGAGAAAGCAAAGAACTATGAGAAAGACCGTAAGATGTTCGAAAAAGAATCGAGTGAAAAAGCGAAGCTCGAAGATTTCATCCAAAAGAATATCGCTCGTGCATCCACAAGTAAAATGGCGAAAAGCCGCCGCAAGCAATTGGAGCGGACAGACTGGATGGACGCTCCTGACGGGGATGAAAAGTCCGCCAACTTCTCATTCACAATCGACCGTCCAAGCGGAAATGATGTACTTGCTGTGGAAAAGGCTTCCGTAGGGTATGATGGGAAGCCTGTCTCAACGAATATTGACATGCGTGTCTATAAACAGGACCGCATAGCCATCCTGGGTCCGAACGGTGTCGGCAAATCCACGTTATTGAAAACCATCGTCAAACGCCAAGAGCTGCTAGCTGGAGATATTCGGTACGGTACTCATGTACAGTTCGGCTATTATGACCAAAACCAGGCAACGCTTGTTGGTTCCGGTACTGTGCTGCAAGAAATCTGGGATGACTGGCCACTTATGAACGAAAAAGATATTCGAACGCTGCTGGGACGCTTCCTCTTTACAGGAGATGATGTCGGCAAGCCTGTTCAATCTCTTTCAGGCGGTGAAAAAGCCCGCCTTTCCCTGGCAAAGCTCATGCTTGAGAAGTCCAATACACTCGTACTGGATGAGCCGACGAACCATTTAGATCTTGATAGCAAAGAAGTACTTGAGAATGCATTGGACGACTTCCCTGGAACCATCCTCTTTGTTTCGCATGACCGCTATTTTATTAATCGGATTGCAACTAAAGTCTTCGATTTAAGCGAAAACGGAGCTGTAGAGTACTTAGGGGACTATGATTATTTTGTCGAAAAGAAAACAGAGCAAGCTGAGCTTCTTGCCGAATCTCTCGCTGCAAAACAATCCACAGCTGTTATTAAAAGCCGTCCTCAGGAAGTGGATAAAGAACGTCAAAAGGCGGAACGCCGTTTGAAACGTGCAATTGAACAAACTGAATTGAAGATGGCTGAGCTGGATGAGCAAATTGCGTCCCTTCAAGAAGAACTGATTAAGCCCGAGTACGCGGATGATCATGTGAAACTCATGGAATTACAAGCAAGTATCGATTCCCTTCAAGAGACCCACGATACGCACGCTGAAGATTGGCTGATGATGCAAGAAGAACTGGAAACTGTTTAACTTCTCGTGAAGCAGCGGAAATCTCCGCTGCTTTTTCTTGTGCTAAAGCTGTGGTGTCTTCCAATGAAAGAAGCGTTCCGCATTAGACTATAAAATCCGTCACCAGTCAACAGATGTCCACCTCAATTCGACATCGGTCTAAACTTGTTTTCCACAAACTTGTCCACACTAACAATCCCGGTTTTATCACTATTCACAAAGTTATCCACGTTGTCCACATAAAACATCTTTTTAATCCACAAAGTTATCCAAGTGCACATCCTAACTTATCAACTACACACCATCTTATACACATGTTATCCACAAATTGTGCATAAGTACGAATGTTCTCTATTGACAAACCAAATTCGCTGAGTATCAAAAAAACATGGAAATCGTCTGAATTTGACGAATTCCATGTTACTATTATTGGTTCCATGATACGAGCTGCATGCCAGGTCTTCCGTTCATCGATAGATCTCCCCGCACGTTACTTAAATACATCTGTGTGCCTGCAGCCGCAATCATTGCTGCATTATCTGTGCACAGCGCAATAGGCGGAACACTGAATGGGATATGCTCTTTGGCGAACGTCGACTCTAATGAATTTCTAAGCCCTCTATTCGCTGAAACACCGCCTGCTGCAATTACTTGCTTCACGTCATATTCTTTAGCGGCTCTTACTGCTTTCACTGTCAGAACTTCAACTACACTCTGCTGGAAACCTGCGGCAACAGCCTCAGCATCCAGTATACCGCCACGCTGTTCCAAGTTATGCTTATAGTTAATGACGGATGATTTCAATCCGCTAAAACTGAAGTCATAAGAGTCTGCTTCCAGCCAAGCTCTTGGAAACTCTACTGCGGACTCACTCGCAAGTGCCAGCTTATCAACGTGAGGGCCTCCCGGATATGGCAGTCCCAACACACGCGCCACTTTATCATACGCTTCACCTGCAGCATCGTCTCTCGTCTCGCCAATGAGCTCAAATGATCCATGCTCCCGCATAATTACCATTTCCGTATGTCCTCCAGAAACAATCAGTGCAAGGAGCGGGAATTCCATCGGCTGGACGAGCTGATTCGCATAAATATGCCCTGCGATATGATGTACTCCGATAATCGGCAGCGCGTTTGCGAATGCAAATGCTTTTGCTGCATTGATTCCAATTAGAAGAGCCCCGACAAGTCCTGGTCCTTCCGTGACAGCTACAGCATTTAACTGACTTGGAGCCAATCCTGCATCATCGAGCGCTTTCTCGATGACGAGTGTAATTTCCTCTACATGATGCCGGGAAGCAATTTCAGGTACGACCCCGCCGAAGCGCTTTTGACTTTCAATTTGCGAAGCAACAACGTTGGAAATGATCTCATTTCCATTCTTCACGATGGATGCTGCAGTTTCATCGCAACTCGTTTCAATCCCTAAAATATAAACGTCTCTTTTCATCATAACTCCACCCACATGACGAGCGCATCTTCATGGTCGTCAGAATAATAGTTTTTCCGAATTCCACCTTCTTGAAAACCTAGCTTGCGATACAAATTCTTAGCTGTCTCATTGCTCACCCGGACTTCAAGTGACATAGCTGTCACGCCATTATTTCGGCAAAGCTCCATTGCTTGGCGCATTAACGCTTCCCCAATACCTAATCCCTGACGATGTTTCCGGACAGCTACATTGGTAATATGACATTCATCAAGGATGACCCACATCCCTACGTGGCCAATCACTTCATTCTCACATTCAGCGACAATATAGGTTGCATAATCGTTGCCCGTCAGTTCATGGGCAAACACTTCTGCAGACCATGGTGTTGTAAAAACTTCGGTTTCAGTTGCCACAACGTCTTCAATATCTTTTGCTGCCATTTGACGATATACAATTGAGTCAATCATGGGACTTCACCTGTTTTTGCTCTTTAATCCAATTTGCTTCAGCTTCTGGAATTCGACGATAATTCGGAACAAACTGATGAACGTCTGAAGCAGGTATGCGTTGCTCTGCAAGACTGATTAATTGCGATGCACGTGGAAGTTGTTGTGGAAATGGTGCAAATACAGCTTGGTCTCCAAGCGTTGCACTGATTTTTGTTTTATGAATCTCTACATCTGCCCCTATAAACAAAACAGGCTGCTTGATAAAAGCAACGTCCTCTAAGAACTGTTCGAGAGTCCCGTGACGGTCTTCCCAAATGCGATGCAATCGATCCCCCTTTGACTGATAAAGACCGCAATAGACATTTTCTCTCCGCGCATCAAACAACGGGCAGATAACGCCTTCAAATGGAATTGCATTCGCCGCGATGACTTCCAAACTGGAAACGCCGACTAATGGAATCTTCAGCGTCCATGCAAGAGTTTTAGCGAGTGTTACACCGATTCGGACACCTGTATAAGAACCCGGACCTTCGGAAACGGCAATAGCCTCCAAATCGGAAGGCCGAAGATTCGCTTCATATAACAAACGTTCAATCGCTGGCATCGCCTGAATAGAATGAGTACGTGCAAACGTCGAAGTTTGCTCACACAAAATCCGGCCGTCTTCTACGAGCGCAACAGATAGAGGTGAATTCGCTGTATCAATTCCTAACCATATCATTGAGTAATCGCCTCACAAATCTTTATAAAATGACTTCCTGCCGGTTCAAGTTCAATCATTCGTTCCGTATCGCCTGTCCGTATAATACGGATTGCCAAGCGGTGATCTGGTAACTCGTCTTCAATAAATTGGGCCCACTCCACGATTGAAATGGCATCCCCATAAAATAATTCATCCCATCCTAGATCTTCATCGCTATTTTCTAAGCGGTAGACATCTAAATGGTTGAGCGGATAGATTCCTTCATATTGCTTAATAATTGTGAAGGTCGGGCTGCTGACCGTGCGACTCACCCCAAGCCCTTTAGCGAGGGCTTGAGTAAATGTCGTTTTCCCGGCGCCCAAGTCACCTTCGAGTGTAACGACGTCAGGCGGTGAAAGAAGTTTGGCTAATTGTTCTGCAAGTTGCACGGTTTCCGCAATCGAGGTGACATGTATGTGTTTCTTCATAAGATAATCCGATCCTTTTCAAGTGATGTACTTAGTGTACCGGAAATTGCGCAGAACCGCACACGGTACGCATAAAGACCATAAAAAAACCGACTCAGGGAAAATCCCCAAATCGGTTTGTAAGTTTAAATTAAATGGCGGTCCCGACCGGGGTCGAACCGGCGATCTCCTGCGTGACAGGCAGGCATGTTAACCACTACACCACGGGACCAATTAATTAGATGAAACTGCCTGGCAACGTCCTACTCTCACAGGGGGAAGCCCCCTACTACCATCGGCGCTGAAGAACTTAACTTCCGTGTTCGGTATGGGAACGGGTGTGACCTCTTCGCCATCATTACCAGACAATCAAACTAGTTTTTTAAGACCTTAATCATTATACAACAATCATTATGTATAAGCAAGACTTTTTAGTATGAACTTTTGTTCATTCAAAACTGGATAAAACCAACATTGAAACTCAAAACAATCACGCGATTCTTTAACTTATATTTGGGAAAGTCCTCGATCTATTAGTATCTGTCAGCTCCACATGTCGCCATGCTTCCACACCAGACCTATCCACCTCATCATCTTTGAGGGATCTTACTTACTTGCGTAATGGGAAATCTCATCTCGAGGGGGGCTTCATGCTTAGATGCTTTCAGCATTTATCCCGTCCACACATAGCTACCCAGCGATGCCTTTGGCAAGACAACTGGTACACCAGAGGTGTGTCCATCCCGGTCCTCTCGTACTAAGGACAGCTCCTCTCAAATTTCCTGCGCCCGCGACGGATAGGGACCGAACTGTCTCACGACGTTCTGAACCCAGCTCGCGTACCGCTTTAATGGGCGAACAGCCCAACCCTTGGGACCGACTACAGCCCCAGGATGCGATGAGCCGACATCGAGGTGCCAAACCTCCCCGTCGATGTGGACTCTTGGGGGAGATAAGCCTGTTATCCCCGGGGTAGCTTTTATCCGTTGAGCGATGGCCCTTCCATGCGGAACCACCGGATCACTAAGCCCGTCTTTCGACCCTGCTCGACTTGTAGGTCTCGCAGTCAAGCTCCCTTATGCCTTTGCACTCTGCGAATGATGTCCAACCATTCTGAGGGAACCTTTGGGCGCCTCCGTTACTCTTTAGGAGGCGACCGCCCCAGTCAAACTGTCCGCCTGACACTGTCTCCTGCCCGGATCACGGGCAAGGGTTAGAAGTCCAATACAGCCAGGGTAGTATCCCACCATTGCCTCCTCCGAAGCTAGCGCTCCGGTCTCTCAGGCTCCTACCTATCCTGTACAGGCTGCACCGGAATTCAATATCAGGCTACAGTAAAGCTCCACGGGGTCTTTCCGTCCTGTCGCGGGTAATGCGCATCTTCACGCATATTATAATTTCACCGAGTCTCTCGTTGAGACAGTGCCCAGATCGTTACGCCTTTCGTGCGGGTCGGAACTTACCCGACAAGGAATTTCGCTACCTTAGGACCGTTATAGTTACGGCCGCCGTTTACTGGGGCTTCAATTCGAAGCTTCGCTTGCGCTAACCTCTCCTCTTAACCTTCCAGCACCGGGCAGGCGTCAGCCCCTATACGTCACCTTACGGTTTTGCAGAGACCTGTGTTTTTGCTAAACAGTCGCCTGGGCCTATTCACTGCGGCTCTCTCGGGCTATACACCCTACCAGAGCACCCCTTCTCCCGAAGTTACGGGGTCATTTTGCCGAGTTCCTTAACGAGAGTTCTCTCGATCACCTTAGGATTCTCTCCTCGCCTACCTGTGTTGGTTTGCGGTACGGGTACCTCCCACCTCGTTAGAGGCTTTTCTTGGCAGTGTGAAATCAGGGACTCCAGGGTATACACCCCTTGCCATCACAGCTCAATGTTAGAGAAACGGGATTTGCCTCGTTTCACACCTCACTGCTTAGACGCGCATGACCAACAGCGCGCTCACCCTATCCTTCTGCGTCACCCCATCACTCAAACGGTGGGGAGGTAGTACAGGAATATCAACCTGTTGTCCATCGTCTACGCCTATCGGCCTCGACTTAGGTCCCGACTGACCCTGAGTGGACGAGCCTTCCTCAGGAAACCTTGGGCATTCGGTGGAAGGGATTCTCACCCTTCTTTCGCTACTCATACCGGCATTCTCACTTCCAAGCGCTCCACCAGTCCTTCCGGTCCAGCTTCAACGCCCTTGGAACGCTCTCCTACCACTGACACCAAAGGTGTCAATCCGCAGTTTCGGTGATTCGTTTAGCCCCGATACATTTTCGGCGCAGCGCCACTCGACCAGTGAGCTATTACGCACTCTTTAAATGATGGCTGCTTCTAAGCCAACATCCTGGTTGTCTGGGCAGCGCCACATCCTTTTCCACTTAACGAATACTTTGGGACCTTAACTGGCGGTCTGGGCTGTTTCCCTCTCGACTATGGACCTTATCACCCATAGTCTGACTCCCAAACATAAATCATCGGCATTCGGAGTTTGTCTGAATTCGGTAACCCGGGATGGGCCCCTAGTCCAAACAGTGCTCTACCTCCGAGATTCTAACGTTTGAGGCTAGCCCTAAAGCTATTTCGGAGAGAACCAGCTATCTCCAGGTTCGATTGGAATTTCACCGCTACCCACACCTCATCCCCGCACTTTTCAACGTACGTGGGTTCGGGCCTCCAGTAAGTGTTACCTCACCTTCACCCTGGACATGGGTAGATCACCTGGTTTCGGGTCTACGACCCCATACTCATTCGCCCTATTCAGACTCGCTTTCGCTGCGGCTCCGCATTCTCTGCTTAACCTCGCATGGAATCGTAACTCGCCGGTTCATTCTACAAAAGGCACGCCATCACCCATTAACGGGCTCTGACAACTTGTAGGCACACGGTTTCAGGATCTATTTCACTCCCCTTCCGGGGTGCTTTTCACCTTTCCCTCACGGTACTGGTTCACTATCGGTCACTAGGGAGTATTTAGCCTTGGGAGATGGTCCTCCCGGATTCCGACGGAATTTCACGTGTTCCGCCGTACTCAGGATCCACTCTGGAGGGGATGAATTTTCGGTTACGGGGCTTTTACCCACTCTGGCGGACCTTTCCAGGTCGCTTCGCCTAACTCATCCTTTTGTAACTCCGTATAGAGTGTCCTACAACCCCAGGAAGCAAGCTTCCTGGTTTGGGCTTTTCCCGTTTCGCTCGCCGCTACTCAGGGAATCGATTTTTCTTTCTCTTCCTCCGGATACTTAGATGTTTCAGTTCTCCGGGTCTGCCTCGTATTTGCTATGTATTTACAAATACGTACCATCCTATTAAAGATGGTGGGTTTCCCCATTCGGAAATCTTCGGATCACAGCTTACTTACAGCTCCCCGAAGCATATCGGTGTTAGTGCCGTCCTTCTTAGGCTCCTAGTGCCAAGGCATCCGCCGTGCGCCCTTTCTAACTTAACCAAAAAGTTAACGTTCTTCTTTCAATCAGCGATGATTGAGAAGAAAGAACAAAAGAATCGCTGTTCGGCTCACTATAAATAGTGTCCGACTCGGTTGATTGTCTTGATTTGTTGCTTCAATGTTGTTTTATCCAGTTTTCAATGAACAAGTTTGAAGATATTCATCATAATCCAGCTCCGACTCCCTGATGCTCGAGATCATAAGCCAACTCGTCTACGTGGCAAAAATCGCCACTTCGTCGATCTGTCTTATGCTTGTCGCATCAAAACGGTCGTCTCCGCTTTTTGATGAACCTTCAAAACTGAACGCAAAATGTCAACGTAAGAACCAAAGGTTCTTTTCCGAATGTGCAGCTTCATCATCACGAGGATGTTCCACTGACATATATCCTTAGAAAGGAGGTGATCCAGCCGCACCTTCCGATACGGCTACCTTGTTACGACTTCACCCCAATCATCTGTCCCACCTTCGGCGGCTAGCTCCCCTAAGGGTTACCCCACCGACTTCGGGTGTTACAAACTCTCGTGGTGTGACGGGCGGTGTGTACAAGACCCGGGAACGTATTCACCGTGGCATGCTGATCCACGATTACTAGCGATTCCGGCTTCATGCAGGCGAGTTGCAGCCTACAATCCGAACTGGGAACGGTTTTCTGGGATTGGCTCCCCCTCGCGGGTTTGCAGCCCTCTGTACCGTCCATTGTAGCACGTGTGTAGCCCAGGTCATAAGGGGCATGATGATTTGACGTCATCCCCACCTTCCTCCGGTTTGTCACCGGCAGTCACCTTAGAGTGCCCAACTGAATGATGGCAACTAAGATTAAGGGTTGCGCTCGTTGCGGGACTTAACCCAACATCTCACGACACGAGCTGACGACAACCATGCACCACCTGTCACCACTGTCCCCGAAGGGAAAGACATGTCTCCATGCCGGTCAGTGGGATGTCAAGACCTGGTAAGGTTCTTCGCGTTGCTTCGAATTAAACCACATGCTCCACCGCTTGTGCGGGTCCCCGTCAATTCCTTTGAGTTTCAGCCTTGCGGCCGTACTCCCCAGGCGGAGTGCTTAATGCGTTAGCTGCAGCACTAAGGGGCGGAAACCCCCTAACACTTAGCACTCATCGTTTACGGCGTGGACTACCAGGGTATCTAATCCTGTTTGCTCCCCACGCTTTCGCGCCTCAGCGTCAGTTACAGACCAGAAAGCCGCCTTCGCCACTGGTGTTCCTCCACATCTCTACGCATTTCACCGCTACACGTGGAATTCCGCTTTCCTCTTCTGTACTCAAGTCCCCCAGTTTCCAATGACCCTCCACGGTTGAGCCGTGGGCTTTCACATCAGACTTAAAGGACCGCCTGCGCGCGCTTTACGCCCAATAATTCCGGACAACGCTTGCCACCTACGTATTACCGCGGCTGCTGGCACGTAGTTAGCCGTGGCTTTCTGACGAGGTACCGTCAAGGTACGGGCAGTTACTCCCGTACGTGTTCTTCCCTCGCAACAGAGCTTTACGATCCGAAAACCTTCTTCACTCACGCGGCATTGCTCCATCAGACTTTCGTCCATTGTGGAAGATTCCCTACTGCTGCCTCCCGTAGGAGTCTGGGCCGTGTCTCAGTCCCAGTGTGGCCGATCACCCTCTCAGGTCGGCTACGCATCGTTGCCTTGGTAGGCCATTACCCCACCAACTAGCTAATGCGCCGCGGGCCCATCCTGCAGTGACAGCCGAAACCGTCTTTCAGAGTTCCTTCATGCGAAGGAACTGATTATTCGGTATTAGCCCCGGTTTCCCGGAGTTATCCCCATCTGCAGGGCAGGTTGCCCACGTGTTACTCACCCGTCCGCCGCTAATCAAAAGGAGCAAGCTCCAATTGATTCGCTCGACTTGCATGTATTAGGCATGCCGCCAGCGTTCGTCCTGAGCCAGGATCAAACTCTCCATAAAACTGGCAGTCGATCTGCAGCACATTACGTTGTCAGCTTCACTCTCTCAGTCGGTCACGTACCAAAGTACGCTCCCTTCTTCGCTCGATCGCTTCCTAGCACTGCACTACATCTCGCCAGCCAGCATGAGAATTGATTGCTCAATTCGTACTGGCATCATTTAAGATGTCTATCAGATCGATTAAGATCTGTTGTGTTTGTTCCACCGGCAGAACCGGCTTCCCAAACGATAATTCGTTGACATTTTGCTGTTCAGTTTTCAAGGTTCATATGGTTAAAAATTATGGAGCGGGTGAAGGGAATCGAACCCTCATCATCAGCTTGGAAGGCTGAGGTTTTACCACTAAACTACACCCGCGATATTATTATTATATTATGGCGCGCCCGGCAGAAGTCGAATCCACAACCTTCTGATCCGTAGTCAGACGCTCTATCCAATTGAGCTACGGGCGCTCGCTGAGATTTGAAATGTGTTTGGTGCGGTAAAGAGGACTTGAACCTCCACGGGTTATTCACCCACTAGGCCCTCAACCTAGCGCGTCTGCCATTCCGCCACTACCGCTTATTTATTATTTTTGCGACATCCTCTATTATACATGATAAGTAAAGTTTGTCAACACTTAAGTTTCGGAAAAATAATTTAAGTAGTAAATGGTGAGCCATGCAGGATTCGAACCTGCGACCCTCTGATTAAAAGTCAGATGCTCTACCAACTGAGCTAATGGCTCGTACAATTTCGAGATTAGATAGTGTTTAGAGTAACTCCAAACAACTTGCAATGTCTCGCGCTAAGTTTTTCAAACATCGTTTGAAAAACTTGGCTGGGGTAGCTGGATTCGAACCAACGAGTGACGGAGTCAAAGTCCGTTGCCTTACCGCTTGGCTATACCCCATTATTATTAAGTGAAAGAACATGGTGACCCCTACGGGATTCGAACCCGTGTTACCGCCGTGAAAGGGCGGTGTCTTAACCGCTTGACCAAGGGGCCATCTATAATGTATTGCTTTGTCGTTTGCTGTCGTTGTTTCTTGTCGACTTTTATTATTATAGACAGTCTTTCACTATTCGTCAACAGTTTTCTTGAAAGTTTTTTAAAAAACGTTCAACCCCTTGATATAACTAGGGTTGAACGTTTTGAAAAGCTAGCACTATTACGCTTCTTTAAGGCTGCCGTGACACTTCCCGCATCGAAATCGTTTTGTGTCTACTCGTCGTTTCCGATTATATTGAAGCCCACAATTTGTGCAAATGTATATACGGATCTTCCTAGTAGAAGTTTCACGGTCCTTCAGTGGTTTGCAATATCTTGGTGACTTTGTCTTTAGCAGAAGGTCTTTAAAATCACGATCACCGTGCTTATATCCTTTACCTTCTATATGAAGATGATAATGACACAACTCATGTTTCAAGACGCCTGCCAATTCTTCCAATCCATATATCTGTTCAACTCTTGGATTCACCTGTATGGAGTGATCCGAAAGCATATACCTCCCGCCAGTCGTTTGAAGACGGCTGTTGTAAACGGCATCATGAAGAAATGGTTTTTGAAACCACTGAAGAGATAGACTTTCAGTAAGTGCTTGCAAGTCTTCAACTGAAAGAATCGTCCCCTTCACTGTCATTTCCGGGCAGACGTCAGCATCGTCAAGGCAATTCTGCCTTTTGCTTTATCCACAGATTCTACCCAAACCGTTACGATGTCCCCTGATGCCACAACATCTAATGGATGCTTTACAAATCCTCTTTTTAACTTAGATATATGAACGAGACCATCTTCATGCACACCAATATCGACAAATGCTCCAAAGTCTACAACATTCCGAACAGTCCCTTGCATTTCCATGCCTTCATGAAGGTCTTTCATATCAAGGACATCTGCTTTCAGGAGAGGCTGCGGGTATTCATCACGCGGATCTCGATTCGGCCGCTTCAGCGTTTCAATCACATCATTAACAGTCACTGTTCCAACATCCAGTTTGTTTGCTAATTCTGTACTATTTAAAGCATCGAGTGCAGCAACCGCTTCTGCAGATCCAATTTGTTTCTTAGAAATTCCTGCTTCTCTTAAAATCTCTTCAGCAAGTGAATAACTCTCTGGGTGAATGCCTGTTCCATCGAATAATTCCTTCGCATTCGGAACTCGTAAAAATCCGATTGCCTGTTCATAGGTTTTTGCGCCCAATCGAGGTATTTTCTTTAACTGTGTTCTCTTTTCAAATTGGCCGTCTTCTTCACGCTTCTTGACAATATTTTCAGCAACTGTTTTAGAAAGCCCTGCGACATATTGTAATAGCGATGCGGATGCGGTATTAACGTTTACACCGACACGGTTAACTGCGGTTTCAACGACAAATGAAAGAGACTCTGCCAGTTGCTTCTTTGCCACGTCATGTTGATATTGCCCAACCCCTATCGATTCAGGATCAATTTTCACTAGCTCTGACAGCGGGTCTTGAAGTCTTCGCGCAATCGAAATCGCACTTCTTTGTTCTACTTGCAAGTCCGGGAATTCAGATCGCGCTTGCGCAGATGCAGAGTAAACACTTGCCCCTGCTTCATTAACAATGACATATGCTACATCTGAATCTACTTCTTTAATCGTTTCTGCGATGAACTTTTCAGTTTCCCTGGACGCCGTCCCATTCCCAATCGCAATTAGTTTAATATCGTATTTCTTCAGCAATTGTAAGACAGTCTGTTTAGAAGCCTCTTTTTGAGGTTTTGGCGGGTGCGGGTAAATGACTGAGATTTCAAGATTTTTTCCAGTCTCATCGATTACCGCTAACTTACAGCCTGTCCGAAAAGCCGGATCGACTCCAAGTACCATCCGTCCTTTCAGCGGCGGCTGAAGCAATAGGCTTTTCAAGTTTTCCGCAAACACATGAATTGCCTGCGCTTCTGCTTTCTCTGATAAGGAAGCACGGATTTCCCGTTCCACAGAAGGAGCGATTAAACGCTTGAACGAATCTTCCAATGCTTCTTTAACATACTGTGCAGCCGGAGAAGATTCTCGTTTAATGACGCCTCTTTCCAGATCCCCAATAATTCTATCTGCAGGGAATCCGACAGTAACACGGAGTACGTCTTCCTTTTCACCGCGATTTAAAGCTAGTACACGATGCGGAACAACCTTGGACAACGGTTCTTCATACTCGTAATACATTTCATAGATACTCTTTTCATCTTCAGCGTCTTTTCGCTTTGATGATATGAGTGTTCCTCTAGACCAGCTGATTTTGCGGATTTTATCGCGCAACGAAGCATCATCTGCAATACGCTCTGCAATAATGTCCTGCGCACCAGTCAACGCATCCTCAACTGTATTCACTTCTTTTTCTTGGTTGATGAACTCTTTGGCCAGACCTTCAACAGCATCATTTGTAAACTGCAGAAGTTTGTCAGCAAGCCCATTCAATCCTCTTTCAATCGCAATCATTGCCCGAGTACGGCGCTTTTGTTTATAAGGACGGTAAAGGTCTTCAAGTCGCTGCAAGACGTCTGCTGCTGCAATCTGCTGTTCCAATTCAGGTGTCAGCTTATCTTGTTCACCAATCAGACGAAGAACTTCCTCTTTACGCTGTTCCAAGCCTTTGCTGTATTGATATGCATCTTCAATATCTTTAATTTGAACTTCATCTAACGAACCGGTTGCTTCTTTCCGATACCGGGCAATAAATGGCACTGTATTGCCTTCATCCAATAATTCAATGACTTGTTTAGTTTGTTTCAACGGAAGTGCTGCACGTTTTGCGGTCATTTCTAAAATTCGTTCTGACATTTCCATTCCCCCATTCATTACATCTTAGTTTACCATGAAAGTGCATACAAAAAACCCCACTTCTAGGTTATAGAAGCAGGGTTCCTGCGATAAACGTCGCATCGTCGCCAGGTTTCACCGTTTCGCGCACCGTTTCAGCTAACGCTAGCGGATCATCACTTTGGCATAGATAAGATTTAGGACTTCTAAGTTCAACACCGTCTGAATGCATGAAGAACAGATCTCCATTTTGATAAGCATACTCTTGTGTCTTCATTTTTTGAGGACGACCGGATAAGTACCCCATGACGGGAAGCGGATAAAGCATTTTGCCGTCTTGCTGCCGGATATATAATCTGACATTCCCAACACAGCTATGCTGAATCGTTTTTTTAACATAGTCAACTTTTACAATTGCTACAGCTGCACCGCGTTTTTGCACCATATGCTCATTAATGCGGCTCAGTAATTCTTCAATCGATTCAGCATGATGCTCTTCTAATATACGCGGCATGACTTCTGCAGATTGGCGTGCGACGATTCCGCTGCCAAGTCCGTCTGCGATTGCACATATAAAGTAATCCTCTTCAGCGTGGAGAAAGTACACATCCCCAGAATCACGATTTCCACCTTTGGCCTGCTGATAAATATATGCCTCGATATGATCGTTTTTAAAAGCTTCCATCAAGAGATACCGCCCGCGGCGACTATGGCTTCTTGTAATTTTTTGATTGCTTTGCGCTGCAGTCTGGACACATGCATTTGAGAGATGCCAAGAAGTTCGCCGGTCTCCTTCTGGCTAAGTTGTTCAATATATGTATATTGGATAATCTGTTTCTCTCGGTCCGACAATACATCCAGCGCATTTGCAACGAGTAATCGCTGGTCCGTCTTTTCATAACCGTCATCTTTTGCTCCGATGATGTCAAATAGCGTGACCGTACCGCCTTCAGAATCTGCTTCGAGCGTATGATCCATAGAGAGCGCTTGATAACTGCGGCCCATTTCCATCGCTTCTAATACAGATTCCTCGTCCACTTCCAAGTACTCTGCAATTTCACTTACTAAAGGAGATCGCTGGAGTTCCGTAGTAAGAGTTTCAACCGTCGCTTTTATTCGCGGTCCAAGTTCTTTTATACGTCTAGGGACATGTACTGCCCATGTTTTATCGCGCAAGAATCGTTTGATTTCCCCGATAATGGTCGGCACTGCGAACGCTTCAAAACTGCGGCCGAATTCAGGATCATATCGGCGTATCGCTCCTAGCAGACCTAGCATTCCAACTTGTGCAATGTCTTCATGGTACGACTTGCCTTTAGAATATTTGCGTGCGATTGACTGAACAAGGCGTTCATAATGCATGACGAGATGAGTTTGTGCCTCATCATCCTCATTTTCCTGGTAGCGTCGAATCCATTCTAAAACTTGTTCCTGAACTTGCGGATCACGAGTAGGCTGTTTGCTTGACATCCGCTTCGCCCCGCTCTCTGCCCAGGTATTTGGTCATGAAAACAGTGACTCCTTCTTCATGATGGACTTTTACGTCATCCATAAGCGTTTCCATTAAATAGAGTCCAAGTCCTCCTTCGCGTAAAAGTTGAACGTCAGACTCTTGTTCTGTATAAGGACCAACCTGTTTTTTAGTTTCTTCAAAATCGAAACTCTGCCCATGGTCAGCTACCATAATTTCCAGCTTATCTTCATACAAAGCACACCCTACGATGATTTCACCCTCTTCATCTTCATCGTAAGCATGGCGTACGGCATTTGTAATGGCTTCGCTAGATGCAATCTTCAAGTCTTCAATTTCATCGTATGTAAAACCAAGGCGGCTTGCCAGCCCTGAAATTGTTAACCTCGCTACACCAACGTACTGCGGTTTGGCAGGAACTTTTATTTCAATGTAATCAAACGGTGCCATTCGGGTCCCCACTTTCCATTTCAATCTCAACCACGTCATCGAGACCTGTAATTTCAAATAGACGCTTCAGTCGTTTGTTCAAACCGACAATTTTAACTGAGCCATTGACAGCTTTCACTTTCTTATAGAATGCTACAAAAACACCCAGGCCGGTACTATCCATATAATTTACTTCCTTAAAATCAAGTACAGCTTGACACTCAGGCTGATTCGCAACCTTTTCGAGTTGTTCTTTTAATGTAGGGGCAGTAAATGCATCGATCTCCCCTATGATTTTAAATACATGGACACAGTCCTTCTCTTGTACATCAACTTGTAAATTCATTTATCCACACCCCATATTTTCTGTTGTAAACTGAAATTAGACCTCTAAAATTGTGTTTACCCAAATTCCGTGTGAACAAAACATCTTTTTAATCTTTCTTGAAAAGTACAAGTGTAAAGTCATCATGAAGCATGTAATTTTGCATCTTAAACAGTTGTGTATACAGGTGATCTGCGATTTGCTGCGCCGGTAAACGCTTTACATCCCGCAGCATATCCAAAATAACCTCTTCTTCGATGAACCCTTCAGCATTCCTGCCTTCAGTAACGCCATCCGTCATTATAACGATGAAATCACCTTCAGCCAGTTCTACTGATTTCTGCTGAAATTCTACGTCTTTGCGAATTCCAAGCAGAAGCCCTTTGGCATCTAATTCTATAAAACGATCCTCTGAAGCACGATAGAGCAATGCAGGCTCGTGACCTGCGGAGCCAAATGTAAATGTGCTTGTGCTTTGAGCATATTTTCCGTAAAACATAGAGATGAACATGGAATCATCCATGCTTTTCTCGACAATCTGGTTAATGACTTCTAATACGTGATGCGGCTCAGTGGCCTTTTCGCGCAAGCTATCCATTCCAAACTTAATCATTGACATACAAAGTGCAGCGGGTAGCCCTTTTCCCATTACATCAGCTACAGCAACGCAAGCTTCCTCGTTTCCTTGCTCGATAAAATAGACATAATCCCCGCTCATCTTTTTCGCCGGCTTACTCACGATTCCGATGTCCAGGCCATCCACTTCAGGTACAGTGGTCTCCAGGAGCATGTCTTGCACTTTCACGGCAACATCCATTTCGATTTGCATCGCCTCTTGTTTACGCACGAGGCTTTGATGCTCCATCAGTGCAAGCCCATAGTGGATCATTACTTCTATTAAAAAATCATAAGAGGGACCAATCCGTGAAGCAAGATCAGGAAAAATTTGCTCCACAGACGTTTTATGAAGACTAATCACATCTTCAGGTGATATTTTCTTCTCGATAAACTTCCGGCTGACTTGCTGTGCGGCATATAAATCGGTTTCATCCTCATGAGTTATATATTTCTGTAGCAGTTTCGAGTACTGCTTTCCAACTTCGTGCGGCATTTGTTACTCTCCTTATCGTAGCCATTTTGTTGCGGTTATTGTAGTTCCCTTGCCAACCTCTGACTCGACCTTGAAATCGTCCATCAAACGCTTTACTCCAGGCATTCCTGCCCCAAGTCCCCCCGATGTTGAAAATCCATCTTCCATTACTTTGCGCAGATCCGGAATTCCCGGCCCTTCATCTGATGCAATAATGGTCATTCCTTTCATACCATCAATCGACAGCCGTTCGATTTCTATCTTTCCTTTTCCAGCGTACAAATAAATATTACGTGCGAGCTCACTAATCGCGGTTGTAATTCGTGCTTGGTCCACTGTTCCAAACCCCGAGTTTTTCGCTTCATTACGACCAAGCTGTCGTGCAGCAACAATATCCCATTCCGTGAAAATCTCTACAGAAGACCGATTGTCCATATTCAGGCCTCCAATTCTTTTCGCAGCTTCGTAAGTCCGTTTTCAAGATCCAGGGCTGTCATTACATTTTCCAGACGGATGCCGAGTTCAATTAATGTAATTGCAACGGCAGGCTGGATTCCTGTAATGACCACTTTTGCTCCCATGAGACTTGACATACTGATTACGTCACCTAGCACTTTTGCGATAAATGAGTCAATAAAATCGATAGAGGTCAAGTCGATAACGACGCCCCTGGCAGTTGTTTCATGCATTTTGTTGAGCAGATCTTCTTGAAATTGAATCGCTGTCTGGTCATCTAATTCCCATTGGATAGAAACTATGAGTACTTCATCTAATTTTAAAATAGGTATCCGGACATTCATATTACTCTACCTCCACTATTTCTCGGTTAGTAAGACTTAATGCTTCCTGCATTCCTCTGCGCAGTGTGCTCGTTGTTGTGAAATCACTTAAGTTAATGCCCAGTGCAACAATTGTTTGTGCAATTTCAGGTCGAATTCCGACTAACATACATTTCGCGCCCACAAGCCTAACGGCATCTGCAGCCTGGATGATGTGATGAGCAACCATTGTATCGACAACAGGAACTCCTGTAATATCAAGCAATACAACTTCCGCTCGCTGCTGAACCACACCTTCAAGTAAATTTTCCATAATTAACTTCGCACGCTCAGTATCGATGGTCCCGACCAGCGGCATAATGGATACTTTGTCCACTACGGGGATGAGTGATGCGGAAAGTTCTTGTAAAGCTACTTTTTGCAGCGTATCAGTCTGCTCCCATTTGATGGCATAAGCTTCTATGATGCTTTCTCGCAAAGGGTTGATCCACCCTGTGAAAACGCCCATAAAGATTCTAAGATTCTGTTCTGTGATCACTTCTTCGTCTTCCAGCATTTCAAATACAACGGAAGCAAAATTGTCGATTGCTTTGTTGACGAACTTGATAGACCATCCGAAGCGAATCACTTTCTCCGTGAAGTCGTCCAAACGTTCATTGTTCACAGCGTTTTCACCCTCGTTAATATTAGAGGTCATTAATGCTGTAAATTCACGGCTTGTCTTTTCAACAAGGTGCTGAGGCATGAAATGGAAGAAACGCTCGCCCTTTTCTTCTTTCATTTGTTCAATCCATTGTTCTATGATGGCATCCATATGTTCGTTGACTACTATCCTCATTTTACTGTTCATAATAATGTATTTTCCTCCTTATGGTGAAAGCGCGACACAACTTTGTACTCTAGTATAACGGATTAATGGATATTGAGCATCTTTTCTGTACAAAAAATCCACTCCGTCGGAGGACAGAATGGATTTCTTTGCTATGTATGCCTATAAGTTAGTGAGACCGAAACTGACTTCCAGCGCTTCGTCCACTTTCTGCATGACGTGATGGTCTAAGTGAGTAATTTTATCTGTAAGCCTCGATTTGTCGAGTGTGCGGACTTGCTCGAGCAGGATTACGGAATCCCGCTCGAATCCGTGACGTGCCGCATCAATTTCGACATGTGTCGGCAACTTTGCTTTTTGTATCTGGGCAGTGATGGCCGCCACAATCACTGTTGGGCTAAACCGGTTCCCGATATCGTTCTGAATGACGAGAACGGGACGAGTGCCGCCTTGTTCAGATCCTACGACAGGCGACAAATCCGCAAAAAAGACATCTCCGCGTTTAATTGCCAACTTTTCATCCTCCGCTTACGATTCGTTCCACCGTATGCTGGGCTTCGAATTCCGCATGCAGACATTCAGCGGCAATTCCAAGATTGATTTGGGACATTTCCACGTATCCGCGCATCATCTCTTCTCTGATTGCATTTAACTCACAATCAGTCTTATACCGCGTAGCCGAGTAATATACGAAATCTCCCTGCTGCTCCTGATGGACGATCGTCTGTTCATTTTGTTTCAGCATTTTTGTGGGGATTTCCATTAGCAGTTCTCTTTTGTTTTTGTTAGCATCCAACTCTAGCACCTCCGACAAAACCCGATCCTCATTTCTATACATGTTTATCTTACCATTGGAGTTCGACAATGAAAAGACAAATAAGGTAATATAGCGACAAGTTGTGCAGTCAGGTTTGGTAGTTTGTCGAAAGTGCGAGAAGTGGAAGGTGCCGGCTAATCCCCAAAATACTGTCTTTGTACACGTCTGGCAATCGTTACGGTAATCTCATAAGGAATTGTACCGATACGAGTTGCCCATTCTTCCATCGTAATTTCTTCATTTCCTTGTTTCCCTAATAATACAACCGGTTCCCCTGCAGGGAGTTGTTCAGGCAAGCGGATCATGCACTGATCCATACAGATTGTTCCAACAATCGGGACGCGTTGTCCGCGAACCAATACGTGCTGATTGCGCAATCCGCGCTTCAATCCATCTGCATAGCCGATCGGCAGCGTCGCGATCCATTCACCAGGCCGTGACACATAGGTGCCCCCATAACTGATTGGTTCTTCCGCAACCATTTGCTTCACAAATGCAATCTCCGTTTCCAATCGCAATGCACGCTCGAGCGGAAATGGCAGTTCCCTTGCGACCACTTCAGATGGCGCTATGCCATACATACCGATGCCAAAACGAACAGCATCGAGCGCAAAATCCGGAAACCTCAGTGCCGCTGCGCTATTTGCCGCGTGAATAAGTTTCGGACGTTCCGGAAAGCATGCTGCCAGCCGATTAAATTTCCGGAATTGCACCTTCGTACTCTTCGTATCTTGTTCATCAGCAGTAGCGAAGTGCGTAAATATACCTTCCACTTCGATAGCGGAAGTTCCTTCAAGAATTTTGAGTAATTCAATTATTTCTTCTTCACTTCTTACTCCTATCCTACCCATTCCCGTGTCAATTTTTACATGAGTCTTCAAAGTTTCCTCATTTCCCTGAAGTTCGGCTGCAGCAGCTTGCGCCCATTGTACCCCTGGAATTGTCACGGTAATATCCTGTCGTATCGCTTCTTTCAAGAATGGGATAGGGACAGGTCCAAGCACTAGAATCGGTTGTTGAATACCTGAATCGCGTAAATCCAATGCTTCGTCAGGCGTTGCAACCGCCGCCATTATGGCACCCTCTCTGAAAGCAGCCCGTGCACTTTCAGCTGCTCCATGTCCATAACCGTCTGCTTTTACGACTGCTATTACACCGGTCTCTGCGGGCAGCTTCTTTCTTAACTTTCTAACATTCGTCCGAATCGCACTAGTATCTACTACAGCACGGGTCGGTCGGTAGTTCACTCTGCCTGTCACGCGGATCACCTCTTCAGAATAAGTAGTCCTATTATCATCCTGAAAGGCATCACACGTCAATTCAGATAAGAAGCGGGTACCCAATTGTTCGGCACCCGCTTGTTTCGTATCATTTACTTAACTACATCTGGCTGCATCGATCCAGCTACTTGAATGAGTTCACCCTTACTGAGCGATTCAGAAGCTACATAAAACGCAATTCCATCTTGCTCCCAGCGAATCGTATTACCTGAAAGTGCTGCGACAGCGAATCCTAAATCTACTGGATCTCCATCAATGGATACGGGCACTTGGCTATCCACTGCAGCTGCCGGTTCTTGAACAACGACGTACTCTTTTCCAGCACCGCCATAAGATAAGAAGAGACGCGTTCCAGTTTCTGTTGCGACCGGTTCTTCGCTTATCAATGTAACACCTTCAAAGGAAGCGGAAGGATAGAAGGTTTCAAGCTGCGCATTTTTGTCCTTTGGCTTTTCTTCTTTTTTCTCGTGATCCATATTTTCCGTCTCCACTTTATAGTCATCCGCTTTACGCTTTACGCCTAAAGTGATTTTCTTGAATGTCACACGGATTTTCTCTTCCTTGTTTTCATCTAACAACGAAACGTGCGTTGGAAGCAATGTCTTTTTGTCGATGTGAATCTGTTGTTTCGGCAATACTGCCTTATGATTATTTCGTGTTGCCGTTTCAAATACATACGTCTTATCTTTCTCTGTCATCGTTGACTTCTTATCTGCTTTAATATCATCAGATAGTGTGCTGATTAAGTACGCCTGGCTATTTTGTGCCGGCCAGTCACTTTGGAATTTGTACGTCTTGTTCAATGACGGTGTGACGACAAAAACTCCCTCTTCGTTGCGGACAATCATTTGAGACTCATCTTTCTCTTTTTGGGAAACGTCCACTTTGTAAAAATCAGGCTTCGTGTGCCAAACCGTCACGTCATAGAGACGCGGTTCTTCTCCGGTCTTAATCTCCATCGTTGCTTGAAGATCGTACCCGTTGGAATCATTCCATTTCCCACTCAGTTTCTTGACGACATCTTCCTTCGATGGTGCTCCGCAAGCAGTCAGTAACAATAGAACCGCACCCAACAACAGTAATCCAATTTTGCTTCGCATTCAGGTCATCCTCTCCTATTTCAATCGGGTAGGTCATCTTATGAGGAGGGACAGTCATTTATGCAAAGGTGTTTAGAAACGTTCCATTTTTTGAAGGATTACTTGCGCAGCAGCTACTGTCTTCGTATGTGTAATGGAAACAAACCCGTCCACGGGAAGTCCTTTAAAGTATAGAATCGGTGCGCCTTTTTCATTCGGTAAAATTGCAACATCCAGAAAACTGCATTCAGGCCCAATTCCCGTTCCAAGTGCTTTGGCGTAGGCTTCTTTCGCTGCAAAACGGCCGGCAAGGAACTCAATGCGGCGCTGATTCGAAAGATCTGCGTAAACGTGCTGTTCTTCAGTTGTAAGAATCCGATTCCGGAATTTATCGGATTTGCTGTCCAGTTCCGCGATCCGGTCCAATTCCGTAATATCCAAACCAATTCCTGCGATCACACAGTCACCTTCTTTCCATATAGTGTTGAAAAATTGTATACTTACTTTAAAGATCGGGGGAGAGACATGTTTATCCGTACTGAAAGTTTTTCTCAATACATTCGGCAATACCCAGTGGTGTCCACGCTTATCGCACTAAATGTGGTCATATATTTACTGTCATTATTGCCCTTCATAGGCGACCCTATCCGCAACTTCGGAGTAGGCTCGAATTACATGATTGCGCAGGGTGAATATTGGCGCCTAGTCACGCCCATGTTTTTACACGCCGGAATCATGCATTTGTTGTTCAATATGTTTTCCTTATTCATCTTCGGACCTGAACTGGAGAAGGTGGCTGGGAAAGCACGATTCCTAACTGTCTATTTCTTGGCAGGTATCTTCGGTGACATCGCGACGTTCTTCGTCTACGATTCCAGTTATTTGCACGTTGGCGCTAGTGGTGCGATCTTCGGGATTTTCGGTGCATTTGGAGCACTTGTGTATTATACAAAAAAGATGCTGCCTCAGCTTCGCCAAATTATCCTGCCCATTATCGTACTGAGCGTGGTCATGACTTTTATCGGGCCTAATATTAACGCAGCTGCACATATTGCGGGGCTGGTTGTTGGGTTCTTAATCGGATTAAGCATTTTCCATCCTAAGCGAATCATTAGCTGGCGCAAGCCGAAGCTCAAAGTTGTTCAGAAAAGATAAAGACTGCTAGAAAGTCAGTGTTGCTGACTTTCTGACAGTCTTTTTTTGGTTTATGGAGGGTGCTATTTGGTGGGTTATGATCACTTTGGGGGATTTATGAGCGCTTCCAGTGGGTTATGATCACTTTCCGCGGGTTATGAGCGTTGCCAGTGGCTTATGATCACTTTCCCTGGGTTATGAGCGTTTCCGCTGGGTTATGATCACTTTCCCAAGTTTATGAGCGCAACCCATCAGGTTATGATCACTTTCCCAAGTTTATGAGCGCAACCCATCAGGTTATGATCACTTCCCCCACAATGCATGACCAATCCTCACTCTTATAACCACTACCCCCAACCAATTACAGCACCTAGCCTTGCGAAGGTTCATACCAATCCAGCAGTTCCTCCGCTTCATCCACATCCATTTGCCGCAGTCGGACGTCGTGAACGCCTATACCTGACTTTACGTTCAAGTGAATGGATGCCACACGTTTGCGCCGCTGGAAAATGGTTTGACGCAAATGCGCGGATTGAATCCGTTTTCGCATCGTGTAAGAGGTTTCCAGACTAATGCCTCGCGAGCGCATGGTGACTTGATTTCCACTGATTCGATACGCCGCCGAGCGATGCTGCCACATTCCAAACACCATTACGATCGGCACAATGAGCAGCGACAGCAGTCCATATGGATAGAAAAACCAGCTCACTAGCGCAATCACGGGAATCATCCATAGAAAATCGATTCGATAGTAAAACTTGCGGCCGCGCTTCGGCAGTTTCTCCAGAGGTTCCCGCAAATCCAATTCCGGAAAAATTGCTTGAAGCGGTTCGTACAACTCTGACTTTTTCACAAGCGGGAACAGCTGGATTTTGGATCCATCTCCTGCAGCACCTGCGCTATGAACAAGGACACGGCCATATCCAAACATTTGCCGCAATGGATTCTCCACAAAACTAATGCTTTGAATACGGCTAAGCGGAATCGTTGTCCGTTTTTTCTCTAGCAGGCCGCGTGTAATGATCAGCTCTTCATCCGAAACACGAACTGTAAACCCGTAATAGGAAAAGAACGTCATTGCAACAGATACTAACCACGCCAAAAACAATCCTGCTAAAACTAAAATCACAATTATAAATACACCAAACTTAATAAGACCCGCGAGCTCATCGCTCACTTTATCAAGCGGTAAAAACTCACCGAACTGGGACAGGAAGATTGCAACCCCTGAGAAAATAACACCGATTCCCCCAGACGTCGTAGCAAGTAGAACGAGCTGTTTCGGGTTCAAAGAAAACACACGTTTCTCAACAGATTCTTCATCAATCGGTTCTGCACTTTCTATCCCCGCCTCAATTGCATCTCCTGTTTCCTCAACTTTTCGTTTCTTCCCATCGGCAATCCTTTTCTTGATCAAATCCGCATCTTCACGGGTGACAGCTGTTAACTCTGCCTCCGCTTGATCTCCAGAAGAAGCAGCGGTTTCCACTTGCACGTTTACAAGTCCGAATGGGCGATGAAAAATTCCTTCTGTATAATTCAAACTTTGAATGCGTTCAAAAGGGATATAGCGTTTCTTCCGAACGAACAATCCCGATTCAATCCGCAGCTCACCATCTTCAAACCAGTACGAAAATCGTCTCCATTTGATAAATCCGCTGAATAGTAAATAGACGACGAGCACTGAACCTATGATCATCGACCAATTATCGAGAAACCAGTTGCCGCTGTCGTTATTTCTGCTCCCCGAGATAAAGACGACCACTAAAGGCAGAATGGCTTCCTTTAATGTTTTCAGACTTTCCACGATAATCGTAACCCAATGCAATTTGTAACGCGGTTCAGACATCGTCTTCCGCCACCTTTGCCAGCGCCGAAATACGATTTCGCAGTTCATCTGCTTCCTCAGTTGCCAGTGCTGGGATTGAGTGAACCGTCGCTGCAGAAGAAATCGATATCGCGGACAAATCATATTTCTTCAATATCGGACCTTGAGCTGTATCCACATGCTGGACACGCACCATCGGAATTAGCGTCCGTGTGACGATGAAAATGCCATGCTGTAATTCAATTTCAGACTCTCTCACTTCATAGCGCCACCTGGACCATCTGATCTTAGGGAACAGATAGATGAATAACCATCCGTATAATACAACAACAGAAGCAGCAATTATGTATACCCACCAGGGCCAATCAAAGATAACAGTCAGCGTACCCGCACCGATTGCAAGCAGCAGCACAACAGCCGTTTGCAGCCACCCATAGAGACGCCAAACAGTTAAGCCTTTCCTCGATAGTCTGTTCGCAGGTTCTTTTCTCACATCGATTCCTCCCTATCTATTACTAGTGTATACGATTGAAGAAGATAGATGTTTCAATAAATTAAATAAAAAGCTCGGGAAATGCACATTTTCCTGTGCACGTCCCGAGCTTTCCATTTATATAGTTAGTGATTAGCGTTCAGACCGTCCGCCACGTGAGCGATCCCGGTTTCCGCCTTCACGACTGCCGCCGCTGCTGCGTCCATCGCGACTTCCACCGCTGCTGCGTCCGTCACGGCTTCCACCGCTGCTGCGACGCTGACCGCCGCTGAATCCGCGGCCGCCGCCGTGTGAGCGATTGCCGCCACTGCGATTGCCTTTGTATCCGCCACGGCCACCGCCGCTGCCACCGCGTGATGGCAATGGACGTTCTTCTGTAATGGATACAGGAGTAGCGTCCGGCTCATTTGTTAGGTGTTTCAAAGCAGCTGCAACTAGATCTGTTGCATCGTACTTTCCAAGTAAATCTGTTGCGAATTGAACGTAATCATTCAGCTCATTCTTTTGAACAGCTTCAGCAAGCGTCTCAACTGCAACTTTCTGCTGGCCAAGAAGTGCTTCGTCAGATGTTGGCGGCTGAAGTGGATTCATACGCTTTTTCGTTGTTTCTTCAACAATACGAAGGTAACCCATTTCACGTGGTGTTACAAACGTAATCGCCATACCGCTCTTACCAGCACGACCTGTACGGCCGATACGGTGAACATAGCTTTCAGGATCCTGTGGAATATCAAAGTTGTAAACGTGAGTTACTCCAGAAATATCAAGTCCGCGAGCCGCAACGTCTGTTGCAACTAGAATGTCGACTTTACCCTCTTTGAATTGACGCAAAACAGACATACGTTTTGCTTGAGTCAAATCACCGTGGATTCCTTCTGCAATGTATCCGCGAATGTTAAGTGCATGTGAAAGCTCGTCAACACGGCGCTTTGTACGACCGAAAACGATCGCAAGTTCAGGCTGTTGAACGTTCAACAAACGAGATAGAATATCGAACTTTTCACGTTCTTGTGATTTCACGAAGAACTGTTCAATGTTTTCAACAGTCATTTCTTTTGACTTGATCTTAACCATTTCCGGATTCTTCATGAATGTTTCCGCAATTTTACGAATCGGTGCAGGCATTGTAGCTGAGAATAGCAATGTTTGGCGCTCTGCAGGAACATTCTCAAGAATAGAGTTAATGTCCTCGATGAAGCCCATGTTCAACATTTCATCTGCTTCGTCCAATACAAGTGTTTGAACGCCGTCAAGCTTCAATGTTTTACGCTTAATGTGATCCAAAATACGTCCCGGTGTACCGACAACGATTTGTGGATTGTTTTTCAATGCACGGATTTGGCGTGAAATTTCTTGTCCGCCGAATACAGAAAGAATGCGTGCACGTTTTCCGTAACCGATTTTATAAATTTCTTCAGAAACCTGAATCGCAAGCTCACGAGTTGGCGCGATGACAAGTGCCTGAACTGCCGGGTTGCTTGTATCGATTTTTTCGATCATAGGGATACCGAATGCTGCTGTCTTACCAGTTCCCGTCTGTGCTTGACCGATGACGTCCTTGCCTTCCATTCCAAAAGTAACCGTACCTTCTTGAATTGGAGTAGCCTCTTCAAAGCCCATTCTCTTTAGAGAGTCTTGTGTAGATTTACTGATATTAAGTTCTGAAAATTTCGTCAAACTTCTCAATCTCCTTTGTGTTTTCCATTTGACAATTGGTTACATTTGCAAATGAAAGCGCGGCAAATCGGAGCCTTATGCTTCTGGGTATGTTTCCGAACGTATACAAATCTAATATAGGAAATCATCCTGATGATCTCGACTAGTTAGATGTAGTGGATGAAAGGAAAGCCCGGTCTTTGCCGAGCGGTTCGATAGAGGATTCTCCTCTTTAGCGGCAGTGCCGTCAAACCGTTTTATTCAAAAAAAAGCACTCTCCACAAAAGGAAGAGTTCTGCGTAAATGTATCCAATGCTCAGGCTAGTTTACCACAACAAAAACGACATCGCAAGCTATACACTCGCTTAAACAAGTCCGCGTTCATCTGTTTGACACATAAATGCGAGTACCTTTTCAAACCACTCCGCACAGTCATCGCTGTAACAAATATGATGTTTCCCTTTATCTGAAAAGATCAGCTGTTTCGTTTCGGAGCCAAGCGAATGGTAAAGCAAGTGGGCACTTGAGTAAGGGACAATTCCATCCAGCATGCCTTGTACAATACAAACGGGAACGGTGATCCTGCTATAATACGGTTCGACTTGCTGAACAATCCGTGTAAATTGGTACGCGGAACGGATAGGTGTATTGGCTAATTTATAACGATACAAATGATAGAACGTATTCGGCGGGAAGTGCCGAATGACTGGCTCTGCCAGTAAAATTGCCGCGTCAGCCAAAAGCAGCCTTGGTGAAATGTACTTTGCAGCAGCACTCAGTAAGACGAGCCGTTCAACTGGATACCTAAGCGCCAGGTATAGCGCAATCAGCCCGCCCATTGAAAATCCGACTACAAAAATTCGATCCACTTGCTTACTCATCCGTCTGTAGGCGAGTTCCGCTTCCATGAGCCAGGCTTCTGCAGTGATTTCAGCGAGTCTGCCTCCTGGTTCATGCCCAGGCAATATCGGAATATCGATCAGCCAGTTCGTCTTGTCCTTTATATACTGGACGAAAGGGCGGACTTCAAATGAGCCGCCCGTAAATCCATGCAGAATAATTACACCTGTTTTCACGGATTACGCCTCCGTTTCCAATACACCTTTCAACACGTTTTCAAGTGCCATCCCGCGTGAACCTTTCAACAGAATAATCGATTGATCATTGATGGATTCAAGCAATTTGCCGACGATAGGTGCATAGTCGTTCTCTGTCCAAATTAGTTCCACATCTGTTTTCCGTGCCAGAAGTTCGTCATATAACCAATGCATTCTAGGTCCGTATAAGGCTATTCCCTTCAACTGTAGGTTGGCAAGCTGGTCAGCAACTGATTCATGGAAATGTCGTTCATCTTGTCCAAGTTCCAGCATATCGCCCAGTACTACCCACTTATCATGACGGAGTTCTGTTTGGCCAATGAATGTCAATGCTGCACGCAGCGACGTAGGAGCGGCATTGTAGGCATCATTGATGAACAATGCTCCGCTTTTTGCTGTTACAGGCTGCATGCGCATCGGTGTTAATACCGCATTCAGCAGAGCACTCCGTATTGCATCTTCCGTCATGCCGAGCTTTTTAGCCACAAGCATTGCAGCCAGTGCATTTTTCACTTGGTGCTCTCCGTAGACCGGGATAACAAAATGACCCTCGATTTGACCTGAAACCGTAAATCGACTGCCTTGTTCAGTCACTTGGATATCTTTTGCCGACAAGTCACACGCATCTCCGCAGCCGAATGCATGCGCATCGAGTTCCGGATGTTGATTTACTAAGGCTGTCAAAAGCGGCTCGTCGCCGTCATAGTAAAACGTTCCATTCTGTGAAAGTCCTTCTATAATTTCAAATTTCGCCTTCGCAATTCCTTCCCGGCTGCCAAGATCTTGCATGTGGGCTTCACCGATATTTGTGATGATCGCTATATCAGGCTTTGCTAATTTAGAAAGAAATGAAATCTCTCCGAAACCGCTCATTCCCATTTCGAGAACCGCCACTTCCGTCTCTTCTTCTAGGGCTAGAATCGTCAACGGCATACCGAGTTCGTTGTTGAAATTCCCTTCTGTTTTACGGACCGTAAATTCTTCACCCAGCACACTTGCAAGCAAATCCTTTGTCGATGTCTTCCCGTTCGAACCTGTCACACCAATCACTTTGCATGTGAGCTGTTCACGATAGCTCCGAGCCAGCTGCTGCAACGCAATCTCTGCATCTTCCACAAATAGGAGCGGAATGTCTTCAGGCGGATTTGGTTCATCTGACAGCCAAAGGGATGCGGCTGCACCGTTTTCAAACGCTGAACGGACATACGCGTGCCCATTCGCATGTTCGCCACGGAATGGGATGAACAACTCTCCTTTTTTGATATTCCTCGAGTCAATAGTTGCACCTGTCACCGTGATATCTTCTAATAATTGGCCAGAAGCCTCCAGCCAGCTTGCCAGTTCAGTCAGTTTTCGTTTCATAAGTTATCCCACTCAATCCATTGTGTATTGTATCTGTTGTTTTTCTGCATGACGCGCAATGGCCAATTCAATTAGTCGGTCAATCAATTCTGGATAACTGACGCCAGTATGCTGCCAAAGCAGCGGGAACATACTCGTCGGTGTAAATCCAGGCATCGTGTTAACTTCATTGATCAGCACTTCATCGCTTTCTGTTACAAAGAAATCTGCGCGAACAAGTCCTGCACAGTCGAGTACTTTAAATGCGCGGTATGCCATGTCTTTCATATGGGTTGCGACGTCCACAGGGATATGCGCTGGAATGACTAATTCCGTGTTACCATCTTGGTATTTTGCTTCGTAGTCATAAAATGCCGCAACAGGCTTGATTTCCCCTGGAACGGAACACGCAGGCTCATCGTTTCCGAGCACACCCATTTCAATTTCCCGCGCAGTGACGCCTTGCTCTACAATGATTTTCCGGTCGAATTTCAATGCAAATGCAATCGCTTGTTTCAAACTTTCCCGATTGTCCGCTTTGCTGATCCCCACACTTGAGCCCAAGTTCGCTGGTTTTACAAACACAGGGTATTGAAGTGTTTGTTCTGCAGCGTCCAACAGCCGTGCTTCTTCTTTTTCCCACTCCGAACGTATGAAGTGGACATAAGGTACTTGCGCTAGACCCACTTGGGCAAACAGCTGTTTCATGACGACTTTATCCATCCCCGCGGAAGATGCGAGGACGCCATTTCCCGCGTATGGGATATTCATGACCTCGAATAAGCCTTGAACTGTGCCGTCTTCCCCATTCGTACCATGCAATAATGGCAAGATGACGTCCGGCTTATTTTCAAGTTGAAGGAATTGGGCAATGCTGTCAGGCTCACTGCTGCCCTGACCGTCCAAACGCAATTCCTCAATGGTATCCACAGGTGCCGTAAGTGATGTGCCGGTACGCCACTCTCCTTCAGGCGTTATGTAAATCGGCATCACTTCGTACGTGTCAAAATTGATAGCCTGTGCAGCAGCGCGTGCAGTAGATAAGGATACTTCGTGTTCTGCTGATTTTCCTCCGTAGACTAACCCTAGCTTTTTTTTCATAATAATCCCTCTCGATCCGTTAGTTTTCGTTTCACTAGTTTACCATGAACCGCGGGTGAAGCTAGAAAAAACCTTCCTTTTCATCTATCGTTACCGTAATAAGTTTTTCACTGAAGAAACTTATTATTCCGCAGTCACGTCTTATGAACTACGTGAACCTTTGACCTAACTACGGTATACTTTACCAATCATTTCCTTAGGGAGGAGAAACGCTTTGAAACTTTCAACCAAGTGGACAGATCGATTTGACTGGACACTTGCCTTTTATCTTTTATGTTTTTGCATCGTCAGTTTGACGGCGATTGGCTCAGCCCAAAACTCCGGACAGTACAATACAAATTTCATTCCCTTGCAAATCCGCTGGTATGTTCTTGGTGCATTCATAGTCTTTGTAATGATCCAGCTCGAACCGCAGCAATATAAAAAATTGGCATGGCCCCTTTATGGTTTCGGAATCTTCTTGCTGGTATTTCTAATGCTGGCACCGGGCGGACAAGACCAAATTGCCGAAACCCGTTTAGGTGCAAAGCGCTGGCTGCATTTACCTGTCATCGGAACCATTCAGCCTTCAGAGTTCATCAAAACGTTTTTCATCCTCGGATTAGCTCGTGCAGTTAGTGTTCATCATGAACGCTATCCAGTTAAGTCGCTTAAGATAGATCTGATGCTGCTTGGTAAAATCGGCCTGATGCTGCTAGTTCCGCTTGCTTTCATATTGAAACAGCCTGATTTAGGGACGTCTCTTGTATTCATCGCGATTACGGTAGCTGTTGTCATTGTGTCCGGAATCTCTTGGAAATTGCTCACCCCGTTAATCGCTGTCGGCGCGACACTTGGTGCAGCACTTTTATGGATGGCAATTTATGCACAAGATTTTTTGCAAAAGCTTGGTTTTGACCCCTATCAATTTAAGCGTGTCTATTCGTGGCTGGATCCTTATTCGTATCCAGGGGAAGAAGGATATAACCTGATTCAGGCGATGACTGCAATTGGTTCTGGGGAGTTCACTGGAAAAGGATTTAAAGAGAGCATCGTCTATATTCCCGAAAACCACACAGACTTCATCATCAGTGTGATTGGAGAAGAGTGGGGGTTTATCGGCACAAGCTTACTGATCACACTATTTTTCGTCTTCATTTACCATTTAACTAAAATTGCATTAACTCTTAAAGATACGTTCAGTGTATATGTGACAGCCGGTGTTATTGCAATGATTGCTTTCCATGTATTAGAGAATATCGGAATGAATATCCAGCTGCTGCCGATAACAGGAATCCCTCTTCCTTTCATCAGTTATGGAGGAAGCTCATTGTTTAGTAATATGTTTGCGATTGGCTTGGTTTTCAGCATGCGCTTCCACCAGCAAAATTACTTATTTGAAACAGAAGACGAGTAACCTGACAAAACAGGAACAATTCCTCTTGTGAAATCAGGTGCGTTTTCGGTTATAATGAGTGACTGTAACTCTTATGAAACGATAAAGGTGACATTATATGAAAATAGAACAAAAATCTGCTGATCGATTCGATTGGCCTTTAGCCTTTCTTTTGCTTATGTTTGGAGCCATCAGTCTAGTTGCCATCTCCTCTGCCCAGACCACTGGACAATATGGCATTAACTTCATACCTTCACAAATTCAATGGTATGTCGTAGGTTCAATTATTATCGCGATTACGATGTATTTCGAACCTGAACAATATAAGAAAGCGGCATGGCTCATTTATGGTGCCGGTATATTCGCCTTGTTCGTGCTTTACATCTTGCCGGAAAGCCTGGATTTAGTATCCCGCCGGAATGGTGCAAAAAGCTGGTTCCACCTGCCGGGTGCAGGAAGCATTCAGCCTGCTGAGTTCATGAAAACGTTTTTCATCATAGGACTTGCCCGGGTGATTACGAAACACCACGAGAAATTTTCTGAGAAAACATTGCAAACCGATTTCATGCTGCTGATGAAAATCGGGGTCGTACTGATTGTTCCATTATTCTTTATTATGATGCAGCCCGATCTTGGTACAGCATTAGTTTTTCTGGCAATCACTGCGGCTCTTGCTGTAGTGTCAGGGATAACCTGGAAAATACTGCTTCCGATTTTTGTAGGCAGTGCTTCAATTGGCGGTACCATGCTCTTTATGGCATTATATGCCCAGGATTTCTTAACGTCACTTGGATTTAAGCCCTACCAGTTCCAACGGATCTATTCTTGGCTCGATCCCTATTCGTATTCATCCAATGAGGGGCTGCATCTAATTACTTCATTGAACGCGATTGGTTCAGGAGAGATTTTCGGAAAAGGGTTTAAGGATCGTGAAGTGTATGTCCCTGAGAGTCATACGGACTTCATCTTCAGTGTGATTGGGGAGGAATGGGGGTTCTTCGGCGCTAGCGTCGTGATTTGCCTATACTTCTTCCTGATTTACCATTTGACGAAAATTGCATTGGAATTAAAAGATCCGTTCAGTACGTATATCGCTGCGGGGATTATCGCAATGATCACATTCCACGTATTCGAAAACATCGGAATGACGATTCAGTTGCTGCCGATTACAGGAATTCCGCTTCCCTTCATCAGTTACGGAGGAAGTTCTTTGATGGGCAACATGCTCGCTATCGGTCTGATCTTCAGTATGAAGTTCCATCATCGAACGTATATGTTCAAATCGGATGAAGAAGACTAAAAAACACGTCCACAGGATTTCCTGTGGACGTGTTTTTTAGTTATGGTTGGATTTGCGGGTCTTGCTGAGCAGGCGGTGTAAGGGCCTTCAGCATATCTAGACGCGATTTAGTCATTGTAGCGGAAACACCTAACTTCGCTAAGTTTGTGATGATCTTCTTCAAATCGATTTCTTTCGCCATCTGGTTCCACCTCAACCTTTCTATAGTGCAGGACGCACAAATTGGATGTAAGGTTCTATTTTGTTCAAAACGTGATGTTTTCTTTGTCTAACTTTATTATACCACAATTGTCAAGTTTTTAACCTTTCAATTATGTTACAAAATCACTTTCTTCGTAAATTTTATTTCACACGTTCGAATCATTTACATACCCCCATACAGTACATTATGTTTGCTGCTACGCAATCCGCATTGAATGACGCGGCAAAAGTATTGCTGGACGTTCACTTAAAAGGATGCGTGAAAGAACGGCTGGATGAAGGTGATGATGCCGTTTTGGATGAATTGCTCATGACCGTTTCGAAATTGATGAGAAAATAAGGAGGAATTTCAAATGGAACAAACACCATTAACAGTCAAAGGCATGTCTTGCGGGCATTGTGTGAAAGCGGTTGAAGATAGTGTCGGGAATCTTGCAGGCGTTGAATCCGTTTCCGTTAACCTTGACGCAGGAACTGTGCAAGTTTCTCATGACACGACTGCTGCAGACCATAAAAAGATTGAAGAGACGATTGAAGACCAAGGGTACGACGTCGTTCAGTAATTTTTCTGAAACCGCATGCCTAGGCTGTGCGGTTTTCTTCATATTATCCCAAAACACGATGGCAGCTGCCATTTTTATTTTCGTTAAAATATACCCCCGTCAGGTACTAGAGGAGGTCAAATCTGATGAGTGAGAAACGAATAGATATCCCGATCACCGGCATGAGGTGTGCCGCTTGTGCAAATCGGATTGAAAAAGGACGTTTCAGAATGGATGGCGTGAAGGAAGTCGCCGTCAATTTCGCAACGGAAAAAGCCGCTGTGACAGTCGAGTCGGACGCTGCTGATTTGCCTGCCATCCGAGCTAAAATTCAGTCACTTGGTTATGAAGTGACCGAACGTGATCTGCATTTACAGCTCACAGGCATGACGTGCGCAGCTTGCTCTGCTCGAATTGAAAAAGTACTTTCCCGTATGTCCGGTGTTTACAACGTGAATGTCAACTTAGCACTGGAGACAGGTCGCGTAAGTTGGGATCGATCGAATTATCACAGGTGTACTGCCTGACCAAAAAGCGCAAACGATCGCGGCATTGCAAGCTGAAGGAAAACGGGTTGCGATGGCAGGTGACGGCATTAACGATGCTCCTGCGCTGGCCGTAGCGGATATTGGAATGGCGATGGGGACTGCTACTGCAGTCGCGATGGAAGCAGTGGATATTACTTTGATGCATGGCGATTTGCTGCGTGTTCCAGATACGCTGAAGATGAGCTGGCTGACTGTAAGGAACATTAAACAGAACCTGTTTTGGGCACTTGCCTACAACTCAATCGGCATTCCGATTGCGGCGGGTGGCTTACTCGCTCCTTGGGTAGCAGGGGCGGCTATGGCATTCAGTTCTGTATCCGTCGTGTTGAATGCACTCAGATTGCAGCGGGTGAAATTGCGTTCATAATTACAATTACTTGCTGAGCCGAAAGAAACGGGTGGCCCCTGTTCTTTCGGTCTTTTTGCAGATTGACGAGCATTAGTGTTTTCAGGGACAAATTCCTTTGTTCATGTATACTATAGAAATACAATACATTCCCTGAAAGGCGGGATACAATGGCAGGAATCATCGGCTTTCTCACGATTGCATTACTTATTCTAAACATCCTGCTTGCGGGAGTTCTAATATTCTTGGAACGGCGTGACGCCGCATCTACGTGGGCTTGGCTGCTTGTCCTGTTTTTCATTCCTCTTCTTGGATTCATTATCTATCTGCTTTTTGGAAGACAGCTCAGGAAGCGTCACTTATTCCGCTGGTCAGGGCGGGACCGCATTGGAATCGAGTCTTTAATCGATTACCAAATGGAAGCGATTGAAGATGAAACCTTTGAATTCCAACTCGATGATACCGCTCATTACCATGATATGATTTATTTACATTTAAGAAATAATCATGCGCTGTTGACCCAGGATAACGATATGGAAATCTTTAATGATGGCGCTGCTAAGTTCGAGGCACTTATTGAAGACCTGGAAAACGCCAAGGATCATATCCATTTCCAGTATTACATTATGCGTCTCGACAAGCTTGGCAGCAGAATTATGGAAGTTCTCGTGCGAAAAGCGAAGCAAGGCGTAAAAGTGCGTGTACTTTTTGACGATATTGGATCTCGGGGATTGCACGTAAAACACCTGAAAGAACTGACAGATGCAGGTGGAGAAGCTGTATCCTTTTTCCCAGCTGTGTTACCGCTCATTAATCCGCGTATGAATTACCGTAACCACCGTAAAATCGTCGTGGTCGATGGGCGGATCGGGTATGTTGGCGGATTCAACGTAGGAGACGAGTATCTCGGAATGAGCAAGAAGTTTGGCTATTGGCGGGATACGCATTTACGTATTGAAGGCAGTGCCGTGCATCCGCTGCAAACCCGTTTCTTATTAGATTGGAATCAGGCATTGGCATCGAGTGAAGTTCAATACAACGACCGCTACTTCCCTGTCATTCCCCGTAAAGGTTCTGTGGGCATGCAAATTGTTTCAAGCGGACCCGATGCAGAATGGGAACAGATCAAAGACGGCTATTTAAAGATGATTTTCATCGCGAAAGAATACATTTACATTCAAACGCCCTATTTCATTCCTGATGTCAGTTTCTTGGACGCGCTGCGAATTGCGTGCTTGTCTGGAATCGATGTACGGATCATGATTCCGAATAAGCCAGATCACATGTTTGTTTATTGGGCGACGTATTCGAATATCGGCAGTTTGCTGAAGGCGGGGGCCCGCGTCTACATTTACGAAAACGGATTCATTCATGCGAAGCAAATTGTGGTGGATGATGAGCTATCGACTGTGGGGACTGCCAATATCGATGAGCGGAGTTTCCGTCTTAACTTTGAGATAAATGCATTCATCTACGACCGCGAGAAGTCACGTGAGCTCGCGGAGCTGTTTGAACAGGATATCCACTTGTCGACGGAACTGACGTACGATATGTATTTGAATCGTTCTCGTACGATTAAGATTAAAGAGTCCGTTTCACGGTTGTTGTCTCCAATTTTATAAATGGTTCAGTGTTGGGATATCTCCTTTTTGGGAGGTATCTTTTTTTGGGGTGGAGGTATGGGGGTGCTTGAGGGAATGAGCGGGTTGACCGACTGAACGGGCGGGTTCCTCGACGAAACGAGCGGGTTGACCGACTGAACGAGCGGGTTCCTCGACGAAACGAGCGGGTTGACCGACTGAACGGGCGGGTTTCTCACCGGAACGAGCGGGTTCACCGACTGAACGAGCGGGTTCACCGACGAAACGAGCGGGTTCCTCACCGGAATGAGCGGGTTGACCGACGAAACGAGCGGGTTCCTCGACGAAACGAACGGGTTGACCGACAGAACGAGCGGGTTCCTCGACGGAACGAGCGGGTTCCTCGACAGAACGAGCGGGTTGACCGACTGAACGAGCGGGTTCCTCGATGGAACGAGCGGGTTGACCCACTGAATGAGCGGGTTCCTCGACGGAACGAGCGGGTTGACCGACTGAACGAGCGGGTTCCTCGATAGAACGGGCGGGTTGACCGACTGAACGAGCGGGTTCCTCGATGGAACGAGCGGGTTCCTGGATGGAACGGGCGGGTTCCTCGACGAAACGAGCGGGTTGACCGACAGAACGGGCGGGTTCCTGGATGGAACGAGCGGGTTCCTCGACGAAACGAGCGGGTTGCCACACGAAACGTGCTCTCCCCCCTCCCTTAAGTCCCCACAAAACTCCCATTGCACCAGCGGAACTGTCGCGAATAAAAAAGAGGCTGGGACACAACCAGTCAGATTGAAGCAAAAAAAGCGAGTGTTCACCGATTTTTGGTGAGCACTCGCTTTTTTTCTCGTATTCTTTCCGTTTTCTGATGCCTGAATGTTGTTTATGGCCGTGTATTTCCTCAAATTCACGGCCATGAATGCGAAGCCCAGTTCATTTTTCACCTTATCATTTCCCCGCACAGAGAAACGAGTGAACGCCAAATTCGCCTTCAGAAATCCAAAAACTGGTTCTACGTCGATTTTCCGTTGACCGTAGAGTGAACCTGTTTTCTCTTCTGAAAGCTTCGCTCGAATGATTGTTTTATGCATTTCCCATTTTTCATTGATATACAATTTCCGGTTGTTGCCTTCCTGCGCTTTCGTACAAAGGGAGCGCAATGGGCAATCGGAACAATCGTCGCATTCATACGCTTTGTATTCGCGTGTGAATCCGTATTTGTCGGTTCGTTTTGAAAAATGGCTAAATCCTAGCCTGCGGCCATTCGGACAAGTGTAGGAATCCGCTTCCTCATCATAAGCCCAGTTCATTGTGTTGAACGGATCTTCTTTGTATTTCTTTGTCTTTTCCTTCCGATACTGATTATAGGTGATCAATGGTGTACGCTTTCTGTTTTCAAGGATATCTCCATAGTTCTGTTCACTGCCATAACCAGCATCTGCGACTATGTACTCCGGCAGCTCGAAATAGTCTTTCTCGATGAGATTAAGAAACGGGATGAGTGTTCGTGTATCCGTTGGGTTTGGGTAGATATCGTAAGCAAGCGCATACTGTCCTTCGGTTGCCACTTGCACATTGTAGCCTGCCTTGAGCTGGCCATTACTCATATGATCCTCCTTCATCCTCATGAAGGTGGCGTCATGATCCGTCTTGGAATAGCTGTTACGGTCTCCAAAAATCGCCATGTCGATCCGGTATTTCTCTTTGCGTTGTAAAAAATCCTGGAACTTTTTTCGATACTGTTTTGGTTCCTTGCGTTGCGACCGCAGCTCTTTTCGAACTTCTGTATCGTCGCTTTCTTCAATTTTTTCATCGTAGGTCTGTACCGTATCTTCCAGCTTGTTGAGGATGTTGGACAGTTCGTTCGTGGTAAGCTCGTCCGAACTTTCTCGTTCGATCTCCGGTATGATGTTCTTTTCCAAAAGCTCCTCATACATCTGATTCGATTTTTCGACCAGGCTCGCACTGTATCTTTCAACGGCTTTACGCCAGACGAAGGTGTACTTGTTAGCATTGGCTTCGAGTTTAGTCCCGTCTATGAAGATGGCTTCTTCTTCGATTTGCTTTTCTTCTACGAGTCGGCAGCGGAATTGTACAAAGCATTGGCGAAGAAGCTCTTTCACTTCGGGGTGGACCCGGAAGCGATTGATCGTACGATAGGTTGGTTCATATCCCTGAGCCAGCCACATCATCCGGACACTGTCTTTCAAAAGCCCTTCAATCTTTCTGCCAGAAAACACGGACTGGGTGTAAGCGCAGAGCAAAATCTTCATCATCATGCGCGGATGATAGGCAGGGCAGCCGGTTTCACGCAAAAAGCCTGTGAAGGCTTCTCCGGGGATCGACTCCACGAGCTCATTCACAGCGTAGGCAATATCATCTTTCTGTAGCTTCATTTCCATATCGAGCGGCAAAATTAGTTGATTCATGTTATACTCTTTAAACATAGGAAGACCTCCTTAAATGGTTTGTGGTGAATCTATTTTAACAGAGTGTCTTCCTATTTTCCTTTCTAAAATACCAAAAGAACGAATCCCTAGGATAATTCCTTAGGATTCGTTCTTTTTTAATTTACTGAGTTTTGTCCCAGCCTCTTTTCACTCCACTCCAAGGTATTCTTCGAGTGTGATATTTTTCTTGAAGATTTCTTCGGATAGCGGCTTTCCCACATAGCGGTAGTGCCAGGCTTCGTGCATATATCCTGTGATGTCTTCTTTGTGATCCGGGTAGCGCAAAATGAAACCGTACCGGTGCGCATTCGCAAGCAGCCACTTGCCTGCTTCTGTAGTACCAAACGAAGAGGACGCCCAGTGCTTTTCGTGATTTACTTCACCAATATCAAATGCTAGACCTGTTTGATGTTCAGAGTAGCCAGGTCGTGCGCTGTAGCGGTCTGCCGCCTCTACTCCATCCCGATCCGCATAGCGGTTGTATAGCGTCACTTGATAATCATAAGAGCGATATGTGCTGAACGCCGTTAAGTTAAAGCTGGACAGTTTCGCTTCTGCAGCCATTTCTTCAAATGCAGCACGTGCTTCCTTGCTCTCACCTGGGGCAAAGTCTTCTGGCAGCGGAAATTTTTTGTTGGCAATTAAGATGTTGTTCACATAGTGAGGTTGAGTTGGCAATTTCTGTCCCTCCACATATCCTCCATCAAAAGGCTGATTGCCGTTGCTTGGTTCTACGGGTTTTTCCGGAAGTGCCGGCTCTCCTTTTTCGACAGGAGGGAGATTTTGTTTATCGTTTTCTTTCTCTTCTGCACTCGGTTTAGATGGATCTTCTTCAGTCTCAGTCAAAAATTCTGTTGATTCACTGGAAGAATTCGAAATGCCTGCTTGCTGCAGCGTTTTCTCAACATCCCAATCATTAACCCCAACCCATACTGCCAGCCCTGCCATCGCGGCTGCGATTAATAATAGCGCCGCTTTGAGCCCCTTGGATTGTTTCTTACTCGCACGCCTTCTGTCTTGTCTTCGTTTCATTAGAGAATTGCCCTCTTTCATATCTATATCTTACTGTCTATTTTCAGTTTTTTGAATGTTACAGGATTATTACAAACAGTCCATTTCATAGTCTACCATCATTTCTGTCCCAGGACTACTGTGCCTTTTTAAAAGTGTGTGCTATGATTACTTTTTCAGCATGATTCTTTAACTAAGGATGATTTTAATGGCTAATCAACGATGGCTTTCTGCCAGTTTTTTTGTATTCTTCTTTACGTGGGGTATCTTTCTTCCCTATTGGACCGGATGGTTAACCATTGAAAAAGGTCTTGCTGTTTCTACAGCCAGCGTCATCATGGGAGTCGGAATGGCCGCAAGAGCGCTCACTACGTTCCTCGTCTTTCCTGTATTGACGAATAGGTCCGCTCTCAGAAGAGTGATCCAAGGGCTAGCAATTCTCTCCTTGCTGCTCACCATTCTTTATTTGCCCGATTCACCACTGTGGGTACTGGCAGCCATTACGATATTATTCAGCGCGGTCTATCCGATGGTATTGCCCGCTGTCGAGAGTGGTGCCACTCTATTAATGCAGTCTGAGCACATCCATTACGGAAAAAGCCGTTCTTTTGGGTCCATCGGATATACAGTCGCTTTACTGCTCGTCGGTGCAGCAACGTCCATTTGGAGCGAACAATCAATTTTGTATTTGATGATTGCCGGCCTTGCTGCTGCGGTTCTATTTTTCATGAGAAGTGCACCAGCTGTTCTTGATAAAACTCCTGAACGCACATCAGCTAGTATTTCTCAGACTAAGTTAAGGACGTTGTTCCAAACAAAAGGGTTTCTAGTCATAACACTGCTAGCCGTTTTACTGCAAGGGGCCCACGCTGCCTATTATAGCTTTGGGTTTATTTACTTAGATGATTTGAATGTTTCAGGTTTTTGGATTGGCGTAATTTTAAACGTTGCCGTGTTATTCGAGATTCTTTTCTTCCGCGTTTCAGACCGGATGCTGGCAAATGTAAAGATTTCAACGATGTTCTTAATTGCCGCAATTGGTTCAACAGTTCGCTGGATTGTTGTTTTTCTATTTCCGATTACGTCCGTATTTGTGGTTACGCAAATGCTGCATGCCATATCTTTTGGTATTGCACATTATGCTTTCATCCAATATATATCCACTCGTCTTCCAAAGCAGCAGATCGCTTCTGCACAAGGAATGTACGCAGCCTTCGCAATGAGCTTGAGTACCGCATTTTTGACGATTCCTGCAGGATATTTATACGACATCACTCCTGGACTTGCGTTTTTAGGAATGGCAGTGTGTACAGTTCCTGCTATCTTTATTGTACTTTTCACTCGACGAAAACTTGCATACTAAAAAAGGAAACGGTACTGCGCAATGCGCGCTGCCGTTTCCTTTTTTATCCTAGTAATCTTAAAAATAAGACGACCGCCAAGGCGATTGCAAATAACGTGGAAAGCCCTTGCATCCACCTTGCCTCCCGAATCATTCCTTGGCTCTTGAATTGTCTCGCTCGCGCACTGTTCGTAAGTGCAAACAGCGCAATCATGCCGATCAATGCATTTTGTAAATCTAGCTTGACGATAAAATAGAGTGAAAATGCGCCGGCTAAGACGATGCTTATTCCATAAATCCATTTACTGTTCATCAGCATATCCCTCCATTTCACGGTCAGGCCTATGTTCTATAGTTAAAAAAGAAGCCGGAGTAAGCTCTCCGGCTGGGGCAGTGACTATAATTACTTACCTTTTTTCTTGCTGTTCTTATGCTTTTCATCTTCCGGATCAACGATCTCTACATCGACATGACCGTCAGCTTCAACAGCAAGTTCTGCTGCTGTGTGTTTATAGTAGAATTTACGTCCAAGGTACGTTTGGAAGATCATGAACAGACCCCCTACAGCCCAGTATAATGGTAAGGCTGCCGCCACTCGATACGAGATGAACATGATCATAATCGGTGAAATGTAGACGAATAATTTCATTTGAGCTTTCTGCTGTTCCGGCATCGTCCAAAGTGAAACTCGCGCTTGAACGAAATACACAGCACCTGCAATAAGCATCATAATAATATCAGGTTTCCCTAGCTCAAACCAGAGAAATTGATGGCTTTTCACTACATCATCGGCATACAAAATCGCGAAGTACAGACCCATGATGATTGGCATTTGAATCACTAATGGAAGACATCCCATATTTAATGGATTCACATTATGCTTGGAATAAAGGCCCATCATTTCTTGCTGCAATTTCATCTGTTCTTCTTTGTTGCCTGATTCTTTAGCAGTTTTCATTTGCTTCTGAATCGTTTCCATCTCAGGTTTTAACGCATCCATTTTCACTTTCATCTCTTGCTGTGATTTGTAGTTCTTTAACATAAGCGGCATTAAGATTAAACGGATTCCCATCGTAATGACGATAATTGCAAGTCCATAACTTCCGCCAAATGCTTCTCCTAAATTGTGAAGCAGCCATTCCATCGGCTTAACAAACAGTCCGTAAAAGGTACCTGTTTTTTCTTGTACACTCGTACAGCCACTCAGTAACACGGCGGCTGTAGCCAACATCGTTATAAATCCAATTCTTTTTTTCACGAAATCCACCTTCACTATTTTTCAAACTATTAGCAACCCTGATTTTTTATAGAGAAAACATAGAGTGACTAACGGGATTTTTTCAATTACAGACGGTCTTCGTCTCTTCAAAAAGTATACCCTAATCCCCTTTACAATTACAATGAAACCTATTGTGAAAAATACGATTTCGTCGGGACAATATAAAAAAACCTGCATTTCGTGACAATTTAGACACTTTGCAGGTTTTAGTTTGCAGCACGTGTGTGCACACATGCAATTAAGTTTGATAGTCAAAGGTCAATGACCTAAGAGAAGACAGTTAATTCGTTTTCGATTTATCTGAGTCGGATTTTGCTTCTTTTGACTCCAGCTCGTCCGTGATTTCTTTGTCCACTTTTTTGTGATAAAGGCCATCGTCTTTTGCATCTTTACTCTTATCTTCGACTTCCTGGTTGTAGTAATGAACGCTCGTTTGCGCACCTTCACTCACCATCTTGTTGTCTTGGAAATCATAAGGGTCTGACATTCCTGTTTTTGTTTGATCTGAGTAATCTGCTTTTTTAGATTGAACGAAAGAATCGACTTTCGTAACTAAATTATTTACAGCTACTTGTGCTTTGTCACGATTCTCTTTTTTACTGAAATACGCATAAGCCCCAGCTGCAAGGGTTGCAAGTAAAATACCATTACGTTTTTTAGCCATGAAAATCAAACCTCCAAATTTTTACTTATGTTTTAGTATGTGTCCTTGTAACAAGTATACCCCACTTATTCATCGCCAAACGCTCATAACATTTCATTTTCATGACAAGTCTGACTATCGCTAGTTTTCAATACATGCATTTGTTATGATGAGAGAAAGGAATGATGAGGTGAAAGCGCAATGATTCGACAAATGATTGAGGAAGATATTGCTGCCGTTCAACACATTGCCCGTGAGACTTGGAAAGCAACGTATAAAGAACTTTTACCTGAAACTGTGCAACAGAAATTTCTCGATAGCGCTTACTCAGCACCTATGCTGTTGAAGCGAATGGAAAAGACGGAAGTTTTAATCGCCGAACGCGATGGCCGCGCTGTTGGATTCTTTAACATGACACGGATAGATGAAGATGGCGACTCGGAATTGACTGCACTTTATATACTCCCAGACTACCAGCGCCAAGGAATTGGCATGGAGTTATTTCAAGGTGCATTAACGCTGCTGGATGATGCTGTGAAACTATTTGTTTACGTTGATGACTTGAATGATCCTGCTAAAGCATTCTACGAGAAACTTGGTTTTGAGTTGCTTGAAGTGTTCGATGAAGACTTTGAAGGAGTTCCGGTTGAAACGGCACAATATGTTTATATGATTCGAGAAGCCGCATTATGCATCTGATACAAAAAACGTCCTGTTCAGCAACTTGCTGAACAGGACGTTTTTGCATTGTCTTACAATGGACGCATTCCGCCGTCTTCAGGCGGTGTGTCGGTGATAATTTGGTCATCCTGATACACAGTTGTCTGTTTCTTAGTCAGACAGAGAATACCAGCGATATAAAGCAGGATTGAAGTAAGAGATAGAATACCACCCGTTAATCCTCCAAGGATAAACATGATTCCTGCAAGTTTCGGATTTTTGTTCTTCCAAATGTTGACTAACCCAATGATCGTCAGCACTAAGCTGATAACTAAGAATATAACTCCTAACCATATGAAGCCGCCAATTCCATCAAAAATGTTAAAAATTATATCAATATCTGCAGGTGTCATTGTTGGATCTGAATAGAACTCCATTTCCATTTCTGTACGAAAATCTGGATTCGAGCTGAACATACTAAATAGAACTGCACCAAAGATGGATGCGATAACTCCTAATGCTGTAAAGACTAATCCTATGATTCCTAATACTTTCTCTGCCGTTCGGTTCAAATTACATCGCCTCTCTTTTCCTAGTTGATAGTCTACTATACGGCTGAATTCACGAAACGTTTCAACTTTTGATGATTTCGTAAAAAGAGCGGACCGCCTAAACGCTGCGTTCCGCTTTTAAATTTGGTTATGCTTTCACATCGTTATATTCTTCGTATCGATTGAACGCGGTTACTACGTATGAACAAACCGCTTCCATTTTCAAATTGTTCTCACGCGCATAATCAGCAGCACGATCTAGAAGTTTTTTCGCAACGCCTCCGCCGCGGAGCTCTTCAGAAACGTACGTATGGTCCATCACCATTACATCGCCAAGAAGTGTCCACGTAATTTCAGCCAGCGCTTTGCCATCTTTCTCATTGCGAAATGCATAAGCATCTCCGCCGAGATCTTTGAATTCAAATTCCATGAGAACAGCCTCCCTTTTAATTGGGTGATACGAATAGTTGAATCGTTCAACAATCCTTGCTTATTTATTGAAACACGGATTTAACTGAATCCACAAGTCCTTTGAAGAATTCTTTGACTTTATCCCAAAAACCAGGATCGATTTCGCCTAATTTGTCTTTAACTTTTGAAGCCATGTCATCCAATTGCTGGGAAAACTTCGAGAAATCGATATCGAGTTTACTAATTCTGTCCATCAGGTCAGTCAGTAGTTGACGATCTGCATCGCTCAGCTCAATTTTGTGTTTCTCTAATTGTTCTTTGACAATTTTTTCGACGTCTTCTTTAGTCGCAGGTTTTTTGTCTGAAATCTGTTGTTTAATATCGGTTAACAATTCAGCGACTTTATCTTTGTCTACACCTTTTTCAGACAGTTTCGTTGCAACGTCCAGTTCGTCATTGGCGACGTCAGTCCGCTCTTTATCCAACGTTTCACCGCTTACTTCATACGCTTTGTAGATCCCGACTAACGCAGAATGCCCTGTTACTTTTTTAGGTGCTGCCACTTCTACTTTAGCATCTTCAATCCCTGCAGTCAGCATTGCTGTTGCGTACATATCTGGAGTAACTTGAGTTATATTATCTTGCGTGACGATTGAAATCACGAGCCCTTTTCCCGCATCCTGTCTCATGATTTTCGCTGAAGAATACATACGGGCATTCGGATCACCGTCTTTGATATACGTAACCAAGTCTTTACCTGTCACTTCAATTTCTTCAACTTCCGCTTCCTCGTCAACTTTCAGACTTTTTTTCACGCTCGCCTTTTCGTCATCGGAAAGGTTGGCACCGTAAACTACAATTGGCACTCCCAGCTTCTCATTAATCGTTGAATCCGCTGAAGCAATGTTCGGTAATAGCAGTCCTACAGAGAGCATCAATGCAAGACTGGCAGTAAGCGTTCGTTTCATCGTCTAACCTCCTTGTTTCCAATACATACGAAATCTGCAGCAAAAAGGTTCCCGTTACACTTTGAGGGATGTCCAGCCATCACGCTGTTCGATTTTGCCGTCTTTCATCAAACGGCCTAAAGCACGTTTAAAAGCACCTTTGCTTAAGCTGAACATTTCCTCGATTTCCTCTGGTGACGATTTGTCGGTGAACGGCATTTTCCCGTTCGTCTCCTGCAAGTATGCAAAAATCATTTCTGCATCGTCACCCATGCGCTCTTGCTTTCGCGGCAGAAGCGATCCGTTTAACGTGCCATCTTCTTGTACATCAATGATTCGGACTTTCAGTTCTTCTCCAAGACGGGGCTCTGCAGCCATTTCGCTAGCGTGTATGAAGATCCGGAAATTATCCGGAACGCTCAGCAGGAAAGCACCTACAGGCAGCAGACGATACGGACGAGCGGTCAAGTTATCATTCATGCGCCATTGTTCAGCAACACCGATAACATCCAGTACGCGTTCTTCCGTTGCCAGACGTCCGAAAATCGTTCCAGCCGGATCCGTGCGCAGTGTCATATAAAGCGCATCATCAATCTTCGGCCATAGCTTGCGGACATGCGGCAGATCCGCTTTGTTCACAAGCACTTCAAAGGCTGCACCAATATCAACATATGCTCCGTATTGGTCGTCTACCCGCAATACGCGTGCCCATCCGTATGTTCCCATCGTCATGTGCGGCAATTGCATCGATGCGGCAAGTTCCCCGCGTCGGTTCATGAAGAGGAAAACATCCGGAGTATCTCCTGCTTGTAGTGTTTCAGGTGCTTCAGAAGCGTTCATATACAATTCGGTTCCATCTAAATCGAGTGACCAGCGTGAGCCTTCAAGCTCCAGTACGCGAACTTTTTGAACTGTTCCTGCAAGTGTATTTGTCATCTTATTCTCCCATTTCCTTAAATAATTGTTAGTAAACTTATTCGTTGCGCTGTTTGAGTGCAGTCACGAAGCCTTGGTCTTCGTTCATGGCCTGTACAAGATCGGTTATTCGATCCATCGCGTCCCAGCTCAGGTGATGTTCAATTCCTTCAACATCTCCATATATGTTTTCTTCCTTCACTCCGATAATCCGCAAAAATTGTTCCAGCAATTCATGCCGCTGCACGAGACGTTCACCAAAATTACGGCCGCGAACGGTTAAGCTGATATCTTTATAGCGTTCATAAAAGACGTAGCCTTCCTTATGCAAACGCTGCGCCATTTTTGTGACGGATGAAGGGAGGACAGCGAGTGATTCTGCGACGTCAGAAACTCTGGCCTGGCCTTTTGCTTCAATTTGCAAGTAAATTTGTTCAATGTAGTCTTCCATACTCGGTGTTGCCAATCCAAGCACCTCCGGTAACATTTTATAGCCCATTATCCTCAAATAATTTTTTCTGTGTTTAACACATTTTATTGCGGGGTATCTAAACAACATAACCAATTCAATCACAATCTCGAAAGGAGTGAACGACACATGGGTAAATTACTTTGGATTATCATTGTAGCACTAATTGCATTCTGGGTGCTCGGCCTAGTTTTCAAAATCGGTGGTGGACTTATTCATATCTTGCTCGTCATCGCACTAATCGTATTTATTCTTAATATGATTTCAGGTAGACGGTCAGTTTAAATAAAGGGATGTCGGGTTTTCTCCGACATCCCTTTATCACGTTTACTGGCTGATTTTTGCATAAACAACTGTGTTCCTCAAATGTGTGCCATCAGCCGACCGATCATCATTTTTCAATACAGCTTCCTGTTCAAAGCCCGACCGTTCTGCAACGGCACGGCTTTTTTTGTTGAGCTCATCGCATCTGATTTCTACGCGCCTGGCACCTAGTTCATCGAACGCAAACTCCGTAATCCGTTCTACAGCCTCTGTCATGTATCCTTTTCCTTCATATCCATTAGCTAACCAGTAGCCGATTTCAACTTTGGGAATGGTCCAATCGATTCGATGCAACCCCGATGATCCAACGAAGTCACCTGTTTCTTTCTCGAACAAATGCAGCCTTAGATCTTTTTTCATGATGAAATCTGCAATGCTCTGGCGCATCCGCTGTTCTGTGTCCGCCAGATTCTGCGGCTGATACGCCCACGCCATCCATTGCCGCAGAGTCGGCAGTGTCTGCAAAATTGCATTATTGACATCAGAGACGTCATTTAATGACGGCATGCGGATGAGTAACCGTTCCGATTCAAATTGGTCTGGGAAATCCGGAATTTCTTGAACTATATGAGAATCCTCGTGATCTTCCCAAACGACGGGTGTTTTCTTTCCGGCCATATAGTCTTCACGAGTGATTCCGTAAGTAATGGCATCATAAAAACGGTCTTCTTCAGGAGAAAACCATGCTTGCCGCAAGTGCCCCTCTTTTACAAATCCTGACCGTTCAAACGTTTTGCGCATCGCCAAATTGTCATGACGTGTATGTCCAGCCAATCGGTTCTTTCCTTCCGGCAGGCCGAATACATAGTCCGCCATAAGCCGTAACGCGCTGGCTCCATAGCCTCTCCCGCGATACCGGTCTGCGATACGCAAGTCGAATAAAGGGACATCGTCTTGTAAATCATGAATCTTTGCGATGCCCACTTTTTCACCATTGTCATTGACGAGCCAAAATGTTTTAACTTCATCTGACTCGTAACCGCCTTCTCGTATCGCCTTTTCAATCAATTCACGACCTGAGTTTTCTTGCATATGAAATGGCCATGTATTCGTTGTCATGAAGTGGATCAGCTGTTCCTGTTCCACCATTGTCCATTCTTTAAGTTGCATTAGGAAGTTCCTCCAAACGACTGCTTCTTACTTTTGAATTCTCATTAATCGAAGTGAATTCAACACTACTAACAGTGTTGCCCCCATATCTGCAAAGATTGCGATCCATAGCGTCAGCCAGCCTGGGATGACGAGAAGCAGTGCAGCAATTTTTAGTCCTACTGCAAACATAATGTTTTCTTTGATAGTACGCAACGTTTTTCTACTTAATTTCACGGTATATGGCAATTGTTCCAGGTCATCAGCCATTAGGGCAATGTCCGCAGTTTCAAGTGCCGCATCCGTTCCGGCACCTCCCATTGCGATACCCACTGATGCTGCAGCAAGTGCAGGGGCATCATTAATGCCATCTCCAACCATTGCCACGCGCTTTTTACCTTCACTCAATTCACGGATTGCAATGAGTTTATCTTCCGGCATAAGCCCTGCACGCACATCGTCAATTCCTAAACGGGCAGCAATTGCTTGCGCCGTTTTCGGGTCGTCCCCTGTCAGCATGACAGTTGTATCTACACCGATTTCTTTCAAACGGTCAAGGACGAGTTTACTTTCCACTCTAACGGGGTCCGCGACTGCAAATAATCCGGCAAATACACCGTCGATCACAGCGCCCATTACAGATTTACCTTCTGTCTGCATAGTAGCGGCAGTTGTTTTTGCATCTTTCGGCAGTTCTGTCAGTTCCTCCATCCAGCGGAGACTTCCGACAGACACTTTCTTACCACCTACATCCGCGACTGCGCCCTTACCTGTGACAGATTGGAAGTTTTCAGCTTGCATCACTTCGAGGCTGCGCGCCTCTGATGCATTGACAAGTGCACGTGCCAGGGGGTGCTGTGAGAGACGCTCTACTGCTGCGACTGACTGCAGAAGTTGCGCTTCTTCCACTCCATTTGCGGTGATAATATCCGTTACCTCTGGATATCCTTTCGTCAATGTACCGGTTTTATCGAACGCAACGGTCTTGATGTGACCCATTTCTTCTAAGTGGACGCCGCCTTTAATGAGCACACCTTGACGCGCTGCATTGCCAATTGCTGTGACGATCGCAACAGGGGTGGATACGACTAATGCACACGGACAACCTACGACTAGAACTGCCAGCCCTTGATAAATCCACGTTTGCCAATCCGCACCGAGAAGTGGCGGAATAACGGCTGTTAGCGCTGCGATAACGATAATCGCCGGCGTATAATATTTTGCGAATTTGTCGATGAATTGTTGCGAAGGCGCTTTTTCAGCTTGTGCATCTTCAACAAGATGAATGATTTTAGCAATCGTCGTGTCTTCGACTAATTTGGTTACGGTAACTTCAAGGGACCCTTCTTCGTTCAGTGTCCCTGCGAAAACGGTATCATCTATTTCCTTGATGACGGGTACAGATTCGCCGGTAATGGCGGCTTGGTTTACGGTAGAATACCCGGATTGGACCGTACCATCCATCGCAATTTTCTGACCCGGCTTTACAATTAGGACGTCTCCAACTCGAATATCTTCTGTTGGCAGCTCAAACGTTTCTCCGTTTCTTCTGATCGTTGCTGAAGGAGGCGCGATGTCCACTAAACTGCTAATGGATTGCCGGGCTTTGTTCATGGAATAGGATTCCAGTGCTTCACTAATTGCAAATAGAAGTACGACAACAGCGGCTTCGCGCCATTCCCCAATGATTGCGGCGCCGATAATTGCAATGGTCATCAGGGTGTTCATATCAAATTCCAGGCGTACGAGGTTTTTGAGCCCATCGATGAACATGGAAGTTCCGCCGACTACTATTGCGATTGCAAAAAGAGCGATTGCCGTTACGTTCGTTTCTCCGTATTTATTGGATAAAAATAAACCTGCCAGAAGAAACACGAGAGAAATAAGTGAAACAATGTTTTCTCTCCGTTTGAAGAATGGTGTTTTCTGAGTCGGTTTCCGCTGGGATACCGGGACAACCCGAATGCCGTCAAATGCACCAGCTGATTCAAGTTCACCGACGGTCGCGTCCCCTGCAAACGAAAGTTTACTGGCACCGAAGTTCACAGTCGCCGCTTCAACATGAGGAAGACGGCTGACGTTTTTTTCAAATTTCATCGCACAGTTCGCACAGCTCAAATTCTCCAGCCGATATTCTGTTCTGTCCGTTTCAGCCATTCTTTTCACCTTCCATCGTATGTTCGTGCGCAATTTTAACAAGCTGCAGTACGTGATCATCCGCGAGTGAGTAATAGACCATCTTACCCCTTCGTTCCGAGTGTGCTAATCCATTTTCTTTTAAATAGCGCAGATGATGAGAAGCGGTTGCGTTGGAAGCGCCGATGATCGCTCCCACGTCACATACACAAAGCTCTTGTTTCAATGTGAGTGAAAAAGCAATTTTAAGCCGCGTTTCATCTGCCAGCGCTTTAAAGAGCTGCACCATATCCCCAACACGCGGTAATTCTTCTTGAATTTCAACTACTAGCGAGTCATGAATTATCTGTTCATCGCACGTATCGATCATTTTCAATATCATCCGCCTCCTCATCATTCAAATGTCCGTTTGATTGTAAGGTTAGTATATGCGATATTCTGACGATTTGCAACTAATATCAAACGGCGGTTTGAATGATCGTGAATTCTGTTTCCACTTTCTGCACTGAATTGCTTCGCAAAGCGAAGCACACCAATTAAATCCTGGTTTTGATTGGTGAAGTGCACTTTTTTCGCGATTTTGGGAGTTGTGAGAGGAGTGGAGTGCCGCGGGCAGGATGGGGCTTGGTGGACACGGTGGGTGCGGTGTTTATGAGCGTATTTTAAGTTTTATGAGCGGAATCCGTTGGTTATGATCATATTTCATGGTTTATGAGCGCATTCCTGGGGTTATGATCAGTTTCGGGGATTTATGAGCACTATCTCTGTTTTATGAGCTTTTATTGAGTTTTATGAGCACATGGTAAGCCATGAGCCTTTTCTATCTCCGCCACTTGCAATCAACTACACTTTCGTCCCCACTTTCCGTACTGAATCGCTTCGCAAAGCGAAGCACACCAATTAAATCTTGGTTTTGATTGGTGAAGTGCACTTTTTTCGCGATTTAGTGAGGTGTGGGAGGAGTGGAATGCCGCGGGCAGGATGGGGCTTAATGGGCGCGGTGTTTATGAGCGTATTTTGAGTTTTATGAGCGGAATCTGTTGGTTATGATCATATTTCATGATTTATGAGCGCATTCTTGGGGTTATGATCAGTTTCGGGGATTTATGAGCGTTATCATAGTTTTATGAGCTTTTATTGAGTTTTATGAGCATCTGCTGTCATAAAGGAGGCCACAACTGCAGCACACTCGGTCGCTTATCCGAACCCAAACAAAAAACAGGGGCAACTAACACCCCTGCTTCATCCGCTTATTTCGCTTCCAGTGTCAACACGTGCCCGTCTTTCACATCACCCGTCAAAACAGTCTCATGGAAATCTCCTCGGACCCAATCATCCGCTTGGTCATGGAACCATTGCGACTTTACGTGGCCGCTTTGTCCTGGCCCTACAATATGGTAGGCCTTGGATAAGTCATCCATATCAGCAACGAAACGCCATGAAGCCCCGTGATTGGCACTGCCATCGTCTTTGAAAGAAGCAGCTTGAACGGTAATCCCTGATCCGCCAACAGGCTGCTTTTTCGGATCCAGGAAACGTGCTAATATCGGTGAAGCGCCAGATAACGGATGCGGGAATACGAGCTGATGGAAATCTCCCCACTTCCACTTCTCCGACTTATCTCCATACTCTTCTTTTAAACTTGCGATCGTCTTTTCAAATGCATCAAATACCCATTGGTCAACTCCTCCATACTCAGCCACCCAAGAAGAGGGGTCTCCTTTATACGCACTTCGAAGAAACTGATCCGTCAATTGCGGCTTCCCTGGCATGAATTCGTAAACGTCCGCAGGCATATCTGAGGCAAACATGGTAACTGGTAATTGTTTCATAAGTTTATGGAAGATTAAAGGCTGTGGTGCGTCTGCTGAATCCACTTGATCCCATTCTTTCATCTCATCTAAAACTTTCGTGTAACTCCCTTTTCGATCCAGCTTTTCAATGGATCCAATCAGTGAGTCTAAAAATTCTCCAGCATGTAAATTCTTTTGATCCATTTGTAAGTTCATCATGTCTTTTGCAGTAAAGTCATCCCCATCGCGAAGCACTTCTGCAATCCGCTCATAGCGGTAAGGCTGCGCCCAAAACTTCGTAATGTGGTACGGATATTTTTCATCTACAACTTCATTGTTTGCGGTAGCAATGAATCCTTCGTCAGGGTTCACTAGAGTTGGCAATTCATCATACGGAACATAGCCATCCCATCCGTATTCAGATGAATTCCCTGGAACCGGCAGCTGGGCATCGCCCTTTTTACGGATTGGGATTTTCCCATTCGCTTTGAATGCAATCGTTCCATCTGTTGAGGCGAAGACAAAATTTTGTGCAGGTGCACTGAACGATTCCAAAGCTGTTTCAAAGGACTCCCAATCGTCCGCTTTGTTCAAGTCCATAATCGCTTCAAGCTCATTACTCGGTTCCAGTGCCGTCCATTGCATCGAGAACACCGCATCCGGTTTTTCATCCTCATAAATGATGTCAGTAATGATTGGTCCGTGCCTAGTGACGACAACTTCGAATGGTACATCTTCTTCGTCTTTCACTCGGATGGTTTCGTCACGGACTTCGGCTTGCTCCCATTCATCATCGTATTGGAATTGAGTTGGATCGTCGGGATTTGGTATTTCGATATAGAGATCTTGAACGTCCGGACCCACGTTTGTTACGCCCCATGCAACTTTCTCGTTATGACCGAGAATGATGCCAGGAATCCCTGCAAAAATGACACCGCTGACATTCTGTTCCGGTGACTTCAAGTGAATTTGATGCCAAATCGACGGTGTACTGAGTCCTAAATGAGGATCATCCGCCAGCAGCGGCATTCCTGATTTTGTTTTATCCCCCGATACAACCCAGTTGTTGCTTCCGTTAAATTCATGTGGAAGTAATTCGGGGTCAAACTGCCCTGTCACTTGAACGGGATTTTTTAGATTTGCTTCCATAATGGATTCTGCATTTTCCGGATAGGTAATGAACAAATCTTGTGCTTTTTCTTCAGAATAATGATTAAGCGCCCAGTGTCTCATGGCTTGCGGCGTCCACTTTCCACCTAAGTCATATGCCATATACTTTCCAATCGTCAGCGAGTCAATCGGCGTCCATGGTTCTGGTTCATAGCCAAGCAACTTGAATTCATAGGACAACTTTCCATTGTCTTTGACTTCGTCCATGAATGCATTCACGCCATCTGCGTACCATTCCAACACTTGCTTGGCATCATCGCCGTATGTGTCAAATGATTTCTCGGCTGCGTTTCTCAGACTGAATGTGCGGAATTGTTTGTCGGTGTCAATCGCTTTCGCACCAACTACTTCAGAGAGTCTGCCACTCGCCTGTCTCCGCGCGAGATCCATTTGAAACAGTCGATCTTGTGCATGAACATACCCTTGCGCGCGATATAAATCGGCGTCGGACGTTGCCTCCAAATGAGGGACACCATTTTCATCTCGGGTCACGGTTACGTCTTCGTCCAGAACAGAGAGTTGAACGTTTCCTTCAATCAGCGGCTTCGATTTTCCTATGTAAACGTTTACAAAGATAAGTGCAGCTGCAACAATGACGACTAGTGCCGCGAGAATCCATAGAAGAATCTTCAGTGGTTTGCCCATTCTCTTTTGATGCTGTGCATGTTTTGCCATGGAACTCTCCCCCAATCCTAATTTTTCACAGTACTTTATCTATATTCGTTGCAAAACTAAAAAATCCCTTTCAAATTTGAAAGGGATTGCTTGGTGTGGATTGGATTAGGTATGAGCGGGTGTGCTTGTTTATGAGCGGATTCATGAGTTTATGATCACTTCTCGAAACTTATGAGCGGATTCCGCGGTTTATGATCACTTCTCACGTTTTATGAGCGTTTCCACTGGTTTATGATCACTTCTACAGCTTTATGAGCGTTTCCACAGGTTTATGAGCACTTCTCCAGCTTTATGAGCGTTTCCACAGGTTTATGAGCACTTCTCCAGCTTTATGAGCATTTCCACTGGTTTATGAGCACTTCTACAGCTTTATGAGCGTTTCCATTGGTTTATGAGCACTTCCCATGCTTTATGAGCGTTTCCACAGGTTTATGAGCACTTCCCACGCTTTATGAGCGTTTCCACAGGTTTATGATCACTTCTACAGCTTTATGAGCGTTTCTACACCTGTATGATCACTTAGCGTCGTCTATCCCGTTATCTTCCTGATCATCCCCCTTAAGGCGATCGCCATGAATGACTTCATACAATTCATCTTCCACTGAAATCTCCGCGAGTTCTACTTTTGAGCGATACGCGGCGCGGATAATCAGATGGCCTGCGACAGGGGCTGTTAGGAAAACGAAGACGATTCCCAGCAATACACGGACACTGACGAAATGGTCGTGGAACAAGAAATACAGGAACACGCCGATTAACGTCAGCAGCACTGATAGCGTTGAGCTTTTCGTTGCGGCGTGTGAACGCGTGTAGACATCTGGCAAGCGAATCAGCCCGAATACACTGATCACACTGAAAATACTACCGAAGAGGATGAGCAGGGCCCCAATGAATTCACCGATCTCGTTTTCGTTCAACGATAACCCCCCTCTCGATGTATTTGGAAAAGGCAATCGTACTGATGAACGACAAAATCCCTAGAATCAGAATGACTTCCAAATACGCTTTCGTTCCGTAAACAATTGACACGACTCCGATTGTCGCAAGCAGATTCACGCCAATGACGTCCATCGCGATTACACGATCCGGCATCGAAGGACCGATAATGAGGCGGAGAACTGCAATTGCAATCGTCACTGCAAACAGCACAACAGATATCGCAAGCATTGTTTGTATCATTATCGGGTCACCTCCATAATCGCTTTTTCGAAGTTCTTCAATTGTTTGATCAACCCATCACGGGATTCTTGGACATCCATCGCGTGTATGTATAACGCATCGCTTTCCGGCGTCACTTCCATGACGACCGAACCTGGCGTCAATGTCAGCAGCATCGACAGCATCGTGATCTCCACATCACTGCGCAATATCGTTTCGTACTTGAAAATCCCCGGTTCAATCTTCAATCGCGGACTTAAGATTTGACGCAATACGACCGCACTTGATTGGATCAATTCCGAAACGAAGATAAACAGTAATTTCACCACAGCATAGACACGGCGCAGATAGAAGCGTGTACCGAAAAAACGGTGCATGAAGAACAGGATTCCGATTCCTACGAGAAAACCTGCGTAGAACGTGGAAAAACGCAATTCGTCTTCATCGATAAGCAGCATCCATAAAAATGCGATGAACAAGTTCAATAACAGCTGACCTGGCATTCTCCTGTCCCCTTTCCTCCACGCTAGTTTTTGAGCAGCGCTTCTTTATCCAACACGGCATTGATATACGATTGCGGATCAATCAAAGTTGCAGCAGCATCATTCACAAACGGTGCAAGCACATCCGCACCGATTCCAATCGCGAGCGTCAAAATGCCAAGCAGCACAATCGGCAGCAGCGTCCGTTTCTTCAATACAGCTTGTTCCTCGCTTCCGATAATCGCTTCCCCCATGAAACAATTAAGGAAAATACGCAATAGCGAATACAGCACAAACAGACTCGACACGAACGCGAGGGTCAGCAATACAAACGTTTCCGCTTCAATCAGTCCTTCTCCGAGCAATACTTTCCCGATGAAGCCGCTGAACGGAGGAATCCCAGTCAGTGACAGCATGGCGACGAAGAACAGCCAGCCGAGTGCGGGATAGTTCCGCAGCAAACCGCTGATCTCTCCGATTTTCGCTTTTCCTGTCAATGAGATCATCAAACCGCCAGCGAGAAATAGCATCGCTTTGACCGCCATGTCATGCAGCACATAGTAAATCGAGCCTTGTAGCGCGACTTCATTGCCAGCTGCCAGTCCCACTAGGATGAAACCAACTGCAATGACAACATTATAGGCAATGATTTGCCGGATATCTCTTGATGAAAGTGCTCCGATGCTTCCGCCAATCAGTGTTAACGCCGCCATGATTCCGATAATCGACTGGGTAATCTCAGGAGAATGATGGAACACGAGCGTAAACATGCGGATCAGCGCATATATCCCAACTTTTGTGAGCAGCGCGCCAAACAATGCAGCAATGGCGGCTGGAGGTGCACTGTATGAACCTGGCAGCCAGAAGTAAAGCAGCAATCCCGCCTTCAAACTGAAAACAAGTAAGAAAATCAGACTGATCAGCGTCAGCACTGGCCCCTGGCCACTTTCAGTAACACGCACTGCGAGCTGCGCCATATTAAGGGTTCCTGTTGCGCCATAGAGATACGCAATCGCGAGCAGGAAAAACCATGAAGCCAGCACATTAATCGTAATATAAGTGAATGCTTCGACCAGCTGAACTTTGCGCCCTCCCAATATCAGAAGAGCGTAAGACGCGAGCAGCATCACTTCAAAGCAGACGAACAAGTTGAAGATATCTCCCGTTAAGAATGAGCCGTTGACGCCTGCCAGCAAGAAAAGCATGAAAGGATAGACATACATCCTTTCGAATGCTTCCCCAATTGTTGAAAATGCGTACAGCAGAATAATACTCGTCACGGTTGCAGCAGCTGTCACCAGCAGCAGTGCGAACGAATCTCCTACAAATAGAATGCCATATGGCGGCTTCCATCCCCCGAAGTCCAATCGCAAAATTCCTTCAGATTGAATTTTCAGCAACAAGTACACACCGATTCCCGCAGAACCTGCTGTCGCCAAGAAGCTGAGTGAACGCTGCATGATGAACGAATTGCGGAAGAATGTCAGCACAATCGCAGTAAGAAGAGGAATAAGAACAGGCAATACAAGAACATTAGTCATCGAACTCTCTCCTTACATCATCCAAATTATCAGCACCCGTTTCGCGGTAAATCCGGTAAGCCAGCACGAGGAGAAACGCCGTAACAGCAAAACTGATGACGATTGCAGTAAGGATGAGCGCCTGCGGAAGTGCATCCGAATACGTCGAACCTTCTTCTGTCAGCAATGGAGCATCTCCCTTTTTCAAACCGCCCATCGCGAGTATCAGCAAGTGAATGGCATGAGAAAGAATTGCGGTCCCTAAGATGATTCGCACAAAATTGCGGGAGAGCAGTAAATAGACTGCCACCATAACGAGAACGCCTACCAGTAATGTAATTAAGGTCTCCATTTAATTCACATCCTCACTGATCGTCAGCAGAATCGTCACGACGACGCCTACTACAGTTAGTGCGACACCTGCTTCAAACACCAGTACCATCGAAAGTTCGGTCATTCCGAAAACAGGTAACGCAAACTCCCCTTTTTCTTGTGTCAGGAATTGGTTACTGAATAACATAGGAACTAAACTGCTCCCTACAGCTAGAAATACACCGAGCCCGGCAATCTTTTTGAAATCGAATGGGATTCCTTTATGGACCGTTTCGATATCATACGTCATATACAGCAGCAGCAATGCTGATGCGAGGACGAGCCCCCCGGAGAATCCGCCGCCTGGATCGTTATGACCGGAGATGAAGAGCTCGACACCGAACGTCAGTATGATGAATACGACGATTTTCGTAACCGTGCGCAAGATGACGTCATTGATTTTCATTGCCGTCACCGTCCTTTTTATCTTTCAACTTGATGAGTACATACACACCGAGTCCGCCGATCAGAAGAACGACAATTTCGAGCATCGTATCGAACGCACGGAAGTCCCCTAGAATCGCGTTGACGATATTGCCTCCGCCGGTCAGTGTTTTTGCATCCTCAAAGTATTTGGAAATCGGTTCGAACAGCCGGTTTCCCTGTACAATCAGCGCTGTCACGATAACGATTAGTCCTGATGCAACTGCGATGAACGCATTCAGCGCTTTTACTGGACGGCGTGGTCTCTCTTTCTCCCAATCCGGCATGAAGCGGAATGTGAGCAAGAATAGAACAGTAGTTACCGTCTCTACGACGATCTGCGTCAATGCCAAGTCAGGGGCGCGCAAAACAACGAACAGGAATGCAACTGTAAATCCGAGGACCCCATTCAGCAGAATCGCAATCAACCGGGAATTTACGAATAGTATGGAGATCGCCGCAGCCATCATGACGGCGATGAGGATATACTCGTTCATAGTCACCGTTGCATCCCCCGAAAAGTTGAATGCGAGACGCCAGACAAAACTCAATGCAGTCCCCATCATGGCAATGAAAAACAGCAGAATGTACGTGAAATAACGATGCAAATGCCCCGTCATGTACTTATTGGTCAGATGATAGGAGTTCCCTTCCAGCTGAATCAGCAATAACGTGTAAATGTTATCAATCTTCCAGCTAAATGGAGATATCGTATAGATTCTTCTCCACTGATGAAGGAAAATGTACAGGATCGTACCCACTAGGATAATTCCGATCGTCATCCATAGAGCAGGACTCAGACCGTGCCAGGCGGCGATATGCGGAACAAGTGAATCAGAATCCCCAAACGATGGATAAACCGCAGCCATCGCTGGTTTTAAAATCCATTTGCCTAAAACGTTCGGGAAGAAGAACAATCCGACAATCAACACACCTAAAATAGATGGCGCAACGAGCATCCCGGGTTGAGGGTCATGCGCGCCGCGATCGACCCAGGCAGGCTGCTGCTGCTGGCGTCCGAAAAACGTTTGGAAAACGATGATCATGCAATAGACGAATGTTAAGACACTTGCTATCCAAGCGACAATCGGAATCCACACGTGGACACCCGGCAGCGCTAAGTGCTGGACAGCGAGACTTGCTTCTAAAAAGAGTTCTTTACTTAAAAACCCGTTAAACGGAGGCAGTCCTGCCATAGAAAAACTGCCTGCAAGCGCAATACTGAATGTAATCGGCATGAATACAGCCAGTCCGCCAAGTTTTCGAATATCCCGCGTCCCCAGTTCATGGTCAACAATCCCGATAATCATGAATAACGCGCCTTTGAATGTTGAATGATTGATCAAATGGAAAAGGCCTGCAAATGCGGCAGCGGTGTAAATGGTTTTATCCGCCCCTGAAATTTCTAACATCGCAGCTGAACCGATCCCTAGTAAACTCATAATGAGACCAAGCTGGCTGATGGTTGAATAGGCAAGCAGCGCCTTCAAGTCATTTTGACGGACCGCGTTGAATGATCCCCATAATAAGGTCAATAAACCGATGAACGTCACCGAATAGAACCAAAGTTCACTTTCTCCAAATACAGGAATGAAGCGTGCGACAAGGTAAATCCCCGCCTTAACCATCGTAGCGGAGTGTAAATAAGCACTGACCGGCGTGGGTGCTTCCATCGCATCCGGCAGCCAAATATGGAACGGGAACTGAGCAGACTTTGTGAAGGCACCTAGTAAAATAAGCAGCATCGCCGGGATGAAAAGATCGTACGCTGGCAGCGTTTCCGCCATACCGATCATCTCTTGAATGCTGTACGTCCCTGTCATATGGTGCATCATAAGAAAACCGACAAGCATACCGATTCCGCCGGTCACTGTAATCAGCATCGCCTTCTTTGCGCCAGCACGGGAGTTTTTCCGCTGATGCCAAAAAGCAATAAGCAAGAAGGAAGAAACACTTGTCAATTCCCAAAACACATAAAGGACCAGGATGTTGTCTGAGAAGACGACACCGAGCATGGAACCCATGAACAGCAATAGATACATATAAAAACGGCCAAGCGCTTCTCGTTCAGATAGATAATAGATGGAATACATAACAACGAGCGTCCCCATGCCTGTAATGAGCAAACCCAAAATCATGCTGAGGCCGTCTAAGTGGGTAGTGAAGTGGATACCGGCGGAATTCAACCACCGGATTGTGTGGAACAGATTCTCGCCTGAAGCGAGGTTTGGAATCTGAAGGCTGAGAATTACAAACAACATCAATGGAACCGGTAATACCATCCAGCCGATTCTCTTACTGCGTACATATGTATAAAGCAACGGAACAAAAAGCGATGCCAAAAAAGGCACCAGAATAAGTATTGGAATGATCATTTCGTCGTACCCCCTATCAAAAAAAGAAAACACGGGTCCTATCATCAGAGTCTTCACATGTATGGTTAATCCATAAATTGCAGCAGCAATACTGGTACGGGGATTTCACGAATCCGAAGATATTCTCTGTGACGGCTTGACTCGGATGGAAAAGCCGGCGATAATGAGTGCCATATGAGTACAGTGAACAAGCCCGAAACTTGTGTTTAGTTTCAGGATTAGCGTTCAACCATTGACGGTTGTGTTTTTGGATTCACTATAAAGTATACACAACATTTACTTCAATCGCACTTGAAGCGATACGGTCAAGCAGGTGATCGCCTGGTATTCGGATTCTCAGGAGGTGGAAGACTACATGGGTAAAGTGAAAGGACGCATGGACGAAAGCATCCTCGTCTGTGTATATTACGGACCTAACGGAGAGCGGCTCATTCGCAGAGGCCACCAGATGGCAAGCGCAATGGATTGCCCTCTATATATATTAACTGTGGATCCGCGGCCGCTTGATGATATGGATGCAGATAAATCGGATTACATCGATCGGTGGCGTGAACTTGCGGAGGAGTTGGAAGCGGATGAATTCATCGTACGCGATGACGAAAACAGACCCACCGCAAAAGTGATTAAACAAGTGGCGCACGATCGGAATGTCACTCAGATCATTATCGGACAAACCGCACAAAGCCGTTGGGAAGAAATTACGAAAGGTTCTTTCATGAATGTGTTGCTGCGTGAAATTACATTTGTCGATTTTCATGTAGTTTCCGTAGCACGTTCCATCAAGCATGATGTAGAAGGACTGTTCGAAAAAGGACTGCGCGCCTATTTGACGGATGACGGAGAAGGTTTCCGGATTACGTTCAACTACACTAAGGATGCCCGATTCGAGGGGATTTTCTTCAAAGAGACGGGGACCGATTTTAATAACGGCATCTTTAAATTCATGCATGACGGCAAAATGTGTCAAGTGAGAATCACAGATGACCGTGTTGAAGATCCGTCATTAGTCAGCTGCAAAATCGACGTTTAATGTTAAGTAAAAGCAGGAAGTGCCGAAGCACTCCCTGCTTTTTGTTTTGCTGCATGTTATACGATTACTCCGCTGATTCCCCGACAATTTTCACTTCACGTTCAAGATCTACACCGAAACGTTTTTTCACTTCTGCTTGAACCATCTCAATTGTTTGGATGTAATCCGTGGCAGTAGCGTGATTTTTGTTGATGATGAATCCCGCGTGCTTCGTTGACACTTCTGCGCCGCCGATTCCTTTTCCTTGAAGACCGCTGTCCTGAATCAGTTTCCCTGCGAAATAGCCTGGAGGACGTTTAAATACACTTCCTGCCGAGGGATACTCTAAAGGCTGCTTGGATTCACGTTGAAACGTCAAGTCGGCCATTTTGGCATCGATGGCCTCTTGGTCTCCGTATTCCAAGTTGAAGTCTGAAGAAATAACGAAATATCCTTCATCAGCAATAATACTTTTCCGATACCCGAGTTCCAGTTCGTCTTTCGACAAAACAAAGATTTCTCCCTTGCGATTCATAAGAGTGGACTTCACGATGATGTCGTTAATCTCTCCGCCATATGCCCCGGCGTTCATCGCCATTGCCCCGCCGACTGAACCCGGAATACCGCAGGCGAATTCAAATCCCGTAAGTCCGCCCGCTGCAGCAGCTCTCGAAACGTCGATAATATGTGCACCTGCTTCAGCATGGACATGCGTTCCATTCACAGAAATCATATCCAATTTAACAGGATGCAACACGATACCGCGGACTCCTCCATCACGAACGACCATGTTCGATCCATTCCCGAGCAATAATAAAGGGATATCGTATTCATATGCATAACGGACAGTCGATTGCATCTCTTCAACTGTTTCAGGGATCACCAGCAAATCAGCATGCCCGCCTAATTCTGTTTTTGTATAATTGGAAAGGGATTCATCCAGCAAAAGCTGCCCCTTAGTAATTGTTGTTTGTAACTCATTGAGCCATTGTTGCTTAGCCATTCCACCCAATCCTTTCGAATGTACGTACCACTATAACAGTATGCTGTGAATCTAGTGATTTGACAAGAGGTACGGACATGTTTTCTTTATCGTTTCATTCTACTTGCTGAACATTAACAATCCCTGAGAGTCCGTGTATTTTTAATCCGCTCTGTTAAATCTTTTGGTTTCTGGCGAAGATGGACATATATGAACTTAACGAACACGGAGGGATGCACATTGTTGAACTCACTCTGGCTAGAAACAGCCTATCCGCGTGACACCTATCCCCCGCCTGCTTCTGATACAATCTGCGATGTTTGTATTATTGGAGGTGGATTATGCGGTCTCACTGCAGCGTACTTACTAGCTAAAGCTGGTAAAAAAGTGTTATTGCTTGAAAAGGATCGTGTGCTTGAAGGTGCGTCAGGTAATACGACCGGAAAACTAACGACGCAGCATGATTTAGTCTATGCAGACATACTTAAGAAATTCGGCACAGAATCTGCAAAAGTCTATTATAGGACGAATGATGACGCGATTCGGTTCGCGCAGTCCATTGCCGAAGGAGACGAATTGCGCACAACGAATTCCGTGTTATTCGCACGCACCCCTGCAGGAGTGAACGCTTTAAGGGAGGAAGCCGATGCTTATCAAGCACTTGGAATTCCTTTCGATCGACGGTTGAATTGCGAATTACCTCTTTCTTTAAAAGAAACGCTTACGTTCACGAATCAGGCACAGCTTCATCCCGTTCGATTTGGTCAGCACATTTCAAAACTGGCTGTTTCTGAAGGCGCGCAATTATGTGAAAAATCCGATGTGCATTCGATGGATTTGAAAGCAAAGTCCCTCCAGCTTTCATCCGGCATCGTCATTCACTTCGACGAACTTCTATTATGTACACATTATCCAATTGAAGCGCTGCGGGGCATGAATATTCTGAAGCTGGAAGTGAAACGGTCTTATCTCTTATCTGCGCCTGCGGATATGCCGCTGCAGAATCAATACTTATCTGTGGATGAACCGAAACGCTCAATACGGACGGTATTCATCGACGGGCGACCGCATTTTTTACTCGGTGGGGAGGATCATAGAGCCGGTGTTACAAGCAATACCGACCTTCATTACAATCGCTTGGCCGAAGAGCTGCAATCCGTCTATCATCTCGGGGAACCGATCCATAGCTGGTCGGCGCAAGATCCGTCGACTCCGGATGTAATTCCTTATGCAGGCCCGATTTCAAGAGCGATGCCTTATGTCCATATTTGTACAGGTTTCCGCAAATGGGGCATGACGAATTCGCTCGCAGCCGCACAAATTGTTACGGACCAGATTACAGGCCAGCCGAACCCTGCCGCATCTCTATACGCACCTGACCGTACAGGCTTTGGTACATGCTTGTTCCAGGCTTTGAAAACAACGGGATTTGTGCTGAAGGAATTCGCAGGAGGTCATGTGACTCGGACAGGTGCACCTATTTGTACTCATATGGGATGTCGAACCCGCTGGAACAAAGGGGATGAAACGTGGGATTGTGCATGTCATGGTTCCCGTTTCAGGAAGGACGGTTCTGTGTTAGAGGGACCCGCTTCACGTCCTCTCGATTTACAGTAGAAGCCATGATGCAGCATTGTGGAATCAACGGTTTTAAGAAATGAATCGAAAACTGCGGGCAATTTGCAAGCCATTCCTATTAAAAAAGCTGCGAGGTGATTGAACAAATCACCCCGCAGCTTTTTATCATTTTTACTTAAATGCTTCTGTCAATACCGGAACGATTTGCTTTTTACGCGATACAATTCCGTTTAATATGGCCATGTCATTCGCTGGTACAACGTTGAATGCCGTCATTGCCGAGAATGCTTTTTCACCAATTGCAATGGCAATCGAATCATTGTTAATAATATCCGTGATCACAAACAAGAATAAATCAAGTTTCTTCACAGATACTACATTCGTCAACAGCTCTGTCAACTCTTCCTTGCGATTCAGGACGTCGCTCAGATCCACCGCGTTAACTTGCGCAATTTCCATCGTCACATCATTGACCTCGAACGTTTTCGCATCGAGTGAAATGAGCTCTTCCAATGTTTTGCTGCTAAGGTCTGCACCCGCTTTAAGCATGTCCAAGCCGTAAACATTTGGGTCTACGCCCGCGATTTCTGTAAGTTCGTCGGCTGCTTTTCGATCTTCTTCAGTAAATGTAGGAGATTTGAACAGCAGCGAATCGGAAATGATTGCCGATAGCATAAGTCCGGCAATATTTTTCGGTATCGCTACGCTATGTTCTTTAAACAACTTGTTCAAAATCGTTGCTGTACAGCCAACCGGCTCTGCACGATAGTAAAGGGGGTCGCTCGTTTGGAAATTAGCAATTCGGTGGTGGTCGATGACTTCTAACACTTGCACGTCTTCAATATCATCCACACTTTGTTGCTTTTCGTTATGATCGACTAAAATTACTTTTGACGCTTCAGATGCTGCGCGGTCGATTTGTCTAGGTGCTTCAAAACCGAATGTTTCCAATGCAAACGCAGTCTCTTCAGAAACACTGCCAAGTCTAACTGCTTCTGCATCCACTCCGATTTGTTGTTTCAAATATGCGTATGTAATCGCAGAAGCGATTGAATCCGTGTCAGGATTTTTGTGGCCAAATACAAGTACTTTGTTCATGAGTGAATTCCTCCTTAATGTCTTTACCTAATGCATCTTTCCTATCTTACCATCACGACTGGGGCCGCGGAAACAGAAGCAGCCCGATTTCATCTTTATTTTGTACAAAGTCTTCAATCGTATACCGGTCCAATACCGCAAGATACGCTTGCAAAGCTTCTTGCAACACCCCTTTTAAGCGACACGCGGGTGCGAGCACACACATATTGGATTCTCGATTAAAGCATTCCACCAATTGAAAGTCGTCTTCCGTTTTACGGACAACGTTTCCTACATTAATATGCTTTGGCGAAACCTTCAAACGGATCCCGCCGCCCCTGCCCCGGACCGTTTCAATAAAGTCTGCCTTGCCGAGTTCATGCACGACTTTTGTTAAATGATTTTTAGAAATCGTGAATGCCTCAGATATTTCTGCTATCGTCGATAATTCGTGTTCAGGCTTAGCAGCCAAAAATATCAAAACACGCAACGAGTAGTCTGTATAGAGCGTTAAACGCATCTCGTTCACCATTCCTTCTATGAGTTGCTGTATTTTTTGTCTAATCCTTGAATGAATTGTGACTAAAACTCGAACAGTCTTTAAAGATGTATTTTTTATATAGCTTTTTGAATTCATTAGGATTACGATTAATTCATCAACTACGAGAGGTCGTGTCAATTATGTTATCCCAAGAAAAAATTGATATTATTAAATCCACTGTACCTGTTCTCGAGCAACATGGCAAAACAATAACAACTGTGTTTTACAAAAATATGTTCGAGGCGCATCCTGAACTATTGAACGTGTTCAACCACGTGAACCAAGCACAAGGACGCCAGCAAACGGCATTATCTAATACTGTACTTGCAGCAGCAAAACATATCGACAATTTAGGAGCAATCATTCCTGCAGTTGTCCAAATTGCAAACAAACACGTTTCACTTGGTATCGTTCCAGAACAATATCCGATCGTTGGAAAGTACCTTCTTGGTGCCATCAAAGAAGTGCTAGGCGATGCAGCAACTCCGGAAATTCTTGGAGCATGGGAAGAAGCGTACGGCATCATCGCTGACGCATTCATCGGCGTAGAAAAGTCCATGTATGATGAGATGGAAGCTGAAGAAGGCGGCTGGAAGTTGTTCAAAGGTTTTGTCCTTGCTGATAAAATCAAAGAAAGCGATGTTATTACATCGTTCTACTTTAAACCAGTCGATGGCGGTAAAGTGCCAACATACAAACCAGGACAATTCATCAGCATTAAACTTGAAATTCCAGGCGAGAAGAATACGCTGATCCGTCAATACAGCCTTTCTCAAGCACCGAACGGCGAGTCATTCCGTATTTCTGTAAAACGTGAAGGAGAAAACAATCCGAATGGTAAAGCATCTGTTTTCCTTCATGATAAGTTAAACGTAGGAGATATCGTTGAGCTTAGCGCTCCTGCAGGAGACTTCTACCTAGACGTAGAGAATGCTTCTCCTGTCACACTCATCAGCGGCGGTGTTGGAGTCACTCCAATGATGGCAATGTACGAAACAATTGCTACAACTACACCAGAACGTCCTGTAGCATTCTTGCACTCAGCTCGAACTCGCAGTCATCAGGCATTCGACAAAGTCGTTCGTGAAATGGATGAATCTCTTGCAACTTCCAGCTATGCAGCGCTTTACTCTGAAGAGGGTGACGGGTTCATCAACCGTTCATTCCTTGAGAAGAATGTTTTAGAAGGAAGCGACGTATACGTCTGCGGTCCGACTCCGTTCATGCAAGCTGTTATCAGCGAATTGTATGCAATGGGCATCGACAAAGAAAAAGTACACTTTGAATTCTTTGGTCCTGCGGTACAACTTGAACTTGCACATGCTTAACTAACAAAAACAAGCCGTCATCGTTAGCGCGATGACGGCTTGTTTTTTAGTTTTATTTTGAACTTCGCATAGCTTTTTTAGGTAATTTAAACGATGCGATGAGCAGCGTAAGCATAAGGAACAATCCGATATTCCCGATGAATGGGTACATGAGGTCCAGTAACTTGGAGAAGCCGAAGAAACTGAGCCCGAACCCAATTACCAGTACGATGAATACAAACAAACGAAAACGCGATGTACCGCGCTGTACAAATCGTGCTCCAAATGAGTAAAACATACTGACTGCCGTATTAAAAATCATTCCGTATAAAATAATCGCCATCAGAATCGCCAAAATCGGTGAAATGTCATTGATGATTGCAAGCATTGGCAAGTCTGCATCTTTGACTACATCTATTTTCGAGAAGATGGCTAAATGACTGAGTAGTATCATGATTCCAAGCCCCAGCCCGCCAACAAGACCGCCAAGTGCTGCTGCTTTTTCATCTTTCTCAGCTCCGCCCATGACGAGCGCCATGGAAGCCCCCACAGCCATATTGAACGATACGTAGTTAATGGCAGAGAACCACCAATTCGGCAAAGGGGTTTGAACGGCTGTAGCAACACTATTCAAGCTTGAGAAAGATTCCGTCATAGTTGTCAGACAATAAACTGAAATGATGACAATCGCAAGTATGAGAAACGGTGTAATGCTTCCGATGACAGACACGACCCGATCGACTTTCAATAAGACCGTTAAAAATACCAAGACGACCATAAGCAGACTTCCTATGAATGGCGGCAGTCCAAATTGCTGATTCAAGTTGGATCCCGCACCAGCAATCATGACAACACCTACAGAAAACAACGTGATGACTATCACGGCATCGACAATGAACCCAAGGTATTTCCCGCTGATTGTATAGACCGCTTCTTTATGGGAAGTCGTTTGCATACGGCTCCCAATCCGAGTTAGAACCATACCGAAATACGCAAACAAAACAGTAGAAATGATTGCGCCTATGATTCCAAGCAGTCCGAAACTGGTAAAGTACTGAACAATCTCTTTCCCCGAAGCAAATCCAGCTCCGACGATAATTCCTATAAAAGCGCTTCCCATCTTTAAAACTTTCAAGCGTTTTCCCCCTAAATCGTAAACAAGCTAACACAAAACAGTTTATTTCATTCTCTTCAAATCTTCTGAAATCTCATCGAGTATTCCTTCGAGTCTTTTCAGTCTTGCTGAATTGTCAATTGCATTCCGCACCACGAAGTAGAGCATAAATGAAAATAGGACAAAGCTGATGACAAGCACTAATAACCATTCTCCCAATGCTTCAGCCTCCCATCCCGCCACTTTCCAGGCTATTCTCTATGTATATTGCTTTGTTTAATTTACCACTCCTTTAACGTGTTTTCAACTCACTCAAAAAAGAAGACCCGCATAAGGGGCCTTCTCAACAATACGTCAATTTTCATTAATTATGCTTCGAGTAACTTAAGGGCTTCCCGATTAAACGCAGGAATATCTTCCGGCTGCCGGCTTGTGACAAGCTGGTTATGACAAACTACAACTTCTTTGTCATGGAATTTAGTGCCTGCGTATTCCATGTCAACGCGAATCGATTTATAACCTGTTGCGTCACGGCCTTCTAATGCTTTCGCAGTGATTAAGAGCTGCGGTCCATGACAAATTGCGAAGACAGGTTTGTCTGCATCCATGAAAGCTTTTGCGAAGTTAACGAAACGTTCGTCAGCACGGAGCTGATCTGGTGAAAATCCGCCTGGAATGAAAAGCGCATCAAAGTCTTCCGGCTTCACTTCGCTAATCCCTTTGTCGATTCTGACAGGTGTGCCCTTTTTCATGCCTTTAACGACAGTACCTGCTTCGTTTTCTATAGTAACTACTTCATGACCGGCGTCTTGGAAAGCTTTTGCCGGATCTGCGTATTCTGAGTCCTCAAACATATTCGTAAGTACAGTTGCAATCTTAGCCATTTTCACATGCACTCCTTTTAATTAATTAAGTTTGTTTACCTTCATTATTTTCCACGTCCCTGCCAAAACTAAACCTAAGGACGGAATTTAGATACAAAAGCATTGTCCTTTTCAAAAAAGCGCCAAGGGTAATGAACTGCTTCACCAGCGTTCGAAATACCGATTCGGGGGCTTGTAACCACTTCACCTACAGCATCAGAATTTGCAATATACAGCGGTTGTTTTGTCCAATGATGACCATAGTACTTCATTGTAATGCCAAGTGCTTTTGTCAACTTACCCGGTCCGTTTGTCCAATCTTTCATCGCCAGGTTTTCACCGCGCTGCTCTCGCATGAACTCCAGTCCCTCCACTGGTTCCCCGGCGCGTATTAACACCGCATGCGGAGTACCTGCAGGTCCGCTGACAACATTCATAAGAGTATGTGTGTGCATTTGATACGTATAAACACTGCCTGGTTCACCAAACATCACTTCTGTCCGCTTGGTCCTTCTGCTTTTAAAACTATGGGCAGCTTGGTCCTCCGCTCCATGATAGGCCTCCGTTTCGACTATGCGGACAACGACTGTGCCTGTCGGGAGTTCATGAACAATCAGTTTCCCAATCAAGTCTTTCGCAAGTTCCAATACGGGACGCTCAAAAAATTGCTGTTCAACCGGCTGATGGATAGGGCATCCCTCCTTTTATCATTCAACAACTGCAGATTTCAATTCACTTTGTCAGCCAGCTGGAAATGGATTCATTGTATTTAAAGGTCTACCCAAGTTTCACAGGTTGCAATCCATTTAAGAATCAAAAGAGACAAAAGAAATAGGACCCTTCAAAACGAAAGGTCCTTTTCTTACAACAAATGATTTGCAGTAAGTCCCTGCCCTGCTGCAAATTCTTCATACATTTTATGTGTTTTCAATAATTCGGCATGCGTTCCAACGCCAGTAATTGACCCTTTTTCTAAAAAGATTAATTGGTCCGCATCGATAACTGTTGATAATCTGTGCGCAATTATTAGTGTCGTACGCCCCATCATTAGCCGCTGGAGTGCTTCTTGGACATGTGTTTCAGATCCACTATCCAAATTCGATGTCGCTTCATCCAGCAAAAGGATCGACGGGTTATGCAATAATGCCCGGGCGATAGCAATCCTCTGCCGCTGTCCGCCTGAAAGTTTCATGCCGCGTTCACCGACCAGTGTGTCAAAACCGTCTTCCATCTCTTCGATGAACCCAAGTGCATTCGCTGCGGCCGCAGCGTTCCGGATTTGTTCAAGCGATGGACGCACCGCCAGTCCATAAGCAATATTATCAACAATGGTACCGCTTAGTAAGGGACTCTCCTGCGAAACATAGCCTATTCGGCCGCGCCAGTCCGATAGTTCGATTTCTTCGACAGGTCGATCGCCAAGAAGGATCGAGCCTGATACAGGTTTGTAAAATCGTTCAATAAGAGAAAACAGCGTCGTCTTACCGCCGCCGCTCGGACCGACAAATGCAGTAACCGTCCCCGGAATGGCACGGAAGGTTACGTTTTTCAGAACAGGCTTCTCGCTCTCATAAGCAAACGATACCTCTTGAAAGGCAAGTGCCGATTCAGGATCGTCCGTTATCCCTTCGGTACGTTCACTGTTCATGCCTAATATCTGTTGAATGCGTTCCGTAGCTCCCACCGCTTTTTGGAATACTGTAAACACTTGAGCCATTTGAGCAAACGGGACAATAATCTGGAACATTAGAAAAATGATTGCGACCAGTGTACCTGCGGACAATGCACCTTTTGAAACTTGTGCTCCTCCATACCCTAGGATTGCGACTAAAATCCCCATCATAATCAGGGTCATAACTGGTGATATCACTGCTTGAATTTTAGCTTCCCGCAATCCAAAACCGAATAACGTGCGAATAGCAGCAGACCCTTTTTCCTGTTCGTACGGTTCTGCACGATAGGCTTTCACAAGACGTATATCCCCAAGCACACGACCTAAGAGCCCAGAGAATTTTGCCATTTCAGCTTGAGTCGCTTTGGCAATTTTGTGCATGACGCGGCCCAAAGGAAAAATGATTGCCATACTGATTGGAATGCTGATCAGCATGATGAGCGTCATCTTCCAATCCAAATACAAGAGAATCGCAATCGCTCCGATAATGGAAATGATTCCAGTAATAAGCGACACCAAATGATCGGAAACCAGTTGCTTCAAAATCGTAGTATCCTGAGTAATCCGGCTCATTGTTTCACCGGTTTCGGTTTCATCATAATAAGGGACTGGCAGACGCAGGACCTTTGCCCAGAGTTTTGTCCTCAGATCCGCAACAATCGTTTCACCGATATAGGCAAGCATGTAATAAGACATCCCGCCAAGCAGCGCCTGGATTAAAAATACAGCAAAGAGGAAAATAGCTGTTTTCCAATTAAACAAGTCGCTTGTCAATGAATCAACGAGTTGTTTGGTCACTAAAGGGATTGCCAGACTTGCCAGTGTTGAAAAGAGCGCCAATACTAATGCCGCAATTGTGACACCTTTCGGCCAGTCCAACTGTTTAAGTAATCTGGAAAACTCTTTCAATGATCCTTTTGTTTGTTTCGGTTCCTTAACTGTATCCAAGTTACGTCCCATCTATATTCCTGCTTTCACTTATAGTTTCACTAGATTGTTTTTGTTCGTTTCGTTCCTGAAGAATCCGTCCGATTTCGAGCCAATCTGATTCCAGTGATGGTCGATGGGAAGGCCGATAAAAAATAGAGGCTGGATGAAAAGTAGGGACAATGGTGTAGAGTTCATCCGTCAGTTCATACTTCACGTCCTCTAAATCACGTAAAAAATGCACAGATTGACTCAGCGGTTTCCCATGCATTTCCGTCACTTTAGCATGTTTGCCAACTAATCTTTGCAGACTGACATTCCCCAAAGTAACGATGAGTTCCGGCTGGACGTTCGCGATTTCATAATCCAAGAGAGGCGCATGTGCAAGAATTTCATGTTTTGTAGGAGGGCGATTGTATTTACGCTCAGTCAGGGTGCCGTCTCTCTCATTTCGATGACCATAACGATATGGCCGGCTTCTAACTGCACTTGTTATATATACATCTTCCCTTGTAAGTCCAATGGAGTCCAGTGATTTCATAAGCTCTTTTCCCGCTCTTCCTGTAAACGGAATGCCCCCAAGCGCTTCCGTCTCACCAGGCGCTTCACCAATTAGCATCAGTTTCGGATGACGGGGTCCTTCGCCATAAACAAAACCTTCCACAGGGAATCCTTCAATCCGTTTCTTTCCGAGATCTGCAACAAACTCCGGTATTCTGAATGGCTGACTATTGTCCATGTTCTTCACCTCTTTTTAGTTGTTCACAATCTTAGTGAGACTTAACAGTTCCCTTTACTACTAATACGAACTTCATCTCATCCTGTTTCAAGGTTCAATTTAAAACATCTTCCATGGAATATGCAATCCGGATTCTTTTAGGAGCTAAAAAAACTTCGTGACTAAATACACCATGACCTCCTATAAAAAACTCAGTGTATGGATTTCTCGCTGCAATTTCTTCCAGTTTCTCAAACAAGCATGGATCCTGTTCAAATGGAATGGTCGTTGTCGCTGATAATAACAGTTTTTTCGGTTTCAAACGCTGCACTAAGTATTCTATCGACGACAGCTTAGGGGAAGGTCCGGCTGCAATCGTTTGCCAGCCATGCATCATCGTTTGAAGCAAGATGATATGCAGCGGAATTTCATGCGTTTCGTTTGGCAAACAGCTGCCAAGTATAATCGGGGCGCCATCCTCCAGTTCAAAATTCCTTCGAATCTGAACTAGGAAATCACGAATCACCAGGCTCGTAATCGTCTCTTGGCTTTCATCCCACTCTCCGTTCTCCCACAACTTTCCGATTTCCAGCATTAGCGGCTGAATCGTATTACTCAAAAAGTTTTCCAATCCATGTCTGTGATGTGCTTGTTTTAAAAGCAGTATCAGGCCAGCTTCATCATAATTAGATCCTTTTTCCAAAAGCTCCAGGACATATTCACTTAACGGTTCTTTAGGAACAGCTTCTGGAATATGCTGAGAACGAACAAGATGCAGCGATTCTTTAAGTGTATGTCCTTTCTCCCGCAACCCGCAAATTTTCATAAGCGTTGAAACATCCTCAAACGTGTACAGCCGGTAGCCATTTTCATGTCGTTTAGGACATATGATCCCATATCGATCTTCCCATTTACGAATAACTTGTCTCGACAAACCGGTCATTTCAGAAACATCTTTTACAAGGAGCCCTTGTTGTTGATTTGTCTTCATTATGCGTGCCTCTTTCCCTAAAAATCATTTTGCAATGTTATTGCTAAACTATTATAAGTTTCAACGATAAACGTTGTACAAAATATATTCGTGTACAATGTTTAAAATCATGTATAATGGGAATTAAATCTTTAATTAAGGGTTTTTTATACAACTCTTGTACAATGTTATCACAAAACGTTATACAAGTAAATTTATTTACGACTAATAGAGAACTGGGGAGATAAATTTGAAGAAAAGCGTTATAGTCATCGGTGCCGGAGTTGCCGGATTAGCAAGCGCATGCAGGCTGCAGCATGCTGGGTACGACGTCACGCTCTATGAGAAAGAGAAGTTACCAGGCGGGAAAATGAATAGAATTCAACAAGACGGTTACCAGTTTGACTTAGGACCCACGATCGTAATGATGCCTGAACTTTATCAGGAAGTATTTCAAGTTTGCGGTGTGAATCCGAATGACTATATACCGATGCAGCGCCTGGATCCTATGTACAGCGTCTACTTTGGTGATCAAGACGATGACCACTATGAAATCAGTTCCGACCTCATCGAATTAACCAAAACACTCGAGTCTTTTGGTGATGAGGATGCTCAAGGGTTTCTGGAATATCTTCAAGTTATCTATAAACGTTTCTTAGTTGCTAAAGAACATTTTCTTCAAAAGCCCTTTCGTAAACCATCGGATTTCTACAATCCGTCCATGCTGCGTCAAGGTCTGAAATTGAAAACATTTGATAACGCAGATACATTCATCAGTAAATACATTAAGAACGAACGGCTGAAACAAATGATTAGTTTTCAAACATTGTACATAGGTGTGTCCCCTTACAGCGGCCCTTCGCTTTATACAATGATTCCAATGATCGAGTTCTTGTATGGAGTATGGTTCATCAAAGGCGGTATGTATACGCTGGCTCAATCGCTGGAACGGTTATTTAAGGAATTAGGCGGTACGGTTCATTACAATTCACCAGTTGACGAAATTGTCATTGAAAACGGTCAAGCGACAGGAATTCGGCTGAATGGAGAAATAATTTCATCAGACTTTGTTATGTGCAATGCAGATTTCCCTTATGCGATGAAAAATCTTGTTAAAGAACCAAAAGCTAAAGGAAAATATACCGATAAAAAGATTGATAATATGAAATATTCTTGTTCCTGTTTCCTTATGTACCTCGGAATGGATAAAAAATATGAAGAAGTGCCAAATGCACATAACTTCATATTCAACGAAGAGCTTGAACAGAACTTAAATGACATCTTTACCGGAAAGCGTCTCGATACCGCCTCTTTCTATGTTTACATCGGTTCTAAGTTAGACCCGACTCTTGCACCGGAAGGAAAGGACGGTCTTTACATTCTCGTTCCTGTGTCCGACAAATCTTGTTCCCAATATGAGTGGAATGATGAAACGATTCAACACTACAGAGGCCATATATTAGATGCGTTAGAAAAAGTCAAAGGGTTCGAAAATGTTAAACAGGAGATTGTCTCTGAATCGTATATGACTCCGCCTGATTTCGAACAGCGTTTTAATGCATATAATGGCGCTACTTTCGGCCTTCAGCCTACACTGGCACAAAGCAATCATATGCGCCCGCAAAGTAAAGCTACTCATTGTGAGAACCTTTACTTCACAGGAAGCAGCACACACCCTGGTGCTGGCGTTCCAATTGTCTTATTGTCTGCACGAATTGCCACGGAAGAACTTTTGCATGATGATAAGGGAATTCTGTTCCATACCCGTTGAAAGGGGGACTTTGCATGACTGCTTTCCTGTCTGTCCAAGACGATTTTGCGTATTGTGAACAGATTATTAAACGACATTCAAAAAGTTTTTACTATGCGTTTTCGAGACTTCCCGAAGAGAAAGCCCAAGCTGTCTACGCAATTTATGCATTTTGCCGGACAGCAGATGACAGCGTCGATGAAAACCGCGAAGGAACCGATCAATTAGTTGCATTGGACAAGTTAACAGAAGAGCTCAATCTCTTCTCGAGCAGACAAGAAATCGATCATCCATTGTGGCGTGCATTAAGGATAGTCTTTAACACGTACGAAATGGACTTAGAGCCGTTTTTCGACCAGCTGCAGGGCCAGCGCATGGATATCTCTTTTTCCACTCCGAAAACGCTGGATGATGTTGAAACGTACAGCTATTATGTTGCAGGTTCTGTTGGCCGGATGCTGCTTCCAATTATCGCTTCCAAATCAGAACGAGACTGTACAGATGCAGCGATCAGTCTGGGCGTGGCTATGCAATTGACGAATATTTTAAGAGATGTGGGAGAAGACTATCGCGAGAAAGGGAGAATCTATCTGCCTGCAGATGAACTTCAGCGGGCGGGATATCGCACAGACCAATTAGCTAACGCTCAGATTACTGATAGTTTCATTCAAGTGTGGGAGCTGCTCGCTAGTCGTGCTGAACACTTGTACGAAGAGTTTCTTAGCTGTATTTCAGACTTTGATAATGATAGCCAGTTTGCTGTTCTTGCCTCCGCACAGGTCTATCGGGGAATTTTAACAAGTGTGCGGCAAAATGACTACGATTGTTTTGCTCGGAAAAACTTTGTAACCAAACGGGAAATGATACGAATTTTAGCGGATTCGATTGTGTGAATAGAATTTTCGAAAGAAGGACGATGCGTGTATGATGAATGCTAACAAATCCGTAATCGTTATCGGGGGAGGACTTGGCGGATTGTCTGCTGCTATATCCCTCGCACAAAACGGTTACTCTGTTTCTTTATATGAAAAGAATACACATTTGGGCGGCAAATTAAATCGCCTCGAGCAAGACGGCTTTGGCTTTGATCTTGGGCCATCCATATTAACAATGCCGCATATTTTCGAGAAACTATTCCGCGGAAGCGGAAAACGGATGTCTGATTATGTTCCTATAACCCGGCTTAGCCGTGAATGGCGTTCTTTTTTTCCAGACGGTACAGTTTTAGATTTGTATGGGGACCTTCGTTTAATGGAACGCGGAAACCCTTCACTTACCCGTGACGATATAAAAGAATATTATTCGTTTTTAAAGTATGCAAAGCGTCTCTACGATACAACTGAACATGGGTACTTTGCTGAAGGTCTGGATACAACGAAAGAAGTCCTTGCACATCACGGCTTAATTTCGTCCTTAAAAGGATTCGACCTAACCTCTACGATGTATGAAGCGATTTCAAAACGAATTAGTGACCCGCATTTACGTGATATGCTTTCGTATTTCATCAAATACGTCGGATCTTCTCCCTACGAAGCCCCGGCAGTTCTTAATATGATGATTTATATGCAGCATGTTCAAGGCTGCTGGTATGTCCCTGGCGGTATGCATAAATTGGCGGAAGGTTTAACAAAACTTGCTGCTGAGACTGGAGTTCAATTACATACGGGGATGGGTGTTGTACATGCACGAACAGATAAAAACAGAAAAATAACAGGGGTTGAACTGGACGACGGATCCTTGAAGACAGCTGATTATTACGTTTCAAATATGGAAGTCATCCCTTTTTATAAAAAGATGGTCGATACTGACAAAAAATTTGTTCGCAAGTTGGAAAAGAAATTTGAACCATCCAGTTCAGGTCTCGTCCTGCATCTCGGTGTGAGCAAGTCCTACCCTTGCTTAAATCATCACAACTTCTTCTTTTCGGATAATCTGCATGAACAGATGGATAAGGTTTTCAAACAACATGAGCTGCCGGATGATCCAACACTTTACGTTGTCAACACAAACAAAACCGATCCTTCCCAAGCACCTCCTGGGCACGAAAACTTAAAGATTTTGCCGCATATTCCTTATATACAAGACAATCCATTTACAGCAGATGACTATTTGAAGCTGGAAGCACGCGTCCTGGATAAGTTGGAACGGATGGGCTTGCATGGATTGCGGGAAAACATCGTGACACGAGATGTATGGACTCCCCACGATATCGAGCAGACTTATGGTTCTGATCGCGGAGCCATTTACGGGACCGTCTCTGATAAAAAGAAAAACAGCGGTTTTAAGCACAAAAAACAGAGTGAACTATACGACAATCTTTACTTTGTCGGAGGTACAGTAAATCCTGGCGGCGGTATGCCGATGGTGACGTTGAGCGGCCAACAGGTAAGCGACAAAATCGTAAGGCGTGATCGGCTCCGTCAAAAATGACGAAATTAGTGTCAGTTGAGCGGACTTCAGGATTCAGAGAGGGGAATTACACATGCTAGACGCAGTTTTTGCAGTTGCAGCGCTCATTTCAACAGTCGGACTAGCAAGCGGTCTGCTTATGTTTTGGCGATTGCCGGTTCCTTCTACTGAAGGTTCCCTTAAACAGCAACCCTCGTCTTTCATTTCCATTATTATCCCAGCCCGTAATGAAGAACAGCGGATCGTTCCATTACTAGAGTCTCTCTCCCGGCAACAAGGTGTTTTGTTTGAGACAATCGTGATTGATGATGATAGTGAAGATCGGACAAGCGAGGTTGCCCGGTCGTTCAATGCACTCGTTATCCGGAATACTGAACCCGAGGACGGCTGGATTGGTAAATCTGCCGCTTGCTGGGCAGGTGTTCAAGCCGCTAAAGGCGACATCCTTCTATTCCTGGATGCAGATACAGCATTTGACCGGTCTGACAGTTTGCTGCGTTGTGTCAATTCTTACGAGAAGATGGGCGGGACAGGGATTCTATCGCTTCAACCCTATCACCAAATGAAGCAAGTATATGAGAACGCCTCTGCGATCTTCAATATTATTGTCATGGCAGGCATGAACGTTTTCACGCCATTCGGCGAGCGGCTGAAAAGCGCCGGATCATTCGGACCTTGTATTCTGTGTGCCCGCGCTGATTATAAAGCTTCAGGCGGTCATGCGGCAATTCGCGGAGCTGTCATGGATGACTTGGCACTTGGGGAAGCATTCCAAGAACAAGGACTCCCGGTTCACTGCTATGGAGGACGCGGACTCATACATTTCCGCATGTATCCGGAAGGTTTCCATCAGTTGCTCGAAGGGTGGACAAAGAACTTTGGAACCGCTTCAAAATCTACCCATCCATTCGTGATGATGCTCGTGAACTTTTGGATTACTGGCGGATTTGCGGCTCCTGTATTTCTGGTACTCTCCAGCCTATTCGGTTCTATGCCTTGGATTTTGGCTGCCGGAATTCTTTACCTGCTAAATGTCTGTGAGATGGCTTGGCTGGCACGGAGGACCGGTAACTTCTCGTGGTGGATTTTACCGTTCTATCCCGTTTTATTGCTTTTCTTCACCGTTATTTTTTTGTACTCACTCTATCTGACCCATGTTCGCAAAACGGTTAAATGGCGCGGACGTGACGTACAAGTATAATCTGACTGTCGAGGTGATTCTGAAGTGCCTTTAATTGAATTGCCTATCGTTTGGGTCGTCTTGTTAGATGCTGTTGCATGGACTTTTTTTCATCTTTCAATTTCATTCTGCACCGTTCGAATCCCTTACAACTGGTTCGTTCATCATGAGCGACTATTTCAACCTTTCCGTTTTGAGCGGCGCGGTGAGCTGTGGCACCAGCTCTTTCGAGTGAAACGTTGGAAACAGCTAATTCCAGACGGTACGATGTTCATCAAAAATGGATATAACAAACAGTCCCTTCATGGAAATGATCCAGCATCTTTGGATGAATTCATCATCGAATCCAGAAGAGCTGAATTGACTCATTGGGTATCGATAATCCCCGCAGCTCTTTTCTTTCTCTGGAACCCTTTATGGGCAAGCTGGTTGAACGTTGCGTACGCGATTCTATTCAATGGACCGATTATTATTGCCCAACGGTATAATCGTCCGCGTCTTGAACGGCTGGTCTTTAGAAAACAAAACAAGCCTTAATGGGAAGTATTTTCCGATTAAGGCTTGTTTTTGCATTCTCAAATGATGGGTTATTCCAGTTCCATTTGTTTCGTTTCTGTACCTAAAAATACAACCGCAAGTACACCTATTAAAATAGCACCGCAGAAAATACCGAATATCAGACCAAATCCGTAACCAGCTGTCAGCATGGATCCCACTAATAGCGGACCGAAGATTCCACCGATACGGCCAATCCCTGCAGCCATTCCAGTCCCCGTCCCGCGGATTGACGTAGGATATTGTTCAGGTGAATATGCATATAGCGCGCCCCATGCACCTAAGTTAAAGAACGATAGCAGTGCACCAAACAATAGCAGCATTGCCAATGTATCTGCATTCCCAAATGCAAATGCACTTAACGCCGTCCCGATTAAGTAGGTTGAAAGGACAAACTTTCGTCCGGTTCGTTCAATCAGCCAGGCTGCTGAGAAATAGCCAGGCAGCTGAGCAAGTGTCATCAGCAGGACGTAGCCAAAAGTTTTGATCATCGCGAAGCCTTTAATGACCATAACGCTAGGTAACCATAAAAACATTCCATAATAAGAGAAAACGACTGTAAACCATACAATCCAAAGCATTAATGTGCGTCTTCTATAAGGCTTCGCCCACAGAGCCGCCATCTTTTCACCGATGGATTGTTTCTGGACACTGGCTTCTAGAAACTTCGGCGAGTCTGGTAAATTGCGCCGCAAATAAATTGCGTAAAATGCAGGTAATGCTGTGATGATCAGTGCCGCCCTCCAGCCAAGAGACGGAATGACGAAGTATGCGATTAATGCTGCGATAAGCCAGCCCGCTGCCCAGAAGCTCTCTAATAGGACAACGATTCGTCCTCTTTCCTTTGCTTCTACACTTTCTGAAACTAATGTAGAGGCGACCGGAAGCTCACCCCCGAGTCCAGCCCCCACGAAAAATCTTAGTATAAGAAATGCTGCAAGAGTCGTTGTAAGTGCAGATAAACCGCTTGCCACAGAGAATAATACGAGCGTCAGCATGAACACTTGTTTTCTTCCGATTCGATCAGCTAATAAGCCAAATCCAATCGCACCGAACATCATTCCTAATGAGTTAATGCTTCCAACCCAGCCAATTGCTGCAGGGGCCAGATTCCACTCCACTGCAATTGCTGCAATCACAAATGATAAAATTCCTACATCCATTGCGTCAAACATCCAGCCCGTTCCCGATATGACCAATAATTTATTACGGGAAATCGTCTTCTGAGGTTTCGAAGCCATACGCTCCATAGTATTTGCCATTGTCTTTTCTCCCATTCTATCCAAACTACTGTCATGACACATGTCATTATACAGTTATTTAAGGATGGGGTAAAGAACAATTTAGAGAACACCTTTATCGGACAATCAGCATTCCATCTTGCAATTTAGCCGTGACTCCGATGAGCGTTTCCGATAAATGATACGATTGGTCACCCACTATGAGCACCGTTCCTGAATATGCAATTCCGATAACAATGGATCCTTCTTCTTTTGTACGGACAATCGTTTGCCCGCCTCGTTTCGAACCGCATTCGCGAATGGATACATGACGGTCAGCAGCAAGCTCCCCGCCTCGGCAAACCCCTTCAGCCAGGAGATCCAATTGTGCATGGACATTGCATTGAGCAAGGCCATTCCCAGTGATTTCAACCGTTCCTGCACAATTCAAAGTACTGTTTACAGCATATGGAATACGCAAACGTCCAGTAGTTAGTGTTGCTTTCGGAAGATGGCGCGCTGTCATCTCTTGGGCTTTGGAAATCAGTCCTAGGAACTCTACTCCGTCTTTCACCCCTGGATTCATCGTATTTACAAAAATACTGTACAGCGTTGTTTGTAACTCACTCCAGTCAGGATCCGTGGCAATCGGCTCTCTGCGCTGGGTAAATGTTTGAAGCTGTTCCTGGAAAGAAGAGTACTTTTCTCCGAACCCGATCCGGAACAGTTTTTTTAGTTCTTGTCCATCTAACGCTGACAATTCCACCTCACGAAATGCTCCAATATCTTGGATGAACGACCCAAGCTTGCAGAGAATAGGAAGCAAGGTTTCCAATTCAGCTGCATACTTCGCATCCGTTGTTAGCTGTTGGCCCACTACAATCGTCGAAGAAGAAACGTGGCCATTTGCAAACACCGCTTTCTGCGCATACACCTCAGCCTTACGAACTTCTCCTCCTATTTCAACAGCACCTGTTACTTCTAGAAGACAGCCATGGCTAACACTTCCTTTGACCGTTACATCACCGTCAAAATGGATATTGCCGCTTGAAAAATTCACTTCTTCTATTTCTAAGGTGTCAGCGATATCGATAAAAACCCCATTATCCGTACGTTCTAAAACAAGATTTCCAGAACAACTTGCAAAGATATGGTTTCCTGTTTGCGTGACATTCTTACCAAGACGGATTGCAGCCGTTTGCCCGTCTTCCGCAATAATTTCATTTCCGAACACGTCTTCTCCGGATTGTCCGGGAATCGGAGGAAGAACAGCTGCCACTAGTTGACCGTTCTGAACCAGCTGAACCGATGTTTGTTCCCGGTAATTCACTTTCCCCTCATCTGCGAGTGTGCTGCCGTCTACATCGATTTGAACTTCAACATCTCCATCAAGTCCAGGTTTCGGAAAAGTTCCCCGTGCTACAATCGCTTCATAAGGTACTACCGTCTCACACGCTTCCCACAGCACTCGTTTGTCTAAAGGAGTGCTGATTCCCAATTGCGTACAGGCATCCCGAATCATTCGTTGGGAACAATCATTTACAACCTCATGTATTTCTTCAGCCACCACCGTCAAATTGCGCTCATACTTCGTGTCTTTTACAGTTCTTGTAACCTTTTTACCCGGAGAAACAGTTAACAGCGCAAGCGCTCCTTGTTCACGAACCGTGATGGATAACTGTGCACGTGTCAGCTCGTCAATCGTTCGGATGTGTACAATATCCGATTCCGTAATCTGGCGTCTTCCATCTAATTTCTCACCATTTACAATTATGGACACGCCATTGCCCGCTTCAATTGTCGGGTACGAGTTTGCAGATGTTTCGTGAATCTCAACATGTCCGTCACGAATCCGGACACCCGCTTGTCCTGATTCTTCTACTTGCAAATCCAAAGTAGGCGCATGATAGCGGACTGGAGTTACTGTCACTTCTGCAAATCTAGAAGTTCCTGTAAAACTGCTGGACTCCGCAGTTCTATTTACTTGGATATGCACATCTGATAAATCAAGGCATAAGATATTAAGTGCTGTCTCTACAGCTTGTTCAACCGACTTCCCTCGCACTGTAATCGCTTTTCCCATACCATTTCCCACTCTCTTCGTTCTTGTGCTTACGCTTAATCACAATTATCTTTTTATAAGTTTATCCGTGGATTGGAGCGGAAAGCGTCCGCCTGCAGCGCACATCAACACCGTTTAACCGTTGCTTAAAGTGTAGCATAGCGGAGACTCATTCGGCAGACACCAAAAGACCGATTCCACGTATGGAATCGGTCTTTTTCATAAAATTATAGTCCTGCTTCAACCTCTTTGATCATTTCTTTCATTGACTTCAATCCGCCGCCAGAAAGGTACCAGTATTCTCCGTCAAGATAAACAATCTTACCATTCTTGAAAGCATTTGTTTTCTTTACAAGATCATTTTCAATTGTCTTTTTAGCATTCGCGCCTTTACCAATTGCAGCATCGCGGTCAATTACGAACAGAATGTCCGGATTTGTTTCTAGAATATATTCAAATGTAATATTCTGTCCGTGTGTAGAAGCCTCAATTCCTTCATCCGCCGGTGTAAAACCAAATACATCGTGGATCAACCCAAAACGTGAGCTTGGCCCGTATGCACTTACTTTTCCTTCAGTCGCAAGCGTAATCAATGCTTTGCTGTCTGTTTCAGAAGCTTTTGTGTGAATGTCTTCAATTAGCTTATCTACATCAGCAAGTTCTGACTTCATTTCATCTTCTTTATCGAAGATTTGAGCGATGATGTCCATGTTCTTCTTAAACGAATCCATGTAGTTTGCAGTGTCGATTCCCATGTAGATAGTCGGTGCGATTTCTTCAAATTGATCGTACAAGTCTGCTTGACGGCCAGAGATGAAAATTACGTCCGGCTTCATCGCATGAAGTGCTTCAAAGTCAGGCTCTTTCAAGCTGCCTAGGTTTGTGTAATCGTCACCAGCATATTTCTCTAAGTATGCAGGCATCGTTGCCTGTGGCACACCGGCAACTTCAACACCTAATTCGTCTAATGTATCAAGCACACCGAAGTCGAATACTGCAACTGTTTTCGGAGTATCTTTCAATGTTGCTTCGCCAAGCTCATGCTTGAACGTCATTTCTTTTGTTTCTGCTGCTTCACTGCTTTCAGATGCATTGTCTGATCCTGAGTTGTTTGCTTCTGGTTTCTTTTCTTCATCTTTAGATCCGCATGCTGCTAGAACGAGCATCAATGCGAATGCCATAAATAGCACTGTAAGTTTTTTCATGACTATCTACCATCCTTTTGTTTTATGAGTTGAAGTACACACAGATGCGACAATTGTTCATCTGCTGGATCGGGATATCCATGTCATAGATTTCCCGAAGAGATTCTGAGTTTATAATATCGTTCGTCGGACCATCTTTGACGACGCGACCTTCTTTTAAAGCGACAATACGATCTGAGTAAACAGAAGCAAAGTTGATGTCGTGAAGAACGATGACAACTGTTTTGCCTAGTTCATCTACAAGGCGGCGTAAAATCTTCATAATTTGGACGGAGTGCTTCATGTCCAAGTTATTTAACGGTTCATCCAGTAAGATGTAATCTGTATCTTGCGCGATGACCATTGCGATGAACGCTCGCTGTCTTTGACCGCCCGACAGTTCTTCTAAGTACATGTCTTGCATACTCATTAAGTCCATATAGTCGAGTGCTTGGTTTACGATTTGAATGTCTTCAGCTTGCAGACGTCCTTTAGAGTGCGGGAAACGGCCGAACGATACGAGTTCACGGATTGTTAAACGAACGTTCATGAAGTTCGATTGTTTCAAAATGGACACTCTTTTAGAAAAGTCATTGGATTTCATCTTTTTAACGTTGGTGTTGTCGACGAGCACTTCACCTGTATCTGCATCCAGCAGCCGGCTTACCATGGACAAAAGCGTCGACTTGCCTGCCCCGTTCGGTCCGATGAAAGAAGTAATTTTACCGGGATGAATATCCACGCTCACTTTTTCAACGACTGCTTTATTCCCGTAGGCTTTTGTCAATTCTCGAACCTGGATCATGCAGATCGACTCTCCTTTAATAGTAAGTAGATGAAGTATGCTCCACCAACGAAGTTAATGATGACGCTTAGCGTTGTGGAGAAGGTGAACACTCTTTCAACAACCCATTGTCCGCCAACCAGCGCAATGATACTCATGACGGAAGCACCCGCGATTAAAATAGAGTGCTTATATGTTTTGAAAGACTGATAAGACAGATTGGCAACGATGAGCCCGAAAAATGTAATCGGACCAACGAGCGCTGTCGATACAGCAATCAGAACTGAAGATAGGATGAGCATCGTTTTAACGATACTATCGTGATTGACACCCAGGTTAATGGCTGTATCACGACCGAGTGACAGTACATCCAATTCGTTGAACTTCCGCCATCCAATGATAAGTGTAATAATCAGGATCCCCAGGGACCACCAGACAAGATCTCCATTAATGTTATTGAAGCTGGCAAAGGATTTGTCTTGCACCCGCAAAAACTCGTTCGGGTCTATCAGTACTTGCAAAAACGTCGAGATACTCTGGAAAAAGGTACCGACGATAATCCCAACGAGTAACAGAAAGTAGATAGGACGCTTTCCTGCTTTAAATAAGAACTGATAAAGCAGCAGGGCGAAGACGACCATTGCACCGACAGATAACACAAAGTTCACTTGCTTATTTACAATTGTGACGTGAGTTGACCCAAGGAAAAAGATCAGCACGGTTTGCAGCAAGATATACAGGGAATCGAGTCCCATAATACTAGGTGTCAAAATGCGGTTGTGCGTAATTGTTTGGAAGATAACTGTCGAATACGCAATCGCTACACCAGTTAATGCCATGGCAACGACTTTAATTCCACGTCGCGGCAACGCATAATCATAACTCCCATTCAATCCTTGGAACAAATACAGTCCGCAAAACACTAAAGCAGCAACAGCGAGTATAAGCAATTTTGTACGATTACGCATAGACTTTCCTCCTAAACAGCATATAGAGGAAGATTGCGCTGCCGATAACGCCTACCATTAAGCTAATTGAAATCTCATAAGGATAAATAATGACCCGTCCGAGAATGTCACACACGAGTAAAAAAATCGCGCCTAGCATAGCTGTATGCGGCAATGTTTTTTCCAAATTGTCTCCTTTAATAATGGAAACAATATTAGGGATGATGAGTCCTAGGAATGGAATAACACCGACAGTCAAAACAACAGTCGTCGTAATTAATGCGACTAGTATCAGCCCGATGTTCACAATCCTTCGATAAGCCAGCCCCAAATTTTTAGAGAAGTCCTCCCCCATTCCCGCTACCGTAAACCGGTTTGCATAGAAATAGGTAATGATGAGAACGGGGATACTTATGTATAACAATTCGTAACGGCCTTTCATAATGAGGGAGAAATCTCCCTGAAGCCAGGAGGACATGTTTTGAATCACATTTGCTTTGTAAGCAAAAAACGTAGTGATCGACGATAATATATTACCGAACATGAGACCTACAAGCGGGATGAAAATAGCATCTTTAAATTTAACTTGGTCTAAGATTTTCATGAACAGCAAGGTGCCGCCTAGCGCAAACGCAAATGCGACGAGCATTTTCTCGATGGTTGATGTATCCGTAAATAACAACATTGAAACGAGAATTCCAAGCTTAGCAGCATCCAAAGTACCCGCCGTTGTCGGGGATACGAATTTGTTGCGGCTGAGCTGCTGCATAATCAGACCCGTAATACTCATTCCTGCACCTGCAAGCAAAATCGCAAGTAATCGCGGCAGCCGGCTAATGAGAAAAATTTCGGTTTCCTCAGAGCGGAAGTCCAGCAGGTCTTTCGGTGAAATATGGCTCACTCCCACAAACAAAGAAAGCAGCGAGAGGAGAATTAGCGCAACCATCAAATAACGTTTCTTCATGAAGAACTCCGATATCTAGATATTTGCGGACTTGAGTTGTTTAAATGAAAACAATTATCAGTTAGCCGCAAATCCCATTATAGCAAACGCAAATTGGAAGTCAACAGATAACTGACAATGATTCTCACTTAATCTCGAACAAGGCGGGAATGGGTTTGTAATGAGAATGAGGAAAATACTAGGTGTCCCAAAAGAAAAATCAGACGCAAAAAAACAGGAAGGAGAATCAATTATATTCTCCCAGCCTGTTTTATCAGTACCCTTATTCTCCGACCTTATTTCCAGACATATCATATGCGTTGCTGCGCACTTCGTCTGGAATTACGACTTCCTTCAGCTCATTGACTTTGCTCATCTTAGCATTGATATTCTGGATGGTCACTGTTCGATAGCCGGCTATATCCATAATCGCGTCCAGTTTCATGTCAAACGAATTCGTATAGTACGTTTCTTTGTCCAAGTGAAGAGTGAGGTCAATCTTTTTCACCTCTATGTTTTCAAGCGCTTCCTCATCTCCCATTTCCTGACCGGCTACGGAAGTTTGGTCCATGAGTTCTTTTAAGAGTCCGCTGAATTTCTCCCCTGCAGCGGATAAGTTCAAAATATATTCATCACCTGATTCTTCAAGCGTAAACTCTTCCGTAAAGTCTTTGAACACTTCCAAGTCCATCATTGCATTGGAGCTGTCCATCCCTGCAAGCATTTCTTCTTGCATTTCAACCGGAACGAAAATCCAATCACCCTCCATATCTGGTGTCTGAAGGTATAGTTCATCCCCCGATCCATACATTTCAAGATCCATGTTTTCCTCTGCATCTCCAACCATCTCCATTTTCTGATGAAGAGACATCGGCTCTGTTACCATATCCATCGTTATTGAAATAGTATTCTTCATGCTCATTGGTTCTTCATCGGTGGTCTTCAAATTTTGTTCGATTGCAAAATCTGCATGCATGCTTTTAATTGATTCAGCGGCTTCTAAAGACTTTTGATAAACTTCTTGAGCAGTGAGTTCATTTTTTTCAACTTCCTGACCCGTTTCTTTCCCCTTACTAGCCGTATCTGTATGTGCATCCGCTTTTACATTTGGCTCTTCTGCTGATCCACACGCACCAAGTGCGAGAACGAGCAAGCCCGCTGCAATTCCTTTTGTCCATTTTTTCATGAAATCTTCTCCTTTATTAGAAACTATATTACATATTAGTCTACGACAGTAACTGCGTTCAGTTTCAGAATTTTTTTAAAAGTCCTTAAAATCCTCCTTTTCATCCATACCCTATATTCCCAACAAAAGTCCCGGGTGGAAGAATATTCGGAGAGTTATGTCGAACTTTTCTATTAAACCATGTATACTAGCTCTAAAATTGCAAAAAGGACGGATATCATGCTGAAACAGTTTTTCTCCTATTACAAACCGCACAAAAGACTTTTTATAATCGATTTCTCGAGTGCTGTATTTGTCGCGCTGCTTGAACTGGCATTCCCTCTCGCCGTTCAAGGATTCATTGACATACTCTTGCCTGATCGTGATTGGGGCTTGATTACTACAATTGGTATTTTGCTGCTCGTCATCTATCTATTCAGCACATTCCTTCAATACATTGTCAGCTACCTTGGACACAAATTGGGCATTAATATTGAAACCGATATGCGCGAAAAACTGTTCAACCATGTTCAAAAGCAGTCGTTCCGATTCTTTGATAATACCAAAACGGGACATATTATGACGCGGATCACAACAGATCTCTTCGACATTGGAGAGCTTGCCCATCACGGACCCGAAGACGCGTTCATCGCAATCATGACCATCATAGGTGCGTTCATCCTCATGTACTCCATCAATCCAGAACTGGCTCTCATTGCAATTGTTATGGTGCCTTTCCTGATTGTCTTAGTCGCTTTCTGCAACAAAGCTATGAATTCAGCCTGGCTTAATATGTATGGGAAAATTGCAGAAGTGAACGGGCGTGTAGAAGACTCAGTATCAGGCTCAAGAGTTGTAAAGTCATTTACAAACGAAAGTTTTGAATTAGCTCGTTTCCAAAAAGACAACGGCAACTTCCGGATTGCCAAATTAGTCGCATATAACGTAATGGCTTGGACGACTTCTTCCATTTACATGATGACACGGCTTGTCACTCTCGTTATTTTGGTGGTGGGTGCGTGGTTTACAATCCAGGAGAAACTAACTATTGGAGAATTGGTCAGCTTCATTCTATTCGTCAATATCCTCATTAAACCCGTAGATAAAATCAGCGCATTGCTGGAGCTCTATCCGAAAGGGATGGCTGGATTCAGCCGGTTCCAGGACTTGCTGAACCAAGATCCGGAAATCATCGATATCCCTGACGCGATAGACGTCGCACACTTAAACGGAGATATCACATTATCGAATGTCACATTTGGTTATGATGGCGGAAAGCCTGTGCTTAACAACCTGAGCTTGTCGATACAATCTGGACAAACTATTGCGTTTGTCGGACCCTCCGGCGCTGGGAAGACTACGATTTGTTCATTGATCCCGCGGTTTTACGATGTGAATGAAGGACAGATTACAATCGACGGAATGGATATCCGCAATATGAGTCAGCGTTCGCTGCGCCGTCAAATCGGGATCGTCCAACAAGACGTTTTCCTCTTTACCGGCACCGTCAAAGAAAACATTGCGTACGGTGATTTAAATGCTCCGGACGAAGCAATCTATGAAGCTGCGAAGCGTGCCCACTTAGAAGAATTCATCTCCAATCTCCCTGATGGTTATGAAACGCAGATTGGTGAACGCGGGTTGAAATTGTCCGGCGGCCAAAAACAGCGTCTCGCAATTGCGCGTATGTTCTTAAAAAATCCTCCGATTCTTATTTTGGATGAAGCAACTTCCGCCCTCGATACAGAAACCGAGCGCATTATCCAAGAATCTCTTACAGAGCTTTCTGAGAACCGAACGACACTCGTCATCGCTCACAGACTTGCGACAATTCGCGATGCAGACCGTGTCGTTGTTGTCACACCTGAAGGGATTGCAGAAGATGGCGGGTACGCTGAACTCGTTGCTCAGAACGGAATCTTCTCAAAATTACACGCAAATCAGTTTCAGCAGGTTTAAGAAATCGGGAAGCGGGCATACTACTACTATCCCACCCCCTTTCTCTTATAAAAAAAGAACGAGGCTGGGACACAACCAGTCAGATTGAAGCAAAAAAAGCGAGTGTTCACCGATTTTTGGTGAGCACTCGCTTTTTTTCTCGTATTCTTTCCGTTTTCTGATGCCTGAATGTTGTTTATGGCCGTGTATTTCCTCAAATTCACGGCCATGAATGCGAAGCCCAGTTCATTTTTCACCTTATCATTTCCCCGCACAGAGAAACGAGTGAACGCCAAATTCGCCTTCAGAAATCCAAAAACTGGTTCTACGTCGATTTTCCGTTGACCGTAGAGTGAACCTGTTTTCTCTTCTGAAAGCTTCGCTCGAATGATTGTTTTATGCATTTCCCATTTTTCATTGATATACAATTTCCGGTTGTTGCCTTCCTGCGCTTTCGTACAAAGGGAGCGCAATGGGCAATCGGAACAATCGTCGCATTCATACGCTTTGTATTCGCGTGTGAATCCGTATTTGTCGGTTCGTTTTGAAAAATGGCTAAATCCTAGCCTGCGGCCATTCGGACAAGTGTAGGAATCCGCTTCCTCATCATAAGCCCAGTTCATTGTGTTGAACGGATCTTCTTTGTATTTCTTTGTCTTTTCCTTCCGATACTGATTATAGGTGATCAATGGTGTACGCTTTCTGTTTTCAAGGATATCTCCATAGTTCTGTTCACTGCCATAACCAGCATCTGCGACTATGTACTCCGGCAGCTCGAAATAGTCTTTCTCGATGAGATTAAGAAACGGGATGAGTGTTCGTGTATCCGTTGGGTTTGGGTAGATATCGTAAGCAAGCGCATACTGTCCTTCGGTTGCCACTTGCACATTGTAGCCTGCCTTGAGCTGGCCATTACTCATATGATCCTCCTTCATCCTCATGAAGGTGGCGTCATGATCCGTCTTGGAATAGCTGTTACGGTCTCCAAAAATCGCCATGTCGATCCGGTATTTCTCTTTGCGTTGTAAAAAATCCTGGAACTTTTTTCGATACTGTTTTGGTTCCTTGCGTTGCGACCGCAGCTCTTTTCGAACTTCTGTATCGTCGCTTTCTTCAATTTTTTCATCGTAGGTCTGTACCGTATCTTCCAGCTTGTTGAGGATGTTGGACAGTTCGTTCGTGGTAAGCTCGTCCGAACTTTCTCGTTCGATCTCCGGTATGATGTTCTTTTCCAAAAGCTCCTCATACATCTGATTCGATTTTTCGACCAGGCTCGCACTGTATCTTTCAACGGCTTTACGCCAGACGAAGGTGTACTTGTTAGCATTGGCTTCGAGTTTAGTCCCGTCTATGAAGATGGCTTCTTCTTCGATTTGCTTTTCTTCTACGAGTCGGCAGCGGAATTGTACAAAGCATTGGCGAAGAAGCTCTTTCACTTCGGGGTGGACCCGGAAGCGATTGATCGTACGATAGGTTGGTTCATATCCCTGAGCCAGCCACATCATCCGGACACTGTCTTTCAAAAGCCCTTCAATCTTTCTGCCAGAAAACACGGACTGGGTGTAAGCGCAGAGCAAAATCTTCATCATCATGCGCGGATGATAGGCAGGGCAGCCGGTTTCACGCAAAAAGCCTGTGAAGGCTTCTCCGGGGATCGACTCCACGAGCTCATTCACAGCGTAGGCAATATCATCTTTCTGTAGCTTCATTTCCATATCGAGCGGCAAAATTAGTTGATTCATGTTATACTCTTTAAACATAGGAAGACCTCCTTAAATGGTTTGTGGTGAATCTATTTTAACAGAGTGTCTTCCTATTTTCCTTTCTAAAATACCAAAAGAACGAATCCCTAGGATAATTCCTTAGGATTCGTTCTTTTTTAATTTACTGAGTTTTGTCCCAGCCTCGTTCTTTTCTGTTCAATGGCTGACGATGAATTCCTCAAGTTTCTTTCGCTCACGTTCGTCCATCTCCACAACCATCAAAGTGCCCTCTTCTTCATACTCTGTCGACTTCACATAGGTCTCTTCATTTAAATAAGATACCAAATCTCCACGGTCAAATGGAATGAGGAGTTTACACGTAATATGTTTTTGATAGACTTTGTGCTCGATCAACGTCACTAATTCATCAATTCCTGCACCAGTCTTCGCTGAAAGCCAAATCTGGTCATCTTGTACGCGTGGGAACTCCACGTCATTTGCTAAATCCGATTTGTTATAGACATACATCGTCGGGATGTCTTCCACACCAACTTCTTGAAGTGTCTTGTTCGTGATGTCAATCATATGACGGTACTCTGGATTTGAAACATCTACCACGTGCAATAGCAAATCTGCTTCACGGGCTTCCTCCAATGTAGAACGGAAGGCTTTTACGAGATGGTGAGGCAGCTTTGCCACAAACCCAACTGTATCGGTCAGGATGAATGGTTTCCGATCTATCAGCGTTACGCTTCTTACTGATGTGTCCAGTGTTGCAAATAACATGTCCTTCTCCATCACAGTTTTCGCTTCGTTTCCATCCGCTTCAGAAAGAATTCTGTTCATCAACGTGGATTTCCCGGCATTCGTGTAGCCAACGATTGAAACGACAGGTGTTCCGCTGCGTTTCCGCTGTTTCCGCTGGACATCCCGCTGTTGCTTCATACCTTCTAGTTCTCTTCTCAACTTCGCAATCTGTTCTTCAATTTTACGGCGATCAAGCTCTAATTTAGTCTCACCCGCACCTTTGTTTTGGAAGCCTCCGCCAGTGCCCCCGCCTTGCCGGCCGAGTGATGCTCGCAAGCCTACAAGTCTTGGCAATGTATATTGCAATTCTGCAAGCTCGACTTGCATACGCGCTTCGTGGGTTCTCGCTCTTCTCGCAAATATATCGAGGATGAGCATTGTCCGGTCTATGATCTTTACTTCCAGGTCACGCTCCAAGTTCCGTAACTGCGAAGGAGACAGCTCATCATTAAAAATGATTAAGTTTGCCCCGGCTTCATCTGCAAACAAACGCACTTCATCAATTTTTCCTTTACCGATATAGCCTGTCGGGTGCTTCCGCTCCAACTTTTGGACAACACTTCCAACAACCTTCACCCCTACAGCCGCTGCAAGATTGCCAAGTTCCTCTAACTCGTATTCAAAATGGTCATCGTTTTGCTCTTCTACCCCAACGAGTATGGCGATTTCTTTTAGTTGTTCCATTTCATCCATTCAAACACCTTCTTCCACTCATTTACCTTACTATTCAGCTTGCCCCGTCTTAACCGCAAGCATACGATTTCGTTCCCCGGGATTTTCCATGAAACGAAACCGGACATCATTTAATTTCAGACTATCTGTATTTTCAGGCGTGATACCAAGAATCGTGCACCATCGTTCAAGTGTCCGCTCAACGTCATTCGTTACTAGCACGCATTCCTCGATTCGCTCTGCATTCCTGTCATCCGTGATCGCACCTTCTGCACGCAATGAATCGCGTCTAGTTTCTTCACTTTCTTCCCATTGAATGAAAAACGGTGCCGGAAGATCTGTAAAATCCTCCTCAAGAATAAATAACATCTTCCACTTTTTCAGGTTGCCTGATGAGGTAAGTCGAGATGCGTCAAGCACGCCAGACGTCTTCATGTTCATGTCCAGAAGTCTGTCATTTAGCGCTAGTATATCATCTGTAGAAACACATAATGTGCCCCATCCTTCTCCAAATGTTGATAAGTCGTATTTCAACAGTTCGACTAACGGATGAGAGGAGGATTTAGCTTTATCTGCGTTTTCAATTGCCAGCCATTCCAGGTAAGCATTTTGCATGTATAGCAGCGCATTGTACGTACCCCATTGCTCGTGTCTCCCGCCAACAATTGCCCCTGGATTTTGTGAAGCCACTGCTTCAGGAGTGCGTTCTGTAAACCACACGACATGATCGAGTTTCATAACGAATTCCCCCTTTACTAGTATCATACCGTAAGAGCAGTAAGAAACCATGTAAAAAGCCGCCCACGTTAAATGGACGGCTTTCTAAAATCAGCTATCGCGTTTCAACAGGTCCAATGACTCTGTAAATTCGCGTTCGATTTCTTTGTTTTCTTTATACGTTGCAAGACTTACAAAGTACGTAACAAGCAGACAAACGATGAATCCAGGAATGATTTCATATAATGTGCCCGTAAGTGCTGGAACGTTGCCCCATACACCTACAACAATCGCACCCGCAACCATTCCGAACAATGCACCTTTAGCTGTCAGTTTACGCCAGTACAATGATAAGAGAATAATCGGACCGAATGCTCCGCCGAAACCAGCCCAGGCGAATGATACAAGTTTCAAGATGGACTCATTGTTAGGCCAAGCCAGCACCATTGCAATGAGGGAGACGACAAGTACCGCCATACGGCCAAGGAATACGTATTGCTTATCCGAAGCGTCTGTTTTATAGATCGCTTTATATAAATCTTCGATCAATGCAGAAGACGTTACAATCAGCTGAGAAGAAATTGTACTCATGACAGCCGCTAAAACTGCTGCAAGCATGATTCCTGCAATGAATGGATGGAAAATAATCTGCCCCAGTGCAATGAAGATTGTTTCTGAGTCTACTAACTCTGCTCCAGGATTCTGCTGATAGTAGGCAATCCCGACGAGCGCTGTTGCGACTGCGCCGAGCAAGCTTAAAATCATCCAGCTAATCCCGATGCGGCGGGCACTTTTTGTTTCTTTCACTGATTTAATCGCCATGAAACGCACGATAATGTGCGGTTGACCGAAATATCCGAGACCCCATGCAACCGATGATATGACACCAAGAACAGTGGCTCCTTTAACAAGACTGAGCATATCCGGATTTACTGCACGGATTGACTCAGCAGTTTCAGGAATTCCACCTGTTACAAACACAGCGACTACAGGAACTAGAATAAGTGCCAGGAACATGATCAAGCCTTGTACGAAGTCCGTATAACTTACAGCAAGGAATCCTCCGAACAATGTGTATCCTACAACAACGACAGATACTATAATCAGTCCAACGTGATAATCCAATCCGAATGAGCTGAGGAAGAACTTACCGCCTGCAACCATTCCAGAAGATACGTAAAATGTAAAGAAGATTAGAATAATTAGTCCAGATGCAATTCTCAATAGTCTCGATTTATCTTTCAATCGGTTTTCAAGAAAACTTGGAATCGTGATTGAATCATTTGTTACTTGGGTATATACCCGTAGACGAGGCGCTACAAAGTACCAGTTCAGATACGCTCCGGTAGTTAAACCGATTGCAATCCAAATCTCTGGCAGACCTTTGTCAAAGATTGCACCCGGCAATCCAAGCAGCAGCCAGCCTGACATATCTGCAGCTCCGGCACTGAGTGCTGTAACTGCTGGTCCAAGTGAGCGTCCACCCAGCATGTAATCTGTTAAGTTAGATGTACGGCGGAACGCGTACCACCCTATGAACACCATGGCCGCCATATAAAGTATAATAGAAATCAGTTTGTAAACATCAGCTGACATAGTTTAATCCCCCTTTAATTTGTTCTCTATAACCGCAAACGCTTTCATTAATATACGCGAGCCCGGTCAAATTCATTATAGGCAAGTTCGGTGTATTACGCCATACCTATTTTCGATTTATTTCCCGGGAAATAGCTACTATTCGACAGGAGGAATTGATTTGGATCACGAGAGGTTTTTAAATGATGCGATTCGACTAGCAACAGATAGTGTCTTACAAGGAGGAGGGCCCTATGGCGCCGTCATTGTGCGCGACGGAGAAATCATTGCGAGCGGGGTCAATTCTGTAGAGACAGACCACGACCCGTCAGCCCATGCGGAATTGGCTGCAATTCGAGAAGCGTGTCGAACTTTGGCTTCTACAGACCTATCGGACACCATTCTATATGCAAGCGGTGAGCCGTGTCCGATGTGTTTAGCGGCTTCTTACCAGGCACGCGTTGGAGAAATCTACTACGCTTGCAGCAAAAAAGAAGCGATGGAAGTTCTGCCAAAGCCTGATAAAACAGAGCACTTTTACAGTGACCAGGAAAAACCTGGTGCCATGCGGGATGTTCCCTTCATCCGTATTGAAACCAGACATAAGCTGGAACCCTTTATTACTGCTGCCAATCAGCAAACCCGTAAGTAAAACTGCAGAGGAGGATGTACACATGCCTTGGACAAAAAATGATTATCCGGATTCTTATAAAAACCTAGATGCGGATGTCCGCAGTAAAGCGATTGAAATTGCAAACGCCTTACTGCGAGAAGGTTATGAGGATGGCCGTGCAATTTCCATCGGGCTTTCCCAAGCCAGGGAATCGATTGAAGGCAACGCAGAAGACCGTCCGCACTTTGAAGTCCGCAAACGCGAAGATGACTGGGCTTTCAGTAAAAAAAACGCTTCATCTATTATTTATAAAGAAGAAACGAAGAGCGCCCTTCTTGATAAAGCAAAGCCATACACAACAGAGCATGATGGAGTGTTGACCATTTATCATGAAGACGGAACAAAAGAACAAACCCTTTATGAATGATTAAGACGCATGCCCAATTTGGACATGCGTCTTTTTAAGAATGGATCGCTTTTTCTTCAGACATTTCGCGCAGCTTGAACTTCTGAATTTTTCCTGAAGCGGTCATTGGATACTCATTCGTAAATTCAATGTAACGGGGTATTTTGTGGTGTGAGATAGCTCCCTTACAGAATGCTCGGATTTCGTCCTCATCCAATTTCGCTCCTTCTTTCGGGATGACCCACGCCATGAGCTCTTCTCCGTACCGCTCGTCTGGCACTCCTACAACTTGAACGTCAGAAACCCCGGGATAGGTGTACAAAAACTCTTCCACTTCACGAGGATAAATATTTTCTCCGCCGCGAATGACCATGTCTTTCATACGGCCGGTGATATCCAGATATCCATCTTCGTCCAGTCTCGCAATATCCCCCGTATGCAGCCAGCCTTCTGAGTCAATCGCTTCACGCGTTGCTTCAGGGTTATTATAATAGCCTTTCATGACATGATACCCTCGTGTACAAAGTTCCCCTGAATCTCCAATCGGAAGTTCATCGCCAGTTGCAGGATCTATAATTTTCACTTCTACATGAGGATGCGGTTTACCGACAGTAGACACCCGCTTTTCAATCGGATCATCTGTCTTCGTTTGAGAAATGACAGGTGAAGCCTCTGTCAATCCATAACAGATCGTAATTTCAGCCGCTCCCATTTCCTCAATCACTTGCTTCATCACTTCAATCGGACACGTAGATCCTGCCATAATCCCCGTTCGCAAGTTGGAAGTGTCATAGGTTTTGAAATCAGGATGATTCAATTCCGCGATGAACATTGTTGGGACGCCGTGCAATGCTGTACATTTCTCATCCTGAACTGCACGCAGCACGCCAGCAGCATCGAATTGCTCAACAATGACCATTGTCGCCCCATGCGTAACCGCTGCAAGCGTCCCTAAGACGCAACCGAAACAATGGAAGAATGGAACTGGAATGCATAACCGGTCGTTCTCCGTTAACTTCATCGTCTCTGCAATCATATTTCCATTATTGACAACGTTATTGTGAGTGAGCATGACCCCTTTAGGAAAACCTGTCGTTCCAGAGGTGTACTGGATATTAATCACATCGTCTGGATGCAGCGTTTGCTTGCGCTGCTCCAGCTCTTCATCCAATACCATTTCTGCGTGCTTCAGAAATTCAGACCAATTATAAATGCCCGCTTCATTTTTCTCGGTCATCAAAATCACACGTTTTAAATTAGGCAGCGCCGGACAATGGATATGCCCGCCATCACTTTCCCGTTGGGATGGACAAATGGAACGTAAAATTTCCAGATAACTAGTACCTTTAAATCCCTCGTCCAAAATGAGAGTAGTCGCTTCAGACTGCTGCAGTAAATACTTCAACTCTGCTGCCTGATAATTCGTATTGACCGTAACTAGAACAGCGCCCATTTTACCGGTCGCAAATTGACTCAGTAACCATTGTGGTTTGTTATCTGACCAAATCGCAACGTGTTCTCCTTTTTGAATTCCAATTCCCATAAATGCTTTTGCCAGGTGATCCGTTTCTTTGTCGAATTCGGCGTACGTTTTTCTTAAGTGTCTTTCCGGATACACATACGCTTCGTTTTCCGGGTGTTGAATTGCTTGCACACATAAAATTTCTCCGACTGTTTTGTTCATCAGCTCCATTTCTCCATCCCCCTATCTAATTCTAAGTTCCTTCTATACTATCACATTTTTCTGATTGAAATGAATAATTATTAAATTTAAAAAACTATTTTTTCGACAAAAAGCAAGCAAGGGATGACTCCCCTTGCTTGCACACTCTTGCTGCTGGAGTTACTCAATCGGAGTAACTCTTCCGCGTTCGTCTTTATAAAATACATGATGTCTTTCTAACTTCGTGGGCGAATCCAGTCCTGCTGCTGCGGCGATTCTGAATAACCCCTCACGCATGGTTAAAATATAATTGGTGACTCGATACTTTTTCTCTTCAACGACCAGACCGCGCTGTAAGTGAGGATCCGTCGTAGCTACACCTGCCGGACATTCATTGGTATGACAGCGCTGCGCCATAATACAACCGACCGAAATCATGAACCCGCGGGCAATTTGAACGAGATCTGCACCCATTGCAAGCGCAATCGCTGCTTTGTCTGGTGTGGTCATCTTTCCTGAAGCAATAATTTTCACTCGATCCCGTACTTCATACTTTCTTAAGGCATCGTCAAGAATGATTAAAGCAGACCGAATCGGAAGGCCCACTGAATCTGCTAAATCCTGATACGTCGCACCCGATCCGCCCTCTGATCCATCTACGGAGACAAAGTCCGGTCCCATACCCGTCTCTTTCATAAAAGATGCCAATTCTTCTGCATCAGAGATTCCGCCAATAACAATTTTAATGCCCACAGGTTTTCCTGAGTGGCTCCGAATTTGTTCGATAAATGAAAACATTGATGGAAAGTCATCAAACTGATGGAAACGGTTCGGACTATTAATCGTCTTAAATGGGGTCACATTACGAATCATGGCAATCTCTTCCGTCACTTTGGAACCTTCAACGTGCCCCCCGCGCATTTTAGCGCCTTGTGCCAGTTTCAGTTCAAATGCACGGACTTTTGGATTTTCCGCCTTCTCTGTCAGCAGGTTCCAATCGAATTCACCCTCACTTGTGCGGAATCCAAACAATCCGGAACCGATCTGTGCGATAATATCCGCATCTCCAGCTAAATGGTGGGGAGATAAGCCGCCCTCTCCTGTATTCATCCACGCACCCGTTGCCATACCAATTCCCTTGGAAAGCGCCGTAATTGCATTCTCACCAAGTGCTCCATAACTCATGGCTGATTGCCCAAGCAAGCTGTGGACACGAAAAGGATGCTTACAGTCCGGTCCGATGACAACTGCATCTTCATCAGGCAGCAGCCATGGGTCTGCCGCTACTTCTTCACGGTGTTCTCTGCGTGAGAATAACCCTTCTCCATCTACTATATAACGCATTGAATCGACTTTACGCTGGTTATCAACGCGCATTTCTTCGTTCTGTTTCGTAAACATCGAATTCCGCAAATAATAACCAGGCGCGTCAAAATCACGTTTTGAACCGAATCCGATAACGCTTTTTAAGTATTTTCCCGGTAAAACCATATGCAAATAATCTTCCCGGCTGAACGGTTTACCATCGTTATCGTTATCAAATAAATACTGTCTGAATTCCGGTCCCACTTTTTCAATCATATAGCGAATCCTGCCGAGTATAGGATAATTCCGCAAAATAGCATGCTGTTTCTGCTTTCGATCAAATAGGTATACATATAAAATAGCTAAAATTGGAATGACAATTACTGCAGAAATGATCAGCATGGTGGTGAGCGACAGTTCTTCTAAAAAACTCATAAGCTCCACTCCTTTTCTATAATCTCAATCTGGTGTACCATTAATCACAATCACTTGTTGGAGGCGATTCATAATGGTCATTGACTTACTTAAATCCCATTCGTCTGTTCGCTCCTATACAGACGAACGGTTATCAAAAGAAACAGTCCGCGAATTGGTTTCAGCCGGGCAGCATGCTGCAAGTTCACATTTTGTCCAAGCCTATTCTGTTATCCACGTAACCGATGATGCCATTCGTGAAAAACTTGGAGAGTATTCAAAAAACCCTCATCAATTTAATGGCGCCGGGGCGGCATTAGTCTTTTGTGCGGATTTCCACAGGTTAGAAGCTGCAGCCGCATTACATAGTCGGTCAATCGACTTTTCTCATGCAGAAGCTATGCTTGTCGGAACCATTGATGTGGCGCTGTTTGCACAAAATATAGCCATCGCAGCCGAGTCAAAAGGATACGGCATCTGCTATATTGGCGGCGTACGCAATAATCCGGCTGATATTAGCAAGTTGCTGAACCTTCCGAATGGTGTCGTTCCTATGTTCGGTATGACCATCGGCGTCCCTGCTAAAATTAATGAAGTCAAGCCGCGTCTGCCAATGGATGCAGTACTTCACGAGAATATGTATGATGCCAGCAACTATGAAAAGGTTCTTCGTGACTACGACGCAACAATGGCGGCCTATTATGAAACGAGAAGCTCCAATCAGAAGCTCGCCGGCTGGACGGAACAGATGGCCGACTTTTTGGAAGCTCCCCAGCGTCCCCATATGAAACAATTTTTAAGAGAACAAGGATTTAAGTTTGAGTAAGACAGCTCTTTCTTCCCTACCTCTCTTGTAAAGGAGTCAAACCTAATGGAGTTTGAAAATTTGATTACCGACTTAGCACACCGCCTCACGGATGGAACTTTTGTGCGTGCAACGTTCAGTCAGCCTCGCACGAAAGCTGATGGGCTCATGCGTATTAAGGCGAAGCCTATAGAGTTGAAGGGTGAATTGCACATCCAGTTTGAAGAACAGTTTGAGCGGGTGCTGAATCACCATAATATTTCCGCTGCAGGCGTCGAACTATTTTTAACGAATGTTTTAATGCGTTTCAAACAAGTTCAAGCTGAATTCACAGGTGAAACGATTCAAATACAGCTGACTAAGAAGTTTAAAGTTTCCTGGAAGTCCAGTGTCACAGAATCATCCCGGACTGCTGACTTATCTCACAATCGCAAAAAGAATTATTTGCTGGAAGAAGGCACTCCCTATCCGTTTTTAATTCGACTTGGCGTACAGACCGCAGATGGACGGGTTAAGAAACAAAAGCACGATAAGTTCAGACAAATTAACCGGTTTATCGAATACATCGACGATGCACTGAGTCACCTTCCAAAAGATCGGACTGTCCGGATTCTGGACTTTGGTTCAGGTAAGTCGTATTTGACGTTCGCCTTGTATCATTATCTTCATATTGAAAAGGGACTCGATATCCATGTAACTGGACTCGATTTGAAGAAAGAAGTCATTGAAGAATGCTCAGAGATTGCACGCGACCTAAACTACGATCGCTTGGAGTTTTTAGTTGGTGACATTAATGATTATGAAGATGAGACCTCAGTTGATATGGTAGTTACGCTGCATGCGTGCGATACGGCGACGGACATGGCGCTCGCCCGTGCGGTCCGTTGGGGAGCCAGTGTCATTCTAAGTGTGCCTTGCTGTCAGCATGAATTGTTCAGTCAAATCCAGTCCCCCGTATTGGATGTGATGTTGCAGCACGGACTCGTGAAAGAACGCTTTTCAGCGCTGGCAACAGATTCAATCCGCGCTGAGCTGTTGACGCTGGCCGGATATGAAACACAGTTGCTGGAATTCATCGACATGGCACATACCCCAAAGAACATTTTGATTCGCGCGTACCATTCAGGGAAACAACCCTCGCCGGAATCGATTGCGCGGTACAAAGCATTTCGGGATTTGTTGAATGCGAAACCGTTTTTGGAGAATGAATTGAAGTTGGATATATAGAGTGAATGAGTTAAAGGAAAGCACCTGCGTTTGCGGGTGTTTTTTTGTGGTGTTTTGGGTGGGGTGCTGCTGGCTTGAGCGGATTTACTTCTCGCTTGATCACATTCGCCTGGGCTTGAGCGGGTTCGTCTTACGGAACGAGCGGGTTGGCATCCGGATTGAGCGAGTCGCCTTCCGGAACGAGCGGGTTGCTCCTCGAATTGAGCGGGTCGCCTCGCGGAACGAGCGGGTTGCTCCTCGAATTGAGCGGGTTCCCTCGCGGAACGAGCGGGTTGGCGTCCGAATTGAGCGGGTCGCCTTCCGGAACGAGCGGGTTGCTCCTCGAATTGAGCGGGTTCCCTCGCGGAACGAGCGGGTTCACGTCCGAATTGAGCGGGTCGCCTTCCGAAACGAGCGGGTTGACCCTCGAATTGAGCGGGTTCCCTCGCGGAACGAGCGGGTTCGCATCCGGATTGAGCGGGTCACCTTACGGGTCGCTCCAATCCTCATCCACACAAAAAAACATCCGCCTCTCAATTCAAGAGGCGGACATCTGCTTACAATTCAGATACAGTTGTTTCCCGCGCCATGACTTCATCATACTTCGCGTTATCAAGTTCTCCTGTCACGCGTGCTGTTGTGACGCCCGCTGTCATTGATCCGCTGACGTTCAATGCTGTACGTCCCATGTCAATGAGCGGCTCGACAGATATCAAAATTCCTGCAAGTGCGATTGGCAGATTCAATGCAGATAACACAAGAATCGCTGCGAACGTTGCGCCTCCGCCAACACCTGCGACACCGAACGAGCTAATTGCAACAATCGCCACGAGTGTCAATATGAATTGAAGATCGATTGGCTGACCGACTGTCGGTGCAATCATGACAGCAAGCATCGCCGGATAAATCCCTGCACATCCATTTTGACCGATCGAGAGTCCAAATGACCCTGCAAAGTTTGCGATCCCGTCAGGTACACCCAATCGAGTCGTCTGTGTGTTGAGTGTCAACGGCAATGTCCCCGCACTGGACCGTGACGAGAATGCGAACAGCAATGTGTCTCCCGCTTTCTTCACGTACGTAATCGGGTTTAATCCGCTTACTGCAAGAATGACTAAGTGCACTAAGAACATGACGATCAGTGCAGCGTAAGAAGCTGCTACGAACTTACCTAAATTCACAATTGCTCCGTAATCCGAGAGCGCAACGGTTCTCGCCATGATTGCGAGAATTCCATACGGCGTCAGTCGCAATACAATTTTCACAACAGCCATGACCAATGAATATACGGCATCTATCCCTTTTTGTACGACTGCCGCTTGTTCAGGTTCTTTTCTTCGAATCGTCAAAAATGCGAATCCTAAGAACGCAGCAAAAATTACCACACCGATTGTCGATGTCGGACGAGCACCGGTAAAGTCAAGAAATGGATTGGCGGGCAATAAATCCAATAACTGTTCTGGCAGCACTTTATCTGACACACCTGCAGCCGTTTCCTCCAGCGATACTCCTCGGGAAATCTCTGCATCGCCCTGTACGATTTGTTCAGCGTCCAGACCGAACAAGAGTGCAGAACCGATTCCGATCAGCGCTGCAATGGCAGTCGTTCCAATGAGCAATCCTAAAATCAAGGCTGCCTGTTTTCCAAAGTTTTTCCCTGCTGCCACTTTAGTAAAGGCAGTCAAAATTGAAATGAAAACGAGTGGAACAACTATCATTTGAAGCAGTTTAATATAACCTGTGCCTAAAATGTTGAACCAAGGTACTGATTGCTGCAGTGCGCTAGACTCCGCTCCATAACTGACATGTAAAATAACCCCATATAAAATACCTAAACCTAATCCTGTGAACACCCGCTTTGAAAATGAAACATGTTTGCGGTTCATCCAAAACAATATTGCTGCTAAAAGAAGCAGCCCTGCCACATTCAACAAAACAAATCCTGTATCCATCCCAATGTCCCCCTTTGTAAGTAATCTATGATTTTTTGATTCACTTTAGTTTATGTACTTAATCCCGATATGTCAACTAGGGATTAAAGTTTTTTTAAAAAACAAGAAAAATTCTCGAGTCAGAATTCCTAAAACAACGCCATTACGCCAGTCTCTTTTGTTTAAACATATTCCAACGGGTCATAATTTTTGCTACAATAAACAAAATCTACTACGTAATTGGGGGACTTAGATGTTTACCTTACCTGTTTCAGAAACGGTTTCACTGAAGTTGCTAGAACAAGAAGATGCTGCAGAACTGTTCTTTCTGGTCAATGAATCAAGGACGCATTTAAGAGAATGGCTTCCATGGGTAGACGGCGCACTCTCTCCGGAAAGCTACCGCCCGGTTATTGAAATGTGGCTGAAACAGTTCGCAGAGCACAATGGCTTTCAGGCTGGGATTCTTTATAATGGAGAAATCGCCGGGATGATCGGATTCCACAAAATTGATTGGATGAATAAAAGTACCAGTTTAGGTTATTGGATCGGGGAACGTTTTCAAGGGAATGGCATCATGACAGACGCAGTTCGCGCAATGATTGACTATGCATTTTCAATCTATAAACTAAATCGCGTTGAGATTCGTTGCGGTACAGCGAACGCAAAGAGCCGTGCCATTCCAGAAAGACTCAACTTTCATCTTGAAGGAATACAGCGGGATGCTGAGTTTCTGTATGATCATTTTCATGATTTGGCTGTTTACAGTATTCTTGCGCGGGATTGGAACTAATCTATCTTTATCAGCTATTTCGCTTATACAGGAAGTAGCTGTTTTTTTATGTAATTTGTTTGAGAAACCGGGTTCATTCCTTATCGACTCGGGTATTTTAAGTACGTGTTACTGGTTTTTCAGAATCACCAGTTACCGAACTTTCCAACCATGCAAAACACGGACTGCATAGTTTAGTTCTGTCATCTTTAGTTCATGTAAAGTTCAGGTACTTAGGATACACTGTTTAAATAGTTTATTAACATAGACGTATTGTAAAGGAGGTCACACTATGGCAGCAGAAAAAACATCCAAAGTGAATATTGGCTTTGTTATTTTGTTGGTAGGTGTGTTCATGGCAGCACTTGATAACGGGATTATCAGTGCGGCGCTAACAACCATCAACACCTCATTTGACGTAAGTGCTACACAAGGATCTTGGGGGATTACTCTATATACGCTGGGTCTCGCTGTAATGACACCTATTGTCGGCAAGCTCGCTGACCGGTATGGACGAAAAAAACTTTTCCTCATCGAAATTGCGATTTTCACCGTCGGATCACTGGGAGTGGCACTTAGCCCGAACTTCGAGCTATTCCTCGCAGCCCGCTTATTCCAATCATTTGGAGGCGGCGGTATTTTCATCATCGCAAGTTCTCATGTACTAAGTACATTTACGAAAGAAAAACAAGGCAGCATGCTCGGACTTTTAGGAGGCATGAACGGGATCGCATCCGTTGTCGGACCTAACATCGGGAGCTTCCTTATCGATATCACAGGAAACTGGCATTGGCTGTTTATCATCAACGTTCCTATTGGAATCGCGCTTGTCATAGTCGGCTTCTTCTCATTGGAAGAAACAAAATCGTATGTAATGTCTAAAATTGACTTCCTCGGAATTTCGCTCTTGTCATTTTCTATATTGAGCGTCATGTTCGCCATTAATAACGTTGGCCGCGGGGGTTCCTTCACAGAAGCAATTGTAAAATGGAGTGTACTTGGACTTCTAGTTCTCGGCATCCTAATTTTCGCAGCGCTCATCTTTGTTGAAAAACGGAACGAACAGGGTGATACAATCGACCCGATCCTTCCCTACAGCTTACTTCGCAAGCCTACGTATGCGATGACTATGGTGATGGGATTATTATCAGGGACATTTATCGGTGCGATTATTTTCATTCCCTCATTTGCACAGCAGATTCTCGGGATTTCAGCGGCGAAATCAGGTTATTGGATGACACCGCTTGCTTTAGCGTCAGGGATCGGTGCAGGTGGCGGCGGTTATTTTGTGGATAAAAAAGGACCTGTTCCCACGCTGATATTTGCTGGAATTGTCGGGATCATCGGATTTGGCGGACTTGGATTTTTTGTAGATACTAAATTACTATTCATTGTATTCTCTGTCATTGCAGGGATTGGTTTCGGGTTTGTTCTCGGTGCTCCATTAACCGTCCTGACTTCGAATGCTGCAGGCAATCAAAAAGGTTCAGCGATTGGAACATTATCTGTAGCCAGGCAAGTCGGATTGACGATTTCACCGGCATTTTTTGCAGCCTTCATTCAAATGGGGTTCAGTAAAATTGGAGATCTCATTCCACAAAAATTGCAGGACCACGGAATTGACCCGAACACGCTTCCTGAAGGGGCACTGGAAGACTTGCAAGGTTCAAGTTATGGAGAACTTCAATCGAAAATCGATCAAATCCCTGCGCCAGAAGTTCGTGACGCACTTCATGAGGCATTCCAGCAAGCTGCCCATTCAGCCTACCAGCCAATCTATTTAACAACCGCTGTCATGGCACTGCTCATTATCATCATTGCCGTCGCATTCAGTAAGCAATATAAAAAAGATGCCATTGAAAGTGACCGGTTAGAAGAGCAATCTCAACACCCATCCGACACAGTTAAAAAATAAAATGTGAATGAAAAGCCGTTCTGGAATTTCCAGAGCGGCTTTTTTGCATAAAAAATCCTGAAGGCGACAAACAACCTTCAGGTTATTGAACCCATTCTGCTTTTAAAAGCAGACAGCGATCATACTCTTTCAGATGCTCCAGCTGTTCTTCTTCGTTCACTGGAAGTGCTTGCACTCTGCCGCTGGCTGAGACAATATAATACGCAAGATAGACGGCCTTCCCTTGTTTCAGCTTCAGTTCACCTTCAAATCCCGGCAGTAACGTAGAACCTCCCGGGACAGCTTCCAGTTCCGGCTGCAGCATTTCACCAGGCCCGCTGAATAGAATTCGATCTGCTGATTCCCCTTCCGTTGGCTGAACTCCAAAGGCAATGTGTGCGTGTGTGCCTTCTGCTGAACCGTTCCACGGCATTTCTGCCAGTGTACCGATAAACTCGCCCTGTTCAAACTGCTCAACGGAAAGCTGGATTGTTCTGCCAGCTGATAATGGATCCTTCGAGCTGAAATGCAGAGCGTCAATTCCGCCTGAACTGTAGATTAACTGCCGCTCATCTTCCGTCAATACCCGCTGCGTCAGCGTGATGGATTTACCGCCAAGACATCCTGAAAGCAAAAGTGCGACTAGTATCAGGATTCCACTTACACCTATTCGTTTCACGTGCATCCCCTTTGTCTGTCAGCGTTTTACCTCACAACTAGTTGGCAGAAAAACATAATTGTCTTTTTCAATTCGGTTTCCGAACGTTAATGGGACCCGTTCACTGAAAATCGGTCCATTTGCAACGACTGTATGGAATTCTCCGGACTCTCCACAACTATCGATTCCAAGAGCGTCAAGTTCATCCATCACTTCAATCGTAAATCGCTCTCCAAGGAATCGTTCCGGCATCCGATTCGTGTCGACTACAATAATATACGCTTCAAATCCTGCGGCGATGAATTCCTCAAGCAATTGTCTTCTTGGAATTAGCCATAGCGGATGCCACGCCGTCATGCCTGCCTTTTCGCACGCCTGCTGTACCCAAGTCCGATGGTCTTCTAAATCGATATCGCCAAAGACACCGCAGTCAATACCTGCTTGCGTGCTTTCTTTCATCGCTCCGATAAACTCTTGTTCATAGGTTGCCCAGGACGCTTGCCGCTTCATGAAAGGTACACCCATGCGCTCAGCTTGTGCACGGATCACTGATTCTGGCAGGGCATGCGATCTAGAACGATCGGCCTCTTCCTCAAACATCGTCCAGACCCGTGTGAGCTTGCCATCATTCTGTCCTGCTTTGTACACAGCCATCGCAGAGTCTTTCCCTCCGCTCCAAGAAGCTACGAATTTTTTGTTCATGCGATCCACTTCCCTTTTCATAGACTTGCAGACAGTATAGCATTTAAGAGTCGCCAACAAAAAACTCCCTAGGCGCACATGGCCTCAGGGAGCTGACTTCTAAACTGAATTTTCCAAGTTAGATTGCTTTTTTTAATTGCAGCGATTCAATCGTATCGCGCAACTGTTTCAGGTGGCGCTTCTCATGCAATCCTACGAATGGGAACCATTGACACAATGGAATTTGTCCAAAAATCGGATGCTTGAATGACTTTTTCATAAGTGATTCTTTGTTGCTGCTGTCATATACATCGAGTAAATATAACCGGGAATTGTGTAATTCCTGCTTCATCTCGCAAAGCGTCTTAAATGTATCAGAAGGAACTGTTCGTCCTGGAGCTTCTACTTTAATAATACGGTTGGTTGAAATGGAAATCGGCTTTTTCATCGCTTTTGGGCTTTCTGGATTCTTTAATTCCTTTGCCACATTTGAAGCGATGAGCGCTTCCATGAGCGAGAGATGCTCGAGGATTTGTTTCGGTGACCAGCCGCCATTGGCAGGTTTCCGATTGAGTTCCTCATTCGTCAGTCCTTGGACTGCTTGTAAAATTTTCTTGCGTATTTTATTATTGCCTTCAAAAACCATGGTACCCCTCCTACGCAGTTTTCGCGTCTGCATTCTCTCTGAAATATATTTGAATCATACGCCCATATTCTTGAAAAAGAAACCCTAAATCCAACTGTCAGAATAGTAAATTCCCGTCCCTTTTACACCTCATCTGACACCGATCATAGACCACCTTTCAAAAGAATACAACCTTTATGGGTTAATCCTATTGTGAAAGGGTTTCCAGCGGTTTTTCATGCAAAAATAATGAATGGTTTTATTCAAAAAAACAGGCCCTCCTAGGAGAACCTGTTTTCCTCATTTTATGATGGCATTGGCGTATCAGTTGGACGCGCGTACCCTGTTTTATAATCTGAATCGATTGTCGCTCGAATCTCTTTTAAAGATTTACCTTCTTGCGCCATCTTCACAGACTTGATTGCGATTTCTACACAGACGTCACAGCGCGTGCCATGGTCATCCCAGACGACAGAACCGTCTTTGCGGATTTCATCCACAAAACAGTTCAAGTTGTTGTCGTGATCTGCACTGTCTGCACACCCGCAATAGCAAGGCATGTATTTCAAAATATCTTCTGCATGACCTGCTACTTGATAAACAAGTTGAAGATTCTCCGATTTGTCATCGAGAAATTCAGGCTGTTGTTCTGCAGAAGCAGTGACTTGCTTTAAGTCACCATTGGGAAGCTGCTTCTCTTCACCTACAGCAAGCGCTGGAGATTCATCGTGGTGCTGTTCTGTAGCCGTTTTCCCACTGCATGCAGCGAGAACCATCATAAGTATCGCTAAGATCGGCATGAGACGTTTTTTCATGGGCATGTCGACTCCTTTTCTTAAAGGTTGTCCATTAAGCATACCCGATGGAGAGCGTACGCACCGTTACAATATTGTGACGACTTACAGGCCGGTCATTTTTGAAGGGTCAACCCACTCATTGAACTGATCTTCAGTTAGAAGTCCTGTTTTTAGTGCAGCTTCCTTCAAAGTTGTACCTTCTTTGTGAGCCATTTTCGCGATTTTCGCGGCATTTTCATACCCAATATGCGGATTCAGAGCAGTTACGAGCATAAGTGAGTTTTTCACTTTGTTGTCGATTTCTTCACGATTCGGTTCAATTCCAACTGCACAATTGTCATTGAAGCTGACCATACCTTCTGCTAACAATTTTGCTGTTTGCAAGAAGTTGAAGATGATGACCGGTTTAAATACGTTGAGCTCAAAGTTACCTTGGCTCGCTGCAAACCCGATTGTTGCGTCATTCCCCATGACTTGAGCAACGACCATCGTCAACGCTTCACTTTGTGTCGGGTTCACTTTACCTGGCATAATTGAACTGCCTGGCTCGTTTTCAGGAATCGTGATTTCACCGATACCTGAACGCGGACCGCTTGCTAACCAGCGAACGTCATTGGCAATCTTCATAAGATCCGCTGCGAGTGCTTTCATTGCCCCGTGTGTGTAAACGACTTCGTCATAGCTTGTCAATGCGTGGAATTTGTTTTCAGCTGATGTGAATTCAATCCCGACAGACTTGGAAATTTCTTCGGCTACTTTGTCTCCGAATCCTTTTGGTGCGTTCAGTCCCGTACCTACAGCTGTTCCGCCGATAGCAAGTTCTTTCATCGACTGCACGCTGTCTTTTAACATTTTCTCAGTTTTCACAAGCATTTGGTGCCAGCCGCTCATCTCTTGTCCAAGTGTAAGCGGGGTTGCATCTTGCAAGTGTGTACGACCGATTTTGATAATATCCATGAACGCTTCAGATTTATCGCCCAGCGTCTTTTTTAGTTTTTCGAGTGCTGGAATAAGTTCACGCTCCACTGCAATTACGCCTGACACGTGAAGGGCTGTCGGGAATGTATCGTTTGAACTTTGTGACTTGTTCACGTCATCGTTCGGATGCAAACGTTCTTCCTCGCCCCACTGTTCTAATAACTGGTTCCCGCGGTTTGCGAGTACTTCGTTCATATTCATGTTGGATTGCGTTCCACTGCCTGTTTGCCAAACGACGAGCGGGAAATGATCGTCCCATTTGCCTTCTAGTACTTCATTGGCTGCAGCTGCGATCGCTTTCATCTTCACTTCAGAAAGGTTTCCGAATGAGTGACTTGCAATGGCTGCAGATTTTTTCAAATGTGCAAAGGCTTGGATGACGCCAGTCGGAATGCGCTCTCCGCCAATTTTAAAGTTTTGTTTACTGCGTTGTGTCTGTGCGCCCCACAGTTTGTCCGCCGGGACTTGAATTTCACCAAACGTATCGTGTTCAATGCGGTATTCCATCCTGAAAACCCCTTTTCGCAATTAAATTCACTCTCTTCTAATCTATCATGACGGATTCCGCATGCAAAATCAAAGATATTTGAATTGATTGAATGAGAAAAGATCCGCCACATTGAGCGGATCTTCCTTTTACAATTCGCGGCGAAGCGCATCGATGACGTCAATTTGTGTTGCTTTACGTGCGGGACGCCAGCCGGAGACCATCGCAACGCCGATACTGATGGCTGATGCAATGACAACGAGTTGCCATGGAATGATGGAGAATGTGACGTTCAATTCCTCAAAATCTCCTTCTCCAAGCGCCGCTCCTACTATGAGCGGCAAAATGTAATTCGCAAGGATGCTGATGGCGTAAGACAGAATAACCGCGATTACGGTTCCAATGATTCCAATCCATGCACTTTCCAGTAAAAATAGACGCTGAATCAATTTCGGCTTCGCTCCGAGTGCTTTCATGACACCGATTTCACGCGTACGCTCCGTAACCGCCATCGTCATCGTATTGAATATACCGATGGATGAAATTAAAATTGCGATGGTTCCGACAAAGATCAGTCCCGCTTTTAAAGCTAGGAAAAAGACATCAATCTGTTCCAATTCTTCAGAAATGGAATAGACAGAATACCCATCGTTTTTGAGTGAAGTCGTGATGCCTTTTACATTTTGCAGTTCATCCGCGTAAACGTTCAGGTTCGAATTGAGCAGCGAGTCTTCGCTTCCTTCCGCCTTATGCCGGTCATAAATGGCTTCCAGCTCTGGAATTAATGAAGCATCTGCATATAATTTTCCGTCAGAGATGAAGTCTTTTGAAGGGGCCTTTGCTATTCCGACAATCGTGAGTTTGATCGGCTCTTTGTAAAATTCATTCGTTTCATAGCTTCCGAATTCATAGGTGATTTCCTTTCCTAGTAATTCGCCTTCATAGTGCGGCAACTCGGCTTCCGCTTGATCTTCATCGTTCGCTTGAGTGTCTCGTTGTTGATTTTGAAATTTCTCAACTTCTTCTTCATTCATTAAATTCTTAGCAAAATCATATCCAACTACGATTTCAGATTTTGTCTTTGGCAATCGTCCTTCTGCTAAAGCGAATCCTGCCTTTTTTTCCTCGTTAAAGTCAGTAACGAGAAGACCGCTCTGGCTCGTATATTTATCCAGCGCGGATTCCTGCGCAGCATTCACTTCTTGTCTGAGAACTACGGCTTTCACATGATCGAGTTTTTTCATCTTGTCCGCTTTCTCTATATCTAAATCTGCAGCGTAGACTTCCACTTGAGTCACAAGACGGTTATCGAGAATCTCTCTTTTCAATGTATCCTGTATTCCAAAACCGACAGAAGCCAGGATGATAAGGAAAGCCGTACCCATGGTTGCGGCTAAAATCGTCATGAAGACGCGAAGTTTATTCTTTTTAATGTGCTGGCTCACAAAGTCCAGCTGATCTTTAAATTGCATGATGCATACCTCCTGCTTTCAAAACGCCGTCATGCATTTGATAAATCTCATCTGCAATCGAAGCCACTTCATCGTCATGTGTAATAATGACGAATGTAATTCCGCGGGATTCGTTCAGTGAACGGATGAGCGCAAGGATTTCCTGTTCAGTTTCTGAGTCCAGACTGCCCGTTGGCTCGTCCGCAAAAATGATGGGCGGATTCGTAATCAGGGCACGGGCGATACTGACGCGCTGCTGCTGTCCGCCAGACAACTCATTCGGATAATGATCTTGCACTTCTTTCAAACCGACGTGCTGAACGAGTTGCCTTACGAGTTTTGTGCGTTCCGTTTTTGAGACACCTTTCAGTTTTAAAGGAAGTTCAATATTTTCGAATGTCGTGAGACCGGGCATAAGTTGAAAGTTTTGGAAGATGAATCCGAATTGGTCGAGGCGGAATTCTGCACTTTGGGTTTCAGTGAAGTCAGAAGTCACCGTCCCATTGACCGTAATCCGTCCGCTTTCAGGCTTCAAGAATCCAGCCATAATATGCAGCAGTGTTGACTTCCCTGATCCACTTCTGCCGACAATGGAGATGATGGATCCTTTTTCGACTTCGAATGATAGGTCTTTCAGGACGGGCACGGGGCGCTCTTTTCCTTTTTTACCGATTTTGAATGAATGCTGAATATGTTCTACACGAATCACGTTGTTGTCCTCCTCTAAATTGCTGATACGTTGAGTATGACAGCCAAATCTTTAGAAGAAGTGTATGAAAATATGAAGAGTTTCTTAAGATGTTGAATTTTTTCACAGAGAGGGCTTCGCAAGGCGAAGCACACCCATTAAATCTTGGTTTGGATTGGTTAAGGGCACTTTTTCGCGAGCGGGTGTGCTGCTGGCCTGGGAAAACGGTCCGCGGGCGGTGCGGTTATGATCACTTTTCGAGTTTTATGAGCGCGTATCCTGGTTTATGATCACTTTTCTAGATTTAAGAGCACATCTCAGGGATTATGAGCGATTTTAGAGTTTTATGAGCGCAATTCCGTTTTTATGAGCGATTCCACAGTTTTATGACCGCTCTCTCAACCCAATGGCTGCTTTAAGACCCCCCCAGCCTCACAACTCGCCGCACTAAATGCTTCGCATGGCGAAGCACACCCATTAAATCTTGGTTTTGATTGGTTAAGGGCACTTTTTCGCGAGCACGTGTGCTGCTGGCCTGGAAAACGTCCGCGGGCGGTGCGGTTATGATCACTTTTGAAGTTTTATGAGCGCATATTCTGGCTAATGATCACTTTTCCTTATTTATGATCACATCTCAGGGGTTATGAGCGATTTTAGAGTTTTATGAGCGCAATTCCGTTTTTATGAGCGGTTCTACAGTTTTATGAGCGCTCTCCCAACCCAATGGCTGCTTTAAGACCCCCCCCGGCCTCACAACTCGCCGCACTAAATGCTTCGCATGGCGAAGCTCACCCATTAAATCTAGGTTTGGATTGGCTAAGGGCACTTTTTCGCGAGCGGGTGTGCTGCTGTCCTGGGAAAACGTCCGCGGGCGGTGAGGTTATGATCGCTTTTTGAGTTTTATGAGCGCATATCCTGGTTTATGATCACTTTTCCTGAGTTATGAGCGTATCTCAGGGGTTATGAGCGATTTTAGAGTTTTATGAGCGCAATTCCGTTTTTATGAGCGATTCCACAGTTTTATGAGCGCTCTCCAACCAATGGCTGCTTTAATTCCCCCAGCCTCACAACTCGCCGCACTAAATGCTTCGCATGGCGAAGCACACCAATTAAATCTTGGTTTTGATTGGTTAAGGGCACTTTTTCGCGAGCGGGTGTGCTGCTAGCCTGGAAAACGGTCCGCGGGCGATGAGGTTATGATCACTTTTGGAGTTTTATGAGCGCATATCCTGGCTTATGATCACTTTTCCTGATTTATGATCACATCTCAAGGGTTATGAGCGATTTTGTAGTTTTATGAGCGCAATTCCGTTTTTATGAGCATTTCCACAGTTTTATGAGCGCTCTCCCAACCCAATGGCTGCTTTAAGACCCCCCAGCCTCACAACTCTCCGCACTAAATGCTTCGCAAGGCGAAGCTCACCAATTAAATCTTGGTTTTGATTGGTTAAGGGCCACTTTTTCGCGAGCGGGTGTGCTGCTGTCCTGGAAAACGGTCCGCGGGCGATGAGGTTATGATCACTTTTGGAGTTTTATGAGCGCATATCCTGGCTTATGATCAGTTTTCCTGAGTTATGAGCGTATCTAAAGGGTTATGAGCGTATCTAAAGGGTTATGAGCGATTTTATAGTTTTATGATCACAATTCCGTTTTTATGAGCGGTTCCACAGTTTTATGAGCACTCCCCTAAAGCCCGCCCACACACAACAAAAAAAACCGTTCTCCCCAGTCACCTGGAGAGGACAGCTATCTGTATTCAATATTATTACTCTTTACCCGAAGCTTCATCAGTTGCGGATTCTTCTGTAGATGCTGCAAGTGGCGAACGTGGTTTCTTGAGTTCTTCTGCAAGATTATCGAGGCTCGGGCGCAATGTCCCTTTGCCTGCGTAACTTTCCAGCATTTCTTTAATGTTAAGACCTGTTGTTGCGCCAAGCGATTCCTGCATCGTAGCCATAAGATCCGTTGCGTAGCCAGTTACTTTATTGGCACCGCCGCCTTCTCCGCTGCCTGTGTCCACAACTGTAATCTTATCGATATTCGCAAGTGGACTTGCAACTTGTTTCGCGTATTCCGGTAGCATGCCGACAATCATATCAAGCATTGCTGCCTGACCATAATGTTCAAATGCTTCTGCAATTTTGCGCTTCGCTTCTGCTTCCGCGAGACCTTTAAGACGGATGATATCCGCTTCAGATTCACCTTGGGCCCGCTGGGAATCCGCACGTGCCGTACCGTCTAAACGAACTTTTTCAGCGTCTGCAGCTGCACGGGCTTCAATGCGGTATTTCTCAGCATCCGCTTCAGCAAGCTGGCGGGACTTATCAGCTGCTGCATTTTGCTCAATTGCATAACGGTCCGCATCTGCCTTTTTCTTAACTTCAGAATCGTATTGACGTTCACGGCGTTGAATCTCTTTTTCTTCAAGTTCAATTTGTTTCTGACGCTCGATGATGCGGATTTGCATTTCTTGTTCCATAACTTCCTGCTTGGAACGGGCTGTTTGCAATTCGTACGCTTGGTCGGCACGGGCACGGGCTGCATCTTGCTCCAAACGGTACTCCGCAACTTTCAATTGGTTTTCTTTTTCGGCTTCTGCAATTTCAGTCGCACGCTCAATTTCAGCTTTTTGCGCTTCTTTAGAAGCCTCAGCGTTCTTAATCCGCGTTTCTTTTTCCGAAATGGCAGTTGCAATATCGGCATCCCGCTTCACTTGTGCGATACGCGGCTTACCTAGGGAATCGAGGTATCCGTTTTTATCACGAACGTCTTTAATCGTGAACGATACGATGACTAATCCCATTTTGGCAAGATCTTGTGACGCTACACGCTGTACTTCTTGAGAGAATTTGTCACGGTTTTTGTATATTTCTTCGACTGTCATTGACCCTAAGATAGAACGTAAATGACCTTCCAGCACTTCCTTCGCTTCATTCTCCCGGTCTTCTTTCGATTTCCCTAGGAATTGTTCGGCAGCTGTAGCGATTTCAGAGATTGATCCGCCTATCTTAATGATTGCTGTCCCATCTGCCATGACTGGAACCCCTTGCTCTGTGTACACTTCAGGCGTCGTTACTTCCAATTTACTGGAAAGCAGACTTAGTGGCGCTGCCTGTTGGAATACCGGCAAGACGAACGTACCGCCTCCGCGTATAATTTTGACTTTGTTTCCGGAGTCGTCAGTATGGACATTCTTCGTCCCAATATAGCTTCCTGTTACAATTAATGCCTCATCCGGTCCTACAGTACGGTATTTCGTCACGTACACAAGGATTACAGCTAATACAACAAATACCGCGATTGCAATGGCAATCCACATTCCTGGTAATTCAACTGGCATTTCATTTCCCCCTTATACTGGTAAGATTATTTGAAACGGAAAGGTTCATATTCTTTGACGATGAACGTTCCTGAATCGACTTCGATAATCAGTACTTCTTTCCCGTAGTCGATTGGATGATTCTCATAGCCTGATGCTCGCTTTGACAATATGCCGTTCACTGTTTCGATTACAATTTCACCAAATCCATCTGCAGGAATCGGGACGATGACTTTAGCCACTTTCCCGGCAAGCGAATCATCCGTATACGCAATTGAAACCTCCGCAGACTTTAGTGGCAGTAAAATGAAGAAGTATAGTAAAAAGTCGAGTATTGCGCCGGCAGCCAATGAAATAATTAGAATAAGACCGCTTCCAAGTTCTGTAGCGAGTTCCAGTACGTATCCCCACGTTGCCGTTAACGTAACGAATGGCAAGAGCACAGCTGGATCGAATAAAGGAAACAAATCGCCGGCTCCATCTGTTAAATCACTGAAGAATAAGTACAGCATGGTTGCAATTCCGGCGATAATCAATATTGGTAAATACAGTTCTTGAATCGTCATGCCGAACAGTTCCATTTCAAACACCCCCTTATGTCTATTCTATACGAATGACTGTTAGAAAGGATTCATTTAAAAGAATATTTTGTTACCTATTACGCAATTTGTATGGTTCTTCCTATAGTTGTGAACAATTGGTGGAGTGTAATCTGTTCAAAGTTACTTTTTTTGTCGATTCCGGTCAAAATATGTTCCTATTTTGCAATTGAATTTGCTATGATAGATAAGTTATTAACCAATACACTTTCCGTTAATCGGATGGAGGTCAATCATGTTCAGTCCAAGAAAAACAGATCCTTTTTTTGCAGCGTTGCTGACAATTGCAGAACACGTGCAAGAAGCGATGCATTACGCAAATGATTATAAAGTGACATCCGTTGCAGACTTAAAAGAAGTCAGCATTCGTTTAAAGAAATATGAGACGGATGGGGACGACCTGATTCACGAGCTGATTTCAAAGTTGAACACTTCGTTCATGACACCTATTGAACGTGAGGACATTTTACAGCTTGCTATTAAAATGGACGATATTTTAGACGGAATCGAACATTTCGCCGCTAATTTAGAAATGTTTTCATTGATAGAAATCGATGAATACGTTCAGACATTCATGGATAACATCGTGAAAAGTTCTGACGAAATTGTAAAAGCTATGAAGTTGTTAGAACGCAGAAAACTTGTAGAAATGCGCGATCATGCCGTTACCATCAAAGAATACGAACGAATTTGTGATGAAGTGCTGCGTACTTCCATTAAACAATTATTCATTCGCGAAACGGATCCAATCCGCATCATCCAATTTAAAGATATATACGAACTGCTGGAAGATATCGCAGATTACTGCCAGGACGTCGCCAACACGATTGAGACGATCATCATGCGTAACGCGTAAGGGGACAAACTGATGGATACAGTATTGCTTTTAACGATTTTGATCGTAGTTTGTGCACTTGCATTTGATTTCATCAACGGCTTCCATGATACAGCGAATGCAATTGCCACTTCTGTCTCAACGCGCGCGCTTAAGCCCCGTGTTGCCATTTTACTAGCAGCAACGATGAACTTTGCGGGTGCATTAACGTTTACCGGAGTCGCAAAAACCATTTCAAAAGACATCGTCGATCCATTCACACTGGAGAATGGATCGCTCGTCATTTTAGCCGCTCTTCTGTCTGCGATTATTTGGAACTTAGTAACTTGGTATTTCGGTATACCTTCAAGTTCATCACATGCTTTAATCGGTTCAATTGCAGGTGCTGCAATTTCAGCGGCTGGATTTGGAATTTTGAACTATACTGGTTTCATAAAGATTATGGAAGCACTTCTAATTTCACCGGTCATTGCCATTGTCGGCGGATTCATCGTCATGAATATCCTGCGTGCTGTACTGAAAAACCGAAATTTGTTTAAAGCAAACAAACGAATCCGGTATTTGCAGATTCTCACTGCGGCCATCCAATCGTTTACGCACGGAACAAACGATGCTCAGAAAGCGATGGGAATTATAACGATGGCTCTCATTGCTGCAGACCTTCAAACAGGCGATGATATTCAAATGTGGGTCCGCATTGCAGCTGCAACGTCAATGGGTATCGGGACATCAATCGGCGGCTATAAAATCATTAAAACCGTCGGCGGTAAAATCATGAAAATCCGGCCGATTCACGGCGCTGCTGCCGATTTGAACTCAGCGGCGATTATTTTCGGTGCCACGCTGCTTCACTTGCCCGTCTCGACAACACATGTCATCTCTTCTTCCATTATGGGAGTAGGCTCTGCGCAACGTGTAAAAGGCGTCAAATGGGGCACTGCAAAGAAGATTGTCATCACTTGGGTGATCACAATGCCGATCTCTGCATTGGTAGCTGCAGTGCTGTATCAATTGCTGGCCTTGTTTTCCTAATTTGAAGCGAATGGGTTGCTTTGCCAACAGCCCTCTGTTATGATTAAAGAGAATTATTTTTGTTCGACGCGATGGTTAAGTTCACTTAACACTTTCAAGATTTGAGCAAGGATAGTAACACAGTGTATGCGAAATCCGCATACGAGGAGGAAACAAACATGGAACATGGTAAAGTAAAATGGTTTAACGCAGAAAAAGGTTACGGCTTCATCGAACGCGAAGATGGCGATGACGTATTCGTTCACTTCTCAGCAATCCAAGGCGAAGGCTTCAAGACTCTTGAAGAAGGCCAGGATGTAACTTTCGAAATCGAGCAAGGCCAACGCGGTCTTCAAGCTACAAACGTTGAAAAGAACTAATTAACTTCAACCTTTCAAAACCGTTTCCTCCTAGGGAACGGTTTTTTTATGCCTTCTTTCCTCCTCCAATTGACATCGCTTCTATACTAAGAATACGAATTCTTCCAACGAAACAGTTCCATTCTCCCTGACTACCCGATATGATGAACATAATGAAACTTACATATGAAAGAAGGTCACGACATGAAAGCATTTTCCGGCTTCGTCGCCGCCCGGTATAAGTGGATCATCGCCTTCTGGCTCCTGATGCTAGTCGGCTTTGCTATTTTTGCTATCCGCCTCCCAGGCCTTCTAGAAGGTGATGGATTCCGAATGGACGGAGAACAAGAAGACGTCTCTAAGACGTTGACACAAGACTTTGATCAGCCTGACGAAACCATGTTTCTCGTCTTCGAAGGGAAAACAGACGACGAGATTTCAGATGCCCTAACCTCTATCGAAAAGCTCGATATCGCGAAAGATATCATTTCACCATTGGATGAATCAGGCCAATACAAGAACGATATCTCATATGCGATGCTTCAATTTGACGATAGTGAAAGCGACAAATCCGGTCTTGTCACTGAAATTCGTACAACGGTTGGAACAGATGACGGCATCACTCTAACTGGACAATCGCCGATTACCAAAGATATAAATGCAGCCAGTCAAAAAGATTTAATGGTCGCAGAAGCAATCGGTCTGCCGATCGCACTCATTGTACTCCTATTTGCATTCGGCACAGTAGTCGCTTCGATAGTTCCTTTACTTATCGGAGCAGCTACCATCGTGACATCGTTCGGGATACTCGCATTGTTCGGCCAAAAAGTGGATCTGTCCATCTTTGTACTGAATATCATTCCGATGCTTGGACTCGCACTCAGTATCGATTTTGCTCTTTTATTCATCAGCCGGTATCGGGAAGAACGTAAAATCCAGTCGATCCCTGAAGCAGTTCGCACCACTATTGAAACCGCTGGACGCTCTATTATTTTTTCAGCTTTTTGTGTATTTATTGGCCTTGGTGCGATGTTGCTCATTCGAGTGGATATCTTCCAAAACATAGCGCTTGGCGGCATGATTGTCGTTTCAATGGCTGTTCTTGCTTCGATTACGTTATTGCCTTCGGTACTACTGGTCCTGAAAGAACGGATTGACAAATGGAAAGTTCTTCGAGTTAAAACTGAAACAGACCGCTGGCGCACTTTTGCAGAGGGTGTCATTAAGCGTCCAGTCCTGATTACGATTGCAGCACTCGTGATACTTGGAATTGCGCTGATTCCCGTCCGCAATATGACGTTGACAATTCCTCAGATTGACTCTCTGCCTCTTTCCTATGACACGCGTTCTGCCTATGAACATATGGAAGACGCTTTCGGGATGCGGAACGAATCTACCGCATTTGTCATTGCCGAGCGTCCGGGCGGCTGGGAAGATGAAGACGGATTGAATGCCCTGAAAGAAGTACAAGATGCACTCGAAAAAGATCCACTCACTGGTAAAGTGACGACGGTTTTCTCTGAAAGCGGGATCGGCCAGCCTGAAGATTTTGCTCAAGCCCTTCAGCTGCCCGAGCAATCTGCACAGTTGCAGCCTTTGCTCGATGCGTTTATCGAAAAAGACCAGCTCATGATTCCTGTAACGCTTGAAGCAGACGGGGCATCCAGTGAAGCGCAGAAATGGGCACGAAATTGGTCTGAAAAAGAGACTCCGTGGAATTTACAAATCGGAGGGGAAGCAAAATTCAACCAAGAAATATTCGATGAAATTGCAGATAATATTGTCTTTGCTCTGCTCATTATCATCGTATCGACGTTCATTATCCTAATGATTGCGTTCCGTTCACTCCTTATTCCGTTGAAAGCGATTCTTATGAATATTATTGGACTGTCCGCATCATTCGGACTGCTCGTCTATATTTTCCAATACGGTCATTTCGGACTTCATCCTGGTACGATTGCATTGATCATTCCCGTTATCGTATTCAGCCTTGTGTTCGGATTAAGTATGGACTACGAAGTCTTTTTAATCTCCCGTATGCAAGAATCTTATTTAGCAACGGGTGACAATGACAAATCGACGGTCGAAGGTCTTGCTTCAACAAGTAAAGTCATCACCTCCGCCGCGCTCATCATGATTGTGCTGACAGGTGCATTCGCATTTACGGATGTTATGCCAGTAAAGCAAATTGGTGTTGGCATTGCGATTGCGGTAGCGATTGATGCGACCATTATCCGTTTGCTGCTCGTTCCAAGCCTTATGAAACTGTTCGGAGACTGGAATTGGTGGCTGCCGTTTCGCAAGAAGAATTAATCTCAAAAAAGAGACACACGCTCCGTTTTGGAGTGTGTGTCTCTTTTCATCGAACGATAACGGACTGTTCTTTCAGCTCAATAGAAACAGGGGCACCCATCGATGTATCTGCAGGATGCTGGTCGTGTTTAAATGTCGCCATAACTAGGAAGTAGATTGCTGCTACTGCTGCAATTGTCAGGACAATCACGGCAATCGCAATGGATTTCCCTTTCATCGGACGATCCCTCCGTCCTCCACTTTCTTAAATCCTTCTTCTCTCAAATAGTCCGCAGCTTCTTGGTAATCCCCGAAGCTGTCTTCTAAATTCAACCCGTGATAAATATTCCAAGCTCCGATCTCTTCTTTCAACTCAAGTTTAGAATTGTGTCCGTCTAACCAGACTTCTTCAACCGGTTCTGCTTCAGTCTTTTCTTCCGCCAGTCCTGCAATTGCATCTTCAATCGTCTTTCGCAATTCTGCTTCAGACGCTTCTCGCACATTCACGAGACCGCGGCTGTCCGGCTCATAACCAGGCACGTCCGCAACATAGATAAATGCGTTGCCATTCGGATGTAAATGTTGAACGACAACAGTTTTATCGAATTTACTATCCGCATAGTGATAGTTGACGCGCTTCATGGAAACGTCTTTACGCGACAATTCCGGGAAAGATTCAATGATGGTTTGTTTTTCTTCAAATGTAAGCATAGGTGACACACACTCCTCGTTTGGTTCGTTTCAGTATATCATGATTCTTCGTGTATCAATAACCCGAACATCCGTGCGAATCCGATTGCTTGTTCCTTTGAAACTGTGCACGCTGCAATTTTGGACGGGGTTACTTCCAATCGCTCGAACGTACACTCAGCTAAATTCACTCCCGCTAGATCCGTTTCTCTAAAATTCGCATTCTCCAATTGACTGCGGGTCAGCTTCATATCTTTTAATATGCATTCAAAGAAGTCCGACTCCGAAAACTGGGAGTCTTCAAGCTGAACCGCCTGCAGCTTACTGAAGCTAAAGCTGCTGTAACGTGCGTCGCATTCCTCGAATCGTACATGTTTGACCCCTGAATGATCGAAATTTGCTCCTGTCAGTTTACAGTTTCGGAATTCACATCGCAATAAGTCTGCATGTCCTGCCGCAACGTTCGAAAAATCACACCGTTCAAATACAGTGTCAACAAATGAGGCGCCGGATAAATCCATTTCCGCAAATGTACAATCGGTGAATACTGCATCATCCGCGGCAAGCTGCATTCCACTCGTAAAACGTAAATCTCCATACTCCATTTCAACACTGCGAAGCGTTCCGGGATCAGTTGGGATCTGCTCAGTGCTGAGCGGTTCCCTTCTCGCTGATAACTTAGGTTTCTGAATGACCATCTTTTTCATATCTGCACTCCTATCTCGTTTTCCATTCCGTGATTACTACAATTAAAATAACGACTGTAAATGCTATTAGATAAAACCAATTGGGGATTGTGCTTAGACCGCCAAACATTTCACCAGCTCCTCGTTATGTAAGTACCTTCAACTTTCCGTCCACCTAACCCTCTTTCCCAAAGTATACCTTCAATCCACTCTGCTGGAAACTATCACCCCTTTAACAATCTGCGGCATACATCAGAGGCTTTAACTTCATCGGACAGGAACTATCTGCCATATAAAGTTAAAGGGTTCACGCTGTATTCAATCGGCTTCAGCAAGGTATACTAAGAACAGGAGGCGAATTATTTGAAACGACTATTTCTATTCTTGCTGCTTCTCGTTGCCCTCTTTCTTTCAAAGCCTTACTGGGAAGAACCGGTCTCTAAGTATGTCGATCTATCCTTCTTAGATTCTATAGATGAAAAACTTGAAGACGTTGTGAACAAAGATACGATTGAATCGACAATCGATACATTACGAACTGCCACACATGATTTAGCAGGCATCATCTCGGATAAAACTGAAGGAATGCGGGATGCAAAACAAACTGTCGATAAGCCTGCCCTCGCAAAGCCAACTGCCACCCCCATCTCCATTAACAATCTAGAGATCGGGGCTTCTGCTGAACAAGTAACGGCTGAACTTGGTGAACCAAAGAGTCAATCTCTCAACGAATACGGAGCCGAATGGCAAACGTATCATACTGATTATCAAAACTTCGTCATGGTCTCACTCGACGAATCGAATCGCGTCGGTGCCATTTATACGAATGACGACCTGATCTCATCCACAATCGGAATTTCGTATGGCGCTTCAAAAGCAGATGTCAGAGCAGCACTCGGCCAGCCCCTGACTAAGATGCGAAAAGGGCTGAACGTTTTTGTCCTCCAAGATGATGAAGGCATGGATCTTTTCAAACTCGGAGACGTTTACGCCTATGTATTTTATGATATCCATCAAGATACTGCCGTAACCGCCATTGAACTTGTGTCTGTTGAGCTTGAAAACAGCAAAAAATCACTCTATGCAGATCGCAGCGAGGCACTTCGTAATGGGTTTGAACGCCAGTTGTTCGATCTTACGAATGCAGCTCGGGTGCGGCACGGCCGCTCCATCCTTTCTTGGGACAGTGCAGTTTCAGGAACCGCGCGGAAACATAGTACGGATATGGCAGACAACGACTACTTTAGCCATGATAATTTACAAGGGTTGTCCCCTTTTGATCGTATTAAGGAAGATGGGATTGGATTTAAGCGTGCAGGTGAAAATCTAGCCTATGGTCAGTCCAGCAGTATATTTGCACACGAAGGACTGATGAATTCGAAGGGCCACCGCGAAAACATACTTTTAAAAGATTATAGCAGCCTTGGTATCGGTGTGAGCTTTAACCAAGACATGCAACCGTATTATTCCGAAGAATTCTTGCTTAGATAAAAAACAGTCAGACTGCGCGAACAACGCTCAGCCTGGCTGTTTTTTCACTTATTTTTAAGTTCTGCGCATGCAATCCGTTCTCCTGAATTGCCCGAAGGATCTGTTTTATAATCATCAGGATCTGCGTGAATCACGAGAGCACTGCCATCCCCATCCATTAGTGAGTTGGGCTTCCCCGGCTGCAGTGTAAGATTATGCATGGTCACTTTTACTGCCACTTTCCCTTCGTCATCCACATCTAAATTCGGTAAATCTCCTAAGTGATACCCTTTCGGATTGTCAAAACCATGCTGCTTATCTGTCGGATTAAAATGACCGCCCGCTGATTTGAAATCTGGCGGTGTACAAACTGCCTTTTCATGAAGATGGATGCCATGTATCCCAGGATTCAGCCCTTCAGCTCTCAAACTAATCGTTAAGATTCCATCTGCATCTGTAAAATGTGCTTCCCCAATCTGCTTCCCCTTGGTGTTGATTAATCTCGTTTCAACTGTCTTCACAGTGTCTGCATTCACCGGGATTTTTTCATTCATTCCCCCGCAGCCGCTTAAGACCAGTAGCAGTGTCGCCATAATCATTCCTTCAAAAAGACGTTTCATATCGTTTTCAAACCTCCTTATGAGAAGGATGGCTGAAAACCGGTAAATTATGTGTCTTTATGTGATGTTTTCAAAGCTTGACTTCGTCGCTCATTTCAAACACGTCAAAAACATCACGCTGGATAATGAGCGACATGATTTTTCCGTTCTTTTTGAAGTAGTGGACATTCCCCACACGTTCATCCAGCATCTCGGTCCAGCCCCATTTTTCAATTTCCTTTAAATATTCAGGGGGCGGCGTGCCTTCTTCGTCACCAATGTTATTCATTTTATATTTTGCAGACTTCGCAATCTCTGTCGTGCAATCTTCCGGTTTTACTTCGTACGCATTGTTCGGTACAGGGAATCCTTCGTTAATGACCGCCATCCGGTAGCCGTCTTCGTGTGCAAATGTATACGAACATCCCGACAGCAGCCATACGCCTATGATGAGTATTCCGGCAATCCGTTTCATCCGATCAACCTCCCGAATCGTTCTGTTACTTCAAGAATACTTCATAAATTCAGTTGTGTCTTCAACGGTTTTGTGACAAAAAACGCCTAAGTGCACGAATGCACTTAGGCGTTTTCACTTATTTCAATTTCTGGATGATGCATACTTTCAAGTAGTTGAATTCAGGATAGTCCCGATTCGTACGGAAATCTTTTGGCAAAGAGGATTCTTCTAAAATTTTATATTTCGTACCTGTTGCTTTAAATGCTTCGTCGATGAATGTTTTAAACTTCTTCATGCTGAAGCTTGCGTTATTCGTCGACGCGACGATAAATCCTTTTTTCTCAGTAATTGCGATTGCGTCCTGCAACAATGCTGTATAGTCTTTTGCTGAGCTGAACGTGTACTTTTTAGAACGTGCAAAGCTAGGCGGGTCTAATACGACCACATCGAACTTCAGCTCATGGCGCTTCGCATAACGGAAGTAATCGAAGACATCCATTACTTTGATATCCTGTGCTTCATAGTCGATGCCGTTTACGCTGAATTGTTCAATCGTTTTCGCTAAACTGCGCTTTGCTAAGTCTACACTTGTCGTCTTCACAGCACCGCCGCTTAACGCCGCGACTGAGAACGCACCTGTGTAAGAAAATGTATTCAGCACGTGATTGCCTTCAGAATATTTGTCGCGCAGTGCTTCACGGACGTCACGCTGATCCAGGAATACTCCAGTCATGGCACCGTCATTCAAATCGACCGCAAAGTTCATGCCGTTTTCTTTGACGATGATTGGAAAATCTCCAGGAGTTCCTGATACGTAATCGTCTTGGTCGATATACTGACCCTTTGTGTCAAAGCGTTTTTTCTCATAGATTGCTTTTGCATTGACGATTTTGTCTAACACGCCATAGACGTGATGTTTCATCGAGTAAATCCCTTCGCTATACCAGCTTACCATGTAGTAGCCGTCGAAGTAATCGATGGTTAATCCGCCAATTCCGTCGCCTTCTCCGTTGAATAGACGGTATGCAGTGGTTTGGGTGTTCATTTTAAAGTTACTGCGGCGTTCAATTGCTGCGCTTATGCGGGATTCGAAAAATTTGAAGTCGATGGCTTCTTCTTCTTTTCTCGTTAATACCCAGCCGATTCCTTTGTTTTGGTTACCGTAGTAGCCTTTGGCAATGAATCGGCGGTTTCGGTCGATCAGACGAAGCAAGTCGCCTTCTTCTTTTAAGACTTCCGGGTTCATGACAGCGTCTTTTAAAATAAGCGGGTAGCCTTTCTTTAAAGCAATACCGCTTTTATCATTTACGAGTACATCAATTGTTTTCATGTTTTCATCCTTTTCTACGGATAGTTATGTCCGTTCGCGCATTTTCTTTATTATCGCACGTTTGGCTTCGAATTGCGATTCCTTCATAATATTAGTTGCAGCATAGCACATCTTGATACCGTTGTTTTACGCTTCAGGCGGACGCTTTCCGCGGGCTTGATCTCAGCCTCCTCGGCGCTACGCTTCTGCGGGGTCTTCGATCTTCGCTTATTCCGCCGGAGTCGCCGCCTTACGCTTCAAACAACTACTGAAATAAGGAAAATAGATTTACCACTTTAAATATATTAGAATTTACAAAATGGACTTGCGGATTTTTCTTTTCACTAAAAAAGAAGGCTTTGTTTCTGCGAGCAGGATGGCCAGTAAAATGAGTGCAGCGCCTGCGATCATCTGGCCTGTGACAATTTCGCGAAGCATGAGAATGGAGAAGATCATTCCCCACAGTGACTCCATTGAGAGCAGGATGGCTGCTTTTGTTTCAGAGACGTGCTTTTGTGCAACAGTTTGCAATAGGAATGCAAGAGTTGTCGAGAACACACCTAAATAGAGTAAAGAAGTCGCAGACGCTGTTGTGATGGGGAGGGCTGCTTCTCCTTTGACCCCGATAACAATCCAGGCAATCACAGCAGCAACGGTCATCTGAACAAGCGTCAGTGTAATTGCATCCTCTTTGCGGACAAATTGACCTGTGTAAAAAATATGGAATGCAAAGAACACCGCACACATAAGTGACAGCACATCCACCGGATTAATGGAAAGCGTCCCATTTAAAGATAAAAGCGCAATTCCAGCCATCGCAAGAACCGCACCGACGAGCTCAAACGGGCTTACTTTTCTACGATAGAGCACGAACGCAATGAAAGGAACGATCAGTACATTCACCGCTGTTAAAAAGGCGTTATTGGACGGCGTGGTAAATTGTAAACCGACCGTCTGAAACGCGAATGCTCCGTACAGAAACACGCCGAGCAAGCCACCCTTCAAAAGAACAGACTTTGATAGGTTCAATATTTTTTTATAAAACACAACTCCCAGCAATACGGCGCCAATCACAAACCGTCCTGCAAGAATTTGATAGGGACTAAAGTAGTCTAACGCAATTGCACTGACAGGAAATCCTGTACCCCAAATAACGGCCGTCACGAGCAAACCGATTTCCCCAATATATTTTCGCATTCAGCATCCCCCTGTCTAAGACTAGTATACAAGGGAAAAGAGTTTGACGTATAGAGGAACATGAAAAAGACCTCCGGAGTATTAGCCGAAGGTCCTGACTATTATTCTTTAGGTACGGACGCTGCAGTAGCTGCTCCTGCCAATGCATCATCCCAATCCGGAGCTGTGACTTCCAGCGGGATATTCTCTTTGCGTGCTTTGAGAGCTGCAAAGAAGAACAAAGCCACCAGGAAGATCGAAATCACACTCGCACCAATCAACGATACTTCCATCGGTAATCTAAAGCCTATTTGCGCATTTAAAATATAAGTCGTGGTTGCCATGAGCATAAATGTCCCAGGAACCAGTGCAATCCAGTAATTCTTTTTGGCAATGAATAAATACATGGCTGCGACAAAGAGTGCAATTACCGCAGTGGACTGGTTCGCCCAAGAGAAATATCTCCATAGGATATTGAAGTCGACAAATGTTAACGCGATAGAGACTGCAAATAACGGAAGTGCGATCCAAAGACGGCTTAGAATTTTCACTTGCGGCAGCTTGAAATAGTCAGCAATAATCATTCGGGCACTCCGGAATGCAGTGTCGCCTGAAGTGATTGGCAAGATGATAACCCCAAGGATTGCGAGCGTCCCGCCGACAGCGCCAAGCATTAAAACAGATGCTTCACTAACGATCATTGCAGGACCGCCAGCAGCAAGTAATTCGTTCAATCCAACTGGTCCATTGAACAGCGCCATACCAGCAGCTGCCCAGATCATTGCGATAACTCCTTCAGCAATCATCATACCGTAGAAAATTTTACGGCCTTGTTTTTCACTTTGTGTCGTACGTGAAATAATTGGTGTTTGTGTCGCATGGAAACCTGACAGTGCTCCGCAAGAAATCGTCAAGAATAGAAGCGGGAAGATTGGAATATTATCCGGATGCAAGTTTGCAAACGATAATTCAGGAATTGGAGCTCCTGTAAACAGCATCCCGCCTCCAACGCCCAATGCACTGATGATGAGCAGCAAACCGAAAATCGGATAGAAGCGCCCGATGATTTTATCAATCGGAAGCAGCGTTGCGAGAATGTAATAAATGAAGATTGCTGCGACAATAATGCCCATTGCAACCCAACCATTCATCAAGTTGTAAAGCAATCCTGCAGGAGCAGATACAAATACCGTTCCGACAAGCAGTAATAGTAAAATTGCGAAAGCGTTTACAAGATGCTTCATGAATTTACCCAGGAATTTACCTGCAAGTTCCGGTAAATGTGCTCCACGATTTCGAATGGAAATCATGCCTGTTAAATAGTCGTGTACTGCACCCGCAAAAATGGCTCCGAGTACAATCCACAGAAACGCAACAGGTCCGTAAAGCGCTCCCATAATCGGTCCGAAGATCGGGCCAACGCCTGCAATATTCAGCAGCTGAATCAATGAATTTTTCTTTGTGTTCATTGGTACATAGTCAATGCCGTCTGCGTTCGCATATGCAGGAGTCTGACGTTCTTCCTTCACCCCGAAAACGCGCTCCACGAATTTCCCATACGTGAAATAACCGACAACGAGCAACACTACCCCAAATAGAAATGTATACATGCATTTCCCACCCCTTTGTCTTTTTATAATCTGTTATCAGTTTAGATTAATTATTCTAACAAATGGCGGGTTCTGTGCTAACATGTCAGTTTTCGAGTGTAAGAAGCATGTCAGAGATATTAACGTGCTGTGTCAATGTTCAAGTTTTTTCCTTAATCCTTTTACATAGTTGCGGCTTACAGATAATTTCTCTTTGCTTCCATCAATTTCGAGCTGATAAGCACCGTTGAACCAAGGCGATAATCGGGTGACATGCAGCAGATTCACCAGATAGCTTTTATGGATGCGATAAAACGAAAAGGGAGTAAGTCGCGTCTCCAGCTCTTTTAACGTCAGTTTCACTTCATATTCTTCTGTCTTTGTTACGATTCGGGTCAAACTATCCTCACGGCAAATATATAAAATACAACTAATAGAGACGTAGACAATTTCGCCATCCCGTTCTATCGCTAATTTCCCAAGCTGATGAAAAGACTCTTGACCATTATCTGGTGTTTCTTTGACTTGAATTCTCTTTAATGTTTGCAGAATCTGATCCTCTTCATATGGTTTCAATAAGTAATCAATTGCATTTACCCGGAAAGCATCCGCTGCAAATTGAGGATAAGCGGTTGCAAAAACAATTTGGGGCGGATTCTTCAATTCTTTCAAAACGGCTGCGACTTCCATCCCGTTCATCTTCGGCATTTCTACATCTAAAAAAACAACGTCCGGCTGTAAACGGATCGCCTGCATGATTGCAGTATCCCCCGAATCTGCTTCTCCCACAATTTTCACATACGGATAACGTCCAAGCAGAAATATGAGTTCTTCGCGTGCATACCGTTCATCATCCACAATAAGTGCTTGAATGTTAGATGGCATGGTGACTCACCTCTTCTTTCGGAATCGCGAAACGCACAACTGTCCCTTCTCCGCTTGCTGTTGTAAATTGAAGTCCCGCCTGATCACCAAACGTCATCATTAAGCGGCGATGCACATTAAACAGTCCCATTCCAGTACCTGATTCCGATTCAACGGGATGTTCCCCTAACGTTTTCAAACGCTCTGTTGTAATGCCCTTGCCATTGTCCTGAACTGTAATGACGGTTTCTCCGTCTTGTGCAGCAATCATCACTTTCACGACACTTCCCCTCGCCATATCTGCGATACCATGTTTAACCGCATTCTCGACAATCGGCTGGAGCGTGAGCGGCGGGATGAGCTGCGAGAGCACAGTCGGGTCAACTTCAAAGTCAATTGTTAGTTTATCCACAAAACGAGCTTCTTCAATTTGAAGATACGCGCGGACGTGACCCAATTCTTGTTCAAGCGTAACCCGTGCAGCAGTCGTTCCCTCAACGTTTTGACGCAAGAATTTCGATAAAGAAGTCAACAGCTGCCGTGCCTGGTCAGGATCCGTTCGTATAAGAGAAATAATGACATTCAGTGAATTGAAGAAGAAATGCGGACTGATTTGTGCTTGCAATGCTTTTATTTCCGCGTCTTTTGCCAACTCGTGTGCTTGTTCCGCAGCTGCAATTTCCAACTGATCGCTCAATAAGGAACTTAGACCATCAATCAGTTCAATCGTGACATCTGTAATCGCTTTTTCAGAAGGATAATACAGTTTAAGAGTTCCGACCACTTGATCGCGCTGTTTCAGTGGAGCAATGACTGCGGCACCTAGCGGACAATCGGATTGAACGCAATGGATGGCCCGGTCATTGGCGACCACACGATTTCCATGATGAAGCACTTCTTTTGTTATATGTGTTTGAATCGGGCTGTAAGAACGGTGATGATCACTTGCCACCCCTACGTGCGCGAGAATTTCATTTCGATTTGTCATCGCAACCGCACTCGGGGAGAGCTCGTTGAAAAGAATCTGGCATACTTCACTGCACGTTTCAGGAGTCATGCCTTTTCTCAGGTGCGCCAGTGTTTGGTTCGCAATTCGCAACGTTTTTTGCGCTTGAAGGGCGGTTGCACGATCCTGCTCACTCATTACGTTGTATACAATTAGCAGAAATATCGCTGTGCCCACGCCGTTTGCGATAATCATTGGCAGACCGATAGCTTGAACGAGCGCCCAAGCTTCTGAAAAAGGTTTCGATAGCATAAGAATAAGACCCATTTGCATAGACTCCGCAAGTGCGCCGATTGCAAAAGCAGTGAGCGGTTTAACCGTTTTTCCTTTTTTATAGAAATAGCTCGCTAAAATACCGGACAAAATCGTAGATAGCCCGCAAGAAAATGCAGTAAATCCACCAAGGGTCATCCGATGAATCCCGGCAATTAGGCCGGCCCCGATACCGAAACGGTAGCCTCCCAGTAAACCAGCAACTACAATTCCAATAACCCGTGAATTGGCAATAGCCTCATCTCCGGCCAAATTCATCGTCACACTATTGAAATGGAAGGTTTCCGTATTAAAAGCAACGCCCAAATACGTCCCGATTATTCCAAAAAATCCAAAGAACACAATTGCACTTACAGTTTGACGGCGATCTAGAGTATCATGATGAACAAGCTGTTTGAAGAAACGAAACCGCGTCAGGATGAATGCAACCGCCACAATCGTACCTACGCGCTCCAGCATGATGATTAATAAGTCCAGCATGACACCATCCCTCCATCCCCTATTCTTTCAAGTATACTGTATTTTCCGTCATCTAAAAAGAGGAGAATGCACAAAGACATTCTCCTCTACTGCTCTTTCGATAATAATTGAGCTACAACACTATGAACCGTGCCTGCTTGCACAAGGTGGACAGCAGTTCCTGCCCACAGCGATAAAAACTCCGCATTGTTTTGGACAGCTGCTTCTTTTCTAATCCGCTTCGTTAAATCATTTTGATAAGGATAGGGTGCAATCGGAGACTGGTTCATCTGTTCAATGAATCGATTGTGAATCCCGCGTGCGGGTCTGCCTGAGAATACGTTTGTAATTACCGTATTGTCCGAATCCGCATTCAAAATTGCCTGTTTATAGGCATCCGCTGCTCCACTTTCTTCCGTCGCCAGAAGTGCTGTTCCAATCTGAATAGCAGACGCACCGCTTTTCAGCAGTTCGGTCATACGCGCATTCGTAGCAATCCCGCCAGCGGCAATGATTGGAATTCGAATAAGTTCCCGGACTTCCGCCAACAAGCCATCCATTGAAATCAACGGCCCGTCAGGATGAAATGAGCCTCTATGTCCACCGGCTTCTGAACCTTGGATGACAACCATATCCAACCCTGCTTGTTCCACCGCCATTGCCTCATCCACTGTGGTCGCAGTACCTATCAAAACGATTCCAGATTCGTGAAGTTTTTCAACAGACTCCGCATCCGGTATTCCAAATGTAAACGAACAGACTGCCGGCTTTTCTTCTAATACAACATTGATCTGGCTTTGTAAATCCGGTTCAGACAGCGGAGCTTTCCAGAACGGCATGCCAAGCTGTTCCCCTATTGGCTGAAGTGCTAAATAGGCTAATCGCAACTCTTTTTGATCAAACGGTGTATTGTCCGGTACAAATAGATTCACAGAAAAAGGTCTCTTTGTAAGTAACTTCACCTGCTGAATTGCGGTACGTGTGTCTTCAGCAGATAAATACCCCGCTCCAAGAGATCCTAAAACACCAGTTTCTGCACATGCCGCAACGAATTCAGGTGTCGTAACCCCTGCCATAGGAGCTTGAATAATTGGATGTTGAATACCTAGAGTTTGTTTGAACTCCATGATCTCCCTCCTATTCATAGTAATAGAGCTTTTTAGTTATCTAAAATGTCACATACTCTGCCGACTTGTCCATCCTCAAGACGAACTTTGATACCGTGAGGATGATGAGCTGAATTTGTCAGCAAGTCTTTGACAACGCCCTCTGTTTTCACACCGCTTCTTTGGTCTTTCTTTAAAATGACTGCCACTTTTAATCCCGGATGAATATCACTTCTGTTTTTACCGTCCATCGTTCCCACTCCTTTTCTATTAGTTTGTATACCAGTATGGATTTCCGCTGCAACCAGCGGAACTAATTAAAATATACACTACTCACATACGTGTCTCTGTAATAGTTTATCACATCTGAAGTAAGCACTAATATGGGCAGAACCAATTCAAAACTTTCTAGTTGACGTTCGATAGTTTATCCCCTAAACTAGTGAATAGTTTAGGGGGTGAACTGGTTATGAAAGAGACGTTATTAGAAGCGATTGAGTTATTCGAGGAAGTGATCATTTATGGAACTGAGCATTTCCTAAAATCAGTTCAATCGCCAATATGGAAAGAGTATTCTCCAGAGCAAATTCAAACATTGAAGTTTTTAGCTGCGTATGGCTCCTTGTCGAATAGTAAACTCGCTGATTTACAGGGTGTGCACAAAAGTGCTATTACAGCTCGATTGAAGAAACTCGATGACAAAGGATTAGTGCGGACAGAACGTTCCGAACAAGACCAGCGCGCAAAAGTGGTACGTCTGACAGATGCCGGCCAAGACATACTTGCTGCGTCCAATACGGCTATAAATGAAACAATCGCTAACCTATTTACGGATGAAATTTCGGAAGAGGAATTGGTTCAATTCGTTAGCACGTTCCGCAAACTGAAAGATATTTTACAAATGAGGGAGTATGACCAATGAAAACGATATTGAAATTCAGATGGCCGATCTTCATCGTCCTGCTCGGTCTTGCGATCGGATTACTGTTCGTTGCTCCAGATCTTGCGAAACAGGCAGAAGAAGCCGGCTCTTTCCAATTGGCCGATGACGCCGATTCACAAAAAGCTGCGGATATCTTAGAAAAAGCAGGTGCTTCAGAAGATACGCTTTCACTCGTCTATGACTTTGACAAAGCCGTTTCAGATGAAGACAAGAAAGCAGTCCAGACCACAGCGAAAGAGATTTCAGATTTAGGAAAGCCCGTGACTGCTGTCATGGATCCGTTTGAAAGCAAAGAGATTGAAGACCAACTCGTCTCTGAAGATAAAAAGACGGTGCTCGTTCCGATTACAGTAGATGGTTCAGAAGAAGAAATCATCGATCTGAGCGATAAAATCCGTTCTGAAATGCTGCCGAAAGACACAACTGTCTATTTAACGGGCGAAGCCATTATCAATAATGATGTGAACGACAGCGCGCAAGAAGGATTGAAGAAAACGGAAGTCATTACCGTTGTCCTCATCTTTGCTTTGCTGCTTATCGTGTTCCGTTCAATCGTGACCCCAATCGTTCCATTGATCGCAGTTGGGATTACCTACTTACTGAGCCAATCTCTCGTAGCATTCTTTGTGGATTGGTTCGGATTCCCGGTCTCCAACTACACGCAGATTTTCCTTGTTGCGATTCTATTCGGTCTCGGAACCGATTATTGTATCCTGCTCTTGAGCCGGTACAAAGAAGAATTGATTGAAGGGCATGAAATCCAGGAAGCGATTGTGAATACGTACAAAACCGCTGGCCGAACATTGTTTATCAGCTCACTTGCGGTATTCATCGGATTTGCCGCAATCGGATTCGCGGATTTCCCAATCTTTAAATCCGCAGTTGCGGTTGCAGTCGGAATTGCGGTTCTGATCATCGTGTTATTCACAGTTGTTCCATTGTTCATGATGCTGCTGAAAGACAAATTGTTCTGGCCAGCAAAACAAGCTACGACTCACAATGACAGTAAATTGTGGATCCGTTTCAGCAAGCTGTCGGTTTCACGTCCATTGCTCTCGATGGCAATCGTCGCTGTCATCACAGTGCCATTATTGCTGACATACGACAACGACCTTTCTTTTAATACTGTGGATGAAATTGATCAGTCGAAAGAATCCGTGAAAGGGTTGAATTTGATTTCAGAAGGATTCGGGAAAGGGGATTCTCTTCCAGTTCAGGTCATTTTGAAAGACAAAAATTCAATTGTTGATGAAAAAGACATCCCTTACTTAGAGACAATCAGCCGTAACTTGGAGAAAGTGGATGGAGTGAAATCCGTCCGTACGATTACTCGTCCAACGGGTGAACAGATCGATGATTTAAATGTCGATAAGCAGTTAGGGTTAATCTCCGATGGCTTAAAAGAAGCGAACGACGGCATTAAAAGCGTTCAAGACGGATTGGGTCAAGTCGAAGGTGGTCTGAACGATGTTGCAAGCCAGCTGCCGTCTGGAACTGAAGCATCGTCAGGCGGTGCCGGATTACGTCAGGCTGCACAAGGGATTGGGCAAATCAACGACCAGCTCGGACAAATTGCTGGAGGACTGTCGCAAGGAATGCCGGCTGCCCAGGCTGCAGGCGGTTTGAACGCACTAAGTACAGAACTCGGTAAGATTTCATCAAGTTTGAATGGTGCTGCAGGCCAGATTGAAGGGTCCGGTTCTCAGATCGGGCAGCTGAGCGAAGGACTTGGTCAACTTGCCAAAGGCGTCACTGATTCTAAAAATGGTCTCACTGAAATCAGCAAAGGCCTCACAGAAGTGACAGATATGCTGAAAGATATGAGTGAAACACCAAGTATCCGCGATACAGGAATCTACATTCCCGCAGGCACACTCGGCGAAGAAGAGTTCCAACCAGTCATCGATCGGTATACGTTTGGCGATGAAACCGGAATTCTCATGGAAGTCATCTTGAAAGATGATCCTTATGCCCGCGAATCGATTGCAACCGTACATGCGATCAAGGACAGCGTAAGAACTTCTGTCATCGGCACGCCATTTGAAGATACGGAAGTTGCATTCGCAGGGATTTCCAGCATGAACTCAGACCTTGATGATATTTCATCACAAGACTTCACCCGGACTGTGGTTATTATGCTGGTCGGACTGTTCGTCGTATTGACGATTCTATTCCGCTCCGCAATCATGCCGCTGTATATGATCGGGTCATTGCTGCTCACATACTACACAGCAATTTCCGTGACGGAATTGATTTTTGTGAATGGTCTCGGTTATGACGGCATCAGCTGGGCAGTTCCATTCTTCGGATTCATCATGCTAATTGCTCTCGGTGTCGACTATTCGATCTTCCTGCTCGACCGTTTCCGTGAAGAGAGCATCAAAGGAAGTACGATTGCCGATGCATTGAAGATTTCCATGGCGAAAATGGGGACAGTCATCATCACCGCAGCTGTCATCTTGGCCGGTACGTTCGGTGCAATGATGCCATCCGGCGTCTTGAGCCTCGTGCAGATTGCAACAATTGTCATTACAGGTCTCTTGCTGTATGGCCTCATCATTCTGCCGCTTCTGATTCCGGCGATCACCGTATCGTTCGGCCGTGGTGTCTGGTGGCCATTCCGCGGGTGATGAATAGTTAGAACATCAAAAGAATCCATTCTGAACAGTTCGTGTTCAGAATGGATTCTTTTTGTTGATTCATAGCTGGGCTATAGAAAATTCGATCATGTTGGCAAATCGATGTTCCACAAACGCGCCCGATAACTGCATTAAGCGGTTTTACTTACTCACTTTTTCGTTCTCTAACAGTTCAATAATTCTATCTAATTTTTCTTCCATATTTGCACTTTGATTTGCTTTAGTTCCCGAATTTATTAAAGTTCTTCTGATAAATAGCATAAACGATATGAAAAATAATAGTATTAGCAGAACCACAATTCCCATTAAGACAATGTTTCCTATACCCATTTGATTTCTACCTCCTACACAGTCTTTACTTCTCAAATTGGCCCTTTTGCGGTATTTGAGCGATTACTTGTGAAGCAATCACTCCTGTTAATGGATTTACTGCTTAATTAAATGGCCGTCTAATAATTGATTGCACAGTTCCACACAAAAGCCTTGTGTTTTATATCTAATCAATACTTCATTTATATCAATAAATATTCCGTTATCACATAACAAACTCTCAAATTGCAAAAATGTTAAATTCGGATCAATTTCGGCTTTTTTGTCAGGGAATGACTTGTAAACTGTTTGATTAATCTCCGTCAATTTATTACCAAGAATTTTAGCAGTAGATGTAGAAGTTAGTATTGTCTCAATAAAATCAATTTCTGTATAAGATAATCCTTTATCTTCCAACCATTCACTAGCAGTTTTGTGCGTCATATTATCGCCCCTTTTGGATGTAGATCTTAATCAATTTGGCCAGATTCTGCAATAATGGGCGCAGATCCTAATTCAAGAAAAGCGCCCGATTGCTAAAATTTTGCCCAACTAGCAAGCGACGCTTATTCATAATCAAACAACTATAAACTGGAAGATATAGATATTTTTCCTTTCGTTGCTTTAGATATATTTTTAAGCATTTCCATTACTTTATCATTTTGCAACAAACTTATTATTTTCGGATTTTCTTTATTACTAGAAGGGTTTTCTTTATTAGTGAAATCAATTACTACCTTATCTTTAGACAAAGTTTCTTCTTTATGTTTTTCGTACTCTTGCAAGTGATCTAGAAGTGTCATTTGTGATCTTTTCGCTGCTGCCTTTTCTTCCTCACTTAATGGAGTTTCAAAACGTTGTCCATTTACAACTATCCAACGCTTTTCTGAATCAACTCCTATTTCACTCCACCGACAATCAGGATTATTTGTAGTATATTCTGCGATTCTTTCAAAAGTAGATCTATCCACATAAAGCGTTGTGTCAGCCGCTGTCCCCTTATCTATGCTCAATATGTTTGTACTAATTTTATTCTTATTAGAAATTTCCACCTTATCCATTGGTGAATTTTTACTCCCGTTAGATTCCTTCGTATTATGATACATGGTATTTACATTTAGTTTATTATAATTCACGGTACTTCTCTCAGTATTAATATACATATTATTCCCCCTATGTAGTAAGAAATTATCTAGAATTGTTCGATATAAAAACTAAAATTATTCTTTGATCTGGCCCGTTTGCGGTATAGTGACTCCTTAAAGTTCTACACCGCAACCGTCATTTATACTATTCATTCAATTTTAACACATCTGCCAATAATTGAAATACTCTCCAGGTAAAAATACCCTTTAAAAGTATTTGGTGTAGAGATCGTAACTCAGTTTCCCACTTAGTTGAGCATATATTCTCGTGGTTTCACTTTTTTCGTGCCCCAGCAGGCTTTGAATCACTTCAAGCGGAGCCCCGGTATCGATCATATGCGTCGCATAGCTGTGGCGCAACTGATGGGGATGAATCGTCTTTTTAATGTCCGCCCGATTCGATATCTGTTTCACTACGTATCTTAACGAATCTATGCTCATTCGCTTAATCGGATTCCGTTCTGTAGCAAATAAGCAGGGATCCTCGTCTTTGCGTTCGTCTAAATATCGCTTTAACCAGATGGCACAGCGAACATTAAAATACACTTCCCTCTCTCTGTCCCCTTTCCCATGGACAATGACCGAGTTTCCCGCGAAGTCAATATCATCCCGGTTCAATTTTGCCACTTCACCGATTCGACAGCCGGTCGAGTAGAAAAATTCAAATAAGGCATTCTCCCTGGATGTCTGGCAGCTTTCACGGAGATGTTCAATTTCATGTTTGGTTAGGAATCTCGGAACACGCTTTCCTATCTTTGGCTCCTTTAACTTAGACGCCGGATTTTTCACAATATAGCCTTCTTCATGGGTCCATCTGAATAGTGATTTTACAAATCGTACACGGTGGCCTAAACTGGATGGTTTCAAATGTTCCGCAGCTTCTCCTAAATACTGTTTCAAGTTATCTGTTGTGATCTCTCCCATGTGGACATCTCCCAAATAGCGCGTTAACAGATCATATTGATACCCGTATGTTTTCAACGTTAAAGTTGAATAGCCTTCAATTCTTTTATCGGATTTGTATTTTTGCCACGCTTCCGATAGTAACATCGTAACCACGCTCCCCGATTATGAATTAGGTATGAATGTGTTCAAGCTGTGAAGCAATGACACCTTTTCTTTTCGGCCACATTGCATGTATGATTGCTTTGAATTATTTCCGATTATGCTCCCTCATCTTTTTAGCTTAATCCAAAATCTCTGCCATGACCATCCGGCTTGTCCATAGATGATGCTTTGTCTGAGATTTTAAAAACACTTGCAAACGGAATTCTCATGGCTGCCTCTCATACATGTCCACTTTGTAGCTGCTGCATTCCTATCAGGTCTTCTATTACACATCACACTTTCTTTTATAAATAAATATCTGAGAACTCATATTTTATCAATTCATCTCTATCCATGCTGCTCTTTCGGAATTGAGTATCATTTCTCTTATCGAATCTCTTAATAGGAAGTTCTACGGTGAATGTACTCCCTACGTCTAAAGTACTCTCTACACTTAAATTGCCTCCATGAAGTTCGGCTAAAGATTTAGCTATGGGCAACCCCAGTCCGGTCCCTTCCGCTATACGATTTAAGTTCCTATTCAGTTGCGTGAATTTATCAAAAATCGCTTCTAAATTCTCTTGCTCTATTCCTATGCCTTCATCTGTTACTGAGATCCTTACAGTGTGGTTGTCTTTTTTCACTAGCCTTATTAATATAGCTTTACCCGGAATCGAGAATTTAATTGCATTGGAAATCAGATTAAGCAGAATCCTATCAAATATATAAACATCTACTGCCATAATCAGCTCTTCGATGTCGGGGTCAAATATAATTTTTATACCTTTCGACTTTGTGTATTCTGAAACTGATTCCACAATATCATCTACAATTTCGACTACGTTGTAATTAGTTACGTTTAATTCATGAAGTCCGGAATCTAATTTTGCAATGTCCAATATATTATTTATGAGTCTGGTCAGCCTATAGCAATTTCGTATTGTGCTTTTATTAATAGATAGAATATCTTCTTTACAGTCGTCTAACGTATCATTTTCCAAATATAAATTTAACAATTGAGCACCACTGAATATTACAGTTAAGGGGGTTTTGAGTTCATGAGAGGTATTGATGAATAGTTCTTCTTGAGCTTTCAGGAGTTTCCCCATACTTTTGTTCGCTAGTTCTTCATCCGATATATCGATTCCTAAAGCAATGATCTTTTCTACCTCATTATTTTGATTGATAATTGGCTGAAAAATTGTTTTCGTATGATAGGTGATTCCATCTTTAATAAACTCTAATTTGTGCAGATACGAGGATTCAGCTTCAATCGATTTATTAATATCGCGGATTAAGTCCTCTAAATCCTCGGCTCTGTAGTAGTTAAAAAAGTTTTTACCGATTATATCCGACTCTGTTTTTATCTCTGGCCATTCTTCTTTAAATGCTTGAAATGCAAACTGATTGAGATAATTTATTTTATAGTCCTTGTGAGAAAATGACGCATAGTACATAGAAATTTCTTCTACACTTTCTTGCACCGCTTTATATTCTTCTACTTTCAATTTACCATCCTTATCTATACCATTTACGACATCTGACATATTGTTTAATATGAATTCCATTTCGCTTTTTTGCTTTTCGAGAAGTTTTCTTTCTTGAGTTTTCTCCGTAACATCATAAAAAGAAGTGACTGCATATCGTTTGGTTTCATCTTCCTTTATCACTTTTACATGGATGTCCCAATAAGTCGCTGATCCGCCAGGTCCGTTTGATTCCACCTCAAATTCATGAAATGAAGTCCCTTGTTTTAGTAAGTCCGAAATATTTGATGGGAAAGTTGGACAGTTCCCTATCGGATTCGGAGAGTCAATATCCATTAAACGCAATGTTGTGAGGTAATTTTCATCATGGCTGAGCAGTATACAATCTGGATAGCTATAGATTGCTGTAGATCCATTATCATTTGTTCCGCTGCCGCTATAATTAGTCAACAAGAATTCTAGCGCTGAATTATTCTGTTCTTCAAAGTAATAAACTTTATGGTTTTCTTCATCTAAGGTTTTAACACTGACGTTAACTTCGATTGGCATATTATCGTTATTAAAAATATAAAAATAATGTTGATTTTTCAGGTTCTGGAATGATAGCTGATGTTCAGATTTTAATAACTCGTCTAATTCTATTAGAGATATCCCTTTTAGTTCACACTCGTTATATCCTGTTAAATCCAGTAACCTTTCGCTCACTTGATAAATTTTGTTGTTTATCGTATAGAAAAATAATTTCTTTGATAAACTCTCCAAACTTTTTATCATCATAGATCACCTGCATATTTTTATTTTTTAGTTCTAGGAAAAAATAATATAGACTGCTTTTACTTATCATACCACCTCGTTTGAACTATCTAATAGTAACCAAAGAACTTAATAGTAAAAACTTCTAGTCTCATTTAAAGGCATGAGTCTAGAAGTTCAAGTTTTATTTCCCTTTATACATGATCTCTCCCGCCACAACAGTCATAACGGTTTTCGCTTTCAGCATGTCTTCACTGTCCACAGTTAACAGATCACGATCTAAAATGGTAAAATCGGCATCGAAGCCTTTTGCGATTTTCCCGCGGCTGTCTGCTTTGTCCATGGTTGCTGCACTTCCTGAAGTAAACAGTGCCACAGATTCATAACGGCTCAATTTCTCTTCCGGCAAATAGCCTCCGTGCGTTTCTCCTGGCTTGCGCCGGTATGCAGCTGCATAGATTCCGAGCAGCGGGTCCACTTCTTCAACTGGGGCATCTGATCCCCCTCCGCAGATAAAGCCGCGGTCGATTAGCTTTTTCCATGCGTATGCCCAGGCCATCCGTTCTTCTCCGAGACGGTCTTTGACCCATGGGAAATCAGATGGCACAAATACTGGCTGAATGTCGAGAATGACCGGAAGTTTCTCCAGGCGATCGACCAGCTCGTCACTCAGTACATTGACATGGATGATTCGGTCCCGCTTCCCTGCTGCCGGCGGGTTTACTTCAATTACATCCAGCAACTTTTCCAATGCTTTATCACCGATTGTATGCACGGCGACCGCTTCACCATAATGCCGTGCAAGCTCAACGTTTTTCCGGATTTCTTCATCTGTCAGTACTGCCATCCCTGAATTCTCTGGGTCATCTGAATACGGCTCGTTCAACAGTGCTGTTCGCCCCCCAAGCGCCCCGTCGATGAAGAATTTCATTTCCCCGCCGTGAATCCAAGGTTCATCATACGTCGCTTCGTCTTCCATTAGTAATTGAAAGACTGTGGAACGACGCAGCAAATGTGCACGGAATTTCAGCTTGTCCTCACCGATCACATTCCGAAACGCCTGAAGCGGGTTGCGATAGTCTTCATAATACCCAAGGTCATCCGTCACAGCGCCTGTAATTCCGCGAGCTAGCAAGTCTTCAACGGACGCCTGTAATGCACGAGTGAGTACCGCTTCATCCGGCACCGGAATAACTGCTTCTACCAGATCCGCAGCCCCTTCAAGTAATAGTCCCGTCGCTTCTCCCGACTCATCCCTCACAATCGTACCGTTACCCGGATCAGGTGTGTCTTTCGTAATACCCGCCAGTTCTAACGCTTTCGAATTGGCAAGAGCAGCGTGACGGCATGTGCGCTTTAAAAACATTGGAGACGTACTGATTGAGTCCAACTCTGAGCGGGTCACAATCCGACGGTCTAAGAAGTTATTTTCGTTCCATCCGTCCGCAGTGAACCACTCGCCTGCCGGATGATCTGCACTTGCCTCTTTCAGTCTGCCAAGCATATCTTCCGCAGAATTCACATATGACAGGTCCAATTGCAGCAGCCGGCTCCCATGCCCAATCATATGCATATGGCTATCGATGAACCCCGGATACATGACAGCCCCATGCAAGTCCACTTCATTATCTGCCTGCGTTCGTAACGTATCGAAGCTCCCTGCTTCAACAATTGTCCCATCTTCCGTTAATACAGCGTCTACCGTCTCACCCACTTTTTCCATCGTATAAATCATGCCATTATGCCAGATTGTTTTCATATCCCCATCGCACTCCTTTTCCTTATTGTACTCGCCGCGACAATTTGAGGCAATATTCTGCTACAATGAAATCACTAGACTCAAGGGGGAGATTCAAATGGAATTATCGATTTACTTAGCAGGTGAAATTCACAGTTCGTGGCGTGATGAGATTAAGGAAAAAGCAGCGGCTCTGAAGTTGCCTGTCACATTTTACGGACCTATGGAAGACCACGACCGTTCGGACAATATCGGTGAAGAAATCCTAGGCAAGCAGCACGATGCCGTTGCTAAAGATGCTGCAGCCTCGAGCTTCAATAACTTGCGGACTGAATTGCTGCTTAAGAAAAGTGACTTGGTCATCGCGTTATTCGGTGAAAAGTATAAGCAATGGAACACAGCCATGGATGCAAGTACAGCAGTTGCACTCAACAAACCATTGATATTAATACGTCCGCATGAGCATCATCATGCACTTAAAGAACTTTCTAGAAAAGCTCATGCGACTGTAGAAACACCCGACCAAGCATTAAAAGCTCTCAAATACATTTTCGAGTGATTCAACTTTACACAATCTTTACATTGCCTTCACACGCTCTCAACAATTCTTCTCTATACTGATGGAGAAGTTACAAGAGAGGGGCAGCGAGCATGACAACATTAACGAATTACCGACCCACCACTCGGTTGCGGGTTGTTGAACGAACTGAAGCGCCCGCAGCGATTTTTACAACGGCAGATTTGAATGTTTGGTATGGAGACACTCACGCACTGAAAAATATCGATTTGACCATCTTTCAAAACGAAGTAACGGCAATCATCGGACCATCCGGATGCGGGAAGTCCACGTATTTAAAAACGCTAAACCGCATGGTGGAAACCAATCCTGCTGTACGTATTTCCGGATCTGCCCAGTTTAAAGAAATGGATTTGCTGAATGCCACCGTGGAACGCTTGCGATCTGAAGTTGGTATGGTATTCCAAAAGCCAAATCCGTTTCCAAAATCAATTTATGACAATGTAGCCTATGGACCCAAATTACACGGGATTCGTAAAAAGGCGATGCTGGATGAAATCGTAGAAAACAGCTTAAAAAAAGCTGCACTTTGGGATGAAGTCAAAGATCGTCTTTCTGCCAGCGCATTCGGGTTATCCGGCGGCCAGCAGCAGCGGCTTTGCATTGCCCGTTCACTTGCAATTGAACCTTCTGTCTTACTCATGGACGAACCCACTTCCGCACTGGACCCTGTATCGACGAACAAAGTGGAAGAATTGATTGGCGAGTTAAAAAAAGATGTCTCTATTGTCATCGTTACGCACAATATGCAGCAAGCTGCACGGATTTCCGATCGCACTGCCTTTTTCCTGCATGGAGAAGTCGTCGAATATGACCGGACCGAAGTCATTTTCGAGCGTCCTTCCAGCCGCTTGACCGATGATTATGTAAATGGAAGATTTGGATGAATGATGAACAGGCTGTTCCCTTCTTACGTGAGGGAACAGCTTTTTTTATATTTTTAATTTGCAGAAAAATTCCCTACGCAAAACGTACTAGCATGGTAGAATAGGAATATCAAATTAGAAGATGACGAGGTGTACCGTGCGCAAGAAGAGCATTCGTACCTATTATATGAGAATCATTGCAGCACTTTCGATCGGATTGCTGCTATTACTTGGGGCAGCGTATTTCTACAGTACCTCCATGTTCGAGCAGCGCAGTGAAGAACTCGTTGCACAAACTGAAAAAGCAGAGGTCATCAGCGAACTCTCCGACAGCATCTCGAACCTCTTTTTTCGCACACGGGGATTTTACGCATTTAAATTCGAGCATGAATTGAAATTGGCCCATGAAGAACTTCGTAAAATCGATGCCTTAAACAATCGATTGAATTCGATTGAGTTAACAGAGGAGGAACAGCAATTCACCACGGAGATTCATGGATTCATTTCCAACTTTGAAAAGGTTGTCCTTCCGAAAGCCATAGAATTTGTAGACAACGACGACTACGAAGGCTTGCGGGAATTGTCTGGGGCTGGAACTAACCTTTCAGTCAATCAGTTCATTAAGTATGCAGACCAGTACGAACAGCAAGCACAGAACGCTCGAGATGACTTTTATCAAAAATCTGAGCGGCAGCTAAACCAGCTTTATGCAGCCATTCTATTTGTAGGCATCGCTGCACTTCTGTTCCTGATTTTCTTTAACTGGCGAGTCGTCCGTAAACTTATTTCTCCCATTGAATCCATGACAACTGCAACAGAACGCTATATGACCGATCAGGACGTCAATTACGAACCCATAGTCCGTGAAGATGAGCTCGGATCACTATCCCGTTCATTTGCTGGAATGATGGGAACAATTCAAGTGAAAGAACAAGAATTGCTGGCGCAAAACGAGGAGCTTTTGTCTCAACAAGAAGAATTGCTATCCCAGCAGGATGAATTATTCGTTCAGAAAAATCAACTTGAAGAAGCGCTCGCTGAAGCGAAACTGGCTAAAGTCCGGTTGGAGCGCTATAACGGACTGAGTCATCAGTTATCTTTCTCAGACGATGCAAAAGGAATTGCAACCTCAACTCTCAACTATTTGGATACATTGTTTGTCATTGACCAAGGCATGATCTATCTGCCTTCGACAGATCAGCACGTGTTACAAGGGTTTTCAGAAGAGGCTTATGCGAGTTATCCTGATGACCTTGCCAAAGAAGCACTTGAACGATTAAAGACAGAACCTTACTTCCAGATTGAACGGGAAAGTGAAGACGGGACGATTGCTTATGACTTTTACACAGCACCCCAGTTTACTGGACATACCTTTAAGGCCTTGTTTGTTCTAAGCAGCTCAACACGAGAATTTTCACCGGAAGATCAGGCGGATTTGTTTGCGCTTGCGAATCGAGTTTCGTTTGCTATCGACCGAATCGATCAGCATGAACTCATTAGCAGAGAGCGCCAATTGAATCAGACAATATTGGATAACCTGGAAGAAGGCATTCAATTCATTTCTATGGAAAGCAGACCTGTCCAAGTGAATCAGGCCCTTTCATTCTTAATTAATCAGCAGGCTGAAACACTTGAACAGCAGGACTGGAAAGAACGTATGGCTGAACTATCTACGAATCCAGAAGCCCTTACAACCTTCATCAATGCTTCACTCGAAGACGAGAGTACTGGGCTTGCTGAAACTGTCTATACAGTTGAAGGATCAGAGCCAAAAGTAATTACACTCTACGGATCTCCTGTACATTATGAAGGACAACGGATTGGAACGCTGTTTGTCCACCGGGATATCACCCAAGCTTTTGAAGTCGATAAAATGAAAACAGAACTCGTCTCAACAGTCAGCCATGAATTGCGCACACCTTTATCAAGTATTCTCGGATTTACCGAATTGTTGATTGGCAAAGAAATGGATAACACTCGGCGCTCCCGATATCTGGATGCAATTTATAAAGAAGCAAAACGTCTCACCTCTTTGATTAATGACTTTTTAGATGTGCAGCGCATGGAATCTGGAAACCAGGAGTACACGATGCAAGAAGTAAATATTGCAGATATTGCTCAACAGACGATTCACAATTTCCCGAACCACGAGAACCATTCGATTACGCTAGAGGCAAACGAGCATCATCCTATATGTATGGGGGATCCCGACCGTCTCATCCAAGTCTTTACGAATTTACTGAGCAACGCCATTAAATTCTCTCCTGACGGCGGGGATGTTCTTGTAAAGCTTAGCGAACAAGGGGATCATTTAAAAGTCACCATCCAGGATCAAGGTATTGGGATACCCGCGGATGAATTGAAGCATATGTTTGAAAAGTTTTATCGGTTTGACAATACGTATAGAAGAAAAATCGGAGGTACAGGATTGGGGCTTGCGATTTGCCGTAAAATCGTTGAAAAACATGGCGGCGAGATCACGGTGGAGTCGGAAGAGAATGTGGGGACTGCAGTGAGTTTTACAATTCCTATAAAGCCTGTTCAGAACCGATTGCCTGAGCGCTCTGACTTACCCGCCATCGTGGTGGTCGAGGATGATCCAAGTATCGCTTTGTTGTTAGAAGAAGAATTGAAAGCACATGAGTATGAAGTTTTCCAATTCCAAGATGTAGCCAGTTCGTTTGCCTACGCGAAAAAGAATAAGCCCGATTGTATGGTTATCGACTTAATGCTGAAAGAAGAATTGAAGGGCTGGGATTTAATCGGCATATTGAAGGATGATGCGGAGACACGCCATATTCCGATCATTATCTCTTCCGCGTTGGAACGAGAAGAAGAATTGACACGCAAGTTCGGGATCAGTCATTATATGACGAAGCCGTATCCGCTTCGTACGCTTTCTGAAACTGTTGCAACGACGTTGAAAGCAGAAGACGGGCGAATTTTATATCCAACCGTTGAGTAACGTGAGTCACTGGGTGTGCAGGAAGTTTCCTGCATCGCCTGGCGGCTTTTTTTGTGGTCGGTTACCGCGCGGGACGGGCGGGTTCGTCTCGGGAACGAGCGGGTTTGCCGCGGGAACGGGCGGGTTCCCTCCCGCAACGAGCGGGTTCGGCCCGGGAACGGGCGGGTTCCCTCGCAGAACGAGCGGGTTCGTCCCGGGAACGGGCGGGTTCCCTCGCAGAACGAGCGGGTTCGACGTCGAAACGGGCGGGTTCCCTCCCGCAACGAGCGGGTTCGGCCCGGGAACGGGCGGGTTCCCTCCCGCAACGAGCGGGTTCGTCCCGGGAACGAGCGGGTTCCCTCCCGCAACGAGCGGGTTCGTCCCGGGAACGGGCGGGTTCCCTCCCGCAACGAGCGGGTTCGGCCCCGGAACGAGCGGGTTCCCTCCCGCAACGAGCGGGTTCGTCTCGGGAACGGGCGGGTTCCCTCCCGCAACGAGCGGGTTCGTCCCGGGAACGGGCGGGTTCCCTCCCGCAACGAGCGGGTTCGTCCCGGGAACGGGCGGGTTCCCTCCCGCAACGAGCGGGTTCGTCCCGGGAACGGGCGGGTTCCCTCGTGCAACGAGCGGGTTCGTCCCGGGAACGGGCGGGTTCGGACCCGGAATGAGCGGGTTCGACCCCGGAACGAGCGAGTTCCCTCCCGCAACGGGCGGGTTCCCTCCCGCAATGAGCGGGTTCGTCCCGGGAACGGGCGGGTTCCCTCGCACAACGAGCGGGTTCGTCCCCGGAACGAGCGGGTTCCCTCCCGCAACGGGCGGGTTCGTCCCGGGAACGGGCGGGTTCCCTCCCGCAACGAGCGGGTTCCCTCGCACAACGAGCGGGTTCGTCCCCTGAACGAGCGGGTTCCCTCTCGCCGCACACCCCGGCTCCCCACCTCCCCCTCATCTTTACACAGTCTTTACACTTCTCCCATACTGCCTTTACACTCCATCCCTATACTAAAAGTTGAAAGGCACACAAAACATAAACAAAGGGGAGAACATTCATTGATCAAATCCATTAAAAACTCCATTCTTATCGGAGTGGCGGCTCTCACACTTACTGCTTGTAACGCAAAGAATGAGGAAAGCGGCACAGCTTCCGCCAATGCATCTGCGGAACTTGAAGGCAGTGTTCTCATCGATGGCTCTGGAACGGTTTATCCGCTCATGGCGAAACTCGCTGAAAACTACATGTTAGAAGAACAAGAGGGTGTATCTGTAGAAGTGAGCCGTGCTGGAACAAGTGCTGGATTCAAGAAATTCCTTGTGAAAGATGGAACAGATTTCAATGATGCTTCTCGTAATATAAAAGATGAAGAGACTCAAGCGGCAGAGGATGCGGGAATTGAAGTGAAAGAACTCAAACTCGCACTGGATGGTCTCACATTCGTTGTCAACAAGGACAATGACTGGGTGGATCAGCTGACACCTGAACAACTCATTAGCATTTTCACAGCAGACAGTGACATCACTAAGTGGTCGGATCTGGACCCTTCTTGGCCAGACGAAGAAATTAAAGCCATGGGACCTAATGAAAACCACGGAACTTACGAATTCTTCTATGAGAAAGTTTTAGAAGAACAAGATTTAAAGCCTTCTGTCAATTTGCAGCAAGACTACTCGACTCTCGTCACACTTGTCTCTGAAGACAAGAATGGTATCGCATTCTTCGGATTTGGATACTATGCAGGCAACCAAGAGAAGCTTCAAGCAGTACCTGTCGACTTTGGGAACGGTCCCGTTGAACCATCCCTTGAAACAATTGCTGAAGATGGCGATTATGCAACTTTCACTCGCCCCGTCTTTACGTATTTGAATGTAGGGCATGCAAAAGAAAAGCCTCAAGTACTTGATTATGCTAAATATGTGTTAGAGAATGCCAACAAGATGGCTGGGGAAACTGGGTTTGCTCCAATTCCTGAAGCTGAAAGTAAAGAGAACTTGGATTTCTTGAATACACTGGGTGATAAGTAAGATACCGCCATTCATCGCAGAAAAGGAGGAGAGGCTATGACATCTCCATTCCCAGCAGGCTCAAGCAGCAACAGTATCCGTGACCTCATCCGTCACAATCAAAACCAGAAGACCTTCAGAAAAACGCTTGAAACGTATATTCCGCGATTTCTGTTCTTGCTTGCTTCCCTATCCGTCTTTACGACGGTAGGGATTCTCATCATTCTGATGACCGAAACCATTGAGTTTTTCAAAGCAGTTCCGATAATCGAGTTCTTTACAGGAACTGTGTTGAAACCACTGAGTCAAACACCGGAATACGGGATACTCCCGCTTGTAATGGGGACCCTTGTTTCATCTGGAATTGCAATCTTGGTTGCAGGACCAATCGGTCTTATGGCAGCCATCTATTTGAGTGAATATGCGTCTAAACGAGTTCGAAGCATTCTAAAGCCTTCACTAGAACTATTGGCCGGCGTCCCTACGATCGTCTACGGATTCTTTGCATTCACATTTGTTACGCCTTTGCTCCGTCAATGGATTCCCAGTCTTGAAGCAACGAATATCTTAAGTCCCGGTTTGGTAATGGGTGTGATGATCATACCGATGATTGCTTCGCTTTCAGAAGATGCGATGCGGTCTGTACCTGAAGCTATGCGTGAAGGTTCTGCAGCACTTGGTGCCACTAAATTAGAAACGGCAGTGAAAGTAGTCGTGCCGGCTGCGCTTTCCGGTATTATCGCTTCCTTCGTTCTCGGTATATCACGTGCACTCGGGGAAACGATGATTGTTGCCATTGCCAGCGGCAGTTCCAAGAACTTTACGTTCGATATTACAGAGTCCATGCAAACGATGACCGCCTATATCGTTGAAGTCACTAGCGGTGATGCAGCAGCAGGTTCTACTGTTTACTACAGTCTTTATGCGGTCGCAATGACTCTATTTGCAACAACATTACTGATGAATTTACTTGCAGGAAAAATCGCACGCAAGTTTCGGGAGGTCTATTAAAATGCTCCATACCCGACAGCCGTCCAGTCCATCCAGAATTCGTTACCGACTGCTCGCAGACCGTTCGGCTAAAATTCTCTTTGGTGCAGCTGCTCTGTTTGGAATCCTCATCATGGGGATCTTGCTGGTCAGAATCACATCTGAAGGATTAAACTGGCTTTCACTGGATTTTCTAACAGGACGTTTTTCCACCTCTCCTGAAAAGGCAGGAATTATGGGAGCCGTACTCGGTACATTTTGGCTGCTTGCCGTTGTTGTTCCTGTAACCATGGTGGTCGGAATCGGTTCAGCCGTTTACTTGGAACTCTATTCAAAAAGCGGCAGGATCCGAACGTTTATACAAACCAACATCGGCAATCTCGCAGGCGTCCCTTCCATCGTCTATGGAATTCTAGGATTAACCGTTTTTGTGAGAGCCCTCGGGTTCGGAAGTGTTGTGCTAGCGGGAGGACTGACTTTATCACTGCTGATTCTTCCAATCGTTATAGTCGCCGCACAAGAAGCGCTTCGGTCTGTACCCAGTCAGCTTGGTGATGCCTCTTATGCGCTGGGGGGATCGAAGTGGCAAACCATCCAATCCGTCATTTTACCCGTTGCACTGCCTGCTATTCTAACTGGAGCCATTTTAGCCCTATCCAGAGCCATAGGAGAGACGGCCCCACTTGTCGTTCTTGGCATACCGGCGTTACTCATTCCGTTTCCAGGAGGAATTTTAGATCGATTCACGGTGCTGCCGATGCAAATCTACTACTGGACTTTGGATGCAGCACTCGTCGCAGATTATGCGCATCTTGCCGCAGCTGCCAGTATTGTATTGCTCATCAGCTTATTCATTTTGAATGGATCTGCCATTTACTTAAGAAACAAATACAGTATGAAAGCATGAAAAAAACGAGGCTGGGACAAAACTAAAATATAGTCCGTTCCCCTGCGCTCCAAAAGGCACGCTTTCCGCGGGGCGCGCTTGAGCCTCCTCGTACGCTATCGCTTCCTGCGGGGTCTCAACATTCGCGCTAAATCCCACAGGAGTCGGCCTTTTTCTGCTCCGGTACACTCTGATGGTCTAAAAATAGTTGCTAACAACTGATATAGTAAAATAAAAAAGAACGAATCCTAAGGAATTAACCTGGGGATTCGTTCTTTTGGAATTTTAGATAGGAAAATAGGAAGACACTCTGTTAAAATAGATTCACCACAAACCATTTAAGGAGGTCTTCCTATGTTTAAAAAGTATACCATGAATCAATTAATTTTGCCGCTCGATATGGAAATGAAGTTACAGAAAGATGATATTGCCTACGCTGTGAATGAGCTCGTGGAGTCGATCCCTGGAGAAGCCTTCACAGGCTTTTTGCGTGAAACTGGCTGTCCCGCCTATCACCCACGCATGATGATGAAGGTTTTGCTCTGCGCTTACACACAATCTGTGTTTTCCGGTAGGAAGATTGAAGGGCTATTGAAAGATAGTGTCCGGATGATGTGGCTAGCTCAGGGATACGAACCAACTTATCGCACGATTAATCGCTTTCGGGTTCACCCCGAAGTGAAAGAACTTCTACGTCAATGCTTTGTGCAGTTCCGCTGCCGACTTGTCGAAGAAAAGCAAATTGATGAAGAAGCCATCTTCATAGACGGAACGAAGCTCGAAGCGAATGCGAATAAGTATACGTTTGTTTGGCGCAAAGCCGTTGAAAGATACAGTGCGAGCCTGATGGAAAAATCAAATCAGATGTATGAGGAACTTTTGGCAAAGAACATCATTCCGGAAATCGAACGAGAAAGTTCGGACGAACTTACCACGAACGACCTGTCCAACATCCTCAACAAGCTGGAAGATACGGTACAGATCTACGATGAAAAAATTGAAGAAAGTGAAGATACAGAAGTTCGAAAAGAGCTCCGGTCGCAACGTAAGGAACCAAAACAGTATCGGAAAAAGTTCCAGGATTTTTTACAACGTAAAGAAAAATATCGGATTCACATGGAAATTTTCGGAGACCGTAACAGCTATTCCAAGACGGATTATGACGCCACCTTCATGAGGATGAAGGAGGATCATATGAGGAATGGTCAGCTCAAGGCAGGCTACAATGTACAAGTAGCAACAGAAGGACAGTATGCGCTAGCTTACGATATCTACCCAAACCCAACAGATACACGAACACTCATCCCGTTTCTTAATCTCATCGAGAAAGACTACTTCGAGCTGCCGGAGTACATCGTCGCAGATGCTGGTTATGGCAGTGAACAGAACTATGGAGATATCCTTGAAAACAGAAAGCGTACCCCATTAATCACCTACAATCAGTATCGGAAAGAAAAGACAAAGAAATACAAAGAAGATCCGTTCAACACAATGAATTGGGCTTATGATGAGGATGCAGATTCCTACACTTGTCCGAATGGCCGTAGGCTAGGATTTAGCTATTTTTCAAAACGTACCGACAAATACGGATTCACACGCGAATACAAAGTATATGAAAGTGATGATTGTTCCGATTGTCCATTGCGCTCCCTTTGTACGAAAGCGCATGAAGGCAACAACCGGAAATTATATATCAATGAAAAATGGGAAATGCATAAAACAATCATTCGAGCGAAGCTTTCAGAAGAGAAAACAGGTTCACTCTACGGTCAACGGAAAATCGACGTAGAACCAGTTTTTGGATTTCTGAAGGCGAATTTGGCGTTCACTCGTTTCTCTGTGAGGGGAAATGAGAAGGTGAAAAATGAAATGGGCTTCGCATTCATGGCCGTGAATTTGAGGAAATACACGGCCATAAACAACATTCACGCATCAACAAATGGAAAGAATACAAGAAAAAAAGCGAGTGTTCACCAAAAATCGGTGAACACTCGCTTTTTGTTTCAATTTGACTGGTTATGTCCCAGCCTCGTTTTTTTCAGTTAGATGGACTATCCAATACTTGTTTAACCAGCGTCACAAGTTCAGAAGGGCTGAAGGGCTTCGGCATGAAGTAATCCGCTCCGAAATGGGCAGCTAAATCACGATCTGATTGTTGCGCTTTGGCAGTCAGCATAATAATCGGAATTCCAAGATTGAGCGGCTGTAAGCGTTCCAAGACCTCTGGCCCTGTTAACCTCGGCATCATATAATCTAGCAAAATGGCATCGAATTGGCCAGTTGCCGCCTTATCAAACCCTTCCTGTCCATCTTGAGCTTCTTCCACCGTATACCCTTCAAAAGCGAGCGTATCAGCGATTAACATCCGTAAAATTTCTTCATCATCGACCACCAATATCTTCTTGCCATCTTCCATGAGCAATCCCCCTGGTGCAGTCAATTTTGTATTAAAACATTCTGGATGATAAGTTTTGAATCCGAGATAGAATCTCATTATTTTGGAATGGCTTCATCATATAGTCATCGGCACCAAGCCATAGCGCAGACTTAATGTCTTCATCGCTTGTTCGGGCAGTCATCATCGAAACCAGGATATTATTCGTATCAGGCCTGCGCTTTAAGCGCTCCAATACTTCCAGTCCATCCATACCTGGCATAATACCGTCTAGCAGGATAATGAAGTTTGTATCCGGATCATACCAATCTGCAGCTAAAAACGTAACCCCATCCTCAAACAGTTTGATGGATAACTCAATATCTGGAATATCCCATCCGCTCAGTTCTTCTTCCAGCATGGTCCGAATCAGTAGATCATCGTCGACAATGATCACTTGCAGTTTACGTTTTACTTGTACAAGATTCTTATCAAACAGGATGCTTTGATTACGCCCAGTGCGTTTTGCCTGATAAAGTGCTTGGTCAGCCTCCATCAGCAGCGTTTCCGTTCTGCTGTCATACTCTGCGATTCCGGCAGAGAACGTAACTGAAAACGTACGATCTCCTTCTTCAAAAACAATTTCATTAAACGACTTATGCACTCTATCCACTAAGGTATAAGCTTCATCCTTATCACCGGAAATGACCATGACAAACTCTTCTCCGCCATAACGGAAGATATGATCCGTTTCACGTTTTTCTTTAAGTGCAACTTGGCTGAAGGTCTTCAGCACTTCATCTCCTGCAGGATGTCCATATGTATCATTTACACTTTTAAAATGATCCAAGTCCATCATAACGACAGAGAATGGAATCCCAGAGCGCTTCGTTAACCGTTCACTATATTTAAGTATCTCATCTAAACGTTTCCGATTGCCTACGCCTGTTAAACCGTCCGTCGTAATGGATTGGCTAATCGACTTCTGCAGCTTATCCCGATTGAATAAGTAAGGCAAAAACAAATCTAATTCAAATGGCTTCTGAATGAAATCCATCAAACCTGCTGCATACGCTTGTGCAACGACCTCATTCGTTTGGTGACTGCTCATTAAAATGGAGATGACATGACGATCACTTGCAGTATCTTTGATTTTTTCAAATACATCCAACCCTGTCATATCCGGAAGCTGAAGATCGATCAATACGATATTGGGCTGCATGTCGTAAAATTGCTGAATCCCTCGCGTACCATTCATCGCTACAAGTACTTGGGCCCCCAATTGTTCCAGCAATTCTTTGACAAACGACACAAATTCCAAATCATCATCTATGATTAAGATGAAGGTCTCTTGATCGAACTTATTTACATATAATTCCGGCAGCACGAGGTCCCGCCTTTTCTTTTTGTTCCCGTTGGCAAGTAATCGAATGTTCTTTTTAAAATTCTTTAATGATGAGATAGGAATACCGGCTTCATCATCTGGAGACAAAATTTCTAAATGTGCACTGCAAAACTCCGCCAGATCACCGAGACCAATCGTGCCTGCAGTTCCCTTCAATGTATGAAGAAACGCATAGAGTTCGGACTCCTTCACCATTCTCTGATGGTCCCATTGCGTAAAAGCATTTCCTATTTTTTCGATGAGCAGCTTTTGATACTTATCATAGTCCACCCCTACACCTCCCCATTCCCAACTACGGACGAACTTCTCTTTATCCCCAGCAACCCTTCAATTTCTTACTTTTGAAAAAGAACTGAAGTCCTTTATAATCCAGGAACCCCAGTTCTTCATAAGTTGCTGTCAGTCCAGTCCCATTTCTTGTGTGACCACATTGACAATTCGCGTGCTATAACTTTCACATGCTTCAGTTGTAGGTGCTTCGACCATTACCCGAACCAATGGCTCAGTACCGGAAGGTCTTACGAGAACACGTCCTTCTCCAGCCATTTCAACTTCCACTTCTTTGATAATTTCAGCGACTTTTGCATTGTCCGTTACTGCATGTTTATCCGTCACTCGGATATTAACAAGTTTTTGCGGATAAATCGTCATGCCGCTCGTAAGTTCGGACAGTTTCTTACCTGTTCGCTTCATAATATTGACAAGCTGCAGCCCCGTGATGAGGCCGTCGCCTGTTGTATTGTAGTCCAGTAAAACAATATGTCCTGACTGTTCGCCGCCAAGATTGTAGTTTCCTTTACGCATTTCCTCAACAACATAACGATCACCCACTGCTGTTTGAGCACTCTCGATTCCTTGTTCTTCTAACGCTTTATAGAATCCGAGATTACTCATTACCGTTGAAACAATCGTGTCTGAATTCAATGCGCCTTTAGAGTGAAGATAACTTCCGATTACATACATAATCTGATCCCCATCTACAATTGTTCCTGTTTCATCAACTGCGATTAAGCGGTCTCCATCCCCGTCAAATGCAAGTCCGATCTGCGCATTTTTCTCAAGGACAAGTTTAGCAAGTTCTTCAGGATGTGTAGAACCAACGCCATCATTGATGTTTAAGCCATTTGGAGATGCCCCCATTGTTGTGAGGTCAGCTTCTAAATCTGCAAATACATGTGTCGCAATTGTAGAAGTTGCACCGTGAGCACAATCGAGTACAACGTGCATCCCTTCAAAATCACCATCGATTGTCTGTTTCAAATACTGATTGTATTTTTGGCAGCCTTCGAAGTATTCTGTAATGGTTCCTACGTCCCCGCCAGTTGGACGCGGTAATGTATCTGTTTCTGAATTGAGCAGCTGTTCAATTTCGGATTCAAGATCATCCGACAGCTTAAAGCCATCTGCTCCAAAGAACTTAATGCCGTTATCTTCGACTGGATTATGTGAAGCTGAAATCATTACACCCGCTTGAGCATTCATAGCTCGAGTCAAGTAGGCAACACCTGGTGTACTGATAACTCCCAACGTCATCACTTCGACTCCTGTTGATAAAAGCCCTGCTATCAGTGCACTTTCAAGCATTTGGCCTGAAATACGAGTATCTTTTCCAACAAGTACACGTGCTACATCCGTTGAATGCTGCGTGAGGACATGACCGCCGAAACGACCTAACTTAAACGCCAATTCCGGAGTCAATTCTGCATTTGCAACGCCTCTTACACCATCCGTACCGAAATACTTAGTCATTTTCATTCTCCCTTTCGATCCTATCCATTCTGCGTAATTTACGCTTGTTCAACCATTACTGTAATATCTTTAAAATTCACTTCATACTGAACGTCCGGAGGCACCCGCACAAAAATTGGTAAAACGTGTTCTCCTGAGTGGTTCACACTTTTTGCATCAGCAAAAACCTTAACGTCCGACTCAGTAAGTGCATCGATAACTTTTTCTTCACCTGTTAACGTAATTGCCGCTAAACCATCTGAAGGTTTTATGATATTCCCTGTAAAGCTCTTATCTAGATCTTGTAACCCAATCATTATACCAGTGAATTTACGAGTCTTTTTAGTAACGGTTGCAGGTTCCTGTCCATTACTGGAAGGCTCCTCCGCTGCATTGTCAGAATTTGAACCGCTCTCAGAAGGCGGCAGACTGGCTTGATCATCATCCTGTTTCTCGTCAGTAGTATCGGTTTCTGCCTCTGAAGATACTTTGACGTCAATATTAACGTTCACTTTGTCCACCGACATTTTCAAAATTCCTTTAGGTTTAGGCAATTCAACCGATTGCTTCCCGCTTCCAGATAGCTCACTTACATCTACATCCACGTTTAGCTGATCAATTGCATCCACCGTTTTGCGGGGTCCATATAACGTAACCATTTTTTCGTCAGATGTTAAGGAGTTGACGGTAACTCCATCTTTCGTTTTTCCTTTTTGCTTTACCGAGATGGGTACTTCTTTATGATACGCTTCTACATCCACTTTTACAGTGACTTCTTCTGGTTCAATTGAAACATTCAACTTATTCAAGTCCCGATCGAGTACCCGAACTCTTCCTTTTTGCTCAAACGACTTATCAATTCCATTATCGCCGGTGACAGAGACTTTTACAAAACTGATAGCATCTACAATACTTTTAGCACCTGTTACTTCGATCGTCGATGGATTCACTTCCATCTTCACGAGTTCGTAATCTTCAGCCAGCAGCTTATCGTTCATTTCCGGATCGACTCTAAACGACTGTGTAATTTTTTCTTCTATATTTACCTCAATTGTTGCTGGATCCAGTTCGACATTAATTTTATCTGAAATGTTTTCTGTTTGAATTTGAACTGTGTGGCTTCCCATCGGCATACTTCGCAAATCAACTTTTAAAGTAAAGTCTTTTATCAACTTTGTTGTTTGAACTAGATTAGCCGGTCCTGAAATCGTCATGTTGACAGTTTCAGGAACTCCCGTAACCACCAGGTTCTCGTTGTCGTAGTAAACTTCAACAGGCACATCCCGAATGATCCCCATTGAGTCTCCTACATTTGCAAGAGATGATTTGTCTTGGTCTGCACGGACAGAAAAGAAGAGAAATAGTGCAAGTGCGAGTGCTGTCAGTCGCAGAAACCAAGGACTATCCATAAATTTATCCATTTTTTCTCTTCCCCCATTTCCAAATGGAGTTTACAGCGCTAACGGCTGCAGTGTCTCCGAACCATGCGAGACGTACAATCTGTTCAAATTCTTCCATTGTGACATTCCGATTGATATCACCGTCAATTGTCACACTCACTGCTCCAGTTTCTTCTGAAACAATAATTGTAAAGGCATCTGTCACTTCACTAATTCCCAGTGCTGCCCTGTGTCGGGTTCCTAGTTCCTTAGAAATGAATGGGCTTTCGGAAAGCGGTAAATAACATGCTGCTGCAGCAATTTTATTTTTTTGTACAATGACTGCCCCATCATGCAGCGGTGTGTTCGGAATAAAGATGTTAATAAGCAATTCGGATGAAATATCCGAATTCATGGCAATCCCAGTCTCAATGTATTCACTGAGTCCAGTTTCTTTTTCCACTGTGATCAGCGCACCGATTCGTCGTTTCGCCATATAACTCACAGATTTAGTAAATGCACTGATTAAGCGGTCCCGCTCTTCTTCCTCCTGCATTTGAGTCCGAGCAAACAATCTTCCGCGTCCAAGTTGTTCGAGCGCTCTGCGCAGTTCCGGCTGGAAGATAATGATAACCGCCAGGAAACCAAACGTCAGCACTTGTTCTACCATCCATTTCAACGTATCCAGACCAAGCAGTTCAGTTAGAATCCGGACAATTAAAATGACAAAGATTCCTTTTAACAGCTGTACAGCTTTTGTACCTTTAATAATTGTGATCAGTTTATACACAACAAACCAAACGAGAAGCACATCCAAAATGGCTTTCAAGACTTCAACGGCATTCATATTTGTAATTATTCCCCAATCAGGCATGCGCTTCCCCTACCTTTACAGACAATTTTTCGCTTATTTAAGTATACCATAGAGCATACTTTACATGCTGTACTTAGACGGGAACAGATCCTTTCAAGTTCCCGTAACAGCTGAAAAAGCGATCGCCATATGCGCGTCGCTTACTCAGACTCTTCTTTTTCAGTTTTATCAGGGGTGAGTCCTTTAAATGCGGTTTTAATCTTATACCACATCCAGTCGAACAGCTCATCAATTTCCTCAATATTCCCCGTTACTACCGCTGTAGAAGCCATGTACTTTTCTCCTCGGATAACGGTTACGTTCCCATCCACCTGTCCTTCGATACGCAGATCTCCGTTCTTCACAACGAGGTCTCCCTTAATCACTTCACCAGCTGGGACAACAACTGTATCGCCTTCAATGATAAGGTTCGGCTGCATGGTCACTGAAAATTGTTCGTTTGTATTGTAACTTGAAAAAAGTGCCGCACTCATCAAAATGAGAAATAGCGCTGCTGCAGACAATAACGGATGTTTGCGTAACCAGCGATTTACACCTTTTTTCTTTTTTTGCTGTATGCTTTGCGGCAAACGTGCCATTACTCCTTCTGCAAAACCATCAGGTGCCTGCATGGGTTCTGCATGTTCGAGAAGCGCGACCGCATCACTTAATTCATCGAATAGCTTTTGACATTCCCCACATGATTCTAGATGCTCGTTCAATACCTGTTCTTCGTCAGGAGAGATTTCTCCATCCAGGTATTCGTGCATATATTGGACAACTTCAATTGGACAGTTAGTCATCCTTACCCCTCCTACATAGTACCTATCTGTTTTCGTAAAGCATCCCGCCCTCGATGCACACGTGTTTTAACGGTGCCAAGCGGAAGATCTAATATGTCGGCAATCTCTTGGAGTGGCAGTTCTTCCATATACCTTAATGTGATTACGGAACGGTACTTTTCTGGCAGACGTCCGATTTCGTATTGAACACGTTCTTGCGTCTCCATGCGTTCGACTTCCTCTTCAGGCAAATCTTCAGCAGCTGCAATTTGTGAGTACATGTCGAGCCCTTCCGTACCAGGAACTTGCGCATCCAAGGAATAGTCTGGTTTCTTTTTCCGGATCCTGTCAATACATAAGTTCGTTGCAATTCGAAAAATCCAAGTTGAGAACTTACGCTTCTGGTCAAACGTATGCAAATTTGAATACGCTCTTACGAAAGCTTCTTGCGCGATATCTTGCGCCTCCTCCCGACTGCCGAGCATTCGGTAACAGACATGATATAAGCGGTGCTGGAACAGTATTACAATCTCCTCAAAAGAATCTTGATTCCCTTTCAGCACTTCATTTATTCGTTTATTAATCAATTCATCCAAAGACTCTCATCCTCCGCTTCTGCTGCGGCTGTCCCTTCTATACGGATGAAGGGGTCTACAGGTTTCATTAAATATAAATTCATTTTACCAAATTACTGAAAATATTGCCCTACTTTTAAAAATACATTTAAAAAAGAGGCATGCAACGGGATGCATGCCTCTTTTTCCTTACAATATATTCGTTTCAAACACTTCGATTATTCCCTATCACAGTAGTTTTTCGCCGAATAATGAACCAATCAGACCGACTGCTACGTCAGCTGTTCCATTCTTATCGTCCAGAATTGGATTCACCTCTACAAACTCCGCAGAAGTAAGCAAACCGGAATCTTGAAGCATTTCCATCGCTAAATGACTTTCGCGGTAACTGATTCCACCTGGAACCGGTGTCCCAACTCCCGGCGTATAGAGCGGGTCTAAGCCGTCTAAGTCCAATGACAAATGCAGGCCGTCAATATTTTTAGCTGTTAAGTATTCAATTGCCTGGTTCATGACAGACGTCATTCCATCGCGGTCGATTTCATGCATCGTGAATACTTTAATCCCCAATTCTTTAATCAATTCACGTTCCCCTGGATCGACAGAACGCGCTCCGATAATCACAACATTTTCGGGTTTAATTTTTTTACCGTCTTTGTAAATGTTGACTAACTGCTCGTGTCCCATTCCAAGACTGACTGCAAGCGGCATCCCGTGAATATTGCCCGAAGGAGAAGTTGCCTCTGTATTGATATCTGCGTGTGCATCATACCAGATGACACCTAGATTATCGTATTTCTCCGAAAGCCCTGCGAGTGTACCGATAGCCATACTATGATCACCGCCGAAAACAAGCGGAAACTCTTCAGCTTTTGTTAACGAAGCCACACGTTCAGCAAGATCTGTGCATGCGTTCGTAACTTCATCTAAGTTTTTCAAACCTTCTTGGTCTTGTCCAACCCGTTCCCCCGTTGGAACAGCAATATCACCCGTATCCGTTACTTGGTGGCCAATTGCTTCGAGACGAGCTACCGCACCTGCATAGCGGATTGCACTTGGCCCCATATCAACGCCTCTGCGGCTCTGTCCATAGTCAAGCGGAACCCCTACTAATGAAATATTTAAATTCTTCTCCATATCTTTTTCCCCCTGATGTTTTCAATTTCTACATTCCTATTGTATCCGCTTTAAACTAATGGCTCAACTCAGCAATATACTGAATATTTATTCACCCTGTCTTCGTGTTCCCGTAAACTTTTCAATCAGTTCTGGAATGTCAGTTGCCGGGATCGGCCGGCTGTAATAATAGCCTTGTCCTTCTCTGCACCCTAACCGTTTAACGATTTCAGCCTGCTCAGCATTTTCAATTCCTTCTGCTATCACATTCATGCCCGCAATGTCCGCCATTGTAACGATTGCTTTAATGATAGCTCGACTATTTTCACTTGTTTCAATATCCCGGACAAACGACATATCAATTTTCAGTGTTTCTGCAGGGAATTCTTTTATATAGCTGAACGAACTGAATCCTGTCCCAAAGTCATCAATCGATACAACAAATCCAAGATCCCGCAGCCTGATTAGTGCAGCACTCATCTCTAACCGATCCGCAAAAGCACTCTCTGTCACTTCCATTTCAATGGTTGCAGGATCGATTCTTGTCTTGTCTATAAGAGATTGAACAAACGGAATGAGATCAGGACTCTCTAACTGGACCGCTGAGAGGTTTACTGCGATTGTTGTCGGCAACACTCGTATAGCCTGAAGCTGCTTTGCCTTTTTAAATGCCTCTTCTAAAATCCATTCACCTAAAGGAATGATAATTTTCGTCTCTTCTGCAAGAGCTATGAATTTGTCAGGAGGTATTCTTCCTAGATCCGGGTGCTGCCATCTTACTAATGCTTCAAACCCGACGATTTCTTCTTTCGCTAAATTCACTTTTGGCTGATACTCCAATAAGAAATGACCTTCTTTGACGCTTTTGCGAAGCTCATTTTCCAAAATTATTCTATCCAGTGATTTAGAGTACATATCCGGAACAAAAATAGCGCTTCCTGAACCGCCTTGTTTTTTCACGTACTGCATCGCCTGCTCTGTTGTTGTGATCCAGCCAGGCACTTCAGTAGCATGGAGCGGATATACAGACAGTCCGCAGCTGACGGAAGGATTATACAATTGTCCGCCCACTTCAATAGGTGTTTCGATTATTTTTTGCAGTGCGCACGTACATTCGAATAGTTCATCTGCTGACTGTCCGCTCTTTATTACAAAAGCAAACTCATCTCCAGCGATTCTTCCGCATATCTTTCCATCTAGATACTCAGTAAGGCGCTCAGCAATCTTTCCTAGGATTTCATCGCCGCGATCATGACCAAACGTTTCATTGGCATAGCGCAGCTTGTCAATGTTGAGGTGCACTAACCCTAATAATTCATCCGTATTTTTCGCACGATCGATTTCAACAAACAGCTTTTTTAAAAATGCTCTTCGATTGAGTAAGCCCGTCAGCTGATCAATAGATGACAAATCCATAATGAGTTGTTCTTGCTCTTTCGCAGCAGTGTTATCCTGCATAACTAAAACACTGTACCCTGCAAATTCGCCCTCTGTCGTAATTCGAGAGATGCTACCGCTCATCTGCAGCACACAATTTTGGTTCACTTTTAAACTGAATTCCACAGATACTTCGTGTTCATCCGTCTGATTGACGAGTCGAAGAGCCTCTTTCATCTTCACTTGGTCTTCATCTGTCATGGCATCCAAAACGTTTGGACTTGGTCCGCCCATCAGCTTTTCTACCGAAGGTGATTGGTAGTGGACGATGCCTTCAGCATCCGCCACGGCTATGTAGTCACCCGAGTTTTCCGTAATGAGCCGATACAATTCCGCCTGCTTTCGCAAGGATGCTTCGATGTTCTTCTTTTCAGTTAAGTTGTGTCGGATGGAAATATATTGTTCCGGAATTCCTTTGTCATTTAAGAACGGAACAATCGTTGTATCCACCCAATAAAGGGAACCGTCCTTAGCACGATTGCAGATTTCACCCCGCCAAATCTGTCCCTTGCCAATCGTTTTCCACATTTCTTTAAAAAATGTTTTTGGATGAACGCCTGAATTGACAATTCGCTGGTTTGCACCGATAAGCTCCTCTTGAGAGTACTTGGAGAGGTCGGAGAAAAACTCATTTGCATACGTAATTTTCCCGGTTTTATCGGTAACTGCCACAATAGCAGAATTATCAATCGCAAAAACAATGTCGTTCAATAACTGAGAGACTTCTAAGTGCTGTTGACGATTCGCTAGGTTATGAATCATATCTCGATGGTTCGTCATAGGTCACCTCTTTCATCCCGGGTCTGCCCGGGCATTCTGCTACTGCATACAAACAAAAAAACCCTTTCCCTAATTCAGGGAAGGATCAAGAAGGTTCTATATAAAGTTATCGGTTCATTCTTTTACGTATTTATTAAAGCATTTTTTCGGATTATTCGATTGAAAGTTTTTTAGGTTAGATGTTTTTAATAGTAGCAGGTTTCAAGCTTGCATTTCCAAGCAGTGTTTTCTTTTCTTGCATGGTATTGCTCCAAATACCTTGCGGTATTTCTCGCAAATTTTTCAAACAAAGTTTGAAAAATTGGCTGGGGTAGCTGGATTCGAACCAACGAGTGACGGAGTCAAAGTCCGTTGCCTTACCGCTTGGCTATACCCCAGTAATTAAAAAAATCGGCTCATCTCTGCGCCGGAGTCCTACTAATTATACTAACCACTATTATAAAAATCTATACATAAAAAATGGTGGTGGGGGACGGATTCGAACCGCCGAACCCGGAGGGAGCGGATTTACAGTCCGCCGCGTTTAGCCACTTCGCTACCCCACCATTGGTTTATGATTGATAAGCGTGCATGGCGACATCGCTTATCGACTATGTATTACTGGAACAAACATGGTGACCCCTACGGGATTCGAACCCGTGTTACCGCCGTGAAAGGGCGGTGTCTTAACCGCTTGACCAAGGGGCCATTTATAACTGCTAAACTGTCGCCTGCTGTTCAGCACAGCTTACTGGAGCTTCCAACCGGATTCGAACCGGTGACCTCTTCCTTACCATGGAAGCACTCTACCTACTGAGCTATGGAAGCATAGGCATGGAAAATGGCTCCGCAGGTAGGACTCGAACCTACGACCGATCGGTTAACAGCCGATTGCTCTACCACTGAGCTACTGCGGAATACTAGTATTTGCTTTTATCGAACATCAAAAATTATACCATAACTTTAAAAGATAGCAATAGTTTTCATAAAGATGTTCTTTCGTCTGTTGACGACTTTTACATAATAGCATGGGGTGCGCATAATGGTCAAGCCTTCATCATAAAGTACAGTAAACATGTTTGAAAGGAGCTTTTTGTGCTAAAAAAAATCGGTTCGATTCTCATCATCTGCACGCTAATTCTCGTATTATGGCCATCTTCCATTACAGCTCCTAAAATCTTAAGCGTGTTCAAACTGACACAAGAACCTGATGTGGTGGTCAGGGGCACTTCCGGTTCAGCACTGACTTTGGATATTTCGTTTGGTGATACTGCTCTTGAAGATTGGATTGCAGAAATTGAAGCACCTTACCCTTTGTTACTGGTGGATACCGCATGGGCAAAACGCTTTCCTGACTCAGCTGAGCTCATTCAAAAAAAGAATATCCCGGTTGCTCTTTTAGGAAATGAAGGCGCCGCCTATGAAAAAGATGCTGAACTCTTCACGAAGCAGCTAGAAGATTTCACACTTTTATTCAAGAAAAAACCTCTTTGGTTCCGTACAAGCGATGAAACTTTTCCAAAAAAACTCCAAGAGACCTTATGGAAGTATGAAATAAATGCCCTTGGTTCCACTTTACGCTGGAAAGGCGGGAAGCTGCCGCCTCATAAGAGAGGTGAAATTTTGACCGTTTCCCTGGAACGAAAGGGAAAAACTACCTTGGATGATATCGATCGCTTACGAGCCAGCCGTGAATTCCAATCCGTAGAAGATGTATTATTCGCGACAGACGTTAAAACCAAAAAAATTCCTGAATAACAAAAAACGCACAACTAACGATTTTCGCTAGTGTGCGTCTTTTGTTATTTTGCATTCGCAGCTTTTTGCTTTCTGCGCTCTGCTTTTCGTGCATCTAATTTTACCTTGTCCTCATCTGACTTCCGATTGTACTTCGGCAAGGCGAGCAGTTGATAAGAATTCACTGCAATAAGCGGGAATAACATAATTGTCACCCACGTGTCGACATCTCCATTACGGACCATCAAAGCCGGCAGCCATTCAATTGTTGTAATGACAATCATGAAAAACAATGCTGAGATTAAAATATGTTTTTTTGTCCACTGCGCTTTGAACCAAGCCGTTACTGCTGCGGTACCAACTAGTATTGCAAGCAGCACCATATAGAGAACAGTCCGTCCTGTATCCTCAGAGGTCAGGCGGAACCTGAAGAATACGAGGTCAAAAAGAACAACGACAATTAACAGCAACTGTATCCAATTCCAGAGTGTCAACGTTCTAAACAAATTGACTCCGAACTGATGAATGGTCAAATACGCGAAGAATCCCATTTGTGCGATTACACTCATCGTAAATCCTAGGAATACCATCCATAAAAAAGCACCTAAAAACTGAAAATATTCTCCTGTTGATAAGTACGAGTAAAAAAAGTTCCAACGAACAATCAGTCCGACAATTCCAGTAATGGCCCCGCCTAAAAGCAGAGCGCGTATGAAAAATTTCATCCAATTTCGTATAGTCACAGCAGAGTTCCTCCGTTTTAATTACTGCTTCTAGTGTAACAGCCATTTATCGAAAAATCTATTTCATTCAACAGTCTTTGCATAATCCGCGCAAAGTTGTGAACAATAATTGAAAAGCCAGTGGAGGGATTCCAAATTCATGAAAAAATTAGCGATGTATCTGCTCCCTGTCCTATTCGTCTTATCTGCATGCAGCAACGGACCAAATGCAGCTCCTTCTTACGATGAAACAAAAAAGATGATGACTGATGCAATACAAACGGAGGAAGGAAAAAAGGCAATCAGACAGCTGCTGACAGAAGAAGAATTTCGTAAACAGCTTGTCCTCGAACAGCCTGAAGTAACTTCCGCTATTGAATCGACGCTGCTTTCAAAAGAGGGGAAAGACTTCTGGAAAGAAACGTTCGATGATCCGAAGTTCCAAAAAACGATTGCAACGAGTATGAAGGATCAGCAAAAAGAAATTATGAAAGCTTTGATGAATGACGCCTCATTCCAAAAAGAGCTTGAAGAATTTTTTGGGACGCCAGATATGCAAAAACAGTTAGAAAACATCTTACACTCGGGTTCTTTGAAGAAAGAATTCGAAAAAGCGATTGAAGAAACGATTAGCAGCCCACTGCTCCAAGCAAAGTGGCAAGAACTTATTTTGCAAGCGGGTGAAGTGAAGCCTGTTGAAAAAGATGATAAGAAAAAGAAGAAGGACGATGAAAAAGAAGAAAGCGGAGGGGGCAAATAACCCCACTCCGCTTTTTCTTATTTCTGGATTTTATCCACAACGTTTTGGGCGATTTCCAAGTAAATTTTTCCGATCGGGTGATCCTCTGCATATACAGAAGGCGCGAAGTCCTCTTCATCCCAATCCGGCTGGCCTAGTGGAATTTGTCCGAGTAATTCTGTGCGAAGTTCTTCTGCAAGCCGCTTTCCACCGCCAGAACCGAAAACAAATTCTTTCTCGCCCGTTTGTTTAGACTCAAACCAAGACATGTTTTCAATAACTCCGAGCAACGCGTGATCTGTTTGCAATGCCATTGCACCTGCACGAGCCGCTACAAATGCAGCTGTTGGGTGCGGTGTCGTCACAACGATCTCTTTAGAAGCTGGAATCATCTGATGAATATCGAGCGCCACATCGCCTGTACCCGGCGGAAGGTCAAGAATCATATAATCCAGATCGCCCCACTCGACGTCTCTGAAAAACTGATCGAGCACTTTACCGAGCATCGGTCCGCGCCAGACAACAGGTGCGTTGTCTTCAACGAAGAAGCCCATTGAAATGACTTTAACGCCTTTGCGCTCAACTGGAATTATCCGATCCCCGCGGATTACAGGTGATTCTGTAACTCCCATCATATCTGGAACGCTGAAGCCGTAAATATCTGAGTCGATCAGACCGACTTTTTTACCAAGACGCGCCAGACCCACTGCCAAGTTAACGGAAACTGTCGACTTTCCGACTCCGCCTTTACCGGACGCAACAGAGATGAACGTCACGTCATTAATTGGAGAAAGTAAATCTTGTGCTTCTGCAGCTGTTGCAGTTCCACGGAATTTCTCCAATGTCTCTTGCGGCAATTCTTCAAATCGAATGCCGACTGAATCAGCACCCGCAGCCTTCAGCACTTCAACGATCTTGGTTTGAAGTGTCATTTGTTCAGCTGTGTTCACTTTAGCGATCGCTATTTTCACGCTTACATGCGCTTTTTCAGGCTTGATGGTAATGCCGACGATCCCATCTGTCTCTGCTAATGTTTTATGTAAAAATGGATCGCTCATACCGCCTAGTAATTCGCGTACTGTTTCTTCATTCATCACAACGGAACACTCCTTAGAGGTTTAGTAAATTCACCTCCAAGTATAGCATAGTACACCTTTTGCGTAAGGGGATGCGCTTATCACTTTTGTTCCATAAGCTGGTGTCTTACTACTCCTTCAACAATTGCATCTGCCACCTTCTTGCGATATTTCGGATCCGCCAGCAATTTGTGTTCCTCGGGATTGGAGATGAACCCTGTTTCTACAATTACAGAAGGAACTTGGATATTTTTCAATAAATATATTCCTTTAATCTTCATGGCTTCACGGTCAGTATTCTTTAGCTGGTCTTTAAACGCACCCTGAATCGATTTTGCGAGCGCTTCCCCGCCTTCATGACCTTCTGGGTGATAAAACACTTGGGCACCCCTCCATTGCGTCTGCGGTATTGCATTCACGTGGACACTTAAGAACAAATCAGGCTCTTCGTTTTCTGCAATTTGAACACGCATCTTCAAATCTTCAAACTTCCGTTCACGCATCGATGAAAATTCCTTGTCTGGCGCATGTTCAGCCATTGCATCTCCAGGTTTTGTGCGCGTCATGACAACGGTAGCGCCTTTTTGTTTCAGCTTCTTTTCCACTTCTTTTGTAATAGCAAGATTGACGTCACTTTCAATAAGCTCATCCGTAGAGGCGCCGCCATCTTCTCCTCCATGGCCTGCATCCAGCAGCACTTTAACCCCCGCGAGCTCAGCCGGCATGAAAAATGCTCGATCCGAAGCATTCACTCCATACCAGACAACACTTAAAGAACACACTAGTAATAAGGTAATAATCATTACACGCTTCTTCATATGACACCGCCTTTTTCATCCACTATACGCGGAGACAGTTTTGAATATGACCAAGCATAAAAAAGACGCCTTCCCTAAGCGGAAGACGTCTTTAGCATTCAATTATTCGATGGGTCCCTGCCAGCTCAGCATGCCGCCGGTCATATTGGTTACATCATAACCTTCTTCTTCTAAAAACTCAGCTGCTCGGCCGCTCCGGCCTCCTGATCGGCAAATGAGCGTATAAGGCTTGGTTTTATCAAGCTCGTCTAGACGGGCTGGTATTTCCCCAAGTGGAATGTGGATTGCACCGATAACTTTACCTGTCGCAATTTCATCGTCTTCCCGAACGTCAATCATGTTGACGTGCTGACCTTCATCCAACCGTTTTTCCAATTCACTAGCAGTAATTTCTTTCATCTTGTACGCCTCCTGTACGCTTGGCTTTCTAAGGGTATCATATACGTCTAACTCACTTACGTCCATTGCTTTCGCCTATTTGCTCAGGTTGATGGATGACTTGATAATTCAGAGGAAGCTCAATATTTGCATCATCGAACGCGACCTTGACGGCTTTACGGATATCCCGTTCACATTCCCACTGAAGGCCATTTTCCACTTGCCCAATTATGCGGAGCACAACATTTGTACCGTCGATGTTTTGGACACCAATCGCATTCGGACCGTCTTTAAATCGTTCGTCTTGCTGAAAGTCTTCGCATACCCTTTCCAACACATGAATGGCCTGGTCCACGTCATTATAGTAACTGATCCCGATATCGACAAGGGCACGCATATTGCCGCGTGTATGGTTCGCTACATTTTCAATAATCCGGTTCGGCAAGTAATTGAGCGTACCATCAAACGCCCGTACTTTCGTCGTGCGCAGCCCGATTTCTTCTACGACTCCGTCAATACCTGCTACCGTTACATAGTCATCCACTTCCATCTGCTGCTCAAGGAGAATGAAAAACCCGGTTACAACATCACTTACAAGGCCCTGAGCCCCAAATCCGATGGCAAGGCCGACAACACCAGCACCTGCAATGAGCGGACCAATGCTGACACCGAATAGCGACAGCAGTGTACCGATGAATATGAAAATCATTACATACGAAAAAATATTCAGAAGTAATTTGTCCAGTGTCTTAATACGTCCCGGTTTTGTTTTTCTAGTCAGGGACATCTTATGGATCGTCGCACTGATCATTTTCTTTCCTAATGGAAGGAAAATTGAAAAAGCAACAATCAACGTGAGCAGTCTTAAAACCAGCTTAATTATTTTCTCAACTTCAATATCAAAATGCAAACCGAAAATGTCCATTTATAATTTTTACCTCTCTTTCATTCACCTGCATTGCAATAGCATAACGTATATGAAAACGCAGTTTCAAGCAATCCGATGCCGTGTTAATAAGATAGAAGATTACTTTCAACTTGAAGATTTCACCTATATAGATAAATGAACTAGAAGGCTTTCTGAATTCATCATTCTGCCTGACAAACTTTTTCTAGGCAAACACATTTGATGGGCGATTAATAGACTATACAAAACAGCAAATGTAGGAGGAGTTCTATGGGAGCTAAAAACGGTCAGGAATTCATTAGCCGTATTGATCAGTTGAAACCGGAAATATGGTTGGATGGCCGTCAGTTGGAAGGGCCTCTATCCAAATGTCAAGAATTTAAGGGGCTGTTAAAAACAAAAGCGGCCTTGTACGACTATCAGACGCTGCCCGAAAATAGTGCTGAAATGACATACCGTTCTCCCGTATCCCGTGAAAAAATAGGGATTTCATTTTTACAGCCGACAACAAAAGCGGACTTAACAAAGCGGAGAACGATGATTGACAAGTGGGCACGCCAGACTTGCGGACTGATGGGCAGAAGCCCGGACTATTTAAATACAGCACTTATGAGTTTTGCAAGCTCTGCATCATTTCTAGAGGGAAAGGAAAATTGCTTCCCTGAGAATATTCAATCTGCATATGAACGCGCAAGAGAACAAGACTTAACCTTTACTCACACCTTTATCACTCCCCAAGTCAACCGTGCAAAATTCTACCTCGAGTCTTCTGAAGAGCCGATCTCTGCGAAAATCGTTAAAACGACAACAGAAGGGCTCGTTATTAAAGGGGCGAAATTGCTTGCGACACAAGGCGGACTGACAGATGAAATCCTTGTGTTCAGTGCGCCAAAGCTGCTTCCCGATCCGGATGAAGCCTTTGCATTCACTCTTCCTTCAGATACAGAAGGGGTACGTTTCATATGCAGAGAATCCTTTACAAACGGGGCTTCCACCTTTGACTACCCCCTAAGCTCACGGTTTGAAGAGATGGACTCCATTGTCGTGTTCGATAACGTACTCGTGCCATGGGATCGGGTATTTTTTTATCAAAACCCAGAAGCAGCTTCTCAATTTTTCTCTATAAGTTCGTTCCATCCATTCACGCTCCATCAAGTGATTACGCGTCAAGTAGTCAAAACTGAATTCATGCTAAGTGTTGCGAAACTACTTGTAGAAACCATCAATATAGGCGAGTACTCGCACATTCAAGGTAAGGTTTCGGAAATTATCATTAGTTTAGAAACGTTAAAAGCGTTATTGGAGAAATCCGAGCATGATGCACAACCCGATCAATGGGGCTATATGCGGCCCAGTATAATCCCGCTTCAAGTAGCGAGCAACATCTACCCGGCAGTCTATCCGCGTTTCAGCGAAATCATTCAGTTAATAGGAGCCAGCGGAATGGTCACCATCCCTACAGAAAAAGCGTTCCAATCGGACATTCAACAGGACTTAGCACAGTATTTGCAAAGCGCTACTAAATCGGCAGAGGACCGCGTGAAAATCTTCAGACTGGCATGGGATTTGACAATGAGTTCTTTCGGCACCCGGCAAACTCAATATGAGCGGTATTTCTTTGGAGATCCTATCCGCTTAGCCGGTCAATTGTACCGGTCCGTCTGTTCTGACAGTTCCTACTGCATGATTGAGTCATTGCTGGGTCCCTTAGAAAAATGTCCAGAGTAATCACCCATAGAATGCTCAATCTTCATAGAGAAAAGAGCCGAATCATTTTCAAAGATTAATTTTCTCCAAACAAAAACAGTCCACTCCGGTAAGGGAATGGACTGTGAATAGTTGATGATTAACGCTTCGAGAACTGTGGTGCACGACGTGCGCCGCGAAGACCTGGCTTCTTACGTTCTTTCATACGTGGGTCACGTGTTAGAAGTCCTGCAGCTTTTAGAGCTGGACGGAAATCAGGGTCTACAGTAAGCAATGCACGAGCTACGCCGTGACGGATTGCGCCTGCTTGGCCAGTGTATCCACCGCCATTAACGTTTACGTGAATGTCATAGCTTCCAAGTGTATCAGTTGTTACAAGTGGCTGCTTAATGATTTCGCGAAGTGTTTCGAATGGTACGTATTCTTCTGCATCACGTTTGTTGATGATGATTTTACCTTCACCAGGAACTAAACGTACACGAGCTGTTGAACTTTTACGTCGGCCAGTGCCGATATATTGTACTTGTGCCAAAAGTGTTTCCTCCTCTTAATTACCCGCGAAGCTCAAATGCTTCAGGTTTTTGTGCTGCATGAGTGTGCTCTGCTCCAGCGAAAACGTGAAGCTTTTTAGCTGTTTGACGACCAAGTGGACCTTTTGGAAGCATTCCCTTGATAGCTAGTTCAAGCATTTTCGTTGAATAGTTTGTGCGCATTTCAAGCGCTGTACGAGACTTAAGGCTACCAGTGTAACCAGAGTGACGGTAATATTTCTTGTCTTTCAACTTGTTACCTGTAAGTTGAATTTTTTCAGCATTGATGATGATCACGTGGTCACCAGTGTCAACGTTTGGTGTGAATGTCGGTTTATGTTTACCGCGAAGCAATGTAGCGACTTCTGAAGCAAGACGTCCAAGCGTTTGGCCTTCAGCGTCTACTAGGAGCCATTTTCGCTCTACTTCGTGGCCTTTAGCCATGAATGTTGTACGCATAGTTTCATATCCTCCTAAATGAATATCAGTCTGTTCCGTTTTCTCTATCCCTAAACACAAATAAACTTTCGGGGCTTTTTGTGGGGTTATTGAAATACCAAAGATTATCTTACCGGTTATCATCGAGAAAGTCAAGCAGTTTTCATAAAAACACCTGGAAAAGTTGCTTTACTCTCCGTACGTAACACTCATCAAATACAAACCGTGTGATGGCGCGGTTTTTCCAGCTCGTTTGCGATCTCGGGCTTCTAGAATTTCAGCAACTTGGCAAGGCTCATCCCAACCGATACCGACTGCATAAAGAACACCTGCAATCGTACGGACCATGTTATATAAAAAACCATCCCCTTCGATGGTCAGAATGAGGTCATCGTTTTTTTCTTCGATTTCAAGCATACGAATCGTCCGTACTTTGTTGGATGTTGCAGTTTGAGATGAACAAAAGCTGGTGAAGTCATGTGTACCCAGCAGATGCACTGCACCTTCCTGCATCCGCTTAAGATCCGGATTCCATTTTCCTAAATGAACCGAATAATTACGTTCAAATGGACTTTGGATGGGTTTCCTTGTCCAGCGGTATTGATACGTTTTCCCTTTTGCTGAATAACGGGCATGGAATTCTTCACTCACCGGATGTGCAGAAAGGATTCGTATATCCTTAGGCAGCAATACATTCAATGCCATTAGCCAGCTATCTTCTGTCAGATTAAGCGGCGTGTCAAAATGGATTACTTGTCCCCATGCATGCACCCCGGCATCGGTTCTCCCGCTTGCTACACTATGAATTGAATCATCTTTATGCATCTTACGAAGTGCCTTGTCGATCTCTGACTGCACGGTGCGCATTTTAGGTTGGGATTGATAACCGGAAAATTGAGTACCGTCATACGAAACGGTAGCTTTAATACGCATTTAATGTGTCCTCCTTTACCCTCTGAAATACAGCATGACAGCTGAGAGTACGCCTAACAAAACAAGAACCATTGTGTCGCTCGTCCGCCACTGCAGCTTCCGGAACCGTGTCCGGCCCTCTCCGCCGCGATAACCGCGAACTTCCATCGCAACCGCTAGATCTTCAGCTCGTTTAAACGCACTGACAAACAATGGAACGAGTAAAGGGATCACAGCTTTCACACGTTGTTGAATACTTCCTGAACTTATATCCGAACCCCGTGCGAGTTGAGCTTTCAAGATTTTATCCGTTTCATCCATTAATGTAGGAATGAATCTCAAAGCAATTGACATCATCATAGCAAGCTCATGCACGGGGAGCTTAAATCGTTTTAACGGATTCAGCAGCGTTTCCACGCCATCTGTAATCGATATAGGCGAAGTCGTCAATGTAAGTACAGTTGTCATCAGTACTAAAATCAAGAATCGCAGCGAAATGTAAATACCTTGCCGCAATCCTTCTTCATAAATCGTGATGAACTTCCAGTGGAAAAGGACAACCCCTTCACGCGTGAGAAATAAATGCATGAGCAGCGTAAAGACAACGAGAAATAGGATCGGTTTCAGTCCGCCTAACAAAAAAGGAATCCGGATTTTTGACAACAGAATAACGAATACTGTAAATCCAAGTAAAATCGCATAGGTCACCGTATTATTCGCAAGAAAGACTGCGAAGATGAACAAAAATATGAAAATAAGCTTGGATCTCGGATCTAGACGATGCGTAATGGAATTTCCGGGTAAGTAGCGGCCAAAAATCATCTTCTCCATCATTTCGGCTCACCCGCTTCTTTAGCAAGCGCTGCAATCATTTCAGCAAGCTTTTCTTCCGTAAGAGCAGGTTGCGGCAGCTGTTGATGGACCAATCGTTCAAAGTCCTTTTGGAATCGCACAGAACGAGGTAATTCCAAGCGGTACGCTGAAAGTTGCTCAGCATCCGTCAAGACCTCTTCAGGCGGCCCTGCAAGCACCGCACTGCCTTCATGCATCACAATGACATGCTCTGCATAGCGTGCAGCGTCTTCCATGCTGTGGGTCACTAAAATCGTTGTCAGGCCCTCTTCTTTGTGGAATCTCTCAAAAAGCTCCATAATTTCACGGCGTCCTTGAGGATCAAGGCCCGCGGTCGGTTCATCTAAAATTAAAACGGATGGTTTAAATGCAAGCACACCTGCAATCGCAACCCGTCTCATCTGACCTCCAGATAGTTCAAACGGTGATTTGTTCGCTACATCAGCCGGCAAGCCCAGCATTTCTATCAGTTCGTGTGCACGTTTTCTAGCTTCGTCTTCAGGGATGCCAAAGTTCAACGGACCGAACATAATATCTTTCTCCACCGTTTCCTCGAATAATTGATGCTCAGGAAACTGAAAAACAATCCCGACATTACGACGTACATTTCGCAGTGCTTTCCCTTTAGTTTCAGACGTAATGAGCGTGTCACCAATTCGTACCGTGCCTTCAGTTGGTTTTAATAACCCATTCAAGTGCAAAAGCAATGTGGATTTACCTGAACCGGTATGACCAATTACCGCTGTATAAGAACCCGTTTTAATCGAAACATTGATATCATGCAAGGCCTTTTTTTCAAAAGGAGTATTCGGTGCATATGCAAAATTTACTTGCTGAAATGAGATGTCCATAACTCGTTCACCAACTCTTTTTCTGACATATGGTCGCCGGCTAACGGCAATCCTGCATTCCTCAGTAACTGTGAAAGACGAAGGGCAAATGGCAAATCGAGTCCATGCTCTTGAAGTTTACTTCCTTGTTCAAAAATAGAAGTCGGCGTTCCAGAGGCAGCAAGCCTCCCCTGGTTCATGACGAAAACACGATCTGCTAGAAGCACCTCTTCCAAGTCATGTGTAATGGAAATGACAGTAAGTCCAGTAGTACGTCGCAACGAAGTAATCAATTCAATAACTTCACTGCGGCCTTGGGGGTCCAGCATCGATGTCGCCTCGTCTAATATTAAAATCTTTGGATTCATCGCTAGAGCCCCTGCAATAGCAACACGCTGTTTTTGCCCTCCCGATAAATGATGGGGTTCATGACTGTGATAGGAAGACATCCCGACATCAGAGAGTGCCTGCTTTACACGTGTCTGCATTTCATCATAAGGGACTCCATTGTTCTCTAAGGCAAATGCAACATCATCTTGCACCGTTGCACCGACAAACTGATTATCCGGATTTTGAAACACAACACCAAGCTGTGAACGGACATCCCATAGATTATCTTCCGTCAATGGATCCAAAAAGACATTTACGATTCCATTAGCAGGAAAGAGCAGCCCGATCATCAGTTTGGCAAGCGTCGATTTGCCTGAACCGTTATGTCCGACAATCGAAACCCACTCTCCGTCACGGACTGTGAAGGAGACGTCTTGGACGGCTTGTACGAAAACATCTTCTTCTGTTTCATAAGCAAATGATACGCCGTCCAACGACAAAACTTCCTTCATACACGACCGCCTCTTTTCTTGTGAACATATGTATGGATAACTAGAAACCCTAAATAGATTTCTATAAATAAAAAAAGCGCGCATCTCATCCGAAGAATGCGCAGCAAAATGTTTCGATGCCGGGTGCTCAAGCCGTCATCGCGGATGAGATGCGTAGAGCTAGACCAATCAGAAACAATGTCTGTCGATCGTAACACTCAGCTTTTCATATTGTCGTATAAATCATTATGTGGAAAGAGGGTGTGGCTGTCGCCAGTCACACCCCCAAGTTCCTTACACGAGTTCGATGACTACAACAGGTGCTCCGTCTCCACGGCGCGGTCCCATCTTCATGATTCGTGTGTATCCGCCCTGGCGTTCTGCATAGCGCGGTGCAACATCGTCAAACAATTTCTGAATGGCAAATGTCTTTGTTTCTTTACCTTCATCATCAGTGCCAAGAATTACTTCACGGCGGATGAATTCAGCTACCTGACGGCGTGCATGCAAGTCCCCACGCTTACCAAGTGTGATCATTTTTTCAACAACTGAACGAAGCTCTTTCGCACGTGCTTCCGTTGTTTGGATGCGTTCGTGGATGATTAGGTCTGTTGCCAGGTCCCGCAGCATCGCTTTACGTTGTGAACTTGTGCGTCCAAGTTTTCTGTAACCCATAGAAGATTCCCTCCTTCAATCTAATTCTGCTTTCAATCTTCAGAGCGTAATCCTAGATTCAACTCTTCCAACTTCAGCTTTACTTCTTCAAGTGACTTTCGGCCAAGATTTCGCACTTTCATCATTTCGTCCTCGGACTTGTTAGCAAGTTCCATAACGGTATTGATGCCTGCACGCTTCAAGCAGTTGTAAGAACGAACAGAAAGATCTAATTCTTCGATAGTCATCTCAAGAACTTTTTCTTTTTGGTCTTCTTCTTTTTCTACCATGATTTCTGCAGTTTGGGCTTCATCTGTCATGCCGACAAAAATATTTAAATGTTCCGTAAGGATTTTAGCACCCAATGAAACAGATTCTTTAGGACCAATACTACCATCTGTCCAAACATCCAGTGTTAACTTATCAAAGTTCGTGCTTTGACCAACCCGAGTATTTTCAACTTGGAAGTTTACACGAGATACAGGTGTGTAGATAGAATCGATTGGAATTACACCAATCGCAAGGTCATCACGTTTGTTTTGTACCGAAGGAGCATAGCCTCTTCCTCGTACTGCATACATGCGCATGCGGAGGTGACCGTTTTTCCCAAGTGTCGCAATATGAAGATCCGGATTCAATACTTCAACATCACTATCATGAGTAATGTCAGCAGCAGTTACCTTCCCTTCGCCCTTAACATCTATTTCAATAACTTTTTCGTCATCCGAATAGATTTTAAGTGCTAATTGTTTCACGTTTAGAATAATAGTCGCTACGTCTTCTACGACACCCTCGACTGTTGAGAACTCATGAAGAACGCCATCGATTTGAATCGATGTTACGGCAGCTCCAGGCAGAGAAGACAACAAGACGCGGCGTAATGAATTCCCTAAAGTATTTCCATACCCTCGTTCCAATGGTTCGATAACAAACTTACCAAACATGGAATCATCAGCAACCATAACGGTTTCAATCTTCGGTTTCTCAATCTCGATCATTCATTTACCCTCCTTCAAAACGTCTGTGTGGGTCGTTCCTTATTGAAATCGATTTTTATAGACAGCAAAATGCAATCGCACAATTCATTCTTACCAAAAATTGTGTTTCTCAATCAATTGGAATAGAAACCATTAAACACGACGACGTTTTGGAGGACGGCATCCGTTGTGCGGAACAGGCGTTACGTCACGGATTGCTGTGACCTCAAGACCAGCAGCTTGCAGTGAACGAATCGCAGCTTCACGACCAGCACCAGGACCTTTAACAGTAACTTCCAAAGTTTTAAGACCGTGTTCCATTGAAGACTTTGCAGCTGTTTCTGCAGCCATTTGAGCCGCAAAAGGAGTCGATTTACGTGATCCGCGGAAACCAAGTGCACCAGCACTAGACCATGAAAGTGCGTTTCCGTGAGTGTCAGTAATCGTTACGATTGTATTGTTGAACGTCGAGCGGATATGTGCAATACCGGATTCAATATTCTTTTTTACACGACGTTTACGAGTTTGTTGTTTACGTGCCATGTTCGAAAATACCTCCTTTACCTATTATTTCTTTTTGTTTGCTACAGTCCGCTTAGGACCTTTACGTGTACGTGCATTGTTTTTTGTGTTTTGTCCGCGTACGGGCAATCCACGACGGTGACGGATTCCACGGAAGCTTCCGATTTCCATCAAACGTTTGATGTTAAGAGAAGTTTCACGGCGAAGATCCCCTTCTACTTTCAATGCATCTAGTTGTTCACGGATTTTGTCGAGTTCCGCATCAGTTAAATCACGAACGCGTGTCTCTTCTGAAACGTCAGCTGCAGCAAGAACTTTCTGTGCTGTCGTTTTCCCAATTCCGTAGATGTAAGTCAATGAAATTACAACGCGCTTATCGCGCGGTACGTCTACACCAGCAATACGTGCCATATAGGTTGCGCACCTCCTTTATATTATCCTTGACGCTGTTTGTGCTTTGGATTTTCACAGATTACCATTACTCGGCCGCGTCTGCGAATAACTTTGCATTTTTCGCAGATCGGTTTTACAGATGGTCTTACTTTCATCTTACCCAACCTCCTTCATTAGTCCGGAGTTGCAAAATTTTATTTGAAACGGTATGTGATGCGACCACGTGTTAAGTCATAAGGCGACAATTCGATTGTCACTTTATCACCAGGCAAAATGCGGATGAAGTGCATACGGATTTTACCGGATACATGTGCAAGCACAGTATGTCCGTTTTCCAATTCCACTTTGAACATCGCATTCGGCAACGTATCTATTACAGTACCTTCAATTTCGATTACGTCATCTTTCGCCATCAGCTCAGTCTCCCTTCTATATCCTATAAAGGCCCTCACCTTCCGAGCGGCATCAGTCGCTTTACAAGCTCCTTCAACATATGTCCGGTATGCGCGAGTGATGTTCGAAAAGACGCAAATCACAATTCATGCCAGTTTGCCGGTCCCGAAATGTTGTTTGGAACTTCAAATCGGATCAAACATCACCGACAGTGCGCTTCTGATCTGTCTGTCCTAAGACAACAAACCCACTCACAACAACACATTATACTCCGAAGAGCCACAAAATGCATGCGTGAAGTACCGAGCGTTTACCTGCCGACTGTTACCAATTTCCACTTAGCATCAACTGCTTTTGCAGCTCAATCTAATCAATTGCTCCTTCCGTACAGCAGAACGCTGCCGGACGTGATGCCCTGACGTCTGCATGCTTCGGAAAGGCTTAGTGAACCTGAGTTGTTAACACAGCATCCACGTCGTGAAATACGTCATTAATGTCTTGTTGACCATCAATGTTTGTCAGCACGCCTTTTCCATCGTAAAACGACAGCAGCGGTGCAGATTGTTTCATATTTACTTCCAGACGGTTTGTGACAGTTTCCGGATTGTCATCAGCTCTTTGATAGAGTTCGCCTCCGTCTTTATCACATACGCCTTCAACCTTTGGCGGGTTGAATTCGAGGTGGTAAGACGTTCCGCAAACTTTACAGATCCGGCGACCCGTCAGCCGAGCAACAAGGAGTTCTTTGTCTACCTGGATATTGAGTGCATGTTCGATTTTCCTAGACATTCCTTCGAGTATGCCGTCAAGCGCTTCCGCTTGAGGAACAGTACGCGGGAAACCATCTAATAGAAAACCGTTATCACAGTCAGGTTTGCGAAGACGCTCACTGACAATACCGATCGTAACTTCATCAGGAACAAGTGCGCCCTGATCCATATACGATTTAGCTTTGACTCCAAGTTCCGTGCCTTCTTGAATCGCAGCACGGAACATATCGCCTGTAGAAATATGAGGGATTCCGTACTTTTCGACAATTTTGTCGGCCTGAGTTCCTTTACCGGCACCAGGCAGACCCATTAATACGATGTTCATACGCCTTGCCCTCCATCGATATTCAAGTGGAGAAAGTCTTCACTTAAATTTATTTCATAAATCCTTTGTAGTGACGCTTAACCAATTGTGATTCAAGCTGCTTCATCGTTTCAAGGGCAACCCCGACAACGATCAGCAAGCTGGTACCACCGATTTGAGCGGACTGCGGCAGATTTGCAATTTCAATAATAATAATCGGCAGAACTGCGACGGCAGCAAGGAATATCGATCCAACAAATGTGAGTCGATAAAGCGTGCTTGTCAAATAGTCCTGTGTATTCTGACCAGGACGAATCCCGGGGATATAAGCCCCTTGTTTCTTCAAGTTATCTGCAACATTCTCAGGATTAACCTGAACAAATGCATAGAAGTACGTGAAGGCAACGATCAGACCGATATACAGTGCCATGCCGGCTGGATGCGAGTAGTTGAGCACTCGTGTAACAGCTGCAACAGTACTGTTGTCACTGAAGAACGTGCCAAGTAATTGCGGCGTTGTAAAGAACGCAACCGCAAAAATGACTGGGATAACCCCTGCAGCGTTCAGTTTCAATGGGAGGTGCGTTTGTTGTCCGGCAGAAGTCTGCCCGCGACCCGTCACCCGTTTTGCATATTGAATCGGAATTTTACGCAATGCTTCCTGGAAGTAAATCACGCCAACTGTAATTGCAATTACTGCAACCAGTAACAGAGCCATCATTGCAATACGGATGAACAAAGCATCCCCTGCATCTTGGATCTGTGATACATACAATTGGTTGACTGCATTTGGAATAGCAGCAACGATTCCGGCGAAGATAATGATTGAAATACCATTACCGACACCTTTCGCTGTAATCTGCTCACCCAGCCAGAGAAGGAAAGCGGTACCTGCTGTTAACACAAGAGCAATGACAATATATGTCGAAACTCCATTATCTTCAACAAGTCTTCCTTGGAACATTTGGTTAAATCCAAATGACATTGCGATCGCTTGGATAAACGCAAGAATCATGGTGAAGTAGCGAGTGAATTGTGCAAGCTTCCGTCTTCCGACATCCCCTTGTTTCGCCCACTCTGCAAACTTCGGCACGACGTCCATCTGCAAAAGCTGCACGATGATTGACGCTGTGATGTACGGCATGATTCCCATGGCGAAGATTGAGAACTTAGAAAGTGCTCCTCCACCAAAAATGTTCAAAAATCCAATGAATTGATTGTCCGATTGCTGGAGCGCAGTCGCATCCACGTTCGGTACCGTTATAAACGTTCCGAGACGGAATACGATGAGCAATAGCAGTGTGAAAATTATTTTAGACCGTATCTCTTTTACTCGCATGAAGTTTGAGATTGTCTGAAACATTAAACCACCTCGACTTGCCCGCCCGCTTTCTCGATCGCTTCTTTAGCAGAAGCAGAGAATTTATGAGCTCTGACAGTAATCTTCTTCTCAAGAGTCCCATTACCAAGAATCTTAATACCGGATTTTTCATTGCTCACGATTCCTGTTTCAATCAACAATTCTGGTGTTACTTCTGTGCCTTCATCAAAACGATTTAACGTTTCAAGGTTTACGATGGCATATTCTTTACGATTAATGTTCGTAAATCCGCGCTTAGGCAGACGTTGGAATAGTGGAAGTTGTCCACCTTCGAATCCAAGACGTACACCGCCGCCTGAACGTGAGTTTTGACCATTGTGACCTCTACCAGACGTTTTACCTGATCCAGATCCCATACCGCGACCAACACGTTTGCGTTCTTTACGAGCACCTTCTGCAGGTTTCATTTCGTGTAATTTCATCTTTCGGCACCTCCTTATTCAAGAATAACTAATTATTGTTCGTTTACAGTAACCAAATGGCTGACTTTGTTGATCATGCCGCGAATAGCGACATTATCTTGGTGCTCAACCGTTTGGTTCATTTTGCGAAGCCCAAGAGCTTCAACTGTTTTACGTTGTGCTGGCTTAGCGCCAATCACGCTTTTAGTAAGGGTGATCTCAAGTTTATTTGCCATTGTGTTTCCCCCCTTAACCTAACAGTTCTTCTACGGATTTACCACGCAGCTGTGCTACATCTTCAGCACGCTTCAAATTCGTCAATCCCTGGATTGTAGCACGAACCATATTGATTGGTGTGTTAGAACCTAGTGATTTAGAAAGGATATCCGTGATTCCTGCAAGTTCAAGTACCGCACGGACTGGTCCGCCGGCGATAACTCCTGTACCTGGTGCAGCCGGTTTGATGAGAATGTTGCCTGCTCCGAAATGTCCGATGATCTGGTGAGGCGTTGTGCCTTTGACCATAGGTACTTCGATAAGGTTTTTCTTCGCATCTTCGATTGCTTTACGGATTGCATCTGGAACTTCTTGTGCTTTTCCAGTACCGAAACCAACGCGGCCGTTTTTATCACCAACAACGACTAGAGCAGTAAAACGGAAACGACGTCCGCCTTTTACAACTTTAGCTACGCGGTTGATGGTAACTACGCGCTCTTCGAATTCACTTTTGTTTTGTTCATTACGACGCATGGAATATGTCCCTCCTTCTTAATTAAAATTCAAGTCCATTTTCACGTGCAGCGTCAGCTAGTGCTTTGACGCGGCCGTGGTACAAATAGCCTCCGCGGTCGAATACGACAACTTTGACATTCTTTTCTGCACCTTTTTTCGCAATCATCTCGCCCACTTTAACAGCAGCGTCTGCATTAGAAGAAGAATCCGTTGAGAATTCTTTATCCATTGTAGATGCGCTAGCAAGTGTTACACCGTTTGCATCATCAATAAGTTGTGCATAGATGTGTTTGTTTGAACGATATACGTTCAAGCGAGGACGCTCAGCAGTACCGTTGATCTTTGTACGGACACGTGCATGCCGCTTTCTGCGGGTAGCATTCTTATCTTGTTTTGTGATCACTCGAGGTCACTCCTTCCGGATGCCTATGCGGCATTATTTACCTGTTTTACCTTCTTTGCGTCGAACAACTTCGCCTTCGTACTTAATACCTTTACCTTTATACGGCTCAGGCGGGCGTACTTTGCGGATGTTAGAAGCAAGAGCACCAACGCGTTCTTTGTTAGTACCGCGAACGATAATTTTTGTGTTAGCAGGCACTTCAACTTCAATGCCCTCTTCCGGTGTGAATTCAACCGGCTGTGAATAACCGACGTTCAATACAAGTTTCTTACCTTGCATTTGAGCACGATATCCAACACCAACTAGTTCAAGCGCACGCTCGAAACCAGCTGATACACCAGTGATCATGTTCGCTAAAAGCGAACGTGTCGTACCGTGCATCGAACGGTGTTCTTTCGATTCAGATGGACGTGTCAATGTGATCACGTTACCTTCTTGTTCGATCTTTATGTCTTTAATAAATGTATTTGTAAGTTCGCCTTTCGGTCCTTTAACAGTAACGAAGTTATTCTCATCGATTGTAACTGTTACGTTTTCAGGCACCTCAATTGGACGTTTACCAATTCGGGACATTTGTTTGCACCTCCATTCAATTGTTACAGATTACCAAACGTAAGCGACGACTTCTCCGCCAACTTGTTTAGCACGAGCTTCTTTATCAGTCAAAACACCATTAGATGTTGAAACAAGGGCGATACCTAGTCCGTTCAACACTCTTGGTACTTCTGTTGATTTAGCATAAACACGAAGACCAGGCTTAGAAATACGCTTGAGTCCAGTGATTACGCGTTCTTCGTTTTTACCATATTTGAGGAAAATGCGGATGATGCCTTGTTTGCTGTCTTCCACATATTCTACGTCGCGGACGAAACCTTCACGTTTGAGGATTTCTGCGATCTCTTTTTTAAGGTTTGAAGCAGGTACTTCAAGCTTCTCGTGACGCACCATGTTGGCGTTACGGATGCGAGTAAGCATATCTGCGATCGGATCACTCATTGTCATTACATTAACCTCCTTCCCAAAATAGGGTTTACCAGCTTGCTTTTTTAACGCCAGGAATTTGTCCTTTGTATGCGAGTTCGCGGAAACAAATACGGCAAAGTTTAAACTTCCGATATACTGAGTGCGGACGCCCACAGCGCTCACAACGTGTATATTCTTGAACTTGGAACTTTGGCGTACGTTTCTGTTTTGCGATCATTGATTTTTTAGCCACGTTTTACGCCTCCCTTATGTTTACTTTTGGAACGGCATGCCGCACTGCGCTAGCAACTCACGAGCTTCCTCGTCTGAGTTGGCAGTCGTAACGATGACGATATCCATTCCGCGTACTTTAGACACTTTATCGAAGTCAATTTCCGGGAAAATAAGTTGCTCTTTCACACCAAGTGTGTAGTTTCCGCGTCCGTCGAATGATTTATTCGATACGCCACGGAAGTCACGTACACGTGGAAGTGATACAGCGATCAATTTGTCCAGGAACTCATACATGCGTTCTCCACGTAGAGTAACTTTTGTTCCGATAGGCATTCCTTCACGAAGACGGAATCCAGCGATAGATTTCTTCGCTTTAGTTACGACTGGTTTCTGACCTGAAATAATTGTCAAGTCTTCAACAGCAGCATCAAGTGCTTTTGTGTTTTGAACCGCGTCGCCAACACCCATGTTGATAACGATCTTATCAACTTTCGGTACTTGCATTACAGATGTATAGTTGAACTTGCTCATTAGAGCAGGAGTAATTTCTTTTTGATATTTATCCTTTAATCGGCTCATTCAGAAGAACCTCCCTTCTTAGAGAGTTATTTTTTGAGTTCTTTTTTGCTAATTTCATCGATAACTTCGCCAGACTTCTTCGCAACACGGGACTTAATACGGAATGTCTTATCGCCCTCGGTTTTTTCTTCGAACTTGTAACCGATACGTGTTGGTTCGCCAGACTTAGGATCAACAAACATTACGTTAGAAACGTGAATTGCAGCTTCAAGGCTTACAATACCACCTTGCGGATTCGCTTGGTTCGGCTTTGTATGCTTTTTGACGATGTTCACGCCTTCAACGAGGATTCGTTCTTTGTTCGGGAAAACTGAAAGGATGACACCTGTCTTTCCTTTGTCTTTCCCAGAGATAACTTTTACTTTATCGCCTTTTTTAATGTGCATTCTGTTGCACCTCCTTGATTGGCACTGCTCTGTAATTAAAGTACTTCTGGAGCAAGAGAAATGATTTTCATGAAGTTGCTGTCGCGTAATTCGCGTGCAACTGGTCCGAAAATACGTGTTCCACGAGGGCTCTTGTCGTCTTTAATGATGACACAAGCATTCTCGTCGAATGAGATATAAGATCCGTCTTTACGACGCATACCGCTCTTAGTACGAACGATAACCGCTTTAACGACTTCACCCTTCTTAACAACGCCACCTGGTGTTGCTTTCTTAACTGTAACAACGACTACGTCGCCGATGTTTGCAACTTTACGGCCTGAACCGCCAAGAACTTTAATTGTAAGCACTTCACGTGCGCCAGAGTTATCTGCGACTTTCATGCGGGATTCCTGTTGAATCAATTTGGTTACCTCCCCTCGGATACTGTGTTCCGAACGTTATTAGATGATGACCGCTTTTTCGACTACTTCAAGAAGGCGGAAACGCTTTGTAGCTGACAACGGACGAGTTTCCATGATACGGACTACATCGCCAATCTTAGCTTCGTTCATTTCATCATGTGCTTTATATTTCTTAGAATACTTTACACGCTTGCCATACAAAGAATGCTTTTTGTGTGTTTCTACCATTACCGTTACCGTTTTGTCCATTTTGTCGGATACAACACGGCCTGTGTATACTTTGCGTTGGTTACGCTCAGTCATGGGTGCAACCTCCTTCATCAGTTATTTGCACTGATTTCTCTTTGACGTATTACTGTCTTCATGCGCGCAATCGATTTGCGTACTTCACGGATGCGTGCAGTGTTTTCTAATTGTCCTGTCGCTAACTGGAAGCGAAGGTTGAAAAGCTCTTCTTTCAGTGATTTCACTTTTTGCTCGATCTCTGCAGTTGTCAAGTCACGGATTTCATTAGCTTTCATTAGATTCACCACCAATTTCTTCACGTTTTACAAACTTACACTTAACAGGAAGTTTGTGTTGTGCAAGGCGGAGTGCTTCACGAGCGACTTCTTCAGAGACGCCTGCGATTTCAAACATAACTCGGCCAGGTTTTACTACTGCTACCCATCCCTCAACAGCACCTTTACCAGAACCCATTCGAACTTCGAGAGGCTTCTTAGTATACGATTTGTGTGGGAAAATATTGATCCAAACTTTACCGCCACGTTTCATGTAACGTGTCATTGCAATACGTGCTGATTCGATTTGACGATTCGTAATCCATGCAGCCTCAAGAGACTGAAGGCCGAACTCACCGAATTGAACCGTTGCGCCGCCTTTTGTCTGTCCGCGCATTTTGCCGCGGAATACACGACGATGTTTTACTCGCTTTGGTACTAACATGATTAGTTGCCTCCTTCCCCAGAGTTCTTCTTCACTGGAAGGACTTCTCCACGATAGATCCATACTTTAACTCCAAGTTTACCGTATGTTGTATCGGCTTCAGCATGTGCATAATCGATATCTGCACGAAGTGTATGAAGTGGAACAGTTCCTTCGCTGTAATGTTCTGCACGTGCGATGTCGGCTCCACCAAGACGTCCGGATACTTGAGTTTTGATACCCTTTGCTCCAGAACGGATTGTGCGTTGGATCGCCTGTTTTTGTGCACGGCGGAATGAAACGCGGCTTTCTAGTTGACGTGCGATTGATTCTGCAACCAATTTCGCGTCAAGATCAGCACGCTTAATTTCAACGATGTTAATGTGTACACGCTTGCCAGAGATATCGTTTAGTGATTTACGAAGTGCTTCGACTTCAGTACCACCTTTACCGATAACCATACCAGGCTTAGCAGTGTGAATTGTAATGTTTACTTTTTTCGCAGCGCGTTCGATTTCTACTTTAGAAACTGATGCATCTGCTAGACGTGTTTCGATATATTTGCGGATTTTAAGGTCTTCGTGCAAGAGAGTCGCATAGTCTTTTTCTGCATACCATTTCGAATCCCAGTCACGAATTATACCGACCCGCAGACCGTTAGGATGTACTTTTTGACCCACGAATTATCCCTCCTTCTTTTCAGATACCACTACAGTGATGTGGCTTGTGCGTTTGTTGATTGCGCTCGCACGGCCTTGTGCACGTGGACGGAAACGTTTCATAGTAGGACCTTCATCAACGAATACTTCGCTAACAATTAGGTTCTCTAGATCCATTTCGTAGTTGTGCTCAGCGTTTGCGATAGCTGAATTCAATACTTTTTCTACGACTGGTGATGCCGCTTTCGGCGTCAAACGTAGAATCGCTACAGCTTCACCGATTTTCTTGCCCCGGATAAGATCAACGACTAATCGGACTTTACGAGGAGCAATACGGACTGTTTGCGCAGATGCTTTAGCTTGTTGCATCAGAAATTCCTCCTCTCAATTAGCGTTTCGTTTTCTTATCATCGGCACCGTGGCCTCTGTAAGTACGGGTAGGTGCGAACTCACCTAGTTTGTGACCGACCATGTCTTCAGTGATGTAGACAGGTACGTGTTTGCGTCCGTCGTATACAGCGATTGTCAATCCGATGAAGGATGGGAATACTGTAGAGCGGCGTGACCAAGTCTTAATGACTTGTTTCTTTTGTGCATCTTTTTGAGCATCAACCTTTTTAAGCAAATGATCATCTGCGAAAGGTCCTTTTTTCAAGCTGCGGCCCATTTCGTTACCTCCCTTTGTGTTCGTACTACGGCCCAATCATTGAACCGCAGTGCAATCACATTATTTTTTGCGACGACGAACGATAAGTTTGTCGGATTTGTTTCTCTTAGAACGAGTTTTGTAACCAAGAGTTGGCTTGCCCCAAGGTGTAACTGGGCTTGGACGACCGATTGGAGTACGTCCTTCACCACCACCGTGTGGGTGATCGTTCGGGTTCATGACAGATCCACGTACAGTTGGGCGTTTACCCATCCAGCGTGAACGTCCTGCTTTACCGATGTTGATGAGTTCGTGCTGCTCGTTACCAACTTGACCGATTGTAGCGCGGCAAACTGACAAGATCATGCGAACTTCACCAGATTGCAAACGGATGATGACATACTTGCCTTCACGACCGAGCAATTGTGCAGATGTACCAGCTGAACGAACTAATTGTCCGCCTTTACCAGGCTTCATCTCGATGTTGTGGATTGTAGAACCCATTGGGATGTTTTCAAGTGGAAGTGCGTTCCCTACGCGGATATCCGCTTCAGGTCCTGACATAATTGTCATTCCAACTGTCAATCCTTTAGGAGCTAGGATGTAACGTTTTTCTCCATCAGCATAGTTAATCAATGCGATGTTAGCAGAACGGTTTGGATCGTATTCGATCGTAGCAACGCGTCCTGGTATGCCATCTTTCCGACGTTGGAAGTCGATGACACGGTATTGGCGCTTGTGACCGCCACCTTGGTGACGAACTGTAATCCTACCTTGGTTGTTACGGCCGCCTTTACGTTTGACTGGCTGAAGCAAAGATTTTTCTGGTTTGCTAGCAGTGATTTCCGCGAAATCAGAAGTCGTCATGTTACGGCGTCCGTTGGAGGTAGGTTTGTATTTCTTAATCGCCATTTGTGTTCCCTCCTTCGTTTATTGTAATTAGATCTCGAATAATTCGATATCTTTAGAATCAGCTGTTAGTGTAACAATCGCTTTACGGCGCTTATTAGTATAACCAGCATGTTTACCCATGCGCTTGAATTTACCTTTGTAGTTCTGGACGTTCACTTTTTCCACTGTTACTCCGAAGATTTCTTCGACAGCTTGTTTGATGTGCGTTTTGTTAGCACGAGTGTCGACTTCGAAAGTGTACTTGTTGAATTCCATTGCTTCAGAAGATCGCTCGGTAATGACCGGACGCTTCAATACATCACGTGCTTCCATTAACCAAGCACCTCCTCGATTTTTTTGACAGCATCTTTAGTTAAGATTAGCTGATCGTGACCAACTAAATCTAAAACGTTAATACCGTTAGCTGTAACTACGCTGATGCCAGGGATGTTACGAGCAGACAAAGCTACTGTTTCATCAAGGTCAGCTGTTACGAATAATGCTTTTTTGCTGATTGACAAGTCTTTCAGCACTTTTGTGAATTCTTTTGTTTTTGGTGCATCGAAAGCTAACGCTTCTAATACGACCATTTCTTCGTCACGTACTTTTGAAGACAAAGCAGAACGAAGTGCAAGACGACGGACTTTTTTCGGCATCTTGTAGCTATAGCTACGAGGTGTTGGTCCGAATACGATACCGCCTCCACGCCATTGTGGAGATCTGATTGAGCCCTGACGAGCACGACCTGTTCCTTTTTGACGCCATGGTTTGCGACCACCGCCAGCTACTTCAGCGCGTGTTTTTACTTTATGGTTCCCTTGACGCAATGACGCGCGTTGTTGAACCAATGCTTCGAATAGGACTGCTTCATTCGGCTCAATTCCGAATACAAGTTCACTCAATTCGATTTCGCCTGCTGCAGATCCTGTTTGATTCACTACGGATACTTTTGGCATTAGTGTTTCCTCCTTCCTTCGTTAATTAGTTCCCTTTAATCGCGCTTTTCACTACTACTAGTGATTTGCGTGATCCTGGAACGTTACCTTTTACTAGCAACAAGTTGCGCTCTGTGTCAACTCGTACAACTTCAAGGTTTTGGATTGTAACTGTTTTGCCACCCATACGGCCTGGCATTTTTTTACCTTTGAATACACGTTGAGCATCAACCGAACCGATTGAACCTGTTGAACGGTGGTGTCGAGATCCGTGGCTCATTGGTCCACGTGAGAAACCGTGGCGCTTAATTACACCTTGGAAACCTTTACCTTTTGATACTCCTGTGATATCGATGATTTCGCCTTCTGCGAATGTATCGACTTTGACTTCCTGACCAACTTCGTACCCAGCTACGTCGACTCCGCGGAATTCGCGAATGAAGCGCTTAGGTGTTGTTTCAGCTTTCGCAGTATGTCCCATTTCTGGTTTGTTTGAAAGCTTTTCACGTTTGTCTTCGAATCCAAGCTGAATTGCTTCATAGCCGTCTGTTTCGATTGTCTTCTTTTGAAGAACCACGTTTGGAGCAGCTGCAATTACAGTTACAGGGATTAGATCGCCGTTTTCAGCAAAGATTTGCGTCATACCGACTTTTCTTCCTAAGATTCCTTTGGTCATTTGTCACACCTCCTGGTTAATTTGTTTTTAGTTTTATAGTTTGCCATTAAAGTTTGATTTCAATGTCAACGCCTGATGGTAAGTCAAGCTTCATCAATGCATCAACAGTTTGTGGTGTCGGATTGACGATATCGATCAGACGCTTGTGAGTACGCATTTCGAATTGCTCACGTGAGTCCTTGTATTTGTGGACCGCACGAAGAATTGTGTACACCGAACGTTCTGTCGGCAATGGAATCGGACCTGAGACACTAGCTCCGGAACGCTTTGCAGTTTCAACAATCTTTTCAGCTGACTGATCAAGCACGCGGTGATCATAAGCTTTCAAACGGATACGAATCTTTTGTTTTGCCATTATTTTCCCTCCCTCTCGCCTATTTTCTAGACATTCTCCACGAAAATTTTCCCACACACATGCCATGGCAAAGCGGCCGGGTGTGTCGGTAACCTCTCGCTTCATCGCAGTCAAAGACCAACACTAAACATTATACACATAAAAAAAGAATGTCGCAATAGGTTTAGCGATATTCTTTAACAACTTTTATAGTATAGAACGAATTGGAGATAGATGCAACTAATTTGTGGTGAATGTTTGCAAGTTTTTTGGATTATTTTTGAGTGATGTTTCAGGAACTAGGTTCGGAAATAAAAGAATTTAATTTTGATATTCTGTTTTTGTGCTCTTTATATTTTAAGTGGAGTGGTGTTTTGCCGGGGTGGATTTTTCGCCGGGTTGTACTTTGTGTAAATTAATTTGATATAGGTTTCTACTGCACTGGAATGTTTTTTTGCGGAGTTTGTGATTAGTTGTATAGAGTCTATGAACAAAATGCAGAGTCAGGGAATCAATCTTTGCTTAGCGGGGGTGATTCTTAGCGAATGTCATTCCGCTGCAGTTAATGGGTTTGTGAAACAAAGCAGACAAATTCATCTTGGTTTTGTTTGTTGGATTAGAATTGAGCGGACTTTGCAGCAGCGGCAGGGATAGCAGTTGAATCATATAATTACGAGGTTTCTTTGGGGTTATGATCATTTCTATATGGTTATGAGCGGTTCTTCGGGGTTATGATCATTTCTACACGGTTATGAGCGGTTCTTTCGGGTTATGAGCGGTTCTCCGAGGTTATGATCATTTTCACACGCTTATGAGCGGTTCTCTGCGTTTATGATCACTTCTTCACGGTTATGAGCGGTTCTCCGAGGTTATGATCACTTCTTCACGCTTATGAGCGGTTCTCCGTGGTTATGATCATTTCTACACGGTTATGAGCGGTTCTCCGAGGTTATGATCACTTCTTCACGTTTATGAGCGGTTCTCCGAGTTTATGATCACTTCTTCACGCTTATGAGCGGTTCTCCGAGGTTATGATTACTTCTTCACGTTTATGAGCGGTTCTCCGAGTTTATGATCACTTCTTCACGTTTATGAGCGGTTCTCCGAGTTTATGATCACTTTCACATGGTTATGAGCGATCTCCAGAGTTCACGACCGCTACTACACGTTTATATTCATTCCTAAAGATTCACAGGACGCTTGGCCGACCTGGCAATTAAAAGACATAAAAAAACCCGCCACAAGGGCGGGTTTAAAGGTATTACTTAACGATTGTAGCTACAACGCCAGCTCCAACTGTACGTCCACCTTCACGGATTGAGAATTTAGTACCTTCTTCAATCGCGATTGGAGAGATCAGTTCGATAGTCATTTCAACGTTATCGCCAGGCATAACCATTTCTACGCCTTCTGGAAGAGAGATGATTCCAGTTACGTCAGTTGTACGGAAGTAGAACTGTGGGCGGTAGTTTGAGAAGAATGGAGTGTGACGTCCACCTTCTTCTTTTGATAGAACATAAACTTCAGATTTGAAGTTTGTGTGCGGCGTGATAGTACCTGGCTTAGCAAGTACTTGTCCACGCTCGATGTCTTCACGTGCTACACCACGAAGCAATGCTCCGATGTTGTCGCCAGCTTCTGCATAGTCAAGAAGTTTACGGAACATTTCTACACCTGTTACAGTAGTAGCTTTAGGCTCTTCAGTCAAACCAATGATGTCAACAGTATCGCCGACTTTAACTACTCCACGCTCAACGCGTCCAGTAGCAACTGTACCACGTCCTGTGATTGAGAATACGTCCTCAACAGGCATCATGAATGGCTTGTCAGTGTCGCGCTCTGGAGTTGGGATGTAGCTATCAACTGCGTCCATAAGCTCAACAATTTTTTCTTCCCATGCTTCTTCGCCTTCAAGTGCTTTAAGTGCTGAACCTTTGATAACAGGAATGTCATCGCCAGGGAAGTCGTATTCAGAAAGAAGATCACGAATTTCCATTTCAACAAGCTCAAGAAGCTCTTCGTCGTCTACCATGTCACATTTGTTCATGAAGACTACTAGGTAAGGTACACCAACTTGACGTGAAAGAAGGATGTGCTCACGAGTTTGTGGCATTGGGCCGTCAGCTGCAGAAACAACAAGGATTCCGCCGTCCATTTGAGCAGCGCCTGTGATCATGTTTTTAACATAGTCGGCGTGTCCTGGGCAGTCTACGTGTGCGTAGTGACGAGTTGCTGTTTCGTATTCAACGTGTGAAGTATTGATTGTGATACCGCGTTCTTTTTCTTCTGGTGCGTTATCAACGTCAGCGTATGAACGTGCTTCACCGCCGCCTTTTTTTGCAAGTACTGTTGCGATTGCAGCAGTCAAAGTTGTTTTACCGTGGTCAACGTGACCAATTGTTCCAACGTTTGCGTGTGTTTTGGACCGATCGAATTTTTCTTTAGCCATTTTGGAGTTCCTCCTCTAAATTGAGTATGATTTTAGTTTTATAGATATGGAACGAAGGCCGCGCGACCTCCGATTCCATAGCTTACAAGGTAGTTATACTTGATTGAAAGCCAAATTTCAATTATTGGCCTTTATTTTTCTTAATGACTTCTTCAGCAACTGATTTCGGCACTTCTTCGTAGTGGTCGAAAGTCATTGAGAAGACGCCGCGTCCTTGTGTGTTCGAACGGAGAGATGTCGCATAACCGAACATTTCTGCCAAAGGAACCATAGCACGAACGACTTGTGCATTACCGCGTGCGTCCATTCCTTCTACGCGACCGCGACGAGAAGTGATGTCACCCATAATATCTCCCATGTATTCATCTGGGATGATGACTTCAACTTTCATTGTTGGCTCGAGAAGAACTGGATCACATTTAGATACTGCATTTTTCAAAGCCATAGATGCTGCGATTTTGAAGGCCATTTCGTTTGAGTCAACATCATGGTAAGAACCGTCGAATAGACGAGCCTTAATGTCGATCAAAGGATAACCTGCAAGAACACCGTTATTAAGGGAGTCACGCACACCTGCTTCGATTGCTGGAATGTATTCACGAGGAACTACACCACCAACGATGTTGTTCTTGAATTCAAATCCTGCGCCCTCTTCGTTTGGTTCGAATTCGATCCAAACGTGTCCGAATTGTCCGCGTCCACCAGACTGACGTACGAATTTACCTTCGACTTCAGCGCCTTTGCGGAACGTTTCACGATACGATACTTGAGGAGCACCAACGTTTGCTTCCACTTTGAATTCACGGCGCAGACGGTCAACGATGATATCCAAGTGGAGCTCACCCATACCTGCGATAATGACTTCACCAGTTTCCTGGTCAGTGTGTGCACGGAACGTTGGATCTTCTTCTTGAAGTTTACCTAGAGCTTGTCCCATTTTGTCTTGGTCAGCCTTTGTTTTCGGCTCGATCGCAACAGAGATAACCGGCTCAGGGAATTCCATAGATTCAAGAATGATCATAGCTTTGTCGTCACAAAGCGTATCGCCAGTTCCTGTATCTTTTAGTCCAACAGCAGCAGCAATTTCTCCTGCGTGAACTTCGGAAATTTCTTCACGGTGGTTAGCGTGCATTTGCAGGATACGACCTACACGTTCACGCTTGTCTTTAGAAGAGTTCTTGATATAAGAACCCGACTGCAAGACACCTGAGTAAACACGGAAGAATGTAAGTTTACCGACATAAGGGTCAGTCATAACTTTGAACGCAAGTGCTGAGAATGGTGCTTCATCGCTAGCTTTACGCTCTTCTTCTTGTTCAGTTTCAGGGTTGATCCCCATCATTGGCGGTAGATCAGTTGGAGCTGGCAAGTAGTCGATGACAGCATCTAGTACAAGTTGAACTCCTTTGTTTTTGAAAGCAGTACCACAAACAACTGGGTAGAATTCTACAGCCAATGTTGCTTTACGGATTGCATTTTTAAGTTCTTCGACTGAGAGTTCTTCTCCGCCAAGGTATTTTTCCATGAGAACTTCATCGAAATCTACAATAGCTTCAACCAAACGCTCGCGAGCTTTTTCTGCTTCCGCGCGGTATTCTTCAGGAATTTCTCCGACTTCAACATTCATACCAGTATCATCTGGATAGAAGTTAGCTTTCATTTCGACTAGGTCGATGATTGCTTCGAAGTCATCTTCCGCACCAATTGGTAATTGGATTGGGTGTGCATTCGCTTGAAGACGCTCTTGGAGTGTGCCAACCGAATAAAGGAAGTCAGCTCCAGTTTTGTCCATTTTGTTGACAAATACGAGACGTGGAACGCCGTATGTTGTCGCTTGACGCCAAACTGTTTCTGTCTGTGGCTCAACACCAGATTGTGCATCAAGAACCGTTACAGCACCATCAAGTACACGAAGTGAACGTTCAACTTCAACTGTGAAGTCTACGTGTCCTGGAGTATCGATGATGTTAACACGGTGGCCTTTCCAACTTGCTGTTGTCGCAGCTGAAGTGATCGTGATTCCACGCTCTTGCTCCTGCTCCATCCAGTCCATCTGAGACGCACCTTCGTGCGTTTCTCCGATTTTGTGGATACGACCTGTGTAATAAAGGATCCGCTCAGTCGTTGTTGTTTTACCAGCATCGATGTGAGCCATGATACCAATGTTACGAGTATTCTCTAAGGAGAACTCTCTACCCATTTTGTATTGCTCCCTCCATATAGGAATAACGAATTGATGAACGAGTGGATTTTACCAGCGGTAGTGAGCGAATGCTTTGTTCGCTTCTGCCATCTTGTGCATTTCTTCACGACGCTTAACAGATGCGCCTGTGTTGTTTGATGCGTCAAGAATTTCGTTCGCAAGACGTTCTTCCATTGTCTTTTCACCGCGAGTACGTGAATAGTTCACAAGGTAACGAAGACCAAGAGTCGTGCGTCGCTCTGGACGAACTTCAACTGGTACTTGATAGTTAGCTCCACCTACACGGCGTGCGCGAACTTCAAGAACTGGCATTACATTGTTTAGTGCTGCTTCAAATACTTCAATCGGATCATTTCCAGAACGTTCTTTAACAAGTTCGAACGCACCGTATAAAATTTTCTGAGAAGTACCTTTCTTACCGTCTACCATCATTTTGTTGATGAGGCGGCTGACAAGCTTCGAATTATAAATCGGATCTGGCAAAACGTCACGTTTTGCTACTGGACCTTTACGAGGCATGGTGTGTTCCTCCTTTCAAAATAGTTGCTGATTTATTATTTTTTCTCTTTTGGTTTTTTCGCACCGTAGTGTGAACGGCTTTGCATACGGCCAGTTACACCAGCAGTATCAAGTGCTCCACGTACGATGTGGTAACGTACACCCGGTAAGTCTTTTACTTTACCTCCACGGATTAGAACAACACTGTGCTCTTGAAGGTTGTGACCTTCACCAGGGATATAAGCGTTAACTTCCAATGTGTTTGTCAAACGAACACGAGCATATTTACGAAGAGCCGAGTTTGGCTTCTTCGGAGTCATTGTGCCCACACGTGTGCAGACACCTCGTTTTTGTGGCGAGTTGACATTCGTCATTGACTTTTTGAAACTGTTATACGTTTTTCCAAGTGCCGGGGCTTTTGAACCGCTAGTATTCGACTGGCGAGGTTTGCGGACCAATTGGTTAATTGTAGGCATCGGTTTTTCCTCCTTCCAACTTCTTTTTAAGACCACACATCCAGGTGGTTCATTTTTTGGGTAAAAACAAAGGCTTTGCACATTTTTTGCGCAAAAACCGTTAATCAGTGATGACGACCACTGATGCAGCTACTTGAATGCCACATGCTTTTCCAAGTTCATCCCGAGAATCAACATATGATAATGGAACTCCTTGACGAGCTGCTTCTTCAATTACAGGAGTGGTTACCCGCTCTTCTGCATCTTGTGCAATGAAGACTTCATGCGCCTTATTCAGACGAATCGTTTTCACTGCTTGCTTTGTACCGATGATCAGCTTCTTTGCCTGAATGACTTTATCATAAGACATAAGGACATCCTCCAAAGTACAGACATTCAACTATCAACCTTTTGTATAGTACCATCTGCAAGACTGCATGTCAACAGTAAAAAGAAAAACGGAAGGAGAACTTCCTCCCGTTTTAGTTTTATTACTCTGCTGGTACTGCATCCTCTTCTACTTCGTCGCGATCCATTTCAATTCCGCGATAACGCTGCATGCCCGTTCCTGCTGGAATGAGCTTACCGATGATAACATTCTCTTTCAAGCCGAGAAGATCATCTGTTTTACCTTTGATGGCAGCATCCGTCAATACACGTGTTGTTTCCTGGAACGATGCAGCAGATAGGAATGATTCTGTTTCTAGCGACGCTTTTGTAATACCAAGGATTACAGGACGCGCTGTCGCTGGAAGTTTGTTGGCTTTAAGAACTTTTCCGTTGGCATCCGCAAACTGATGGATGTCGAGCAGTGAGCCTGGAAGCAAGTCTGTGTCGCCCGCTTCAATGACGCGGACTTTACGCATCATCTGACGAACCATCACTTCAACGTGCTTATCCCCAATTTCAACACCCTGCATCCGGTATACTTTCTGCACTTCTTTCAGAAGGTATTCTTGAACAGTTGAAACGTCTTTTACAACAATCAATTCTTTTGGATCAATCGAACCTTCAGTCAATGCTTGACCGCGTTCAATCTCATCTCCTACCTCAACTTTCAAACGACCATTATATGGAGCAAGGTATTTACGTGTCTCCACGTCACCTTTAATCGTCATTTCTTTCTGTCCTTCACGGATCTCATCGATATCTGTAACGATACCTTTGATTTGTGAAATAACAGCTTGACCTTTAGGGTTACGAGATTCGAAAATCTCCTGGATACGCGGAAGACCTTGTGTAATGTCGTCTCCTGCTACACCGCCTGTGTGGAATGTACGCATTGTAAGCTGTGTTCCTGGTTCCCCGATTGACTGAGCCGCAATAATACCAACTGCTTCTCCAACTTCAACCGCTTCTCCAGTAGCCAGGTTAATGCCGTAACATTTCTTACAAACACCGTGTTTTGTATTACAAGTGAACGCCGAACGAATCGACATAGTCGTAATACCTGCACCGATGATCGCCTGAGCGATATCCGCTGTAATAAGCTGGTTTTTCTCTACTAAGACTTCTCCCGTTTCAGGATGAAGCACTTTCTTCTTAGCGTGACGGCCTTCAATACGCTCATCTAGCGGTTCAATCATTTCAACGCCTTCAGTAAGGGCTGAAATTTCAAGTCCGCGGTCTGTGCCACAGTCGTCTTCACGAACAATGACATCTTGCGCAACATCAACGAGACGACGTGTAAGGTACCCTGAGTCAGCAGTTTTAAGGGCTGTATCAGCAAGTCCTTTACGCGCACCGTGAGTGGAGATGAAATATTCGAGAACTGTAAGTCCTTCACGGAATGATGACTTGATCGGCAATTCAATGATACGTCCTGCCGGGTTGGCCATCAGTCCGCGCATACCTGCGAGCTGTGTAAAGTTAGACGCGTTACCACGGGCTCCAGAGTCACTCATCATGAAGATTGGATTTGTGTTTTCCAAAGAGTCCATCAGCTTGCCCTGGATGACATCTTTTGCATGGCTCCAGTAAGAAATAACACGATCGTAACGTTCTTCGTCTGTAATCAGACCGCGACGGAACTGCTGTGTCACTTTATCTACTTTCGCTTGTGCCTCTTGCAAGATTTCATGCTTATCCGGAAGTACCACGATATCAGCGATACCAATCGTAATTCCTGCACGTGTCGAGTATTTGAATCCAAGGTTTTTCATGCGGTCAAGCATTTTTGAAGTTTCAGTAATGTGGAATCTACGGAAGATCTCAGCAATGATTTCACCAAGGATCGCCTTCTTGAATGGTGACACGACTTCTGCGGCTTGGATGTACTTAGGAATATCCGTTGTGCCTGGCACAAAGTATTTAGCAGGTGTTTCAATTTGAAGATTGTTCATTGACGGCTCGTTAATATAAGGGAATGACTCAGGAAGAATCTCGTTAAAGATTACTTTACCTACTGTCGTAATTAACAATTGGCTATTCTGTTCTTCTGTAAACGTAGGGTTCTTGAGAGAGCTTGCCGCAATCGCAATACGGGAGTGCAAATGCACATGTCCGTTTTGATACGCAATCAATGCTTCGTTCATATTACTGAACGTTTTACCTTCTCCAACAACACCTGGACGTTCAAGAGTTAAGTAATAGTTACCAAGTACCATATCCTGTGAAGGAGTTACAACCGGCTTACCATCCTTAGGATTCAAGATGTTCTGTGCAGCAAGCATTAGAAGACGCGCTTCCGCTTGCGCTTCTGCTGATAAAGGTACGTGTACAGCCATTTGGTCACCATCGAAGTCAGCATTATATGCTGTACATACAAGTGGGTGAAGCTGAATAGCGCGACCTTCAACAAGCATGGGTTCGAACGCCTGAATACCTAGACGGTGAAGCGTAGGGGCACGGTTCAAGAGAACTGGATGCTCCCGGATGACTTCTTCAAGAACATCCCATACTTCCGAATGCAATCGCTCGATTTTACGTTTCGCGCTCTTAATATTGTGCGCAAGACCGCGTTCAACGAGTTCTTTCATAACAAATGGCTTGAATAACTCAATCGCCATTTCTTTAGGAAGCCCGCACTGATACATTTTCAAGTTAGGTCCTACGACGATAACTGAACGACCCGAGTAGTCAACACGTTTACCAAGTAAGTTCTGACGGAAACGCCCTTGCTTACCTTTCAACATGTGAGAAAGTGATTTCAACGGGCGGTTACCCGGTCCAGTTACAGGACGTCCGCGACGGCCGTTGTCCACGAGAGCATCAACAGCTTCTTGAAGCATACGTTTCTCGTTTTGAACGATGATTCCCGGCGCACCAAGATCCAATAGACGCTTCAGACGGTTGTTCCGGTTAATAACTCGACGATACAGGTCATTCAAATCGGAAGTCGCAAAACGGCCGCCATCTAATTGAACCATCGGACGCAGTTCTGGAGGAACAACAGGAAGTACTTCAAGAACCATCCATTCAGGATGATTTCCAGAGTTACGGAATGATTCCACAACTTCCAAACGACGGATCGCACGTGTACGGCGCTGTCCTTGAACTGTCTTGAGCTCTTCTTTCAAGCTCTCTGTTTCCTTATCCAAATCTATAGCAGATAGAAGTTGTTCAATAGCTTCAGCACCCATAAGTGCTTGGAACTTGGAACCGTACTTTTCGCGGTACAACCGATACTCTTTTTCAGAAAGCAGCTGTTTGCGCTCAAGTGGCGTATCCGCTGGATCAACTACTACGTAAGATGCAAAGTAAATTACTTCTTCAAGTGCGCGTGGAGTCATATCCAGGATAAGTCCCATTCGGCTAGGAATCCCTTTGAAGTACCAAATGTGTGTTACTGGCGCTGCAAGTTCGATGTGGCCCATACGTTCACGGCGAACTTTCTGACGTGTGACTTCTACGCCGCAGCGATCACAAACGACACCTTTGTAACGAACACGCTTATACTTACCGCAATGACATTCCCAGTCCTTTGTAGGTCCGAAAATACGTTCACAGAACAACCCATCTTTTTCAGGCTTCAATGTACGATAATTGATTGTTTCAGGCTTCTTTACCTCACCATAAGACCAAGATCGGATCTTATCAGGAGAAGCTAGCCCTATTTTCATATACTCAAAATTATTAACATCTACCAAGGAGCCTACCTCCCTCTTGTCTAGTCGCTGACTTGCCGGCCCTGTTATACCATTTAAAAAAGGGGGACAGTGCCCCCATTTATTAACTTTCGCTTACGAATCAGACTGGCTGGTCTTCCTTCATAAGGTTTAACGCATCCGTTGGCTGCATATCATCGTCTTCTTCTAAGTCACGTAATTCAATTTCCTCGAAGTCTTCGGATAGCATTTTAACATCCAATCCAAGACTTTGAAGTTCTTTAATTAGAACTTTAAAGGATTCTGGTACGCCTGGTTGTGGAACGCTGTCGCCTTTTACAATAGCTTCATACGTTTTCACTCGACCCACCACGTCATCCGACTTCACAGTCAAAATCTCTTGTAGTGTGTAAGCTGCACCATAAGCCTCGAGTGCCCAAACTTCCATCTCTCCGAAACGCTGTCCGCCGAACTGGGCTTTACCGCCAAGTGGCTGTTGCGTAACCAGTGAGTATGGTCCCGTAGAACGGGCGTGAAGTTTGTCATCAACCATGTGGGCAAGTTTGATCATGTACATGATTCCGACAGAAACACGGTTGTCGAACGCTTCACCAGAACGACCGTCATAAAGAACAGTCTTTCCGTCACGATCCATTCCCGCTTCTTCCATCGTATCCCATACATCTTGTTCGTTCGCACCATCAAATACAGGAGAAGCCATGTGAACGCCCAGCGCACGGCCAGCCATTCCAAGGTGCATCTCAAGTACCTGTCCGATGTTCATACGTGATGGTACACCCAGCGGGTTAAGCATGACATCTACTGGTGTTCCGTCAGGCATGAATGGCATATCAGATTCAGGTAGAATCCGTGAGATAACCCCTTTGTTACCGTGACGACCGGCCATCTTATCTCCGACAGAGATTTTACGTTTCTGAACGATGTAAACACGAACCAGCTGGTTCACGCCAGGTGCGAGTTCATCGCCATCTTCACGATTGAACACTTTCACATCAAGAACAATTCCGCCCGCTCCGTGTGGTACACGAAGTGATGTATCACGAACTTCACGCGCTTTCTCACCGAAGATCGCATGCAGGAGCCGTTCTTCTGCAGTTAGTTCCGTTACACCCTTAGGCGTTACTTTACCAACCAAGATGTCTCCATCATGTACTTCAGCACCAATACGGATAATACCGCGATCATCTAAGTTGCGCAGTGCATCTTCACCGATGTTCGGAATATCACGTGTGATTTCTTCAGGCCCAAGCTTTGTATCACGAGCATCTGATTCATATTCTTCAATATGAACAGAAGTGAAGACGTCATCCTTAACCAAACGTTCGCTCATGATGATTGCATCCTCGTAGTTGTAACCATCCCATGTCATGAATGCAATTAGGATATTTTGACCAAGGGCCATTTCTCCTTTTTCCATTGACGGTCCATCTGCGAGAATATCTTTCTTAGAAACCCGGTCCCCAACGCTTACGATTGGACGCTGGTTGTAACAAGTTCCTTGGTTTGAACGAATGAAGTTCGATAGACGATAGACGTCAAGGTCACCCTTAACTTCTTTTCCTTCTACCATGTTGATACGGCGAACGCGGATTTCTTTCGCTTCTACGTGTTCAACGATTCCTTCATGCTTCGATACTACAGCAGCTCCTGAGTCACGTGCAGAGACGTGCTCCATTCCCGTACCTACGAAAGGTGATTTCGGGTTTAGAAGAGGTACTGCTTGACGTTGCATGTTCGCTCCCATAAGCGCACGGTTTGAGTCATCATTTTCCAAGAATGGAATACATGCTGTCGCCGCAGAAACAACTTGTTTAGGAGAAACGTCCATGTAGTCAATTTGCTCGCGCTTGAATACAGTGTTATCCCCTTGGAAACGACCTACTACCTCTTCGTTAACAAACGTACCATCATCGTTTAAAGGCGCATTGGCCTGTGCAACGACATAGTTATCTTCCAAGTCAGCAGTTAGGTAATCGATGCGTGACGTAACTTTTCCCGTATCCGGATCTACCTTACGATAAGGAGTCTCAATAAATCCAAACTTATTTACTTTCGCAAATGTAGAAAGGGTGTTAATAAGTCCAATGTTCGGTCCCTCTGGAGTCTCGATTGGACACATGCGGCCATAGTGGGAGTAGTGAACATCACGTACTTCCATTCCAGCGCGCTCACGTGTCAAACCGCCTGGTCCTAATGCAGATAGTCTGCGCTTATGCGTTAACTCTGCTAAGGGGTTCGTTTGGTCCATGAACTGAGATAGCTGGGAACTGCCAAAGAACTCTTTAATAGACGCGATAACAGGTCTGATGTTAATCAATTGTTGTGGAACAATCGATTGCGTGTCATTAATAGACATACGTTCCTTAACTACACGTTCCATGCGTGACAAACCGATACGGAACTGGTTTTGCAGAAGTTCACCGACAGAGCGGAGACGTCTGTTGCCTAAGTGGTCGATGTCGTCTGTATCGCCCACTCCATGCAGCAAGTTGAAAAAGTAGCTGATGGAAGCAATAATATCAGAAGGTGTAACGTGTTTAATGGAATCGTCAATAACGCCATTAGAAATAACATTAATGATTTGTCCTTCTTCACCTTTAGGAGCATAGATTTTTACAGATTGAATACGAATGTCGTCTTCTAACACTCCGCCTACCTGTTTCAAATCTTCTACTCCAATGCCCTGTTCGAAATAAGGAAGTAGTTTATCCAACGTACGGCGATCGATAAGCTGTCCCTTTTCAATCAGAATTTCTCCTGTTTCAGGGTCTGCAATTGTCTCTGCAATCGTTTGGTTGAATAAACGATTTTGGAGGTGAAGCTTTTTGTTCATTTTATACCGGCCGACATTTGCTAAGTCATAACGCTTCGCATCAAAGAAACGAGAAAACAGCAAGTTTTTCGCGCTATCTAATGTTGGTGGTTCTCCTGGACGTAAACGCTCATAAATTTCAAGAAGTGCTTTCTCCGAGTTTTCCGTGTTATCTTTTTCAAGAGAGTTTCGAAGGTATTCATTATCACCAATTAAATCGATAATCTCTTGATCAGTTGAAAAGCCAAGTGCACGTAAGAGGACTGTAATTGGCAGCTTGCGCGTACGGTCAATACGAACGTGGACAACATCTTTTGCGTCCGTTTCGTATTCAAGCCAAGCACCGCGGTTAGGGATGACAGTTGCACCAAATCCGCGTTTACCATTTTTGTCTGTCTTATCGTTGAAATATACGCTAGGTGATCGGACGAGCTGAGAAACAATAACTCGTTCAGCACCATTAATAATGAAAGTACCATTTTCCGTCATTAACGGGAAATCACCCATAAAGACATCTTGTTCTTTAACATCATCTGTTTCTTTATTGTGTAAACGGACTTTCACCCGAAGTGGCGCAGCGAATGTTACGTCCCGTTCCTTTGACTCATCCACAGGATATTTAGGTTCGCCAAGCTGATAATCGACAAATTCCAATGACAGATTTCCGGTGAAATCTTGAATAGGAGAAATATCGTGGAACATTTCTCGCAATCCCTCTTCCAAAAACCACTCATAAGATTCCGTCTGAATTTCAATCAGATCCGGCAGATCTAGTACTTCGCTAATTCTCGCGAAACTTCTGCGCTGACGGTGTTGACCATAGTGAACTAACTGCTTTGTCAACTCTTTCACCCCTCATAAGACATTAATAGAGCTCGTTTGGACTCCTGGCAATTTCAGGCCGGCATGAAATTAGCGCCACGCGTGTCCAAGCATCTCATAAAAAGTCTTTCCGAAATCAAAAAAATAGTGTATGATATCGAAAAAACAAAAAGAAAACGAGTTCCGGCTAGAGCTCATTTTCGATTTACCAATCTTTTATCCAACGTCAGTATACCTAACATTTCCATTACTTATGCAAACGCATAAAAAGGCACACGAATGCAGTATATTTATTGTTGCATTTTATAATGCTATCACAACGCTTTAACGGAGTCAATGTTTTTTTGATTTAATAATATAATACCCCTTGCTTTTCTCTACAATTTCTGCATTGCCGAATAATTCCTCGAGTCTCGCAATTGTTGAAGGGGCTCCCTGCTTTTTCTGAATAACCACCCAGAGATCTCCGCCGACAGCTAAGTGTTCATATGCTTGGTTGTAAATTTTAAAGACTGTTTCTTTTCCTGCCCGTATAGGAGGGTTTGTCAGTATTGACGCGAACTCTTTTGTTTCAACTTCATCTAAAGCATCACTGGCATAGATCACGACGTTTTCAATATTATTTTTTTGGGAATTGGTCCGAGATAGAGCTAATGCACGTTCGTTCACATCCACCATCTGGATTGTCCGTTCTTTTAACAATGAAGCTATGGAAAGCCCTACAGGTCCGTATCCACATCCCACATCAAGAATATCTCCTTCAACATCCGGAGCTCGGAATGCATCGATGAGCAGACGTGAACCAAAGTCCACTTCCCCTTTACTAAACACACCTGCATCTGTAACAAAAACAAAGCTAGTCCCGCGCAAATTCGTTTGCCATTGTTTCGGCTCACTTTTCACATCGGGATTTTTCGAATAGTAATGCTCTGCCACACGAAAACCCCCTACTGTTCACTTAATTAAATCCAGGTATAAAAAAAACGAAGAAAAACCCGTCGACAAAGACGAGGTTTTTCTTCGCAGTTTACGAATTACTTAACTTCTACAGAAGCGCCTACTTCTTCAAGCTTAGCTTTAAGTTCTTCAGCTTCAGCTTTTTCTACGCCTTCTTTGATAGCTTTAGGTGCGTTATCAACAACTTCTTTCGCTTCTTTCAAGCCTAGGCCAGTGATTTCGCGAACGACTTTGATGACTTTGATTTTTTGGTCTCCAGCAGATGCTAGAACTACGTCGAATTCAGTCTGCTCAGCAGCTGCTTCTCCGCCACCAGCGCCAGCCATAGCTACAGGAGCTGCAGCAGTTACGCCAAATTCTTCTTCGATTGCTTTTACTAGGTCGTTAAGTTCAAGAACTGTCATTTCTTTGATAGCGCCTAAGATTTGTTCGTTAGTCATTATAGTTCCTCCTAATGGGTATGTTTTGCGAGTTAACTCGCTGATTGGTCAAGATGCGATATTACGCGCCTTGTTCTTCTTTTTGGTCTGCAACGGCTTTTGTAGCCAATGCGAAGTTGCGCATTGGAGCTTGAAGCACGCTGAGCAGCATAGAGAGAAGTCCTTCGCGTGAAGGAAGAGTCGCCAATGCTTTCACTTCTTCAACAGAAGCAAGTGCACCTTCGATGACACCGGCTTTGATTTCCAAAGCTTCGTTGTCTTTAGCGAAGTTGTTGATGATTTTTGCGGGTGCGATTACATCTTCAGTTGAGAACGCAATTGCGTTCGGTCCTGTAAGATGTTCGTTAAGTCCTTCAAGACCTGATGCTTCAGCCGCACGGCGAGCCATCGAGTTTTTGTAGACTTTGAATTCCACGCCTGCTTCACGAAGTTGCTTACGAAGTTCAGTTGCTTGTGCAACGTTAAGACCACGATAGTCAACAACGACCATTGAAGCTGATGCTTTCATCTTGTCCGCGATTTCAGTTACTACTGCTTGTTTCGCTTCTAATACTTTGCTCATCTTGACACCTCCTGTTAAGTGTAGGGGCATTTATACCATATGCATAAAAAACCCTCCGATCTGACTAGCAGACGGAGGGTTGGAAAGTCGTCATCTTTTTACTGTTAAAAAGAGCGTCTTGTCCCTCGGCAGGATTATTAAGTGGTCACCCACTCCTGCTGTCTGCGGTACAAATCGTATATTGCAACAAACGTTATCCTACCAAAAGATAGGGCGCGTGTCAACTAATTATTTTACGTTTACTGAAGAAGGGTTGATCTTTACAGCAGGTCCCATTGTAGTTGTTAAGTTAACAGACTTCATGTAAGTACCTTTAGCTGCAGCCGGTTTAGCCTTCTGAATTACTTCAAATACAGTTGTAAGGTTTTCTGCAAGCTTTTCGTTATCGAAAGAAACTTTACCAATTGGAGCGTGGATGATTCCAGCTTTGTCCGCACGATATTCTACCTTACCTGCTTTGATTTCTTGAACTGCTTTTGTAACGTCGAATGTCACTGTGCCAGTTTTCGGGTTCGGCATAAGACCTTTTGGTCCAAGTACACGTCCGATTTTACCAACTTCACCCATCATGTCCGGTGTCGCAACGATTACATCGAAGTCAAACCATCCTTGTTGGATTTTAGTGATGTATTCTGCATCGCCTACAAAGTCAGCGCCTGCTGCTTCAGCTTCTTTAAGCTTCTCACCTTTAGCGAAAACGAGAACGCGTTGTGTTTTACCAGTTCCGTTAGGCAGTACTACTGCTCCACGAATTTGCTGGTCGTTTTTGCGCGTGTCGATTCCAAGACGGAAAGCCACTTCTACTGTTGCATCAAAGTTTGTTGTGCTTGTTTTTTTAGCGAGTTCGATCGCTTCTGTTAAGTCGTATGCCGCTGTGCGGTCGACAAGCTTTGCAGCTTCTACGAACTTCTTACCTCTTTTAGCCATCAGATATTTCCTCCTCGATTGTGGTTTTAGCGGAATAAACCTCCCACGATTAAGGGTTGCGTGTTCTATAGAACGACCGCAACCCCCATAAAAACATACAATGAATTAGGTTTCAGATCAGTCTTCGATCGTGATTCCCATACTGCGAGCAGTACCTTCAACCATTGCCATCGCTGCTTCAACTGATGCAGCATTCAAATCCTGCATTTTTTGTTCAGCAATTTCTTTAACTTGATCACGCTTCACGACAGCAACTTTATTCTTGTTCGGTTCGCCTGAACCCTTTTGGATTTTAGCTGCAACCTTCAACAATACTGCTGCTGGCGGAGTTTTTGTGATGAATGTAAATGAACGATCTTCGAATACAGTGATTTCAACAGGAATAATAAGACCTGCTTGGTCAGATGTACGCGCATTGAATTCTTTACAGAATCCCATGATATTGACACCTGCCTGACCGAGCGCCGGTCCGACTGGCGGTGCTGGATTTGCTTTTCCTGCTGGAATTTGCAATTTCACAAGCTTGATTACTTTTTTAGCCACGAGACACACCTCCTTAAGTCCGTGATGTGGTATTTGGGTTGCCCCTCCCACTCAATATGTGCCTGCCGGCAAATGCCGGTAGAATTTTGTTAAGACGTTCAGACATTTCTATGTCTGACCTTTGAAATAATATCACTATTTCACATGTTTTGCAAGAGGGAACGAATTAATTTTTTCAGCTCGTTCTTTCAACTTGTTCAAAGTCAAGTTCCATATTCGTTTCGCGGCCGAACATGTCTACAGATACTTTAACTTTCCCCTGGTCCAGTTCAATCTCTTCAACTTTACCCTGGAATCCAGCGAACGGTCCCTCTAACACTTCCACCATTTCGCCGATTTCGAAGTCCACTTCCAATTTGCGATCCTTCATACCCATTTGCTTCAGGATGAACGTCACTTCTTCAGGAAGAAGCGGCGTAGGTTTTGCTCCGCCGCCCGAAGAACCGATGAATCCAGTGACGCCCGGTGTATTGCGGACGACATACCATGAATCATCTGTCATGATAATTTCAACTAGGACGTAACCAGGAAACGTTTTCCGCATCACTGTACGTTTTTTACCTTCTTTGAAATCCGTTTCTTCTTCTTCTGGAACAATCACGCGGAAAATCTTGTCTTGCATACCCATCGTTTCCACGCGTTTTTCAAGGTTTTCTTTCACCTTGTTTTCGTACCCTGAGTACGTATGGACGACGTACCAATTTTTCTCCATTTCCATATCGATGAGGACTGCGCGTCCGTCCCTCCTTTTTTGTTCAAATGAAAAAACCCGCTCTTTCAGTTAGACGGGATATTTTCAGTATGCGATTCAACGTGCTCTATTATAACGAAACATACCATTCCATTACTCGTGATAAGCCAAGATCCACAAGACCAAAGTATACGGCCATGAATACTACTGTACTAAGAACCACGATTGTGTAGCGGGTCAGTTCTTTACGTTTCGGCCAGCTGACTTTCCGCATTTCCGTGACAACATTTTTAAAGAAACTTGTTATCTTGCCCATTCTTTTGCAAACCTCCGAATAGTAGATATGACGGCCTAAAGTCTAGCCAGACCCTCACGCTGTTTGTCTGTGTAACGTATGCTCATTGCAATGACTGCAGTGTTTCTTCAGGACCAGCCGTTCAGTTGTTTTGTTGCTGCCAGCTGGTAGTGAATAGTTTCTGGAGCCGCATTTTTCACAGCTTACTACAATTTTTTTAGACATATCTAGTGAACACCTAGTCTTTCCATAGTCTTGATAAAGAGTACCACCTAACCTATTACCTGTCAATGCAAGGATAGTCAGAAAATTGCTATGCTTTACGTAACGACATCTACTTGCATATACCTTTCAAGCTTTCGTTTAATGCGCTGCAATGCATTGTCTACGGATTTAACTTGACGGTTCAGTACTTCAGAAATCTCCTGATAGGACTGCCCGTCCAGATAAAGGCCAAGCACTTCCTTTTCAAGACTGCTTAAAACTTTGTTCATTTCTACTTCCATTTGAACAAAGTTTTCTTTATAAATCATTAAGTCTTCCGGATCATCATTGGCAGAACCCGTAAGCACATCTAACAAAGTACGGTCGGATTCCTCGTCGTAAACAGGCTTATCCAGCGATACAGATGAATTAAGCGGAATATGTTTTTGCCTGGTGGCTGTTTTGATAGCCGTGATGATCTGCCGCTTAATACACAGCTCTGCAAACCCTTTAAACGAGCTAAGCCGGTCTTCGCGGAAATCGCGAATGGCTTTATATAATCCAATCATGCCTTCTTGAATTATATCTTCCTTGTCCCCGCCCATCATGAAGTAAGAACGCGCCTTCATTCTAACAAATGATTGATATTTGGTAATGAGAAAGTCGAGTGCATCTGTGTTTCCTTCTTGAATGATTCCGATTAGCTGTTCATCGGAAAAGGTACTGAAGTCTGCTGTTCTAGGTGCATAAGCTGTCTTTTCCGCCATTCCCCATCACTCCGGTTTATCATACTAGTTAGTCAATTATAGCTTAAGGAATTTTTTTGCGTCAACCGCTCACCTGTTCCCCCTGCGCCATTTCTCGAAAACTTCCGCTACTTCTTGTGATAATTGTATTTTGGAAAAGGAACGATTCTCCTGAATTGCCCGCACTTTTGCAGATATAATCTTGTCGATTTCCTGCATTTCAATCTCTAGTTCCCGTGCAGAAATTCTTAATGCCCCTTGTCCAAAAATAATCCATTGTTCAGTAAGATCTGAAGTCGCGACATGAAGTTGCACAGTACGTTTCGATAGTTCTGAAACCAGCTTCTCAATACGTTCATCTGCCGTTTCGTTTTCCCTCGTAAACACAATTTCAACTTGAGAACGCTTCTCTTTATTTTCAATCCCCGGAACCAGGTATGCATCGAATACAAGAATCACGCGCCACCCCTTGAAAGCTTGATATTCTGCCAGCTGATCAATTAAACGGTCCCGCGCCTCGGCAAGTTTAAGTCGTTTTAACTCCCTCAGTTCCGGCCATGCACCGATAATGTTATAACCATCGACTAGCAGGATGTCTTTTTTCATGGTGTGGAAGGATTCGGCAGCCGCTTGCGCAATACTTCATACATAAGCAGCGAAGCCGCGACAGAAGCATTAAGTGACGTGACATGGCCACGCATCGGCAAGTGGTACAGAAAATCACATTTCTCTTTCAATAGTCGCGACATTCCTTTTCCTTCACTGCCTATAATGACAGCGAGCGGAAGCGTTGCATCCATTGTCCGATAATCAGCAGATCCTTTTGCATCTGTTCCAGCGATCCAAACGCCTTTTTTCTTCAATTCATCGACGGTTTGACCCAAGTTCACCACGCGAACAACGGGAACGTGTTCAATCGCACCTGTAGAGGCTTTTGCAACCACACCTGTAAGTCCTACCGAACGTCTTTTTGGAATGATAATTCCGTGTACGCCGACAGCGTCTGCAGTACGCAGGATCGACCCAAGATTATGGGGATCTTCGAGTTCATCCAACAGCAGGATAAACGGATCTTCTCCGCGTTGTTCTGCAACCGCAAAAATATCGTCCAGCTCCGCATACGTATAGGCTGCTACAGACGCGACGATGCCCTGGTGATTTACATCGAGCAGCTGGTCCAGCTTCTTTTTAGGGACAGCTTGTACAACCACACCCGCCTTTTTAGCAAGTGTTGTAATCTCTCCGATACTTTGCTTATTCAATCCTTCGGCAATCCAGATTTTGTTCAATTCTCTTCCTGAACGCAGTGCCTCGACAATTGGATTTTTGCCGCCAATCATTTCAGTTCCTTCAGTTTCTGACACGGTCTTCTCCTCCTTCAATACATTCAATCGCTTTACGGATGAATTCAGCCGTTCTCTCGCTATCTTCTAACAAATACAAATAGCCTACGACTGCTTCGAATGCCGAACTGTGATTGTAAGTTAATACGTCTGTGTTTTTCGGCACGGAACCAGATTTTGCATTTCTGCCGCGTCTCATAACAGCCATTTCTTCTTCAGTTAAAAAGTCTTCATC